>JBARCL010000153.1:0-17005 GCA_049794055.1 Sulfitobacter sp.
AGAATATCCAGCGCCTCGTCAAAATGGTCTTGTGGGATGGTAAGCGGTGCGAGGAAACGTACGACATTCCCGTCCGCGCCACACGTCAGCAGCAGCAGCCCGCGTACGCGTGCCTCCTCTTTGACACCATTCGCTAAGGCGCCAAGTGGTGCGTTTGTCAGGGGATCGCGAAATTCAACGGCAACCATGAAGCCCGGCCCCCGCACTTCGGCGATCTCGGGCACCTGCGCGCGCAGACTGTTCAGACGATCACGCAGGACCGTTCCCAACATATTGGCCCTTGTACAAAGCCCTTCTTTTTCAATGATATCCAACACAGCGAGGCTTGCGGCGACGGCCAAGGGGTTCCCGCCATAAGTGCCGCCAATACTACCGAGGCCGACGTGATCCATAATGTCGGCACGGCCGGTTACCGCCGACAACGGCATGCCACCAGCCAGACCTTTGGCCATCGCGGTAAGGTCCGCATTCACGCTGGAATGTTCCATCGCAAACATCTTGCCTGTACGGGCAAACCCAGTTTGCACTTCATCTGCTATCAGCAAAATACCGTGTTCGTCACACAGGGCTCGCAACGCGACCAGAAGGGCGTCGGGGGCTTGGTAGAAACCGCCCTCGCCCTGCACCGGTTCGATGATAATCGCGGCAATCCGAGATGCCTCAACACTTTCTTTGAACAATGCGGTCATTCCAGCCCGCGCTGTATCTTCGTTCGTGCCAGAAAGTGATTTGGGCATCGGAATATGATGGACCCCGGGCATCATCGCGCCAAAGCCTGCCTTGTATGGCGCTATTTTTCCTGTCAACGACATGCCCATAAATGTACGACCATGAAATCCACCACCAAAAGCGATCACTCCGTCGCGCCCCGTAAAGGCGCGCGCAAGTTTTACCGCGTTTTCAACAGCTTCCGCACCGCTGGTAAAAAAGGCCGTTTTCAACGGGCCGTCACCGGGTACGATTGCATTCAAGCGTTCGGCCAGTTCGATCATGTTTTCGTAAGGCGCTACATGTTGGCAAGTATGTGTAAACGCCGCCAGTTGTCCCGCAATCGCCGCAACAATGTCGGGGTGTCGGTGCCCGCAATTGGTAACCGCAATCCCAGCGGCGAAATCAATAAAGCGGTTGCCATCTGCGTCCCAAATCTCAGCATTCTCGGCGTGTTGCGAAAAGATAGGATGCATAAGCCCGATCCCGTTCGAAATGGCGGCACTTCGCCGGGCAAGCAGGCTTTGGTTCTTGTTTTGCTTCATTTTGCGGCCCTCCCAAGCCTGCATCAAGGACACATCATGCTGCCTTACGGGCAAACATGTTGGTCAAAGGTGAATGTGGTTTCATCAACGTACGTTCGGCCAAAAGTGCCTGCGCCATTGATTTGTCGCCGTCGCGGATGGCCGCTTCGACCAAAGTCCAGTTGATAATATCCCGTTGCGCTATTGATCCGCCAATCAAATGGCTGTTGTGACGCGCAGCGGCGAGATGCCTTTTGGCATCACCGTAATTCCCACGCCCGAACGCATCAAAACCGCGCACCAATGGCAAACCTGCCGCACGAATGGCGCTACCCGTATCTGTATTTTGCCGTGCGGCCGCCTCAAGAACAGCGATATGTGATCTGGCCTCGGTTTCGCGTCCTGTTGCGGCAAACGACATTGCGGCATGTATGTCAGTGAAAGCCATATAGGCCTGGTCAATAACTTGGGCGTAATTATCTGCCACAACGCCCCACCGGTCGCCTACATCAACACCATCCATCTGGAGCCGCCACAACAGGGCGGCGGAATCGTGCATGTCCATCAGCTCGGATTTCGCCGTGACACCCATATGGGCGTCGTGCATCGCAAGCGCCGTATCAAATTCACAACGTTCCAAATAATAGAGGCCAAGATGCCAACGGTTGTGGATCGACATATAAGTATCGCGGCCCCATCGATCTTCACAGTTGACCATAAAGTGCACCCCTTCATCCACTTTGCCCTGCATCTCAAGGCAGTGCGCCAAAGCGTGAACACCCCACGTGTCCTTTTCATTCAAGGCAACGCAACGCTCGGCCATGGATTGCGCAGCGCTATAGTGCCCCGCTTCCTCCAGGCCAAACGCCTGCATCCCCAAAATGTATGAAAACTGCGGATCATCTTCGGACCAGTGATGCAAGACACGTGTTGGCCTGTCGCGCGTTGACGAGGCATGCCCCAGCAAGAAATCTGTCTGATGTCCCAGCTGTAAGGCTACGATGTCACGCGGGCAGGTATTCAGGATATCGGCATAGGCTTGACTTGCTGCGTACAACTCCCCGTTGATCCACAATTTAAGTGCTTGAATATGCCCCTTTTCGCGATCATTGGCCTGGTCGTACCCTGCGGCAAGGATGTCATAGTGCTTGCACAGCAACGGCTGGCGGCGCTTGTCACTCGCCGTGAGGAAAACCCCTGCCAAGAAGCAACGCGCCATAATAAAATCAGGCGATTTTTCCAACAACGCCTTTGTTATCCCAACTGGGTCAGGCGCATAGCCCAGCATCAACTCGGCCGCCTTCCCAAAGATGTCGATATCCGATTGATCATGATGCGACACGGGCGCGCCGAAACGGTCAAGCTTGTCCATAGAACTATTCCGCAGCAAGTTTGAGGTGACCGGCACGCGACTGAGGCAGCTTCATCTCAAGCAGCGCACTGGCCACCTGATTGCGCAACATCTGCGCCGTACCACCACCAATCGTGAACATGCGCGCGTCGCGATACATCCGCTCCAATGGCAGGTTGCGCGAATACCCCATTGCACCGTGGATTTGCAGCGCACTGTCCGTCACCTTGATCGCGTTTTCTGCCGCAAAAATTTTAGCCTGTGCCGCTTCCTGCATGTTCGGGAACGGTCCGCCGTCGCCCGCCGCCGCCTTGTAAATCAACGCTTGGGCTGCAGCCAAGCCTGTGGACATATCGGCCAGCATCCACTGCAATCCTTGGAACTCTGCAATCGGACGCCCGAATTGTTCGCGTTCTTTCGCATAGGCAATGGCACGTTCATATGCACCTTGTGCAATACCGTGAGCAACTGTCGCAGCCCCGACACGTTGGGCGTTATAGGCATTCATAAGGGCGGCAAAACCTTTACGGTATCCTTGGGGTAATTGCACCGCACGGTTGTCAGGAACGAAGAGATCATCAAAATGAAGGTGTGTCTCGGGGATTGCGCGCAGGCCCATGGCAGGTTCGCGCACACCTATACGCAGACCCTCATCTTCGCCGCGGATCGCAATGAAACCGCCAATACCAAGGAAGTCACCGTCCGCGATCACACGGGCAAAGATCAGATGGACTTTCGATACACCGCCGCCGGTAATCCAGTGCTTTTCACCGTTGATCCTATAACCGCCATCAACCTTTTCAGCCGTTGTTGTCATTTCTGTCGCGGCGGAACCGGCACCGGGTTCTGTGATGCAGATCGCAGGTTTATCCCCTGCCAGAACATAGGGCGCACACAGCTCTTTTTGTTCTTGCGTACCATAGGCCATGATCGCGCCAATGCCGCCCATATTGGCCTCGACAACAATACGCGCCGTGACGCCACAGTTGCGGGCCATTTGTTCGATCACCAAGACCACATCGAGATAGCTGGCGCCCTGCCCGCCAAATTCCTTCGGGATCGTCATCCCCATGAAACCTGCTTGCGCCAGTTTCTTGGTGGTCTCCCAAGGGTACTCTTCCGAGCGGTCGATTTCCGCCGCCATGTCTTTGACATATGTGTCAGAAAGCGCCTTAGCGCAGGTTTGGATATCACGTTGGGCATCGGTCAGAAAATGCATGATCTTACTCCGTTTTGCAGACTGGAAGTTCGGCCAGAAGATAGTCGGTAACTGCGCCACACGCCGACCAGGATCGCCGACAGGTCACAGGGGTTTTTACGAGTTTCACCGCACAGCCAATGAAGTGGGGCTTGAGGGCTTCAACGCGCGGTTCATGCGTCAAGCTCCAGATTACTTTCCGGCACGCAACAGCACAGTAATGCGTAACCTTCTTCAGGTTGCTCGAAGGGTGCAACCGGATAGGTGACGCTGCCTTTGTTGACCTTGGTCATACAGGTTACGCAGGTCCCCGCGCGACAACTGTAATCTACCATAATGCCGTTTTCCTCGGCGAACTCGAGCAGGTTTTCCTCGGCCGGATCCCACGGCACTTCAACCCCCGATTTAGCGAATGTAACTGTCGGACCACATGCCGTCTCGGACCTTGCTTTGGCAGCCCTTTTGGGCCTTAACACTGTCGCTGGCCCAAAGAATTCATAGGCAATTCTGTCCGGATCAACACCCATTTCCTGTAATGTTTCATACATTGCCGCCATGAAAGGACCCGGACCGCAAAGGTAATAGTCTGCTTCCGTCTTGGGGCGCAGCTTTTCAAGAAGTTCGCGCGTGATGATCCCTTTGGTGTCATAATCGCGACCCAATTGATCACTGTCGGCGGGTTCACGGTAGGCGATGTGGGAGGTGAAATTTTCAGCAGCGGCAGCCAGTTCCGTTATCTCGCGTCCAAATGCCCGGACTTGACCATTCTCACAGGCGTGAACGAAAACCGTTTCGCGGGCCGTAGCCGCCAGCTCGTGCGCCATAGCAACCAGCGGGGTCAGCCCCACGCCACCACTCAGCAAAACGACAGGACGGTCCGTATCGCGAGCAAGCAAAAAGGCCCCCATCGGACCCGCCGCCCTCACGGTATCGCCCACGCTGATGGTGTCATGGAAACGGGTCGACATAACCCCGTCAGGCAGCCCCGCTTGCGGGGCTGTTTCGCGCTTGATTGTCACACGCAACTCATCGCCGCGCATGCCGGAAATCGAATATTCCCGTCGTATGGGCGCACCGCTCTCTGGCTGATGCTCAAAGACCAGATATTCACCAGGGACAAAACTGCGCTCCAGTGGCGCGTACGGCAAAAGATAGAACGATGTGATGATGTTAGATTCTTTGACAACTTCTCGAACGTCAAATGTCATGAAGCGATCACTCATGCGTCCGATCCCTTGGTCATCTTCACGTTCAACACCTCGATGCCATTCACGAAGTTCGTGTTCACATATTCCGGGTCACCGTCGATCTCGATTTGAATGTCGCGTGCCAAAATTTCTTCTAGCAGAACTTTCAATTCGATCCGTGCAAGACCCGCGCCAAGGCAGGTATGGACACCACCCCCACCATAACCGGCGTGGATCGGCATTTTTGGACGGGCGATGTCAAAGGTCTGCGCGTCGTCAAACCGGCTTTCGTCGAAATTCGCACTGGCGTACCACATCACAACACGATCCCCTTTTGCGATCCTGGTGCCGCCCAGTTCAGTGTCCTTGGTAGCGGTGCGCCGGAAGTACATGATCGGAGAAGAGAAACGCACGATCTCTTCTACGGCAGTATCAATAAGCGCAGGCTCGGCCTTCAGGCGCGCAAATTGATCGGGATATTGCGCCATCAAAAGCGCCATATGTGACATTGCCGTCCGGGTTGTTTCATTACCTGCAAAGATCAGCAAACGGAAGAAATTGGTGTATTCTTCGTCCGACAAACGCTCACCATCGATTTCATGCGTAACCAGCTGGCTAATCAGGTCATCCTGCGGATTGGCACGACGTTCATTTCCCAGTTTGCGGGCGTATTCGCGTAAGCCGTGAGCAGCGGGACTGTTGAACGGCAACAAACGCAGAGGTGTCGTATTGCCGTAGGCAGTAGGATCCAGTGGTGCTGCTGATGTACCCGCCACAAGGTAATCCGTCATTTCAATCATCAAATCACGGTCTTTTTCTGGAACGCCAAGCATATCGCAGATGATCCCGATCGGGATCGGCTTGGCCACGCCAGAAACCCAGTCGCCACCGCCGTTGGCCAACATGTCATCCAAAAGAGCAGAAGCACGATCGCGTACGATATCAGTGTAGGTCCGGATCACTTTCGGAATAAAGCCGGGGTTTACCAAGCGCCGCAGACGTGTGTGATCTGGCGGGTCCATGTCGATCATGGATGCCCGGGCCTCAAGCGCATCATCATCAATATTGTACATCTGGATATGCCCCGCCGCAGACGAGTAGGTTTCCGGGTCACGACTGACCGCGACAACCTCGTCGAAACGACCGACAGACCAGAACCCTGCATCAGTGCCCTCGGCAGGAAGCGGGTTCCAGGCCAGCCCGTCCATGCCACGCATTTGTTTGAAAACGTGGTGCGGGATCCCGGAATCAAAAAGATTCTGATCCGAAAGATCGGCTGCAAGTTGCGGTTTCATTCTTATTCTCCCGTTGCGTAACGCCTGCCCGCCATTTGACGACGGTTGTAATGCATTCATGTATACTGTATTCATGAATGCAATTTCAAGCTATTTCATCTGGAGCCCGCAATATGCCAACTCAAAACACTGGCCCGATCGCCTGGCGAGAGGTCGGCCGACCTGACCGCCCCGCCGTGATTTTTCTGCATGCGATGGCTGGATCAGCAACGGCGTGGGGCCCACAAATGGCAGCTTACGCTGAGGATTACCGCTGTATTGCTTGGGATATGCCCGGCTTTGGCGGGTCTGACGATGCCCCCGAAACTGCTGATATGGATTGGACAGTTGCGACGCTAAGGCACTTTGTGATCCAAACCCTTGGCCTAAAATCCGCACATTTTGTTGGGCTGTCTGTTGGGGGAATGATCTTGCAACAATTTGCCGCCAAACACCCCGGTCTCGTCACCAGCGCGGCGATTCTGGATAGTTCACCCAAATTCGGATACGGCGGCGATGCGGACCCCGACGCCTTCGTTTCTGGCATTTTGGCTGATCTGGAAAGCGGCATCAGCGCTGCGGAATTCTCAAATGGAATGATCCGCGCAATTGTAGGGCCGGATTGCCCCGAAAACATCAAATTGGCCGCCATTGCAGCCATGTCGCGGGGGCGGATCAACGGTTTGGCCCTAACCACAAGGTTGATCGCACAGCATGACGCGGTGGATGTTTTGCCGAACATCACCTGTCCCACCCTTGCAATGGCCGGCGCGCAGGATGGCGAAACGCCACCCGCTTATGCACACGCAATTGCCCAACTCATTCCCGGCGCAGGTACCACAATCATCCCCAATGCGGGCCACATCGTGAACCTTGAAAACCCGGAATCTGTCACCGCGCGCCTGCGGTTTTTTCTTGAACACGCTCTTTAACCGGAAGGACATATCATGAAAGCCGCTCTTCTTCACGAATATGGTGCCGATCTGGTTATTGAAGACGTGACCCTTGGCAATCCAGGACACAAAGAAGTCCGCGTCGAGGTTCGTGCAACCGGACTATGCCATACCGACTTACATTTCATGAGAGGCCACCTGCCAATAACTGCCCCTGCGGTTCTAGGGCACGAAACCGCGGGCGTGGTTCGCGCAGTTGGTACCGGCGTGAGCTATCTCAAACCCGGTGATCATGTAATCGGATGTTTGTCCGCGTTCTGCGGTTGTTGCGAAATGTGTCTGTCCGGGCGGCCGTCGATTTGCGAAGGAAGCGATACATTGCAACGCCAAGAGGGAGAGCCACCGCGGCTCAGCCTTGCCCGACAACCCGTATCGCAATTCATGAATCTGTCAGGTTTTGCCGAAGAAATTCTGGTTCACGAACACGCGCTGACCAAAATCGACAGCGCCATGCCGATGGATAGGGCTGCCTTGATCGGATGCGGCGTGATGACCGGTTGGGGTGCCATCACCCGTACGGCCCAGATTCGAGCGGGCGAAACAGTTGCGGTCTTTGGCTGTGGTGCCGTTGGTTTGTCGACCGTACAGGCCGCGCGATTGGCTGGCGCAACGGTTATCGTCGCCGTCGATCTTAACCCTGATCGGTTGGCCATGGCCCGAACGCTGGGGGCCACCCATACGGCAAACCCCAGTAAAACGGATGCTGTGAACACCATTCTCGCGGCCACAGATAACAAAGGGGTTGAAGCCGCTTTTGATGCTGTTGGACACCCCGCTATCGTCAAGCAATGCTTCCTGAGCACACGCAAGGGCGGCACAACCGTCATGATTGGTCTGATGGGGCTGGAGCAAGACATTATACTGCCCTTCGGCCACTTCATTGCCGAACGAAAAGTTATGGGCTGCGACATGGGATCGAACCAGTTTCGCACGGACATGCCGCGCCTTGCGCGGCTGTATATGGACGGGCGCTTGAATCTTGACGATATGCTGACGGCCCGCCTGCCGCTTTCCAAAATCAATGATGGCTTTGCCGACATGGATCGCGGGATTGGCATCCGAACAATCATCGACTTTGAGATGGAGTAACCTGTATGAAAATCGGTATTTTGCGCACGGGCGAAGCCCTTCCTCAAATCAAACGTGACCACGGCGAGATGGACGAACTTTTCGTCAAACTGCTTGCCGATGACGCGTTCACTTTTGAAAAGTTTGCCGTTCTTGATGATGTATTTCCAGCCAGCGTAACGGACTGCGACGCATGGCTCATTACAGGTTCGGCGTTTTCCGCCTATGAACCCTTGCCGTGGATTGCGCGTCTGGAAGACTTCATTCGCGCTGCCCATAAGGCTGAAGTACCTATGGTTGGCATATGCTTTGGCCATCAGATCATGGCCCAAGCCCTTGGCGGGACCGTCGAGAAACATCATGACGGTTGGGCGCTGGGGCCGCATGACTACGTTTTTGAGGGCAGCGCAGAACCGGTAACAATCAATGCCTGGCATCAAGATCAGGTGACGCGCCTCCCTGAAAATGCAAGGACCGTCGGGCGTTCGTCGTTCTGCGAAAATGCCGCAATTGCCTATGGCAAGACCGGCTACTCGGTTCAGGCACACCCTGAATTTGACAACAGTTTCATCGCAGACCTGATCGATTTGCGCCGCAACAGCGTGCCTGCGGACCGGGTCAAAACCGCCCTTTCTGATTTGAAAAGCAAAGCCCCTTCCCCCGAAGTTGTGGCGCAAATCAAGTCCTTCTTAAAACGGCAGAATTTTGATATGGGTGCCTGAGGAACCGCAACCAAAGGCCAATGATGCTGGGACTAGAAAAAATTACCGCTGTCCGACCGCGACTAGCTGATCTGGTTTATGACCAGATTGTCGGCGGGTTAAAGTCGGGAGCAATCAATCCCAATGAACGGCTTCACCAAGTCAAGCTGGCGGAGCTTTTAAACGTTAGCCGGACTCCTGTTCGCGAGGCCTTGCTGAGGTTGGAGCAAGAAGGCGTGTTGCGATCCTCGGTAAACGGTGGGTTCGAAATTCGCAGGGTGACCCCCTCCGAGGTGCGCGATATTTATCAGGCACGCCAAGCTGTAGAAGGATATTGTGCTGGGTTGTTGGCCGAGTTGGAAGACGTCAAAGCGATTGATGAACTGCGCGCCACGATCATAGCCGAAGAGGGCAAGCAGCCGCAAACAAACACGGAATACTTCGAAGCCAACCGCGCGATCCATCGCGCCTTCGTAGCCACATCGAACAACGCATTCTTGCTGGAGAGCTTTGACACGATTTGGAACCGATCCATTGCCATCCAAAGCTTTGAAGAACTGGACGCGCCGATGCTAAAGGCCACTTTGTCAGGTCATCTGGACCTCCTTGATACGATCCTTGCAAACGGATTTGATCAGGCACGCCGCGCTATGCACGATCATATTGCTGATGGGTGCGAGCTGCAACTTGCGGCCCTGTAATCCCTCTGCAAGAAATGCGTCAGTGTTCCCGAGGTTCGATTCCGACATAGTTTTATAAGAACCTCCCGCGTTGATCTACGTTCAACGCTGTCGCTGGCCGTTGGAAGTTAGCAGTGGAACGTGCTTCCATTTTAACCTATCCAGCGTTGTGCCGCTTGCAACACCAGAAACGGATAGAAACACTTTGCCCATGACCGACAGCTTCGAAACCCAAAAAGATCAGGCATCCAACTGGTTTCGCCAACTACGTGATGAAATCGTTAACGCATTCCACGCGTTGGAAGACCGGCATGTCGCGGATGCACCTGCCGGCCGCGTGGAAGTGCGCAAAACCACGCGCAGCGCCGAGGACGGGTTGGACGCGGGCGGCGGTGAGATGAGTGTGATGCGCGCAGGCCGGGTGTTTGAAAAGGTCGGCGTCAATATCTCGACTGTTTATGGTTCGCTGGGCGAGCGCGCGCAGACGGCAATGGCTGCACGCAAGGGCATCCCCGGGATGAAGGATGATCCACGGTTCTGGGCCTCGGGAATTTCATTGGTGGCCCATATGCAGAACCCACATTGCCCGGCGGTCCACATGAACACGCGCATGTTCTGGACACCGCATGCATGGTGGTTTGGCGGCGGAGCCGACCTTAACCCCTGTATCGAATATGATGAAGATACGGCACATTTCCACAACGAAATGCAAAACGCTTGCGCCCCGCATGGTGACACGCTGTATGACGAGTTGAAGAAATGGGCCGACGAGTATTTCTACATACCACACCGTCAACGTGCGCGTGGCGTAGGCGGCATTTTCTATGACGATCGGAACACCGGAGACTGGGTAGCAGATTTCAAATTGACCCAAGACGTCGGCAAGGCATTTCTGCCTGCATTCCTGCCGTTGATTGACAAACGGCGTACGACCACCTGGGACGGGGCTGACAAAGACGTACAGTTACGCCATCGCGGGCTATACGCTGAATACAACCTTGTCTATGATCGCGGCACGAAATTCGGGCTGGAAACAGGCCACGATCCAGATGCGGTTTTGATGAGCCTTCCGCCAATGGCAAAATGGTATTAACCGGTGTTTATCTACACATCAGATGATGGGTTGATGATAGGGTGGATGCCCCGAGCGGTAGGGCTTTTACCAATTCAAAGGGTAGCACGCAATTGACGCCAGACAAGACGCCTCCGCGCCAGAAACCTGCACCTGTCCACGGTTTGGCCCATGTGTTGGCCGCTGCCGGTTATTCAGCAGGGGGTCTGCGACGGCTTTGGCAGGAAACAGCGTTTCGCCACATCACCCTCGCACTGCCTATCTGTATTGCTCTGCTTGCTCTCGCTAACGCGCGGTTAATCGATTATTGCATCATGTTAATCCTGTTTCTTGGGTTGGTCGCGGTCGAAGCGCTGAATACAGCAATTGAATGTATCATTGACCATCTGGCACCCGATTGGCAGGAATATGCCCGCGACGCAAAAGATCTTGGATCGCTTGCAACCCTGTGCCTGTTGTGCGCAAACGCTATTTTTGTAGGGTCGGTTTTGATCCGCTCCTTTGCTCTGACCTGAAAGACTGCTGATGAATATGCTCAAGATCGTTGCGGTGCCGATGCACAATGAGGGGCGCAAGTTCGTTGCGATCTTTGCTGCAATAACTGCTGTCCTGTTCTTTGTCTGGGAACCCCTGTTTTGGCTGGGCGTCGGGGCAACCGTCTGGTGTTACTACTTTTTCCGCGACCCAGTTCGGGTCATTCCACAGCAAGAAGGCTTGGTCATTTCGCCCGCAGACGGAATCGTATCACTGATCGAGGATGTTGTACCCTCCTCCGATCTGGGACTGGGAGAGGTGCCGCTGACCCGTGTTTCGGTCTTTATGAACGTCTTTAATTGCCATGTGAATCGCGCCCCTATCGCAGGTAAAGTCGTCAATATCGTTTATCATCACGGCAAGTTTCTGAATGCCTCACTGGACAAAGCCAGCGAACACAACGAACGTAACAGCCTGACCATTGAAACGGATGATGGCGCGCGCATTGGCGTTGTACAAATTGCGGGCCTGGTTGCACGGCGTATCGTTTGTTTTGTAAAAGAAGGCAGCAGGTTGGAAACTGGTCACCGTTTTGGGTTGATCCGTTTTGGCAGCCGTCTGGACATCTATCTGCCCAAGGGCGTGTCACCGTTGGTGTCCGTTGGGCAAACAGCCGTTGCTGGTGAAACCATCCTAGCCGACTTACGCGATCCAAACCGCCAACGCTCCGGTATCCCTGAATGAGTAACTCAACGAAAATCAAATTGCGTCATATCGTGCCAAGCGTGGTCACGGTTTTTGCAATCTGCGCCGGCATGACTTCCATACGGATGAGCCTTGAAGGCCATCTTGAATTGGCACTGTACTTTATCCTGCTGGCCGTTTTTTTGGATGCAGCCGATGGCAAACTGGCGCGCTTCCTCGACACGGCCAGTCCCTTTGGCGCTGAACTGGATACGTTGGCAGATTTTTTCAACTTCGGCATCGTGCCAGGTGTGCTGCTTTACCACACGCTCTATATCGACACCAACTTTGCCAACCTGGGCTGGCTCGCGTCTCTTGTGCTGGCCGTTTGCTGCGCCTTGCGGCTGGCACGTTTCAATCTGGCGCTAGACGACAATGATGCGCTTCTGAAAAAGGACGAGTATTTTGTAGGGGTTCCTGCCCCTGCCCTTGCCTGCCTCGCATTAATGCCGATTTTCATGTATCTACATGGTTGGGAGAATTCGGATTTCCCGATCCTGCGCGCCATTTATATCATTGGTGTCGGACTGTTAGCAGTCAGCACCGTGCCGACCTATTCGATCAAACATGCCAGCATCAAACGCGCCCATCTGCCCATCGCGGTGATTGCCGCGATGGTTCTGGTGGTATGCCTGATGGTCTATCCTTGGCCGACCCTGATCATTGCAAATTGCCTATATCTGACATCCCTACCCTTCTCTTATAGGGCGCAATCAAAGCAATCGCATACCGCACCCTAGTACCCAAGCGCACAGCCATCTTTGCGAGGGTCAGAGCCGGCGATGAGGACGCCGGCATCATGGTCAATCTCGATGATCTGGCCACCGCCAATTGCTGATGTGGAGAACGCCGCGTTGTGGCCTTTGGCTATCAACCCGTCCAAGACCCCCTGCCCCAAAGTTGGTTCTACTTCCAAAGTACCGTCTGGCTTCCAGAAAACACGGGGGCTGTCCAAAGCCTCCTGCGGGTCCATACCGAAATCGATCATATTGGTGATTACATGGGTATGGCCGCAAGGCTGGTAATGCCCGCCCATCACCCCGAAACAATAGCGCGGCTTGTCGCCCACCATGGCCATCGCCGGAATAATCGTATGCAGAGGGCGTTTGCCGCCCTCAATTGTGTTCGGATGACCATCCAGCACCCGAAAACCTGCGCCACGGTTCTGCAAGTGGATGCCAGTCTTTTCAGTGACAATTCCTGAACCGAACCCTTTGAAAACCGAGTTGATCAGCGATACCGCCATCCCGTCCCGATCCACACAGCTGAGGTAAATTGTATCACTTTGGAAATTGGGATCGACCGGAGGCAGGTTGTCATTACGTTTGGCCGGATCAATCCTTGCCGATAACCCCTCGGCCCAAGCCTTGGCGATCAGCGCCTCAACCGAAATGCCCATGGATTCCGGATCGCCAATATGAGCATCACGGATGGCATAACCGATCCGCGCGGCTTCCAGTTCAAGATGCAGCCGTTCGACGCTGTTGGGCGCAAGAGACGAAATGTCAAAACGTTCCAGCAGGTTCAGGATAATCTGTGCGGTGATGCCTGTCCCGTTTGGCGGCAATTCCGCCAGATCAATATCGCGATACCCAGAAGACACCGGTGTGCAGGCATCTGCAGAATGGCCAGCCAGATCTTCTTCGGTCATCACCCCGCCGCGGCTGCGCAACTCGGCCACTATATCTGCGGCAACAGCACCTTCATAGAAACCGCGCGCTCCCTTGGCCGCAATCACCTTGAGGGTCGCCGCCAATGCCGGCAATTTGTGGATCGTTCCCATTTTCGGCGCAACGCCGTTGATCAGGTAGTGCTTGCTGCCCGCCCCCTGCGCCACGAGTTTTGTTTCGCAATCGGTCCAGTCCGACCACACTCTGGGATAGACAACAAACCCCTCTTCCGCCGCCTGAATTGCTGGCTGTAGCGCCGCATCCATGCCAAGGGTGCCGTGGCTTTCCAGCAGGCTTTCCCAGCTTTTCACAACCCCCGGTACAGTAACGGAATGGGCCGACGCATCGTCCATCTCGTGCCAACCCTGCCCGCGCAGCATCTCGCTTGATAGAGCTGCTGGCGCCCGGCCAGATGAATTCAATCCATAAAGCGGCGTTCCCGGCTTCGAGATCAACGCAAACCCATCGCCGCCAATTCCAGTCATGGCCGGTTCCACCACCGTCAAGACCGCCGCAGCTGTCACCGCTGCGTCCACAGCATTTCCACCGCGTTTGAGCACCTCGAGACCCGCTTGTGTCGCCAGAGGGTGCGATGTCGCCAAGGCACCATTTGCGGCATAAATCGGAGAGCGTTTGGGATCGTGAAAGTCGCGCATGGTATCTGGTCCTTTTGGGGGTTTTGTGCAGATTAAACTGTCTTTCAAGGAATGAAAGCGTCAGAGTGAAATTAGGTTTTATATCAACAACATCGAAACCTCATGTTCCGCCAAGCCAGGAAATCGCCGGAACGCACAACGCATCAAACGATATTATACCGCGCGAAATCTTTGTTTGGCTTTGCCTGCATCATGCTGCCGATGGTCCCTGTCAATATAAGGTAATGCGAGCAGCTTGCGCGCGAGGCCCCAAGTGCCCTTTGCAGGCAGGTTGTTGATGTGACAAAATCCGCCAGCATGTTATCAGGTTAACACATAAGAGGATGGTCGATCGTGCAAGCTCCAATTCATCATCTCGACCTGGCGACCTTTTGGGCGGATCCCTACCCCGATCTTGCAATCTTGCGGCGGGATACCCCGGTCGCCTTTGTGCCAGAACTGAACGCCACCCTGATCACCCGACGCAATGACATTTTCGATGTGGAAAAGAAGGTCGGATATTTCTCTTCCAATCAACCAAAGGGACTGATGACACGGCTGATGGGGCAAAACATGATGCGCAAAGACGGAGAGGCGCATATGACGGAGCGCAAGGCAATTTTTCCGACGGTGTCGCCAAAAACGGTCAAGAAAGTCTGGAAAGCCCAGTTCGAAGCAGCAACGCAAGAGACGCTGTACGAAATCAAACCAAAGGGTCAAGCAGATATGGCAATGGAGATTGCGAAGCGCCTGTCCGGAGAGGCGCTGATCGCGATTACCGGCCTGCACAACATGAGCTGGCAAGAGATGGACCGCGTTAGTCAGGGAATGATCGATGGCTGTGCCAATTACGCAGGTGATCCGGACATTGAAGAGCGCTGCCACGACTGCACCGCCTCTATCGACCGGCACATCGATGGCATGATGTCGGAGCTGCGCCTGCATCCCAGTCACTCGCTTTTATCGGTACAGATGCAAGCCGGGCTTGGCCTTGAACAAATACGCGCGAATATCAAACTGGCAATCTCGGGCGGTCAGAACGAGCCGCGAGATGTGATTGCGGGGCTTGTCTGGGCACTGTTGACCCATCCGGAACAACTGGAGATGGTACGTTCTGGGCAAGCCACCTGGCTGCAGGCGTTTGAAGAATATCTGCGCTGGATGTCTCCCATTGGCATGAGTCCGCGCGAGATGGTTCAGGCCTATACGCTGCACGGTGTAACCCTGAAGAAAGGCGACCGGGTATTTCTTATGTTTGGGTCTGGTAACCGGGATGAGACGGTGTTCGAGCGCCCCGACGTTTTTGACATAACGCAGGACAACGCCGCATCCATCGCATTTGGTGCCGGACCGCATTTTTGTGCCGGGGCATGGGTGTCAAAGTGCCTGATTGCGGAGGTCGTGATGCCCGCCCTGTTCACACAACTGACAAATTTACAGCTGGCGGGCACGGTACAATTCGGTGGCTGGGCCTTTCGCGGCCCAATCAACATGCCGGTTACTTGGGACTCCTTTCACCATTAGATGATCCGCATCCTGTATGGAGTGCCATCAAGATACCCGAAGCTCTGCAAGATGGTTCTGCGTAATTTTTTGATCCTGCAACATCTTTTGATAGGCAGGCCGTGCCATCGCAAGCCCGACGAGACGGTTCAAATTGGGGAATTCTTCGCCAGGTTGCCGCATGCTGCGGGTCCAGCGGACCAACATTGCAAGGTAATAGTCGCATGCAAAAAACCGATGACCGCATAACAATGGGCCTTTGGTCTCCAAATGTGCATCGAGAACCTGCCAAAGGGCGGCCAGACGAGTTTCTGACTCGCGCCGCAACTGGTCCTGTACATCTTTCGCGTCTGTGTAATGATCCGGGTGCCACCAGATTGTAATTGCCTCTTGAACCGTATTGGTCAGGTGTATCATCCACTGAAGATACGCTCCGCGATCAGGGTCATCAATTGTCGGGCACAGGCCGGCTTCGGGATGTTTTTCTGCCAGAAACTGACATATGGCGGCACTCTCATACAACACTTTACCGTCGCCATAGATCAAAGCCGGGACAGTCGCATTCGGGTTGATCTGTCGGTATTCGGCGCTTTTCAGAAATCGGCCCTTGGCTTCAATCAGTTCGAATTCGACGTCAATATCATGCAAGATTGCATGAGGGGCCATGGCCGCACTTCCGGCATACCAATACAGTTTATAAGTCATTTTCACCTTCAGGTTTTCGGTTCTCGATTGGTGTTTTGATACGCCTGACGCCATGGCTGACAGGCTCCACCGAGCGCTCGATGGCTCGGCAGGCTTGTTTAATTCAGAATATGACCGTCAACGTTGCAAAGATTTCCCGTAATGTTTCTCAAGGCGGCCTTGCAACAATTCAAAGATGAAGCTGATGAACCAGTAGATAAGGGCTGCTGTGATCAGCATTTCAAAATGCTTGAATTCGGAACGGCCCAGTGTACGCGCCAAATACATCAACTCCATCACGCCCATTGCCGAGACCAGCGACGAATCCTTGAGCATTGCGATGAAGTTGTTTCCGGTTGGTGGAATGATAATCCGGATGGCTTGTGGCAGGACGACCTTCAACATGATCTGCCAAGGCTTGAGGCCCAGAGCAAAAGCAGCCTCTGTTTGTGCCGCTGGAACCGCTTGAATACCAGATCGAAAAATCTCGGTCATATAGGCCCCGTAACACAGGGACAGCGCGATGACGCCAGAGGGGATAGCATCTAGTATTATGCCAAGTTGCGGTAGTCACAGATA
>JBARCL010000154.1:0-7968 GCA_049794055.1 Sulfitobacter sp.
ATCCACCTTAACTACTGGTCCGAAATCCCGCGACCACCTCTGTCCACGAGCCCAACCTGTGAATTCACTTTTCGTGCTGCGTGCGCTTGCAGCACAAAAAATGCTGCATGAGCGTAGACTCCGTTGCCGCCACGCAGCGTGAAAAGCGGTCATTCATGCAGACCGCAGCGAGGATCTGCGGGCGAACTCAGAGTGCGGACTTAGTCGCCGTTCGCTAATTTCATGCCGGTCGATAGTTTTGACGCGTCGCAACATGAAGCGCGCCGAGATAGCGGGCCAACACAAGGCCGCTCAGAGCGCCGCTGACGTCTACTTCGGTAGGGATAAAGCTATCCTACAGCGACGAGAAAGGATCAAACGAAAGACGCTTGAAGCGCGCCGCTTGCATGTTGGAAAAGGCCGATCTTTCGCTATGAAACGTGTGCAAGCGTACCCATCATGAAGTCGCGGCTATAGTTGAGGTGCCGAACGCGGGCATCATCTTCTGATCTGTGCATTACGGTTTCGTAATCCGCAAAGCAGATCAACTGGGCATCATTTTGGATCAGCTGGAAGTTTCGATTGTTAAGAAAGGCCATCTGAAACGAGACGGCTGCGCGCTCGTTTGGAAAGTTGAGTACAGTCGTGTTTCCACCGGCGTTGTTAAGCAACCCATAGCAAGCGACCTTCTGTTGTTCGAAGATGAAGCTGGCGAACTCAATGGTGCTTTCTTGGTAGCTCTTCATAGCAACTCCCATCATCGGCAGAGGACCGATTTAGCCCACAGCGATTTTGCGCAGTCTCGGACTGAGTCTGAAAGAGAAAATCGGAACTTTTTCTGCGCCGCAGCGATGAGTGCTTAAGAATTAGGCGCTTTCAGTAGTATATGGGGTCTTTGCGGCCATAAGCTGCGCGGACGATGAACGATCAGTCTAGGATAAACCGACTTTCGCTGCATGATTCCTAAACAAGTGAGATGCGAGGCAATCGGTGATTTCGCTACGACTCCCCTGAACGGCTGCATCATTCGAATAGCCTGTGAGCGCAGCCTCTGGTTTCTCCCACGATCTCTGCCACCACAGACGCCGGTGTTGGCCAACAGGGATAGAGGACAGCATCAACCGCATCGTGATTGCTGCGCAACATGGCGTTGTGCTTGGTTGCAAGGTGCCTCATGCGGTTGTTTTCTTTCATGCAGATCATGTGAATTGTCCGGACGCCCCTGTTCTGCGCCAACGCAAATATGCGTTCAAACAAGGCATCTCCTATCCCAATATTCTGCCAGTCAGGTTCGACGGAGAAGGCCGCCTCCGTGTTTGAGCGCCAAGAATGAAAGACACCGCGCAGTTCAACAATTCCCCGTAACTGACCATCGACAGAAGCACCGCAGACAATGCTGTCACCACGAAAAATGTTCTGTGCGTATTCCAAGACCCTATCGTCGCTGATCGTTCCGCAAAACCGCGCACGACGGGATCGATTATCAAGCCTGAGAAAGTGATCGCAAATGCTTTTTTGATGGGTCGCATAAAGACGCATGACCCGAATGTCTTGAGGGTGTCTTTTGAGACGCATTGCCGGGGCCTCCTGTCTGCTCAAATAGTTTGGGCCAGCATCTTCGGGAGGAGGTGAAGATGCTGGCCCTGTGCATTGGCGCTCCCTGTTGTTTTTTTACCGCCGCCGCTCATGCTGGCTTACTCTGGGAGGAGCGAGAACCAGCAATTTCGTGTATTTCCCAGGCCGATCGGCCGGTCCTTTATTCCCCAGCCATCAGTGTTTCTGCGTACTTGGGTATGTCGGATCGCTGGATGCCGATCTCGGCAAGCTGATGGTCGCTCATGTTCGAGAGCGTTGACAGCATCCGGGCCATTTGAAGGGTTTTTACTGCTGCATGTGTTTTGGTCAGAAACAGCACCAGTATCGAGACAAAGCCATGCCCGATCTTTGACAAGGACGTCAAAGCGGTGGCCGCGTGGCCGGTGCTGTTCGTATCTGAATTAAAGGCCATATGCTGCTTCCAATGCCAATCTCTTGATGTGGCTGCGTGGAATGCCCAGATCTCTCAGATCACGGTCCGTGAGCGCCGCGAGTTCTGAAAACGTGGCGCGATAGACCTTACGCTTGGCCAGAGCCTGTCGGATCTGATCGCGCTTTTGCTGAAAAATTGTGCGGCCAGCATCCAAAACGACATCTAGCCCGGAATTTGATCGTGTAACTGCCATGTGATTACCTCGTCTATTGCTGCGATGCAGTATTTATGCTGCACTGCAGAGATACGCGTATCTGGTAGCGCTCACAATTGGGCGATTTGGCAAAGGACCTGTTCCGGATTGGCACAGGCAAGTGATGTAAAATGGATATTTCTGCGCAGATGTTGACCTTTGCGACTGTTGTCGAACGCGGCAGCATTTCGGCTGCGGCACGCACGATTGGACAGACACCCTCGGCGGTCAGCAAACAAATCGGTCTGCTCGAGGATCAGGTTCATTACCGTTTGCTTAACCGGACCAGAACGGGCGTGACACCGACACAGGAAGGTCAGGAATTCTACGAAAAGTGCAAAGCCATGGCGGAAAAGTTCAAGGAGGCCGAGGCGCTGATCCTGAATCTAGACGGTGTCCCGCGCGGGATGCTTAAAATCGCGTCCAGTGTTGCGTTTGGCAAGTCGCAGTTGATCCCGGTTTTGCCTGCATTCCTAGAGGAAAATCCCGATGTTCAGGTGTCCCTCGAGCTTACAGATCGCGTTGTCGACCTGCAGAGCGAGGGCTTTGACGCAACCATATGTTTCGCCGAACAGCGCAAAATTCCCGACATCATGATCCGTCGCATCATGCAAAGCCGACGGGTTTTGTGTGCGTCACCTGCCTATCTGGAACGGCGGGGGAACCCTGCAAATTTCGACGCGTTGAGGCAGCATAATTGCCTCAGGATTGCCGGAAACAGCAAGCGGAACGCCTGGGATACCTCCGACCCCTTCGACGACCGGGGCTTCGAGGCAAAAGGCAGTTTCGAGGGAAACAGCACCGACGTTATCTACCGCGCGGCACTTGCCGGGATCGGTATTGCGCGGCTGCCCTGTTACATGGCGGACCAAAAATTCCAGTCGGGTGAGTTGGTCCATGTTCTGCCGGAATATTCACCCCCAAGCACCGACATCGCCGTCATGTTTGCCGACAAGCGCAACCTCGCGCCCAAAACCCGTGCCTTCATCGATTTCCTTGTGCGTCAATTCCGCGACGTCCCCGAGTTTCAAATGACAGGGTGCTGATCCTAAGGATCCAAGTCTGGAAATTACAATCTAGACCGATACGACCGCTAATATGTCTTCTCGTGTGCTTTGGTCTTTGGTGGCATTCTTTATGATTTCGCCGCGTCTCAGAACAACAATCTGATCCGCCAGTTCAAATGCGAAATCAAAATACTGCTCGACCAGGATAATCGCCATATCCCCACGATCACGCAGCAGGCTTATGACTTTTCCGATGTGTTGAATGATGTTGGGCTGAATGCCTTCCGTTGGCTCGTCCAACAACAGTAGTTTTGGCTTGGTGATCAGCGCACGGGCAATGGCCAGTTGCTGCTGCTGCCCGCCCGACAGATCGCCACCGCGACGGTGCGCCATTTCTTTCAGAACCGGGAAAAGCTCAAAAATATCGTCGGGGATAAAGTGCTTTGATTTGGGCAGGCAGGAAAATCCCGTTTGCAGGTTTTCGCGCACTGTCAGCAATGGAAAAATATCACGCCCCTGCGGGACATAGCCGACCCCCATCTGGGCCATCTTATGCGCCCCCGACTGACCCAGCAGTTTACCGTCAAAAGTGATATCCCCGGTGGAGCGCGGATGCGTGCCGGAAATTGCCCTGAGCAGACTGGTTTTACCGACACCATTGGTGCCCATGACACAGGTCACCTCACCCAGTCTGGCCTGCATCGAGATATCATAGAGGATTTGTGAATTGCCGTAGTGCAGGGTGAGGTTTTTGACGTCCAACATATTCTAGCGCCCCAGATAGACGTCGATGACGTCCTGGTTTTTGGTGACGTGATCAAGCGAACCTTCCGCAAGAACAGCGCCTTCATGCAGCACAGTGACCTTGCAGTTGAGACGCCTCACAAACTCCATATCGTGTTCGACCACAACGACAGCGCGGGTCTTGGCGGCGTCTACAAGGATGGCCGTGGTTTTTTCACGCTCCGCAGGGGTCATGCCCGCAGCGGGTTCATCCACCAACAGAAGTTGCGGTTCCTGAGCCAGCAACATGCCTATCTCCAGCCATTGTTTCTGCCCGTGGCTCAGCTCTCCGGACACGCGCAACAACGCGTCGGCAAGGCCGATCTGGTCGGCGAGGTCTTCAACGCGGGTAAAGTCGGATTTCGAGGGTTTGAAAAACAGGACGGTCAGGGGCGCGCGGTCTTTGCGCAGGGCCATCATCAGATTTTCCTGCACGGTTTGTTCCTCGAATACGGTCGGCTTCTGGAACTTCCGGCCAATACCGGCCTGGGCGATCTTGGCCTCTGACATGCCGATCAAGGACAGGCTTTTGTCGCCCCACAGGATATGCCCCTCGTCGGGTCGCGTTTTGCCGGTAACGATATCCATGAACGTCGTCTTGCCCGCCCCGTTCGGTCCGATCACAGCGCGCAACTCAGCATCGGCGATCTGGAATGACAGGTTGTTGATGGCACGGAACCCGTCAAAACTGACGGTGACACCCGAGACTTCGAGAAGCGTGCTCATGGTTGTGTTTCCTTGCGCTTGCGTTTCAGCAAATCGATCAATCCGCCGATGCCGTTCGGGGCGTATAGAGTGACCAGAACAAAGCTGAGGCCCAGCAGGACAAGCCACCAATCCACCCATTTCACCGTGTAAAACCCAAGCGGCACATCCGGTGCCTGACCGCCTGTAAACCAACTGGACACAAGGCTGACAAACGCCGTACCGATCACCGCGCCGTACAGCCTGCCGCGCCCCCCAATGGCGACCCAAACGGCGAGGTAGATCGAGGCGATCGGGGCGACTTCGGCGGGATTGATGATGCCTGCTTGCGGGTAATACAGCGCCCCCGAGATGCCAGAGATACAAGCAGTGAGCGTGAAAACGGCCAGCTTGTAGGTCTCGACCGAATAGCCAAGAAACCGCACGCGTGCTTCGTTGTCGCGGATGCCCCGAATGACGGAGCCGAATTTGCCGGAGACAACCCATGCCACCAGCAAATAGCCCAGCCCGAGAGCCAGTGCCGAGGCCCAGAAAAACCATAGTGAGACGACCGATTGCGGGGCTGTGATGCCGGGAAGGTTTTGCAAGCCTGACAAGCCGTTGTTGCCGCGCAATCCGCTGGCGTTC
Source organism: Sulfitobacter sp. (assembly GCA_049794055.1). GTDB lineage: Bacteria > Pseudomonadota > Alphaproteobacteria > Rhodobacterales > Rhodobacteraceae > Sulfitobacter. The sequence continues at coordinate 5,324 of JBARCL010000154.1, forward strand.
TGAAAGAGATACAGTGACAGGCCCAGTGTCATCGCTTGGGTCAGGATCGACAGATACACGCCCGTGACGCGGCTGCGAAACGCCAGCCAGCCGAACACCAGCGCGAGGATGCCGGGGACCAACACCACAAAGGCCAGTTGAAAAACCAGACTGTCGGCGAAGGCCCAGATCAGCGGGAAGTCACTGCTGCCCACGACACCGAAAATCTGGTTGCCGATGCCTGCGGTGATTTCCTCGGGTGTGGGCGGCAACACCCCGTCGGACAGCGCGTTCACGACGATCTGGCGGGTGCGTTCATACATCAACCACATGCCGACCATGTACCCGCCAAGGCCGAAGAAAGCGAAATGGCCCAGCGACAGGATACCCGCATACCCCCAGATCAGGTCCATCGCGATTGCGATCAGGCACAAGCACAGCGTCTTGCCCAAGACTTTGACGAAACTGGTTGAGATGAGGCCGATGCCAAAGCCTTCGGACAGGACCGTGACCCCCAGCGTGAAGAGCGCCAATATGGCGAGGAAGATCAAGACCGACGGGTTGCTTGCAATGAAGGATCTATGCATGGCGTTAATCCCCCGCCGCGCGGCCTTTGAGGGCGATAATGCCCCTTGGCCGGAACTGAATGAAAATGATGATAAAGATGATCATATAGGTCTGTGCCGCCAAGGTGTTGGACGGGTTCAGGAATTCGACACCCTTCTGGAAGCCGCCAATCATCGCGGCCCCCGCCAACGTGCCCCAGATGTTGCCAACACCGCCGACAACGACGGTCATAAAGCTCTGGACGATATAGTCGCTGCCCATTTCCGAGGTCACCTTGGCGAACAGCCCGATGGCCACCCCCGCAATCCCCGCGATGCCAGAGCCAAGCCCGAAGGTCAGCATGTTCACGCGGTCGGGATTGATCCCCATGCTGGCTGCCATCTTCGGGTTCTGGGTCACCGCGCGGGTCTCAAGACCCAACCGTGTGCGCTTCATGATGAACAGGAACAGCGCCAGAAACAGCAACGCGAGGACAAATATCGCAATGCGGATATAGCTGATGGACACCACATCGTTGATGGCCCAGGCGCCGTCAAGCCAGGCAGGCGAGGTCAGCGGGCGTGCCTGCGTGCCAAAAATGTTCTTCGCCAGTTGTTGCAGCGCGATGGAGACGCCGAAAGTTGCCAGCAATGTTTCAAGCGGACGATGGTAAAGCCAGCGCACAACAAGTCGTTCAAGGGCGACGCCAGCGGCGAAAGTCACAGCAAAAGCCAAAGGCACCGCGATCAGGATTGAGGCCGTGTGATTGGGCACAAATTGCTGCACGACATATCCAGTGTAGGCCCCCATCATGATGAATTCACCATGCGCCATGTTGATCACGCCCATGACGCCAAAGGTAATGGCAAGGCCAATCGCAGCAAGGAAATAGATCGAAGCCAGCGAAAGTGCATCGAGCCCCAGATCAGCTGCCTGACTGATCGCTACACGGGTCTGGGATGCGGCGAGGGCGGCCTCGGCGGCAGTTGTGACTTCCGGGGAAGGCTCGGCATAGACGTCAAAGAATCGGTATGTCGCAAGGCTTGCGTCAATGTCCGATTGGGTCACCGTTGGGGGTGCCAGGCCACGCGCGACAAGCGCATCGTAGGCTGTGTCACGGGCCGCTTCGGTCGAGAGTTGCGCCACGGGGAAACCAGCGATGCGGCCCCCTTCGATCTGCGCTTCCAGTGTCGCGTTGCGCGCATCGGCTGTGATCTGGATCGGAGCATCGCCTGCCGTGACCAAAAGGGCATATGCGTTCTCGCGGCTCAACTCTTCGCTGCCAACCTTCACCTCTTGTGCGATATTCGCTTCGGGCCGGGTCTGGGAAACAACTCTGGTCGTGCTTAGGATCGGGTTCAGCGTGGCGCGGAAATCGACGCCCAGATCCCCCGACATTTCAGAGATCGCAGCCACGCGGGTTTCCACATCACTGTCGTAGGCCATGGTCATCAACCGCTCCAGCCGCATCTTGCGGGTCAGAATATCTGGGTCCGTTTCACCTGCGATGGAGGCGCGCAGCGGTGCCAGCAACGCCACCTCGGGATCACGGGCAATCGAGTTCAGCGCATCGGCGCGTTTGGCGGGGTCAAGATCGGACAGTTGGAATTGCACAAGCGCCGTCGCGATCATTGCCCGCACGCCGCTGTTGGGTTTGAGTTGTTTCAAATCGGCAGATGCCGCGGTGCCAACCTCGCTGCGATCCTCGAAGTCTTGAAGCGTAATGGTGCCTTCCGCGTTCTTGGTCGCAGTAAAAAACAAACCATCCGCCTTACGCTGCCACATCTCCTTGGCCTGCCAGACCTCGAGCACCGTCTGCATCTGCGGCAATCCGCTTGCCACCAGCGCGTCAATCGCGGGGCCAATTGTGCGGCGAGAACTTTTCTCGATCAACGCACGCTGGCTTTGCAACACGTCTTGAACGGGTGTCGTCTGGGCCATTGCCAAGTGGCCAAAGGACAGCACAAAGCACAAGGCCAGCAGCAAGATCTTCATAATTCAATTCCGGGAAATCAGAGGTGGAGGGCACGCTGAGGCGTGCCCTCGCAGTTGGGTCAGTAGTTGGACAAAGTCTGCACGCAGCTCTTTGTCTCGGTATTGTACATACCGCAGCCCAAGTC
>JBARCL010000155.1:0-2168 GCA_049794055.1 Sulfitobacter sp.
CGCCCCGGGTTTGCCGGAGACCTTCAACCTAATTAAGGAAGAAGGCTATGGAAAAGAACAAGACATCAAATCGATATTCCCCTGAGGTTCGCGCCCGTGCGGTCCGAATGGTCATTGAGCACCAAAGCTCTTATGAAACGCAAGCGGCCGCAATTGTGGCCATTGCACCTAAAATTGGCTGCATTCCAGAGACGCTGCGCAGCTGGGTGAAGCAAGCCGAGTTAGAAACTGGAACGCGCGATGGCGTGACCAATGCTGAGCGGGACCGGATCAAAGATCTTGAGCGTGAAGTTCGTCAGTTGCGCCAGGCCAATGAAATCCTTCGCAAAGCTTCAGCATATTTCGCACAGGCGGAACTCGACCGCCCATTCAAGCCATGATCAATTTTGTTGACGATCATCGCAGTGTTTATGGTGTCGAGTTGATCTGTAGAATTCTGCAGATTGCACCATCAACATATTATCACCAATTAGCCTGTCGCGCTGATCCGACGAAAGCGTCAGCACGACAACAACGTGATGCTGAACTGCGCTCTGAGATCACACGCATTTGGAAAGACAACTATCAGGTTTATGGTGCTCGCAAAGCATGGCATCAGTTAAAACGTGAAGGCTTTGAGGTTGCCAGATGCACCGTTGAACGCCTGATGAAACAGATTGGAATATGCGGCGCAGTGCGCGCAAAGACAATAAAAACAACGGTTCCTGACACTTCTGTGCCGTGCCCCCGTGACAAGGTAAATCGCCAGTTCCGCGCTCCTGCGCCAAATGTGTTGTGGGTGAGCGACTTCACTTACGTCTCAACGTGGCAGGGTTTTGCTTATGTCGCGTTCATCATCGACACTTTTGCCAATCACATTGTGGGATGGAAGGTCTCAAGGTCAGCAAAGACTGACTTCGTTTTAGACGCACTTGAACAAGCACTCTATGCCCGTCGCCCTAGCCGAGATGGCAAACTCATTCATCATTCGGATCGCGGGTCGCAATACGTATCTATACGATATACCGAACGGTTAGCTGAGGCGGGCATCGAGCCATCTGTGGGCAGCGTCGGCGACGCTTATGACAACGCTTTGGCTGAAACGATCAATGGCTTGTACAAAACTGAAGTCATTCGCCGCCGCAGATCATGGAAAACAGTCGAAGAAGTTGAAATGGAAACCCTTAAATGGGTCGATTGGTTTAACAATCGACGGTTACTTGGCCCTATCGGAAACATCCCACCAGCAGAGGCAGAAGACAAATATTACGCCATGATGGACAACACTAAAATGGCAGCATAAAACGAACTAATTGGTCTCCGGTAAACCCGGGGCGCTTCATAGCTCTCATCTCCGGCCAGTTCATAGATGCGTCCCGCCTGGCCTTCTGTCGTTAGAACGACAGCATCGGCCTCCGCATAGTCGGCGCGCGTGGCCGATGAGAAACGTCCCTGTCCGGCGCTGCCAATAACTGCCCCGTACTGAAGTGCAGGTGGCACGGAAGCCGTGTGGTTCTCGGTATACCAGCCGTGTCGGAGAAGGACGAACGGCAGGCCGGATGCTCGCAACGCGGCTTCGGTGTTTTTGTGATCTTCGGCGAGACCGGAGGTCGAGGTATCGGCGTGAAGCAGGCTCGTGTAGGCAAGCAAGCCGACATTGGCCGCTTTCGCGGCATTGATGACGTTCTGGTGCTGGGCAACCCGGTCGTCCCCCGCAGTCGAGGAGATCATCAGCAGCCGACCGATGCCTTCAAATGCTGATGACAAGGTGTCGGGGCGGGCATAGTCGGCAACGCGGATCTCGACGCCTCGCGCACTGAACTGCCTCGCCACCTCATGATCGGGCGACCGGACGCCCGCCACGATGCTGCTTGCTGGGACCTGCTTTAATAATTCCCCGATAACGAGGCGTCCAAGCTGGCCGGTCGATCCGGTAACGAACAGTCGGGGCTGTATGTCATGCGTCATTTTAATTCAATATCCTTCTACGTCGTCAGAGCAGCCTGAAGGGCCGCGTTTGGTCGCGCTCAGCTTTGCGCAGTGTGGAACGTAATGGCGTAACCATCGGGATCGCTGGCCACGAAGAATCTGCCGAACGGGCCATCGCTCAGCGGGCTCAGCACGTTCCCGCCGCGCTCGACGATCAGGTCGTGGAAGGCGTTCGCATCGTCGCAGGCAACCCACAACAC
>JBARCL010000156.1:0-60649 GCA_049794055.1 Sulfitobacter sp.
GAGGATTCGAACCTCCGACCCCCTGTACCCAAAACAGGTGCGCTACCAGGCTGCGCCACGCTCCGACTGCCGCTTCTTTAGCCACAGTTCAGACGAATGAAAAGCCCTGATCTGTGCTAAATCACAAAGGGTGCGGGGAAAATTCAACAAGGCCAGACAGGAGCGTGGTCCGCATGGGCCGGATGGCGGACAAAACTGCCTACTTCTATGCCCAGACGGGCCGCCAGCCCGCCGTTGATTTCAAGAACTGTTAGAATGTCTTTGCCGCCCGGTATCGGGGTTTCATCCAGTGGCACGGCGTTGTGATGAATGTGCTTCACCACACCCTGCGCATCAATGAACAGCATATCCAGTGGAATCAGTGTGTTGCGCATCCAGAAACTGGTGCTGCGCGGGCGTTCATTGATGAAATACATGCCCGATCCCATCGGCATCGAGATACGGTGCATCAATCCCTGTGCCTGTTCGGCTGGGTCATCGGCCACTTCGACGGTGAACCGCGCTGTGCCCCATGTACCTTTCAGATCGACAGAATCACTGCGGCACTCCGCGGCCGCGGCCAACCCGGCCACACACCACAGACCAAGCCCAAGCCCAAGAATTACTCCTGCGGACTGGAAGAATGAAGAACCGTTTCCCACGCCTGCACCTCGCCGGCCATATGGCCCCGTTTGCCTTGAATGACCCTTACCGCCAGTGCTTCGCCCGGTTGCAAGTCTGACAATCCAGATCGGCGCAGGATTTCGATATGCACAAAAACATCCTCCGGCTTTCCAAAAACATTGGCAAATCCGAATCCCTTGGCCTTGTCGAACCACTTGACCCTTGCAGGTTCAATCGGTGCCGCCATCAACGCCGCACCGTCCAGCCCCGCAATATCGGCAAGCTCGGCGCCTTGCCCAGCCTCACCGGGGTGCACTGCGGTGATCTCGATGGCCTGAACCCCGCGATCGGTCTTTTGGACAACGAGGTCGATACCGGTGCCATCGGCAATAGAGCTTTGCCCGTAGTTACGCAGTACGTTCACATGCAACAGGATATCCGGTCCACCGGTATCAGCCACAACAAAGCCGAACCCCTTGACCGGGTCAAACCACTTTACGACGCCAGAAATGGCGGTCTGCTCCGCGAAAACGACAAGGCCGCCGTCTTCGCTGCTAAAACTCTCTTCTCTCACTTTGCACCTTTTAAACGCGTCGATCCATTAACTTGTGCAACCCTGACTTATCGCCAGTCAGGCCGCTTTATAGGTCTTGAAAAATTTCTTACAGTACTAAGGGTTTAGTCGTTCAATCTCCCATGCGGCATTTGGTGTGGCCCTGCGCCACTGAAATCTGTCATGCAACCTGTGATCCCCGTCCGCCCAAAATTCGATCTCCACCGGAGACAGCCGGTAACCGCCCCAAAATGGCGGTCTAGGCGGGGTAATCCCCTTTGTTGCGGTTACTTTTGCCACTTCAGCTATCAGTGCCGTACGACTTTTTAAAGGTCGTGATTGTTTCGATGCCCAAGCCCCCAAACGGCTTTGCAACCCGCGCGATGCATAATAGGCATCCGCCTTTGGCCCGTCTTCACGACTGATCAACCCGCGCACCCTGATCTGGCGGCGCAGCGATTTCCAGTGCAGCACAAAGGCCGCCTTACCGGCGTGATCCAGTTCCTGCGCCTTCTGGCTTTCGTAGTTCGTATAGAACACAAAGGCGTCATCCTCGACGTCCTTCAGCAAGACCATACGGACATTAGGCATTCCGTCGGCATCGACCGTCGAAAGGGCAATTGCATTGGGGTCATTGGGTTCCGCCGCTTCCGCTTCTGCCAACCATCCCCGGATGATCTCGAAAGGGTCGTCCCCTCCAAATTTGCCAGTTCTACCAGACATACTGCACTCTTGCTCTACTTCCCGCGTCGACTTCCACAGAATACCGCCAAGGCGTAGTGATTAGCTATAGGAGTTAAGACACCACAACAACCTGTAGCTGGTTTTTCTCGTGAAACAGAAAACACTCACTGACATATGAAGGATGCCGACCGGGGAAACGTCCAGCTCCCTTGATGGCACCCACGCAATGTCTTAAACGAAATAGACTGTAATGTTAATAGAATTGGGCACAGCATGGCGAACGATCTGATGCAGGGCAAACGGGGGCTCATTATGGGTCTCGCCAACGACAAATCCATCGCATGGGGTGTCGCAAAATCTCTGGCCGATGCAGGTGCGGAGCTGGCGTTCTCCTATCAGGGGGATGCGCTCAAGAAACGTGTTGGTCCGCTCGCGGCCCAACTAGGAAGCGACATTGTCCTGCCCTGTGATGTCGGCGACGAAGCCTCGATTGACGCGCTGTTCGACAGCTTGAAAGAACGTTGGGGCACTCTTGATTTTGTCGTGCATGCCATTGGCTTTTCGGACAAAAACGAACTTCGCGGGCGCTATGTCGATACCAGCCGTGGCAACTTTGCTATGTCGATGGATATTTCCGTCTATTCCTTCACGGCCGTCATGCAGCGCGCCGAAAAGATGATGAACCCAGGCAGCTCTGCAGTGACTCTTACGTATTACGGCGCCGAAAAGGTCATGCCGCATTATAACGTCATGGGCGTTGCCAAAGCCGCGCTCGAAGCTTCGGTGAAATATCTTGCAGAAGACCTCGGCAAGGACGGCATCCGTGTAAACGCCATCTCTGCCGGTCCGATCAAAACCCTCGCGGCTTCCGGCATCGGTGATTTCCGCTACATTATGAAGTGGAACGAATATAATTCGCCCCTGCGCCGCAACGTCACAATCGAAGACGTGGGCAAGGCCGCCCTGTTTCTGATTTCCGACCTTGGCAGCGGCACGACCGGCGAAAACCTGCATGTTGATGCGGGTTATCACGTGGTTGGAATGAAGGCTGTGGACGCACCCGACATGAGCAAAGAATGACGCTGACGCTGGCAAGCCTCGCGGCATTCAACGCCGTGCTCATCGTGTCGATCCTCAGCCCGGGCGCCGCTTTTCTGATGGCCGTGCGCAGCACAGTGTCGAACGGACGACGCGCCGGTGTTGCAACCGGTCTCGGCCTTGGCCTGATGGCAAGCCTGTGGACTCTGGCCGCCCTGCTGGGCATGGATGCCGTGTTCACGGTTTTTCCATGGGCCTTTACCGCGCTCAAAACCGGCGGTGCAGCCTATCTTGTCTACCTTGCCGTCACAACATGGCGCGGGGCCAGGGCCCCCGTCGCCGCAAGCGTGAAACCGCAAGGCAGGGCCTTTATCGACGGCATCCTTGTAAACCTTGGCAATCCGAAATCGGTGCTTTTCGCCGCCGCCGTCCTCGTCGTCATCTTTCCGCCCGATCTATCGGGTGCCGAGATCGCCTTTGTCACATTAAACCACCTCGCCCTTGAAACTCTTTTTTACACGGGATGCGCTTTTATCCTAAGCGCGCCCGCCACCCGCATCCGCTATCTGCGTGCCAAACCGCTGCTTGACCGCCTCTCGGCCCTGCTCCTCGGCGGGCTTGGCCTCAAACTCCTGCTGCAAAGGTAACCCTCATGACAGACACACGCCTGCCCCACGAAAAAGGGTTTCACATTTCGTGGGATCAGATCCACCGCGACAGCCGCGCATTGGCATGGCGCCTTGATGGCAAGGGGCCCGACCAGGGCGCATGGAAAGCCGTCGTCGCCATCACCCGGGGCGGCATGGCCCCCGCAATGATTGTCGCCCGCGAACTCGATATTCGCACCGTCGACACGATTTCGGTGGTCTCTTACCATTCAGGCGGCGGCAAAGCCGACGACCGCCGCGACGCCAAGGTACTAAAATCTCCGGACGATGAAATCATGGGAGACGGCACCGGCATTCTGATCGTCGACGATCTTGTCGACAGTGGCAAAACCCTCGAACTGGTCCGTACCCTCTATCCCAGGGCCCATTTCGCCACTGTCTACGCCAAACCCGAAGGCGAACCCCAAGTTGACACTTTCATAACAGGCGTCAGTCAGGACACCTGGATTTTCTTCCCTTGGGACATGGCCCTGCAGTATGTCGAGCCTTACAGAGGCAAGGATTAATCCACCCCGCCAGGCCAGAGCGTGACACTTCTCTCTCTTTTTGGCTCTAAATACTGTCCGCACTCTCAACCGGAAATCACCTGATGATCATCACCCGCACCGCCGCGACCTTCCCGCCTCCCGTCATGGAAGCCCGCCGCTGGCTCGACGGCGTCACCCATCCGGCCGACCGTCCCTTGATGAATGTTTCACAGGCCGCGCCTGTCGACCCGCCCCCGCGGGAATTGCGTCAGGCCGTGGCGGATGCCGCGCTTAACAAGGACGATGCACATCTTTACGGTCCGGTTTTAGGCATGCAGGCGCTGCGCGATGAACTCGCCCGTCAAACATCGGATCATTATGCAGGCGTGATTGCCCCCGCGCAGACCTGCATCACCTCGGGCTGCAATCAGGCCTTCGCCGCCGCGATCGCAACCCTCTGCGCCGAAGGCGACGAGGTTATCCTGCCAACCCCATGGTATTTCAATCATAAAATGTGGCTCGACATGTCTGGCGTTACCAGCGTCCCGCTGCCGGCAGAGGCCGATATGCTGCCCGACCCCGCAAAGGCTGCCGCGCTGATTACAGCAAGAACCCGTGCCATCGCCCTTGTGACACCCAACAATCCAACAGGTGCGGAATACCCCGCAGAGCTGGTGCAAGCTTTCTTTGATCTGGCCCGCTCACACGGCATCGCCCTGATCATTGACGAAACCTATCGCGATTTTGACAGCCGCTCCGGCCCCCCGCATGCGCTGTTCCAAGACGCGGACTGGCAGGACACGCTAATTCACCTCTATTCGTTTTCCAAGGCCTACCGCCTGACCGGCCACCGCGTCGGGGCGCTGATCGCCAGTGAAAAGCGACTGGCAGAGGTCGAGAAATTCCTCGACACGGTCGCCATCTGTCCCGGACAATTGGGCCAGTATGGCGCGCTTTGGGGGATGCAGAACCTAAAACAATGGCTGGCTGGCGAGCGCGCCGAAATCCTGTCCCGCCGGGCCGCTATTCCGCAGAACATGCCCAAACTCGCCGCCAAAGGCTGGCAGCTTTTGGGGCTAGGCGGCTACTTTGCCTACATGCGGCACCCTTTTGCCAAATCCTCGGCCGAAGTTGCACCGGCACTGGTCAAATCCGCCTCGGTTCTGTGCCTGCCCGGCACAATGTTTTACCCCGCAGAAGACCCCGCGGGCAAAGCTCAACTGCGGATCGCCTTTGCCAACCTTGATTCAGCAGGCATCAGCGATCTGTTTGACCGGCTCGCCGCACTCGACACCGTCTAGCACGCGAGCCAACGCCCCCTTGCCCCCCAAGCAGACAGCGCTTAGACATCTGGTCTGAAACGCAGATAAGGACGACATCCATGGCAAAACGCAGCGGCATCGGCAAAATCGCCATGTGGATCCTTTTGGGTCTTTTGTTCATTGGTCTGGGTGGCTTCGGGGCTGCGAACCTCAGCGGCAACATCCGCAGCATCGGCACCGTTGGCAGCAAATCCATTCCCGTCGACAGCTATGCCCGCCAGTTGCAAAACGAAATGCAAGCGATCTCGCGGCAGACCGGCCAGTCCCTGCCCTTCGCCCGCGCACAGGAAATCGGCCTTGACCGTGCCGTGCTTCAACGTCTGGTCAGCAACCGGGCGCTGGATCACGAAACCAGCGAACTCGGTCTGTCCATCGGAGACGAAGCCTTGCGCAGCGAAATTCTGCAAATTTCATCCTTCCAGGGCGTAAACGGCGAGTTTGATCGAGAAGGATACCGGTTTGCGCTGCAACAAGGAGGCCTTTCCGAAGCAGAATTCGAAACGTCCCTGCGTGAGGAAGCCTCACGCACCCTGCTGCAAGGCGCGGTCATGGGCGGTGTCAGAATGCCTGTTACCTTTGCTCAGACACTGGTGAACTATGTGGGAGAGCAGCGTAACTTCACCTGGACCCTGCTGAAGGAAGACAATCTGGCCACGCCGATGGCTGCACCAACAGAGACAGCGTTGCGCAGCTACTATGACGCAAACACCGATAAATTCATGCTCCCCGACACCAAGATGATCACCTATGCCTTGCTGACACCGGATGCCATGATTGACGAAGTCGAGGTCCCCGTAGAAGAGCTTCGCGCAGAATATGACGCCCGCGCCGACGTTTACAACCAACCGGAACGGCGCCTTGTCGAACGTCTGGTTTTTGCCGATCAGGAAGCCGCGGATCAGGCGGCAGCGGCCCTCGAAGTGGGCGGCACCCGCTTTCGCAATCTGGTCGAAGAACGCGGCCTGACCTTGGCCGATATCGACCTTGGCGATGTCAGTCGGCTTGAGTTGGACGCAGCGGGCGAAGCCGTGTTTGATGCCGCCGTGGGCGAGATCGTCGGCCCCCAACCCAGCCCGCTTGGCCCTGCCTTGTTCCGCGTCAACGGCGTTCTGCCGGCGCAGGCTACCAGCTTTGAAGAGGCCCGCGCCGAGCTGCAAGAAGAACTCGCACTGGCCCGGGCCGTGCGTGCCGTCGAAGCGCGTGCGCAGGATATCGACGATCAGCTTGCCGGCGGAGCCACACTTGAACAGTTGGCCGGTGAAACGAAAATGGTACTGGGAAGCATTGCATGGCATCCGCAGGCCAGTGAAGACATCGCTGCCTATGCCGATTTTCGCGATGCGGCAGCTGCGCTGACAGCAGGCGATTTCCCCAAGGTCAACCAGCTTGAAGATGGCAGCATCTTTGCCATGCGACTGGACGAAGAGTTACCGTCGCGGGTGAACCCGTTTGAGGATGCTCTCGAAGATGTTCGTGCTGCCCTGCGCAAGACAGAGATTCTTAGCGCATTGACAGAACAGGCCGAAGCTCTGGTTCCGACCTTGACTGGCGCCCTCGCGTTCGAGACTGCGGGCCTTGATGCTCTCATCGAAACCGGCCAAAGGCGCAATGCTTTCATCACCAATACCCCCGCCGGTTTTATGTCTGAGGTATTCGAGATGGCGATCGACGAAATCAGGGTTCTGCCTCATGAAGAGACCGTTGTGATTGTCCGGCTGGATTCAATAGATGCCGCTTCGGACAGCGACGAGAGTGTCGCCCTTCTTAGCCAGCTTGGCGAACAGATGGATCAGGCGCTGGCGCAGGATTTGTTCGCGATCTATGCCGATGACGTGGTGCGCCGCGCCGGACCGCAGATAGATCAACGCGCCCTGCAGGCCGTTCACGTGAATTTCCCATAAACCAGATGGCATTAACCCCTCATTTCGACAGTTTCGCAGCAGGCCACGCAAAAGGCCGCAACCAGGTCGTCTATACCAGACTGGCTGCGGATCTGGACACGCCTGTTTCTTTGATGATCAAGCTGACGGGCGCTGCCGAAAACGCCTTTGTGCTGGAATCGGTAACCGGCGGCGAGGTCCGTGGCCGCTATTCCATCATCGGCATGAAACCAGATCTGATCTGGCGTTGTCGCGGCGAAAGTTCCGCCATCAACCGGGCCGCCCGCTATGACGCGGAGGCCTTCGAGGATGTGGCTGGCAACCCGCTGGACGTGCTGCGCGATCTGATTGCAGAATCCAAAATCGACCTGCCCGAAGATTTACCACAGGCCGCCGCTGGCCTATTCGGCTATCTCGGCTATGACATGATCCGGCTGGTTGAACATCTGCCTGACGTGAACCCAGACCCGCTTGGCCTGCCCGATGCAATGATGTTGCGCCCTTCCGTGATTGCCGTCCTTGATGGTGTGAAAGGTGAGGTGACGATCGTATCTCCCGCTTGGGTATCTGACGGCCAAAGCGCACGCGCTGCTTATGCACAGGCCGCCGAACGAGTGATGGACGCGGTACGTGATCTGGAACGCGCCATGCCGGGCACCAGTCGCAATCTGGGCGAGGCCGTAGAAGCCGACGAACCACGCAGCAACTTCACCCGCGAAGGCTATAAATCCGCGGTTGAGAAAGCCCGCGAATACATCGTTGCCGGTGACATCTTTCAGGTGGTGCCTAGCCAGCGTTGGGCGCAGGGTTTTGCCCATCCGCCCTTCTCGCTTTACCGCTCGCTGCGGCGCACCAATCCGTCGCCCTTTATGTTCTATTTCAACTTTGGCGGTTTTCATGTGGTGGGGGCATCACCTGAAATCCTCGTGCGCGTGTTTGGCAACGAAGTAACGATCCGCCCCATTGCGGGCACAAGGCCACGTGGCGCAACACCAGAAGAAGACCGCGCGCTTGAGGTCGATCTGCTGGCGGACGAAAAGGAGCTGGCCGAACATCTGATGTTGCTTGATCTGGGCCGCAACGATGTGGGCCGTGTGGCCAAAATCGGTACCGTGCGGCCGACCGAAGAATTCATCGTTGAACGCTATTCACACGTCATGCACATCGTCTCCAATGTCGTGGGTGAGCTGAAAGAAGGCTGTGATGCGCTGGATGCCTTTTTTGCGGGCATGCCTGCGGGCACGGTTTCGGGCGCGCCCAAAGTCCGCGCCATGGAGATCATCGACGAGCTAGAGCCAGAGAAACGCGGTGTCTACGGCGGCGGTGTCGGATACTTCAGCGCGGGTGGTGATATGGACATGTGTATCGCGCTGCGCACAGCCGTCATCAAAGATGACACCCTCTATATCCAAGCTGGCGGCGGCGTGGTCTATGACAGCGACGCTGAGGCGGAGTTTATGGAAACCATTCACAAGTCCGGCGCCATTCGCCGCGCGGCAGCCGATGCAACCCGCTTTGACGGTACCGGACGGAACTAGGCCCCATGCCCAACGCCCCGTTTCAAATTGCAGGCGTTACAATCGCCCCCGGCACGTCGCAAACAGTGACCTTGCCGGTTTCGATCCTGCCTGATCATACGCCGGTTGGCCTGCATGTGCAGGTCCATAATGGCAAACGCGCAGGCCCCACCATGTGCGTCAGCGCGGCCGTACACGGGGACGAGGTGATCGGCGTTGAAATCGTGCGCCGCCTGCTGCGCGCGCCGCAGCTCGCCTCCCTGCGCGGCACATTGCTGGCAGTTCCGGTGGTGAATTCTTTCGGCTTTCTGTCCCGCTCGCGCTACCTGCCGGACCGGCGGGATCTGAATCGTTGTTTTCCGGGCCACCCGTCAGGCTCGCTTGGCTCTCGTCTGGCATATATTTTCCTCAACGAGGTCGTGCAACGCTGTGATTTCGGAATTGATCTACATTCTGCCGCGATCCACCGCACGAACCTGCCCCAGGTACGCATCTCTCCGAAAGACCCCTTTACCCGTCAAATGGCGATTGATTTTGGCGCACCCGTGGTCCTGACCTCGCCCCTGCGCGAGGGGTCCTTACGGGCCGTGGCCGCGAAACACGACACGCCCATCTTGCTGTATGAAGCGGGCGAAGGGCTGCGGTTTGATGAAATGGCAGTACGGGCCGGTGTTGCCGGGATTTTGCGGGTGATGCGTTCCAAGGATATGTTGCCTGCCAAAGGTATCGCCAAAGCAAAAGTCGCCCCCCATATCTGTAGCGCCTCGACATGGCTGCGCGCCCCTGCAGGCGGTTTACTGCGGACCTTCCGTGCCGAAGGCGAAACCGTGGCCAAAGGCGATGTTCTGGCAACCGTAGCAGACCCTTTCGGTGCCATCGAAACCGATCTTGTCGCCCCAAACCCCGGAATCCTGATCGGCCGTGCGATTCTGCCGGTGGTCAACGAAGGCGATGCGGTTTTTCATCTGGCACAACTCAGCCCGAAGGCATCTGAGGATACAGTGGACGATCTGTCGACCCAACTGGAAACAGATCCGCTGTTTGATGAAGACGAAATCATCTGAATAGGCCTGCGCGACGTTCCTACCCGTCGTCGCGCATCAAAACCGCTGAAATCGGCGCCAAGGCGACCTTACCCGCTCTGTCCTGTAACCCCCAAAGCAGCAGCGCGGAAATTGTATCGGGCCGCAAACGTCCCAACATGACCACAGCACCTTCCTGACCCGCCTTGAACGCGGCCTGATCCAGAAAGCGGCGGATCACTGTAGCCGTCTGGCCTTCGCTGTCAAAGTCGCGAAATACCGGATCGGCAGGTACACCGGCTTTGCGCGCCAGCTTGGGCATCGTATTAAGCCCCTTATCTCGCGTGACCAACCCGTGTCCCGATTGCGCAAGGATCGCGGTGACCTGATCCGCAACTTCGCGCGACCCTTGCAACCCTTCGCCCGTGCCCTCAAGCAGGCCGACAACTTCATGCTTTTTCGACAGGGTTGTCGCAAGCGTGGTTTCGACATCAGACGCTTGCGCCCCTTGCGGCAAGTCCACCATCGCCAGCACCTCAAAGCCTTCTTCGCGGTAAAGGGCGATCCGTTCAGCCGCGTCCGGTAAGCTGCTATCTACCGCAAAACTCAAGGGATAGGGAAAGCTGCGCAGCGCAGCGAGGCCGGGCGCCCCCGAGGTTGGATCACGGCCATCGTCGATCAGCACGATGCCCATCAACGGCTTGTCTTCCGCATTTTCAAAGGGTTGAGCGTATTGTCTGATCGGGCGTACATCGCCGCCGGCGGAAGCGTCGGTGCGTATCGTCGCATCTGCGATGCTGGCATCCGGCGCGGCGTTTCCCAACCGATTGACGATCACGCCGGTGTTGCGTTCGGTCAGCGAAACCGCAGGCGTTCCGATCTGCGGACGCCCCGTCGGGGCAAGCCTGGCAACTTGCGGGCTGCCATCGCGGCTATCGCCGGCTTCATCCTCTTCAGGCGCTGCGTTTACGGGCGGATCCACAGGGGCGGTTTCGGTTTGTACTGTCTGTGGAGCGGCTTCAAGCCCGGGCGCTTGGGGGGCGACAACCGCCGCATCGTCTGCAACTGTGTTTTCGGTCGCGTTTTCTGCGGTTACGGTTTCTGTCGGGCGGGCAACACCGGTCTCGGGCTGCGGTACAGCCCGTTGCGCCTTTGCCAGTGCTTCTGCGACTATTTCCTCTGCAGTCTCGTCCGACACTGCGGCGCTTGCGACCTTCTTGGTCGCCGGTGGCGCTGCGGGGGCTGTGTCAATTGCAACCGCATCCGAATCTTGCGGCAGCATCGGGGCCAAGGCTTGTGGATTAGGAATGACAGGGTCTTCCCGAGACAGGTCAACCGCACCGATTTGGTTCACATCTGCAGGTGCGGCCAGCTCGGCAGCATCACCGGTGACCGGCGCTTTAGCCGCGGGGGAAGCGGTTTCGGCCAAACCCTTAAGGCTATCGGGCGCAGGGGCCACGGCTTGCAGTGCGGGCCGGGTCGCAACCGGCGCCCCCCCCCCGGAAGCTTCTGCCATCACGCCCCCTTCGCTGCTTAAGGCGGCGTCATCGGACTGTGGCGTTTCACCGCGCCTTGGGGCGGTATCACTGACCAGCGGCGGCACGGTTTGCACGGGTTCATTCAACGGAGCAATCACCGACGCAACACCACCAACGCCAAGGCTAACTACCCCGCCCAACAGCGCACCACTGAGAAATCCGCGTGCCATTCACTCACTCCTGCTCACTGCGTCTGCCGCTGATCCACGGCGCAACTGTCCGAATTTGCCTGCACGCGCTCTTGACGGCGCGGGGCAAGCCTGAACATCTATGCACCGTATATACTCCGATGGGCTGTCATATCTCTAGCCCAAAGGACCATCCCAAACGCAAAGAATTGCCCATTGTTGCTGCTCATCGATAACTACGACAGCTTTACCTACAACCTTGTACACTATCTGGGGTCTTTGGGCGCGGATGTGCAGGTGCACCGCAATGACAAGCTGAGCACCGCCGATGCGCTTGCAATGCGCCCCGCCGGCATTCTGCTCTCGCCAGGTCCGCGTGCCCCCGATCAGGCGGGTATTTGTCTGGAACTGACCAAAGCCGCAGCCGAAAACCGTATCCCGCTGATGGGTGTCTGTCTGGGGCACCAGACTCTGGGCCAGGCCTTTGGCGGCAAGGTTGTCCCCGCCAAGGATATTGTGCACGGCAAGACAGGTCAGATGCATCATGACGGCACCGGCCTGTTTTCCGGTCTACCGACACCTTTCGCCTCGACGCGCTATCATTCGCTGGTTGTTGATCGCGATACACTTCCCGATGCCTTGCGCATCACGGCTGCGCTTGAGGATGGTACGATCATGGGTCTGCAACACCGTGAATTCCCGTTGCACGGTGTGCAGTTTCACCCCGAATCGATCCGTTCGGAGCATGGCCATGCCCTGTTGCAGAACTTTCTGAATACAATGCAGGTGCCCGCATGAGTGACGCCCTTAAACCGCTGATTGACGCGGCCGCCAACGGTCCGCTGACTCGCGCCCAAGCCGCCGAGGCTTTTGAAATTCTCTTTGACGGGGAAGCAACACCCAGCCAGATCGGGGGCTTCCTGATGGCCCTGCGCACCCGTGGCGAAACCGTGGATGAATATGCAGCGGCCGCATCGGTGATGCGGGCAAAATGCCATCCGGTAGCGGCACCCGAGGGGGCGATGGATATTGTCGGCACCGGCGGTGATGGCAAAGGCACGCTGAACATCTCGACGGCGACGGCCTTTGTTGTGGCGGGGGCTGGCGTCGTGGTGGCCAAACATGGCAATCGCAACCTGTCGTCAAAATCCGGCGCGGCCGATGCGCTGACCCAGATGGGCCTGAATGTGATGGTCGGCCCCAAGGTCGTCGAACGAGAGCTGGCCGAAGCCGGTATCGGTTTTATGATGGCGCCGATGCACCACCCTGCCATTGCCCATGTCATGCCGACACGTTCAGAACTTGGGACCCGCACGATTTTCAACATCCTCGGTCCGCTCACCAACCCCGCCTCGGTCAAACGCCAGCTGACCGGCGCTTACCGGCGCGATCTGATACGCCCGATGGCCGAAACACTACTGGCACTGGGTTCTGACAAAGCTTGGCTGGTTCATGGCTCGGATGGTACGGATGAATTGACGATCACCGGTATCAGCTGGGTGTCTGCTCTGGCCGACGGGGCTGTCACTGATTTCGAAATACACCCTGAGGATGCTGGCCTGCCCGTACACCCTTTCGAGGATATCGTCGGTGGCACACCCGAAGAAAATGCGCGTGACTTCAAGGCATTGCTGGACGGCGAGGTTTCTGCATACCGTGATGCCGTGCTCTTGAACGCCGCTGCCGCTTTGGTGGTTGCAGATGCCGCCCCTGATCTGAAGTCAGGCGTCGAAATGGCCAGAACCAGCATCGATTCCGGTGCCGCGAAGGAAAAGATTACCCGCGTCGCGGCCGTTTCGCACCAAAAATGAGCAGTTTCGATCTGTCGCGCTTGGGGGGATGGGCGGATCTGTCGTTTTTCCACGAAACCCTGCCCAAGATTGAAACGGCGCTGGCGCAGGAGGACCGCCCGGTCTTTCCGCCCGCATCCCGCGTCTTTCACGCGCTAGAGCGGACTCAACCAGACGCCACCCGCGTTGTTATTCTAGGCCAGGACCCCTATCACACGCCGGGCAAGGCAGACGGGCTGGCCTTTTCGATACCGCAGGATTTTGGCGGGCGACTGGACAGTCTGGGCAATATCTTCAAGGAGATCGAAAGTGATCTTGGCGTGCTGCGCACCCGTACCGATCTGGGGGACCTTGCCGATCAGGGGGTGCTGTTGCTGAACACCGCGCTGACCGTGCCACAGGGCGCGGCCAAGGCCCATGCAAAGCTTGGATGGGGCCATCTGGTGCAAGATGTGCTTGCCCGTCTGGCCGAAAGGCCGCGCGCCTATCTGCTGTGGGGTGGCCCCGCACAGAAAGCCGCGAAAAAGGTCAGCGCCACAGGTAATCTCAAAATCGAAACGGCCCATCCCTCTCCGCTGTCCGTTTATCGCGGTTTTTTCGGCTCCCGCCCCTTCAGCCGCACCAATGCGTGGTTGCAGACACAGGGACTGGACGCCATAAACTGGGCCAACCCGGAGGACAAATGACCGACACTATCCTAGACAAAATCAAAGCCTACAAGCTTGAAGAAGTGGCCGCCGACAAGGCTGCAAAACCATTGGCCGAGGTCGAAGCCGAGGCGCAGGCGGCCAGTTCCGTGCGTCCCTTTGCCGACGCTTTGCACGCTGCATCCCGCGAGGGCTATGGCCTGATCGCCGAGATCAAAAAAGCAAGCCCGTCCAAAGGTTTGATCCGCGCAGATTTCGACCCTGCAACCCTGGCGCAAGCCTATGCTTCAGGTGGCGCAACCTGTCTTTCGGTCCTTACAGATACCCCGAGCTTTCAAGGCGCAAAGGAATACCTTGTTGCTGCCCGTGCTGCTTGTAACCTGCCGGCCTTGCGCAAGGATTTCATGTACGACACCTATCAGGTCGCCGAGGCACGTGCGCTGGGGGCCGATTGTATTCTGATCATCATGGCCTCGGTTTCGGATGCGCAAGCCGCCGAACTGGAGGACTGCGCGACCCATTGGGGCATGGACGCGCTGATCGAGGTGCATGATGCTGAAGAGCTGGAGCGTGCAACCCGCCTGAAAAGCCCGATGATCGGCGTTAACAACCGCAACCTCAAGACCTTCGAAACCTCTCTGGATGGCACCCGCACCCTGTCAAAGCTGGTGCCTGCAGACCGGATGATTGTCAGCGAATCCGGCTTGAACACCCCGGATGACCTTGCCGATATGGCGACCTACGGCGCCCGAAGTTTTCTGATCGGTGAAAGCCTGATGCGACAGGAAGATGTCGCGCAAGCCACGCGCGATTTACTTGCCAACCCGCTGACCTCCGGAGGTATGTAATGGCGCTGACGCATTTTGATGCCAAAGGCGACGCACATATGGTTGATGTGTCGGAAAAGGCCGTCACCTCGCGCATAGCAGTGGCCGAAAACCACATCAAGATGAACCGTGAAACATTTGATATCATTACCGAAGGCCGCGCCAAGAAAGGTGACGTTCTAGGGGTCGCACGGCTGGCTGGCATCATGGCGGCCAAGCGGACTTCAGACTTAATCCCGCTGTGTCATCCCCTGCCGATCACCAAGGTAAGCGTAGATCTGGAGCCAGACGCCAGCCTGCCAGGTATCCGCATCACCGCGACGGTGAAAACCACGGGTCAAACCGGCGTAGAGATGGAAGCGCTGACCGCCGCATCAGTCGCTGCCTTGACCGTCTATGACATGTCCAAAGCCGTTGATAAGACAATGGAAATCAGCGGCTTGCGTGTTCTATTGAAAGACGGCGGCAAGTCGGGCCGGTTTGAAGCCACATGATTTCGGTTGAGGAAGCACGCACCGCCGTCCTCGCACTGGCCGCACCGTTGGAGATTGAATACGTTCCCCTGCGCCGCGCCGCCGGTCGCGTTTTGGCAGTAGATGTTGCTGCCACGCGGACACAGCCACCTTTTGCGGCCTCTTCCATGGACGGTTACGCGCTGCGCCGGGCCGAAGTTGAACCGGATGCCATGTTCAAAGTCATCGGAGAAGCGGCAGCAGGCCACCGGTTTGCCGGCGCGGTGAAAGCTGGCCAGGCAGTACGCATCTTTACCGGTGCACCGGTTCCCGAGGGCGCTGATTTCGTTGTAATTCAAGAGGATGTGACACGCCGTGGCGACCTGATCACCCTTGGCCACCGCATTGGGAACAAGGATAACATCCGCCCTGCCGGTGGAGACTTTATTACTGGGCAGACCGTCGCCGCGCCACTTGCGCTGCGCCCTGCTGACATCGCGCTTTTGGCAGCCATGAACATCGCAAGCGTGCCCGTCACCCGCAAACCCGTGGTTGCGATCCTTGCCACCGGCGACGAACTGGTACAGCCCGGCGAATCTCCGAGCCCCGATCAGATTGTCGCTTCAAACAGTTTTGGACTGGCCGCGATGTTAGAGGGCTTGGGCGCTGAAACCCGATTGTTACCGATAGCCCGCGATACTGCAGCCTCGTTGAAGCAGGCGTTTGATTTGGCCAAAGGGGCCGACCTGATTGTGTCCATCGGTGGTGCCTCGGTGGGCGATCATGATCTGGTTGCCCCCGTCGCTGCCGAACTGGGAATGGAACAGAGTTTTTATAAGGTTGCCATGCGTCCCGGCAAACCGTTGATGGCAGGACGGTTGGGCAACACAGCGATGATCGGCCTGCCCGGTAATCCTGTTTCTGCGATGGTTTGTGGAACCGTGTTTGTCGCCCCTCTGGTACGCAAAATGCTGGGTCTGGGAACTGCCGCCACCGCCTTGCTCACTGCCCCACTTGCGACAGAGATGCCAGCCAATGGACCGCGAGCCCATTACATGCGTGCGCGTCTGATTGACGGGAAATTACACCCGGATACACGTCAGGACAGTGCGTTGCTCAGCGTTCTGGCAATTGCAGATGCGCTGCTGATCCGTCCGGTCAATGACAATGCACGCAGGGCAGGTGAAATGGTCAGCTATACACCGCTTTAATGCGATATGCGCGACAAGAGTTGACACAAAACAAGAACATCCCTAGAACAAATTAAAACCATTTGCGCAAGGGGGCGGCCATGCTGACCAAAAAACAACTCGATCTTTTGGCCTTTATTCACAAGCGGGTGCAACGTGATGGCGTGCCGCCCAGCTTTGATGAAATGAAGCTTGCGCTCGACCTGCGCTCCAAATCGGGTATCCACCGACTGATCACCGCCCTTGAGGAGCGCGGCTTTATCCGCCGTCTGGCACATCGTGCCCGCGCCATCGAAGTTGTGAAGCTGCCCGAAAGCCTTGGCGGTGCGCCAAACCCCGGTTTTACCCCCCGCGTGATAGAAGGGGACAAACCCGATATCGCCCCCCCGACGGGTGCCTTGCCTGTGGGCACGGCTGACGCGATGAGCGTGCCCGTTATGGGACGGATCGCGGCTGGTGTGCCGATCGAAGCCATCAACCATATGACCCATTCGGTGACCGTTCCGGCAGGTATGCTTGCCGGTTCCGGCGAACATTACGCTTTGGAGGTCAAAGGCGATTCGATGATTGATGCGGGGATCAACGACGGCGATGTTGTGGTGATCCGCGAAACATCGACGGCAGATGACGGCGATATCGTTGTGGCCCTTGTCGAAGACCATGAAGCCACGCTGAAGACGTTCCGCCGCAAGGGTGCATCCGTCGCGCTTGAGGCTGCCAACCCTGCTTATGAAACAAGGGTATTTCCGGCCCATCTGGTCAAGGTTCAGGGCCGTTTGGTGGGGCTGATCCGAACATATTGACCCAGCGGTGGCGCTTTGGGCCAATGGGTCCAAAGCCGGTCTCCGGCGAGGTCGCGGGCGGTTGTAATCCGCCACCCCGCGCCTGTTTTTCGCATCGCCACCGCCCCGGTCTGTTTAAGGCTGGCCGGATCGAAAACCCTACAGGGTAGACCGGACAGGGTGTCGGCCTTGGCCGAGGCGACAATGATCTGATCTGCTGTACATCCCTGGAATGCCGCCAGCGCCCGCTTGCCGGAAAGATGCACAACATCGCCTTGCTGCCAAAGTTTTGCCGCTGCTTGCTGGGTGCCACCAATACCGTCGTTTTCCAACCAGTTTCGCGCGACAAACCCGGCACCCTTGGCCCTGCTCAACGCGCGCCCTTCGGGCGTCATGATGCCCACCAATGTACCGGTATCCGCGATCAGCAGGTCGGGCCGTACCGCACCCTGCCATAAAACAAGGCTAAGAACCATTGCGGGCAGCCCAACCCAACGCAGACGCCCCTGCCATAAGACGATGGTCAGAAAACCCAGTGATAACAAGGGCAAGACCCAGGCACCTGGTTTGATCACAAAACCACGGGCGTTTTCGAGTTCCGCCACGGACCGCGCCACGCCAAGTATCCACTCCAATCCCAGCCCCATCACCCAAAGCCCGATCCAATCCAGCCCCAGCGGGGCCATCAACAATGCAAACACCGCTGACGGAATCACAAGCAACCCCATCAGGGGCACCGACGCTAGATTTGCGATCAGCCCGTAATGTGCAATTGAATTGAAATGGGCCGCTGCAATCGGGGCCGTGGCAAGGCCTGCAACTGCAGAAGAGATCACCGTGGCAAAGACCGGCTTGGCCCATGGTGGCAACCAGCTTTGATCCCTCTCGCGCAGCCAGCCAAAGACTGCGACCAGAGCCGTAGTGGCTGCAAAAGACATTTGAAAACCGGGTCCCATCAACGCTTCGGGGCGCAGCACCAGAACGATGGTTGCTGCCACCGCGACCGCCCGCAAGGATAAAGCACGCCTCCCGATGACCAAGGCGGCAAGCGCCACAGCAACCATAATAAAGGCACGTTGGGTCGCGACATTACCGCCAGAAAGCGCAAGATATCCCGCCGCCGCGATCAAGGCTCCGACGGCCGCAATCCCTTTGGTGGGCCAGTGCAGGGCTGCAACCGGGTGCGCCGCAAGGATCAGTCGCAAACCGGCAAAGACGAAAGCAGTCAACAAGCCCATGTGCAGGCCTGATATTGCCAAAAGGTGGGCAAGGTTGCTGATCCGCAAGGCATTAAGTGCGTCCTGGCTAATGGCGCTGCGATCCCCCGTTGTAATGGCTGCCGCGAATCCGCCGGTATCGCCTGCCAGCCGCATTTGGATATGTGCGGAGGCTGCCATGCGAATGCGGAAAACCATCAGCCCTGCATGCCCTTCGCTAGCAGGAGCAGCCCCCATAAGAGGAACACGCGAATATCCGACGGCTCCCAAACCGGCAAACCAGGCGTGACGTTGAAAATCAAATCCCCCCGGCTCCACCGGACCGGAAGGCGGCGAAAGATGCGCGGTGGTCATAACCCGCAGCCCGGGTTCAGGTGTGATGCCTGCCGGTGCCTTGCCATGCAACGAGATGCGCACACGCAGTGGCGTCTTTTCGGGCGGAACCCTATCAAGACGCACTTGATCCAGCGTCAGACGCAATGCGTCCGACTGGCTTCGGTCAATCGCGACAATCCGCCCTTCAAGCGCCCCGTAGTAACGCCAACCCAAAACCGGCCCGGCAACCGAATGCGCTCGCACGCCGGCCACGGTAAAACCGGCAATGCACAGACAGACCCCCAGCGCAAAAGGCGAAACAGCTTCCGGCAAGCGCCATGCGGCCCCCAGAAACACCAGAAAGGCCAGGGCCAGCCAGACGAAAACCGGCCATTCCGGCTCCCATTTGAGTGAAAAATAGCAGCCGATGCCAAAGGCAAGACAGACAGGAACCCAGCCCAACATATGACCGTGCTGTGCCAGCAAGGAAGCTTCTGCGCGATTGCGGACCGCTATTAACACTCTGCTGATGCGGCCCATACTTGCTCCCGTTCACCGCACTGGATAGACAGGCCGCAACACTAGCGGAACGATGGTTAGCGAAATGTAAACGCAGTCCTGTTCCGATTGAATTCTGTTAAGAAAGAGCCAACATGACCGCCCCAGTTGTCACCCGTTTCGCCCCCTCGCCCACTGGTTTTCTGCATATTGGCGGGGCAAGAACCGCTTTGTTCAACTGGCTTTACGCGCGGGGCCGTGGTGGCAAGTTTTTGCTGCGTATTGAAGACACCGATCGTGCCCGCTCGACCCCCGAAGCCACCCAAGCCATCCTGCAAGGCATGGCTTGGCTGGGGCTGGATCATGACGGCGAAATCGTCAGCCAGTTCGACAATGCGCCGCGCCATGCCGAAGTAGCCCTGGATCTGTTGGCACAGGGCAAGGCCTATAAGTGTTTCGCAACCCAAGATGAAATCAGCGCGTTTCGCGAGGCGGCAAAGGCCGAGGGTAAAAGCACCTTGTACCATTCACCCTGGCGCGATGCGGAAGGGTCCACCCATCCTGACGCGCCTTATGTCGTGCGTATCAAAGCCCCCCAAGACGGCACAACCGTGATACGCGACAAGGTACAGGGCGATGTGACCATTCAGAACAGCACGCTGGACGACATGGTTCTGTTACGTTCCGATGGCACACCTGTCTATATGCTGGCGGTTGTTGTCGACGATCACGATATGGGCGTGACCCATGTCGTACGCGGCGACGACCACCTCAACAATGCGGCGCGGCAAATGATGATTTACGATGCGATGGGTTGGGAAGTGCCGGTCTGGGCCCATATTCCGCTCATTCACGGCGACGATGGCAAAAAGCTGAGTAAACGCCATGGCGCCTTGGGCGCACAGGAATATCAGGTTATGGGTTATCCTGCAGCGGGCATGCGTAATTATCTGGCCCGTCTGGGCTGGAGCCATGGGGATGATGAGTTTTTTAGTGATGCACAGGCACTTGAATGGTTCGATCTGGATGGCATCCGCAAAAGCCCCGCACAATTCGACTTGAAAAAACTGGAAAACATCTGTGGCCAGCATATCGCCGCTTCGGATGACGCTGCGTTGCGGCAAGAGTGTGAGGCATATTTGGCAGCAGCAGACCTTCCCGCCCTGACTCCGCAACAAAGTGACGGTTTGGAACGGGCTCTTTATTGCCTCAAAGAACGGGCAAAAACCTTACCTGAACTAATTGAAAAAGCACACTTTATCCTGACTTCACGCCCGGTAGTTCCGGATGAAAAGGCGGCAAAAAACCTCGACAATGTATCCCGTGGTATGCTGAACGAATTGACGCCGCAGTTGCAAAATGTTAGCTGGGATAAAGAAACGCTGGAACAGGTGATGAACGGCTTTGCAGCCGCGAAAGACACCAAATTCGGAAAACTCGCGGGGCCCCTTCGGGCGGCACTTGCAGGGCGCGCAGTAACTCCATCTGTTTATGACATGATGCTTGTGTTGGGCTGCGACGAAACCCTCGCCCGCCTAAGCGACGCTACGGGTTGAGAAGCGGTTAACCACTTCTCAACATCGGACAAGATAACAGATGGTACGGCCCCCAACGATGGGCCAAGCCCCAGACAGCAGGCAGAACGCCTTGCTGCCAACAGGACGAAAGGGACCGCATGACCGAGAGCACGAAATCCGCAACGCTGACCATTGATGGCAAGAGCTACGACCTTCCGATATTCTCGCCGACAGCCGGCCCCGACGTGATTGATATCCGCAAGCTTTATGCGCAGGCTGATGTCTTTACCTATGACCCCGGCTTTACCTCGACTGCCGCATGCGACAGCACGATTACCTTTATTGACGGTGAAGAAGGTGTGCTTCTGCATCGTGGCTATCCGATTGATCAACTGGCCGGGAAATCCCACTATCTCGAAGTTTGCTATTTGCTGCTTTATGGCAATCTGCCCTCTCCGGCAGAGCTGGAAGACTTCGAAAGCCGTGTAACCAACCACACCATGCTGCATGAGCAAATGATGTATCTGTTCCGCGGCTTCCGTCGCGATGCGCATCCGATGGCGATTATGGTTGGCGTTGTCGGCGCAATGTCGGCTTTCTATCACGACAGCACCGATATCACCGATGAATGGCAGCGCGAGGTCGCGACGATCCGTCTGATCGCCAAGATGCCAACGATTGCCGCGATGGCCTATAAGTACACCATTGGCCAGCCATTCGAATATCCACGCAATGATCTGGACTATGCGTCAAACTTCCTGCGCATGTGTTTCGGCGTTCCCGCTGAGGATTACGTCGTTAATCCAATCCTTAGCCGTGCAATGGACCGTATCTTTACGCTGCACGCCGATCACGAACAGAACGCCTCGACCTCTACCGTGCGTCTGGCGTCGTCTTCTGGTGCGAACCCCTTTGCCTGTATCGCAGCGGGCATTGCCTGCCTCTGGGGTCCTGCCCATGGCGGTGCGAACCAAGCCTGTCTCGAGATGCTGAAAGAGATTGGCACACCGGACCGCATTCCGGAATTCATCGCCCGTGCAAAAGACAAGAACGACCCCTTCCGTCTTATGGGCTTTGGTCACCGCGTTTACAAAAACCACGACCCCCGCGCGACAGTGATGAAGGAAAGCGCCGACGAAGTGCTGGAACTGCTCGGTGTTGACAACAACCCGGTTCTACAGGTCGCCAAGGAACTTGAAAAAGCGGCGCTGAGCGATCCGTATTTTGCAGAGAAAAAGCTGTTCCCGAACGTCGACTTTTATTCCGGCATCATTCTGGAGGCGATGGGTTTCCCGACCTCGATGTTCACCCCGATCTTTGCGCTGTCGCGCACTGTCGGTTGGATTTCGCAGTGGAAAGAGATGATCGCGGATCCACAGAACAAGATCGGCCGCCCACGCCAGTTGTATCTGGGTGAAACGTCTCGCGATTACGTGGACATCGAAAACCGCTGATCGACCGAAGAATGAACGACCAAAACGCCCCGGCCTGTCCGGGGCGTTTTCATGTCTGGTCTCGTCGCTACGCTGGCGGCCCGCCCGCTCGAGGGTGGCAAATGTGGCAGGACGGCCCGCGTTTTCATCCGAATCAATTTTCGACTAACTGTGTTTCACCTGCCAAAATAAGCAGAAAACCGTGAAATTGTTTCCCGTGCCATTGCCGGTATCGAAACGGAAAGAGCTCAAATATGGCACAATGATGGCATTGTTTCGCGCCGTTATACAATGAGGGACCGATCATTGACGCTCATGGTGCCAAGCCGTTAGCGTAGCCTCAACATATCGAAGGAAGCCTCATGTTTGTTGTGTTCACCGCCGTTTTTTCCGGCCTCATACTTGCCACCCTTGCGCTACACGCACATGCTGAATGCAGTTTGGCACGGGCTCAGGCACGAACAAACCGCAGCAACGACAGGGGACGTTTGACATGAACCGTGACAGCTATGCCGGCACGTTGCGCTGGGAACATGCCGCCGGTTTGATGCCAGGAACCAAGATCCATCAGGGTGCCCCGCAGGGCGCTTTTGTGCCCGACACGATGCATGACTGTGATCAGGTCGCAGTGGTCTATAACAAGGGTGAAACGCCACCAGAGATCACCATCAAACAGGTCTCAGGTTCGGTGCATACGGTGCTGGCTGACGGAGTGGCCGTAGCGGTCATCGCACGGGCCGCCGGGCCCGCAGTGTCAGCCGAAGATGTGCTTTTGGTGGAACGCTCTATTTAATCCAAGACGAATGGCCCCGACCCCAAGGTCGAGGCCAAAACCTTAACGCCCCTCGAATGTTGCAGGACGTTTTTCGGTAAAGGCAAGAACGCCCTCCTTGAAATCCCGCGACTTGCCGCAGATGCCTTGCGCCTGGGCTTCAAGGGTCAGCTGCTCTTCGAAATTATTGTTCCAAGATCCGCGGATGACATTCTTGACCTCGGCGTAGGCTGTGGTTGGGCCTGCGGCCAAATGGGCCGCCTTGCCGCGCCAGTTGGCATCGAAATCCGCGTCTGGCACCGCTTCCCAAATCATGCCCCAGTCATCGGCCTGACGCGCGCTGATCTTATCTGCAAACAGGGCGGCCCCCATCGCTTTGGCGGTCCCCATCGAACGTGGCAACACATAAGTCCCCCCCGCATCCGGGATCAGCCCGATGCGCGTAAATGCCTGAAGGAAATAGGCCGATTCTGTCGCGATCACCACATCCGCCGCCAGAGCAAGGTTCGCACCTGCCCCTGCCGCGGGGCCATTCACCGCTGCGATTGTTGGCACAGGACAGTTCACAATTGCCCGCAACATCGGCGCATACTCATCCCGTAGTGTCCGCTCCATATCAATAGACGATCCACCCGTCCTGTCGCCAAGGTCTTGCCCGGAACAGAACGCCCGCCCCGCGCCAGTGAGGACCAGTACCCGCGCGTCCTTGCCGCCCTGGCTCGCAGCATGAGCGATTTCCGCACGCATCTGCGTTGTCAGCGCATTCATCTTGTCGGCCCGCGACATGGTGATAAGCGCCACATCGTTTTCAACGGTATAGGTAATGGTCTGGTAGTCCATAATCGAGCATCCTTTTTCGCAATTTTTTACAGTGATAACAAAGCAGCCTCAGGGAACCAGCAAAACCGGACGTCACCGAAGGAAAAGCTGTTCAACGTCCCAGAATATCGTTGAGCCGCGCTTGCTCGTCATCGTTAAGCGGTGCATCGTTACCTGTCCGTGCAGCGGACCGTCCCCGCACATAGGCAAACCCAACCCCCCCGGCCAGGAGCAACATCAACGGGCCTGCCCCCCAAAGCAGCCAGTTGGCGCCGACAACCGGCGGATTAAGCAACACAAACTCACCATAGCGTGCGACGATATAATCGACGGCGGCTTCATCGCTGTCCCCCGCCACCAGACGTTCACGCACCAACAGGCGTAAATCCCGCGCAAGGGTGGCGTTGCTTTCGTCAATGCTCTCGTTTTGGCACACCAGACAGCGCAGACCCTTGGACAATTCACGCGCACGTTGCTCAAGCACCGGATCGTCCAGAATTTCGTCGGGCTGCACAGCCCAAAGCGGCGCGGCAATCAACATCAGGATCACAACAAGCTGTTTCATTCCGCAGGCACCGGTGCTTGATCGCCCTTGTTCGTCGCCCCTGCTGCCACACGGAAACGCCTGTCCGACAGGCTTAACAACCCGCCAAGCGCCATCAGTGCCGCGCCGATCCAGATCCAGTTGGTCAGCGGTTTGATATAGGTGCGGATGGTCCAGCCCCCGTTATTCTGCTGATCTCCGATTACAACATACACGTCGCGGATCAGATCATAATCAATCCCAGCTTCGGTTGTAGGCATCTGCGCAACCGGATAGAACCTCTTTTCCGGGCGTAATTCAGCAATAAAACCGCCCCCCTCGCGCAGCGTCAAAACGCCCATCGTCGACAGGTAATTCGGCCCCCGCAATTCTTGTACATCTGTCAGGGTCAGCTCGTATTTACCAACGGTCCACGGCTGATCCAACTGCACCGCGCGAATGTCGTCCTGTGTCCACGCGGTCAACCCGGCGATACCGGCCATGGTGATGCCCAGACCCGCATGCGCCGTCGCCTTGCCCCAATCCGCACGCGGCAAACGTGTCAAACGCCGCAGACGGTTCGGCCCGCGGCCGGTGCGTTGCACCAGTTCCACAACGACGCTCATCACCAGCCAAGCGCCTAAGAACAAGCCAACCGGCCCGATCAGGCTACGCCCTGATTGCATCGCATAGGTAAGGCCCCCAACGGCCAGCGCCAGCAGAAAGACATAACGAAACGGGCGCATCGCCTTCAATAGCTGGGCCCGTTTCCAAGGCATCGCGGATCCAACCGGCAAAACCAATCCAAGCACCACCATGAAGGGTGTAAAGGCAGCGTTAAAGAACGGCGGTCCGACACTAAGCTTGCGATCAAAGAACATCTCAGCGACCAACGGCCACATCGTGCCGACAAACACCACAAAACAGGCAACCGCGAGCAGCAGGTTATTCAACACCAGGGCGGATTCACGGCTGGCCAAGGCAAAAACTCCTTTAGCCTCCATCGCGCCAGCCCGCAGGGTGAACAGCACCAAAGCGCCCCCCATAAAGAACCCCATGATCATCAAAATCCAGATGCCGCGTTCAGGATCGTTGGCGAAAGCATGTACCGACGTCAGTAATCCAGAGCGCACAATGAATGTCCCGATCAGCGAAAAACCAAAGGCCAGAATCGCCAGCAAGATTGTCCAGCTTTTCAACGCTTCACGTTTCTCGACAACGATGGCGGAATGCAACAGCGCGGCGGCCAGTAGCCATGGCATAAACGACGCATTTTCAACCGGATCCCAGAACCAGAAGCCGCCCCAACCCAGCTCGTAATAGGCCCACCATGACCCCAATGCGATACCGATGGTCAGGAAAATCCACGCCGCCAAAGTCCATGGGCGTACCCATCGTCCCCAGGCGGCATCCACGCGCCCCTCCATCAGAGCCGCCACGGCAAAGCTGAAGGTCATGCTCAACCCGACATAGCCGAGGTAGAGGAACGGCGGATGAAATGCCAAGCCGGGATCCTGCAACAGCGGGTTCAGGTCCTGTCCGTCAAAAGGCGGTGTTTCCAGACGTAGGAAAGGGTTTGACGTAAACAGGATAAAGCCGAAAAATGCCAACGCAATCGCCGCCTGTACGCTTAACACCCGCGCTTTCAGGGTGGGTGGCAGATTGCCCCCGAACCATGCGGCCATTGCACCGAAAAGGGTCACGATCAATACCCAAAGCAGCATTGACCCTTCGTGATTGCCCCATGTTCCGCTGATCTTATAGAGCATCGGCTTGGCGGAATGGCTGTTTGCCCAGACCAGCCGCAATGAGAAATCAGAGACAATGAATGCCCACATCAGGGCGCCGAACGACAAGGCCGTCAGCGCAAACTGCGCCCCTGCTGCGGGTTCAGCGACGGCCATCCATCCCGCCCAGCGTTTTTGGGCGCCGATTAGAGGCACCACCATTTGCACGACGGCGACAAGGGCTGCGAGGATGAGGGCGAAGTGTCCGAGTTCTGTAATCATATCCCGAATATAGGCGGCAATCCCGCCCACCGCCACGTCAATTCTGCCTACGTCGGCGCCAAAGAGTCGCAGTCAACGCCGTGACCGCTCCCACGCTTCAAGCGCTGCATTCCCCTGCGGTTCGACCGCGCGTGCCAAAAGCCTCGCATCCGGTGCAGTATCAGCCACAGCGATGCTATCTGCACCAAGGGCACGAATGGCGGAAATATTGCGCAGTACCTCGGGCACCTGTGCAACACCGCTGACGATCTCGCGCTGAAATTCCTGCGCCTTAACCTGATGACGGGCACCAAAGTAAAAAGACACGATCACTCCCAATAGCCACCACAGCGGTTCAGGCACCAGCGCGATCCCCTGCATACGTTCGGCAAACCACAGGGGTTCGACCATGGCCGAAACAAACAAGCCCAGCGTCCCCAAAGCCAACGCCGGACGCGGCAAACGGTTCAGCCCGTCCATGAAACGGTCAAACCTGCCCCGACGCGGCACCAGAAATTCGGTCCCGAATTGTGCCATCGCCTGCCCCTGAACACCGGCGTTGCGCTGCGCCCCCGCTTCGGCGTTCTCGCGAAACACCTCGACCGTTTCACGCACAACATTGGTGTTCCCACCAAATACAACCGTCAACAAGCGTTCGATCAACCCCATGCTGACACCCTTTGCTGAAATGCTTCCGGGCTCAGATGATAGATCGGGGCGATAAACTCTTCGGCCCTTTTGATCCAGCCACCTTTGCCCCCCGCGCGGGTGCGCGCATATTTCCGGCTGGCAACCCGTTGATCTGCCAATCTGAAATAGTAGTTGCGCCGCGCGATCCCATAGGCATCCACCAGATGATCGGGCGCAGCGACCATCGCCTGCCGCGCAGCGGCTAGGGTTTGCGGACCCAACACACCGTCAACGGCAACGTTGCCCCCCATTTTGCGCAGAAGCTGTTGAAGGATACGTATCGCGTTCGCCCCCGCGTTGACGTACATGTCAAAAACCGACGGTTGCAACGGTTCCGGCAAGTCACTGATCAGTGGTCTCTGAAAGTAGTGTTTGATAAAAATATCAACGGCCTGCCCGCGGCTTAACGCTTTGACATCGCGCAGGTCCACCTGACCATCCTGGTTCAGATCGACACCCAACCGACGCATCGTATGGATCGTCACACCAAAGTTTGTCGCCCCGCCCGGATCATCGGGATCATTCACAAATCCACCCTCGCGGGCGACAATTTCTTCTGCAATTTGCCTGACAGACACCATCAGCTGCTCCTCACCACTTTTCGCGGTCAGAAGGTCAGAAATTGGTTAATGGTATGATGTCGCAGCGCACGCTGTTAGCTGTCCGGCTCCACATAGACGCCCTGCGCCTTGAGGGCGTCGACGACCTCTTTCGGCATGTAGGTTTCGTCATGTTTTGCAAGAATTTCAGTCGCTTCGAAGACGCCGTTAATGTAGCTTCCCGTACCCACCATGCCCTGACCTTCCTCAAACAGATCGGGCAACACCCCCCGATAGGTCACCGGCACTGTTGCGCCACCGTCAGTCACGCTAAAGCTCACGGTTTCACTCTCACCGCGCACCAAAGTGCCTTCTTCGACCAAACCGCCAATGCGAAACACTTCAGAGGCTGCAGGCGGCTCTGCCATTACTTGCGAGGGCGCACGGAAAAAGTTGATCCCGTCGCGCATGGCATAGCCGATCAGGGCGGTTGAGCCGATCAAGGCCACAACCGCCAGCGCAATCACTTGGATACGTCTTTGTTTCTTCAGGCTTTTCATGCCGCTCACGGAAATAGCGGGGCCATCATCAGCCCCTCGGTCTCCGCTATACCTAACATCAGATTGGCATTCTGCAATGCCTGCCCGCTGCTACCTTTTGTCAGGTTATCAAGGGCAGCAACCACTATTGCGCGTCCCGCGATGCGATCCTGCACAACACCAATGTGACAGAAGTTTGATCCGCGGATGTGACGTGTGCTTGGTGCTTCACCGAAAGGCAGCACCTCGATAAAGGGTTCATCCGCATAGGTTTTTTCAAGCTCCGCATGCAGCGCCTGTGCATCACCTTTGACATAACAGGTTGCCAGAATGCCACGGTTCGCGGGCACCAGATGCGGGGTGAATTGCACTTGAACAGGGCGTCCCGCCACCGCAGAAAATTCCTGGTCAAACTCGCCCAAATGCCGGTGCGTCCCACCAATGGCATAGGCGTGATACCCTTCGGACAATTCCGCGTGCAGCAGGTTTTCCTTTAGCGACCGGCCTGCCCCTGATACGGCGCATTTCAGATCCATTATGATCTCGTCCAGATCAATCAGCCCCGCCGCAATCAACGGCCGCAAGGCAAACTGCCCCGTCGCGGCGTTACACCCGGTGCCAGCCACCAACCGCGCGGCTTTGATCTCGTCCCGGTAAAACTCGGTCAGCCCGTACACTGCTTCGCCCTGCTGTTCCAAGGCGGCATGCGGATTGCCGTACCATTTCTGATAGGCCTCAGGGTCGCGCAGCCGGAAGTCAGCTGAGAGATCAACAATCTTCAGATCAGCCGGTAAATTGGCAATGACCTCTTGCGAAGTTTTGTGCGGCAAAGCGCAAAAACACAGGTCGATCTGAGAAAAATCGATGTCCTCGATTGTCACAAGCGCCGGTAAATTCAGGTGGCGCAGGTGCGGAAACACGTCCGCCATGCTCTGACCGGCCTTGGAGTTACCTCCCAAAGCTTTGATTTGCATTGAAGAGTGACCGGCAATCAACCGGATCAGCTCGGCACCCGTGTAACCGGATGCACCCAGAATCGCGATATTAAACATCATTTTTGTCCCTTGTTCGGGTATCATTTAAGCGAAAATCAGGCGGCAGTGAAGCTGATTGATCGTCGCAAAAATTGGGTCGCCCGCGAGGACACTTTTGCCGGATCACCGGTTGTCAGAAAAGCGGCGCTGCCTGTGCCCATCTTGTCCGGATGCCGTTCAATGTAATCCGCAAGGCTTTCTGCAACCAGATTGGCCTGACTATAGACGTTCACACCCTCGCCCAGCGCGGATTGAAAGGTCTCTTGCATCAGCGGGTAATGGGTGCACCCCAGAATTGCCGCATGAGGTTCCGGCATTTTCCGTTTCAGGGCATCGACATGACTGCGCACCAATGCTTCGGCCAGAATGAAATCACCGTCCTCGATCGCATCAACAACGCCGCCGCAAGCTTGCGCTTCGACGTCCACGCCGATCGCACGAAACGCCAGTTCGCGCTGGAACGCACGACTGGACACGGTGGCAGGTGTTGCAAACAACGCCACATGTTTCACCGCGACCTCGCGGGGCGGTGAATTATCACCCCATTGCCGTTCCGTCAGTGCCTCGATCAAAGGCACAAAGACGCCCAGCACCCGTTTATCTGACGGCACCCAGGATTCCTGCATCCGGCGCAACGCAGCCGCCGAGGCGGTATTGCAGGCCAGGATCACCAGATCACAGCCTGCATCAAACAACCGCTGGGTGGCGGCAATGGTCAGTTGATAGATATCTTCCGCTGTACGCACCCCGTAAGGCGCATGTGCGCTGTCAGCGAGATAGACAAACTCCACCTCCGGCAGCCGCTCCTGCACGGCTTGCAAAACGGTCAAACCGCCTAACCCGCTGTCAAAAATACCTATCGCCATCGCTACTCCGCCGCTTTGGTCATCTCCGTGCCGCCTGCGCGGATCACGCTTAGCAGTTCCTCCCGCCGCTTCGCAGCCTTGGCTTCTGCTGCCTGCTTCACCGGACCGAACCCTCTGATCTGTTTTGGCAATTCAGCCAAAGCGACGATTGCTTCACGGGTCTGGTCCGTCAGTTTTGCAAGCACCTCTGCCATATCCTGCTCGTATTGCTTGATCAATGCCCGCTCCATCTTGCGTTCCGCCGTGTAACCGAAAATATCCAGCGGCGTACCGCGCAGCCCCTTCATCCGCGCCATGACCCGCAAAGGCCGTTCCAGCCAGGGGCCGAATTCGCGCTTCATCGGGCGTCCGTTGGGGCCGGTTTTGGACAGCAGTGGCGGGGCAAGGTTGAATGACATTTTGAAATTCCCCTCAAACTCGGCCTGCGCCTGTTCACGGCTGTTCAGCAACAAGCGCGCCACTTCGTATTCGTCCTTGTAAGACAACAACTTGTGATAGCCTTCCGCCACCGCCGCCTTGACCGCATCGTCCCCGACACCGTTCACCAGCTTGGCATAGCGGTTGGACAGACGTTTGCCCTGATATTGAGTCAAATGATCCATGCGAAACGCAATCCGGTCTTCCAGTGTCTTTGGCAACGCAACGACCTTGAGCTCTGAAACGCGCCGCGCATCTTCCGGATACAAGACCGCCCAGCGCCCGATATCGAATGCCCGAAGGTTGCGTTCAACCGCCGCGCCATTCATCCGGATCGCCTCTTGCATTGCCTCGAAGGTCAGAGGCACCAGCCCTTTTTGCCACGCCCCCCCTAACACCATCATATTGGAATAGATCGAATCGCCCAAGCTGGCCTTGGCCAGATCAGAAGCATCAAAAAGCGTCACGCCGTCTTTCAACCGTGCCTCAAGTGCCAGCGTCAGCCGATCATAGGGCATCTGGAATTCTGTATCGCGGGTGAAATCGCCGGTGATGATCTGGTGCGAGTTGACCACTGCGCCTGTGCGTCCGCCCTGTGTCAGACCCAGCGTCTTCGACCCGGCCGAAACCACCAAATCCCCCCCGATCAGCGCATGCGCTTCGCCGGTGGCGACGCGGATGGCCGAGATATCTGCCGGATCATTTGCCAGACGGCAGTGGATATGCACCGCGCCACCTTTTTGCGCGAGGCCCGCCATCTCCATCATGCCCGCGCCTTTGCCGTCCAGCTGTGCCGCCTGTGCCATCAATGCGCCAATCGTCACAACACCAGTGCCGCCAACGCCGGTGATCACAACGTTGTAGGTGCCGTCAATTGCCGGCAGCTCCGGCATCGGCAGATCGGGAAGCTTGATCTCGGTTGTCGGGTCCTTGCGCACTGTCGCGCCTTCAAGCGTCACAAACGACGGGCAGAATCCGTTGACGCAAGAGAAATCCTTGTTGCAGGATGACTGGTCGATTGCGCGTTTACGCCCCAGCTCGGTTTCAGCGGGGACAAGCGAAACGCAATTGGATTGAACCCCGCAATCACCACAGCCCTCGCAGACATCCGTATTGATAAACAATCGCTTGTCAGGATCTGGAAACAGCCCGCGCTTGCGACGACGCCGTTTTTCAGCCGCGCAGGTCTGAATATAGACAATCGCGCTCACGCCTTCCTTGGTAGCGAAATCCTTTTGTACCGTGTCGAGCATGGCACGCTCATGCATGGGCACACCTTTGAAAGCTGTGGCATCGACGTCTTCTTTCTCGTCATAGACGACAGCAAGGTTCTTGATCCCCATCGCCTTCAGCTCGGCGACAATGCGTGGCGCGTTCAGATCGCCCTCGTTGTGCTGCCCGCCCGTCATCGCAACCGCGTCATTGTACAGGATTTTATAGGTAATATTGGTGCCCGCCGCTAGGGCTGCACGGATCGCTTGCACACCAGAGTGGTTATAGGTGCCGTCCCCCAGGTTCTGAAACACATGCTTGCGGTTGGAGAACGGCGCTTCGCCGATCCAGTTCGCCCCTTCCCCGCCCATGTGGGTAAAACCCGTGGTTTCGCGGTCCATCCATTGCACCATGTAATGACAGCCGATGCCTGCATACGCGCGGCTGCCCTCGGGCACCTTTGTAGAAGAGTTATGCGGGCAACCGGAACAGAAATACGGCATCCGCGCCGCGATATCCTCGGCGTTATCAGCACGGCGCGCCTCGTCCAATGCAGCCATACCAGCTTTGACACCGTCGGTATCACGCCCCTCTTCGATCAGAATTTCACCCAGTTTCTGGGCGATATAAATCGGATCCAATGCGCCGCGCGTCGGGAACAGCTCTTCGCCATGCTCCAGCCCAGCGCCGCCACCTTTGTACCAGCCGTAAACCCGGCGATGCTGATCCGAAAACAGGGCTTCCTTGATCTGAACCTCGATCAGCTTGCGCTTTTCCTCAACCACAACGACAAGATCCAAACCTTCGGCAAAGGCATGGAAACCGCGCATATCAAGCGGAAAGGTCTGCCCGATTTTGTAAAGCGAGATTCCCAAACGCTCCGCTTCGTTCTCGTCGATGTTCAGCAAGCTAAGCGCGTGAATCAGGTCCAGCCAGTTCTTGCCCGCCGCGACAAAGCCGATCTTGGCACCGGGCTTGCCCCACATCCGCTTGTCCATCTTATTGGCATGGCTAAAGGCTTCGGCAGCGTAGCGCTTGAAGTCAATCATCCGCGCCTCTTGCGCATGTGGCGTGTCCCCCA
The DNA here is from genome assembly GCA_049794055.1 of Sulfitobacter sp. Classification (GTDB taxonomy): domain Bacteria; phylum Pseudomonadota; class Alphaproteobacteria; order Rhodobacterales; family Rhodobacteraceae; genus Sulfitobacter. The sequence goes on from JBARCL010000156.1 coordinate 32,569, forward strand.
GCCGGATGTTCAACCCACCTTCAGGCATATCGAACTGCGGTGTGACCAGCTTCATCCGGTTCGGATCGCCGTTAACCACGCTTGTGGCCTCAACGGTATCTTTCATCGTCTTCAGACCGACCCACAAACCAGAGAACCGCGACAAAGCCCAGCCATAGATCCCGTATTCCAGAATTTCCTGAACACCCGCTGGGCTGACCACGGGCATATAGGCATCCACCATGGCCCATTCAGACTGGTGCAGCACGGTCGAGGATTCGCCGGTGTGGTCATCCCCCATGGCCATCAAAACACCACCGTTCTGCGAGGTGCCCGCCATGTTCGCGTGACGCATCACATCACCTGTCCGGTCCACGCCCGGCCCCTTGCCGTACCATAGACCAAACACACCATCATATTTGCCTTCACCGCGCAGCTCGGACTGCTGTGCCCCCCAAAGAGCCGTCGCAGCCAGATCTTCGTTCAAACCCGGTTGAAACAAGACGTTTTGCTCGGTCAAGACTTTCTGGGCCTTGGACATCTGCAAATCCACCGCCCCGAGCGGGGAACCGCGATATCCAGTCACCAGTCCGGCAGTGTTCAGCCCTGCGGCACGATCTCGTGCGGATTGCATCAGCAACATGCGCACCAAAGCCTGCGTACCGTTCAGCAGCACAGTCGATCTTTCCAGATCAAAACGGTCATTGAGTGAAATCTTTGGACTGGTCATGGCGGTCTCCCTGGGTTGCGTCAGACTGGCGCATTGGTTTTCCTAATTATAGGTCACAAATGCTGACCTGTATACAGGGATTTTCTCTTTCCTCAGTGCATTTGTCCCCGCTTTACCCTATTCTTGATGGACCAATGTAAGATAGACATCTCCCATCCGGGGCATGTCATACGCTGCACCTACAAGGAACAAGACCAGATGGATTGGGACAAGCTAAGAATATTTCACGCTGTCGCAGACGCGGGATCGCTGACCCATGCCGGTGACAAGTTGAACCTGTCACAGTCTGCCGTCTCACGCCAGATTCGCGGCCTTGAAGAGCAATTGAACACAAATCTGTTTCACCGCCACGCCCGCGGATTGATCCTGACCGAACAAGGCGAGTTGCTGTTTGATGCAACCGCCGCCATGACCAAACGGTTAGATGCCGCCTCGGCCCGTATCCGCGACAGCGAAGAAGAAGTCTTTGGCGAACTGCGTGTCACCACCACCACGGGCTTTGGCACGCTTTGGCTGGCCCCGCGTCTGCCCAAACTCTACGAAAAATTTCCCGACCTCAAAGTCGACCTGATGCTGGAAGAACGCGTGCTGGACCTGCCGATGCGCGAAGCCGATGTCGCGATCCGCATGAAGGAACCCTCTCAGGCCGACCTGATCCGCAAAAAGCTGATGATGATCAAGATGTGCCTCTATGCCTCGCCCGCCTATCTGGAGGCCAGCGGCACCCCGCAGACGTTAGAAGATATGTCCGAACACCGTTTGATCTGTCAAAATACAGACAGCGACCAGGTCGGCGCCGGCGTGACCCTGATTCAGCAGTTGATGATGCATGATATACGTTCGCTTTTGACAGTGAACAATTACTTCGGCGTGCTGCAGGGTGTACTGCACAATCTGGGAATCGGTGTTCTGCCGAATTACCTAACCGAAGATTTCCCTGATCTTGTTCAGGTGCTTCCCGACACACAATCCGCCGATGTGCCGGTTTTCCTCGCCTACCCCGAAGAATTGCGCCAATCCAAACGGGTTTCCGCCTTCAAGGATTTTGTGCAGGACGAGATCATTAGTTACCGCAAGCGCCTGAAAGATATGTAACTTGTTCCAGTTATGCGCTGCGCACATAGCGGATATGTCAAAAAACATGCGTTCGCGACTTGAATGGATGCACTTCGCCACTTAATTCAGCTTTATAAAGTTTGATGGCCGCAAGGTTGTTGCTTTATACCTCCCTGTTGGACTTGGCCGAGCTTTTTGCTCGGCCTTTTTTTTTGCTCAACGCTATGCACCAGCGACAATGCTTGGTCACTTGCCTTGTCGGCCAATAACGGCTCAGCTGATGCTGTGACAAAGCAAAAGGGTAAGGCAATGAAAGCGAAATCAAGTTTGGCACAACTTTTGGGCCTCGTTCTGACCCTGTTTTGCTTCGCACTTCCCGTGCAGGCCCAATTCGGCATCGGCATCGGCAGCGCCCCTGCGCCCCAAGAAACCCCGCCCCTTCCTTTCCCCCTTACCCCGGAAACGGCAAACGCGCTGATTTCACGCTTATCTGACAGCGAAGTCCGCGTACTATTGTTGGACCAGTTGAATATTCAGGCCGAAGCGCAACGGGCAGAGGCCGGACAAGGATCGTCCGAATTCCTTTATCATGCGACCACTGGAGCGTGGCAATCTGTCGTTGTCCCGTTCCAACGCATCCCCGACTTGTTCACATGGCAAGCCTTGGCTTTCTCGAACTTCTACGAAAAAATCGGCGGTGGTGCTGGGTTGCTGCGCATGTTGGGCTATATGATCCTGGTATTCGGCGTTGCAGCGACGGCTGAGACCTTCTTTCGGCAGGCGACCCGAAACTGGCATATCCTGCCCCCTGCCGACCCCGACAACATCATCCTGCGCGAAACCGTCCAGCTGTTGGCCCAGCGCCTGACCACGCAAGTCATTGCCGTGGTGATCTTCGTCGTGGTGGCCCGGCTTTTTGGGAGGTTGATCCTGCCCGAAAACCTGCTTCCGACGGTGCAGCTTGTCGGCATCTACTTGATCGGTTTTCCCCGATTTATGCTGGCCTTGGCCTTTTTCTTTTTTGCGCCCCAAAACCCCGAATACCGCCTGTTAAACGTTGCAACCCCGGCAGCGAAAGCCTTTTGCTTTCACCAATTCTGGCTTGCCACACTTCTTGGACTTACTGCGGCGATACAACTCTTTAACATCAGTAATGGCGTGCCCATTAGCGAATCCCGCCTGGGGTTCTGGATGAACTTGGGCATGCATGTTTACCTCGTAGTAATATTCTGGCGTTACCGCGCTGACGGCGTCACCATGATGCGCGGCGCGGACCCCGACGTAACACCCGCGGAAGAGCGGGCCGCCCAGCTTTATCCCTATGCAAACATCGCCATCATCATTTCCGTTTGGTGGATCATCAATATTGTCGTCAGCTATGGCAATTTCGAACTGCTGCGCACAGTTCCTCACTACAAAACGATGGTGCTCTTGATGTTCGCGCCTGCCATGGACACTGCGATTCGCGGCCTGGTCCGGCACCTTACCCCGGCCATGCGCGGCGAAGGCCCCGTTGCCGAGCGCGCCTATTACGCGACCAAGCGTTCCTACATCCGCATTGGCCGGGTTGTTATCTTTGCCATTGTGGTACTTTCCATCGCTGATTTCTGGGGCATGAGCGCCACGTCCATTGCAGCTGCCGGTGTGGGCACTCAACTTGCCGCCAAAATAATCGAGTTCCTGATCATCATGTCGATCGGCTATCTGCTCTATGAAGCCGTGTCGCTTTTCATCAACCGCAAACTTGCGGCGGAATATACCGCAGCGGGCTACAACCCAGACGAAGAGGAAATCGGCGGTGATGGTGGAGGCGCAGGCGGTTCCCGTCTCTCTACAGTCTTGCCACTGATCCTGTTGGTCTCGCGTTCTTTCATCGTGGTTCTTTTCTTGCTGCTCGGTCTCAGCAATATCGGAGTTGATACTACACCGCTGCTTGCTGGTGCGTCTATCGTTGGTCTCGCCATCGGCTTTGGCGCACAAAAACTGGTCACAGATGTGGTTTCTGGCATCTTTTTTCTGGTCGATGACGCCTTTCGCAACGGCGAATATGTGGAAGTTGAGGGTACTATGGGGACAGTCGAGAAAATTTCGATCCGTTCGATGCAGCTGCGCCACCATAAGGGTCCGGTCCATACCATCCCTTACGGCGAAATTCCAAAGGTCACCAATTTCTCGCGCGACTGGGTAATCATGAAACTGCGGTTTACCGTTCCCTTCGGCAGCGACCCCGAAAAAATCCGCAAAATTTTTAAGAAAATCGGCCAAGACATGTTGGCGATCCCCGAAATGTGCGATGATTTCCTGCAACCGTTCAAATCCCAGGGGGTGCTTGAGATTGACGATGTCGGCATGGTGATCCGTGGCAAGTTCATGGCCAAGCCGGGCAAACAATTCATGATCCGCAAGGAAATTTTCAACCGCGTGAACAAGGCATTTGAAGAAAACGGTATTGAGTTCGCGCGCCGCGAAGTGCGTGTTGCTTTGCCCTCGATGGATCACGACCTGACCGCCGATGACACCGCCGCCATCTCGGTCGCAGCCACACAAGCGGCACAGGAACAGTTGGCTGAGGCAGGCAAAAAGGACGCGGACAGATAGAATGTCACTTTCGGAGGGAACGCTTTACCCTTTTCCCCCGCATCCCCTTGATCTAAGAACCGCAGCATCAGCGCCAAGGGGACAAACCGCATGCAAGAACCTGCCATCACCGATGAACTGATCGCCGCCCACGGATTTACCGCAGATGAGTTCGCCGAGGTTAAGAACATTCTTGGCCGCGACCCGAATTACACGGAAATGGGCATCTTTTCAGCGATGTGGAACGAACATTGTTCCTATAAATCCTCGAAAAAATGGTTGCGTACCCTGCCAACTGAAGGCCCGCAAGTCATCTGCGGCCCTGGTGAAAACGCGGGCGTCGTCGATATTGGCGACGGTCAGGCGCTGGTTTTCAAGATGGAATCACACAACCACCCCAGCTATATCGAACCCTACCAAGGGGCCGCGACAGGCGTTGGTGGCATCCTTCGCGATGTATTTACCATGGGTGCACGGCCGATTGCAGCAATGAACAGCCTCAGCTTTGGCCGCCCCGATCACCCCAAGACACGCCAGCTGGTGCACGGTGTTGTTGCGGGTGTCGGCGGTTACGGCAATTGCTTTGGTGTACCGACTGTTGGCGGCGAAGTCCGCTTCGACACCGCTTATGACGGAAACTGCCTCGTCAACGCTTTTGCCGCGGGACTCGCCGATGCAGACAAGATATTCTATTCTGCCGCTTCCGGCGTTGGCATGCCGGTTGTCTACCTTGGCGCGAAAACCGGCCGTGACGGTGTCGGCGGTGCCACCATGGCATCAGCAGAATTTGACGACACGATTGAGGAAAAACGCCCCACTGTTCAGGTTGGTGATCCCTTTACGGAAAAGCGCCTGATGGAAGCGACGTTGGAGCTGATGGCGACAGGCGCCGTGATCTCTATTCAGGACATGGGGGCCGCTGGCCTGACCTGTTCCGCGGTGGAAATGGGCGACAAAGGCGGTCTTGGCGTGCGTCTGGATCTTGAAAAAGTTCCGGTCCGCGAACCCAATATGACAGCCTATGAAATGATGCTGTCAGAGTCTCAGGAACGCATGTTGATGGTCCTGAAACCCGAGCTTGAGGCCGAAGCCAAAGCCGTCTTCGATAAATGGGACCTCGATTTTGCCATCGTTGGCGAAACATTGGCCGAAGACCGCTTCCTGATCATGCTGAACGGCGAACTCAAGGCGGACCTGCCACTGAGCAAGCTGGCCTCAACCGCGCCGGAATACGACCGCCCTTGGGTTGAAACCCCGCCAGCAGAAGCCTTGGCGGATGTCCCCGGAATTGACCCGATTGACGGCCTAAAGGCGCTGATTTCAGATGTAAACTACGCCGCGAAAAATTGGGTGTTTGAACAATATGACACGATGGTTATGGGGGATTCTGCCCGTACTCCCGGCATCGGCGCCGGAATCATCCGCATCCATGGTACAGACAAATCCATTGCCTTCACCTCGGACGTGACCCCACGCTACGTCATGGCCAACCCGATTGAAGGCGGCAAACAAGCCGTCGCCGAAGCCTATCGTAACCTAACCGCTGTAGGCGCGACGCCTCTCGCAACGACGGACAACATGAACTTCGGCAATCCCGAAAAACCCGCAATCATGGGTCAGTTCGTGGGAGCCATCAAAGGCATCGGAGAAGCGGTGCTCGCGCTCGATATGCCGATCGTTTCCGGTAATGTGTCGCTGTACAACGAAACCGACGGCACCGGCATCCTGCCGACCCCGACCATCGGCGCTGTAGGCCTGATCAGCCATGCCGATCACATCATCGGATGTGATGTACGCGAGGGCCATGTGGCGTTGGTGTTGGGCGAAACCACGGGCCATCTGGGCCAGTCGGCCCTTCTGGCGACGGTCTTTCACCGTATCGAAGGAGACGCACCTGCCGTCGACCTTGCCGCTGAAAAAGCCCACGGTGATTTCATCCGCGCCAACCGCGAGATGATCCGGGCCTGTACCGATCTCAGCGATGGCGGCCTTGCTCTGGCAGCATTTGAACTCGCCGAAGCGGCCGGAATCGGCGTTTCGCTGGACGCCTCTGACACCCCGACCCTGTTCGGCGAGGATCAAGCCCGCTATTTGATCGCATGCAATTTTGATCAGGCCGAAGCCTTGATGATCGCAGCCTCTGCTGCGGGTCTGGCGCTCACTACAGTCGGGAAATTTGGTGGCGGTGACGTGACAATGGGCGGCGTATCCGCACCTCTGGCACAGCTATCCGCGACCTTTCGCAGTACCTTCGGGGCAACCTTCGCCTGACCCATACGGTTTAGGAGCCGCCCTTTTGTGAAACATGACAGACGGGGCTGAAATCATCTGGTTTGGATGATTACGCGGCCCCTGCGCTGTGATCGATATCGATTGCAAAGAAGCCCGTCAGGGCTGATCAACCGCCGTCATAAGCCGTGTTTTCTCGCCCACATCATCAGGGCGGGAGATGACTTGGGCCAGTTCCTCAAGCGAGGCAATCGAATGGCCCGCGCGAAAACTGTCCACGTGTGGCAGCATCGCGCGGATGCCCGCTGCTTTGGGGGCAAACCCGTCCCATCGCAACAGGGGATTCAACCAGATCACCCGCCGCGCGCTCAGGTGCAGCCGCTGCATCTGACGCGCCAGATCCTCTGGCTTGTCACGGTCCAGCCCGTCGGTGATCAGCAACACCACCGCACCCTGTCCCATGACGCGGCGAGACCAGTCGCGATTGAAGGACTCGATACATGCGCCGATCCGCGTGCCACCTTCCCAGTCTTGCGCCTCTGCCCCGGCAGCCGCCAATGCCGCATCCACATCGCGGGTGGCCAGGTGGCGGGTGATATTGGTCAGCCGCGTACCAAAGGTAAAGGCATGTACCTGCGCCCAACCGGCCCCCTTGGCATTGCTGACCGCATGCAGGAAATGCAGGATTACACGACTGTACTGGCTCATGGAGCCCGAAATATCGCACAGCACCACAAGGTTCGGATAGCGCGGTCGCGGCTTTTTAAACGCAAGCTGTTGCATCTCGCCTCCCCGCCGCAACGCCGCTCGCAAGGACCTGGCCGCATCGATCCGGCCACGCGGTGCCGCCATCCCCCGCCGCGACGGCAAAGGTTTCACCGGCAAGCTTAACCGGGCAAGCATGCGCTTTGCTTGCGCCATCTCTATCAGCGACATCTGTTCAAAATCCAAGGACCGCAGCCGTTCGGATGATGACATGGTGAAACTGGCGTCCACTTCGACCAGCGCGTCGTCTTCGGCGCTTTCTGCCACGTCGGTTTCAGGTGCCTCTGCCCCGTCCAGCAGCGCCTCTGCTGCACGTTTCTCGGCAGCTTGGGCCGGACGATCCTCTTGCACACCGCGAATGGCGGGCAGCATCGCGGCCATCATATGCTCCAGATAGCGTGGATCGCGCCAGTATAGCCGGAACAACTGCGCAAAGACGGTCCGGTGCTCCGGACGGTTCACAAAGCAGGCGTGCAGTGTCCAGTAAAAGTCGCGCTTATCCGAAAAACCTGCCACCTCGACCGCACGTATGGCATCAATGACGCGACCCGGACCTATGGGCAGCCCTGCGCGGCGCAAGGAACGGGCAAAATGGGTAATATTTCCTGCCAATTTGGGATCATCGGGGAGTTCAAGCGGGATGTGTTCAACCATAAATGGTTGATTGAAGGACGCTGTCCTCCAAACCTCCTGCAGTATTTCCAGCCAAAAAGAGGATCATGCGGGTTCGAGGCTTGCTTTGGCCTGATCAAGGATGCGTTTGGCTTCGGAGCCGTGCAGTTTAGCAATATCGTCCTGGTATTTTAGGATCGCACCCAGGGTGTCGGCAATAACCTCGGGGCTAAGGGTGATCACATCAAGCGCCAGCAGGCATTTCGCCCAGTCTATGGTTTCTGCCACGCCCGGTTTCTTGAACAGGTCTTCCGTGCGCAGCTGTTGGACAAAGGCCACGACTTCACGGCTGAGGTTTTCGGCCGCTTCCGGCGCGCGGGCCTGGAGGATCTCCATTTCACGATCGAAGCCGGGATAATCCACCCAGTGATAGAGGCACCTGCGTTTTAGCGCGTCATGTACTTCGCGCGTACGGTTGGAGGTCAGGATCACGATCGGCGGCTCGGGGGCCTTGATCGTACCCATTTCGGGAATCGTGACCTGGAAATCGCTAAGCGCTTCCAAAAGAAATGCCTCGAACGGCGCATCTGTGCGGTCCAGTTCGTCGATCAACAGGATCGGTGGCCCGTTTTCATCCGGGCGCATGGCGGCGAGCAAGGGACGCTCAATCAGGTATTTTTCGCTGAACAGGTCGGCAGTCAGCGCCTCCGCATCGGCGCTGCCAGAGGCTTCGGCGGCCCGGATCGCAACCATCTGCGCCGGGAAATTCCACTCGTAAACCGCCGACGACGCATCAAGCCCTTCGTAGCACTGTAACCGGATCAGTTTGCGGTTCAGTCCTGCGGCCAGCGCTTTGGCAATCTCGGTCTTGCCGACACCCGCCTCGCCCTCCAGGAACAGCGGTCTGCCCAAACGCAGGCTCAGAAACACAACCGTTCCCAGCGCACGCCCGCAGATATAGCCTTGATCGCCCAGCATCCTTTGGACCGCGTCGATGCTTGAAATGTCAGTCATTATTTTCTCCCCGATGTCCCAAAGGTGCATCTGTGCGGGCCGGGGTCAAGCCACCAGATTGGCCTATTTGTCACGCCTAACCATCTCTGCGCTTCCCAGATTGACGTGATTCGTACCGGCTGGCATAGTCTTGAGGAATAAATTGAGGTTTCGGAACATTGTATTCCTGAACCCAGAGGCGGCTATGAGAACGAGCATGAATTTCCCCCGGATTTTTGGGTGATGGCAGATATGCGCATCACGGCGATCACCTGCGTCAAGAACGAAGGCCCTTTCCTGCTGGAGTGGATAGCGTTCAACCGTGTGATTGGCGTGACGGATTTTCTTTTTTATTCAAACGATTGCTCGGATGCTACGGACCGGCTGCTGGACCGGCTGGAAGACCACGGGCTGCTTTCACATTTACCCAACCCGGCGACCAACCGGACCTATCAGATGCAGGCCTTGAAGGCCGCACGGCATCACCCGCTGGTCAAGAATGCGGATTGGGTCTGGATTGCCGACGTTGATGAGTTTCTGAATATCCACGCGGGCAACCACACGATCCCTGCCCTGATTGCCGCCTGCCGCAATCCGCAGGCGATATCGGTGACGTTTCAGTTCATGGCCAATGGCGGCATCGAGGATTATGTCGACCAACCCGTGATCACCCAGTTCCTGCGCAGCCATAACCCCGATATCTGGGGCGCCGATACAGCGATCGAAGTCAAAACACTGGTGCGTGGGGATTTTCCGACGGAGTATTTCGGCGCCCATCGGCCATTTCATGATGACGGCAAGCACAAACCGAGATGGACAGACGGGTCCGGCCGTCAGGTGCCGACGCCTTTCCGTAAGGCCGCAGGCAAACGCCGCATCCGGGCCTTTCCGGCCCGTGATGGCCGACATTTTGCAACATTGAACCATTATGCGCTGCGCTCGCTCGACAGTTATCTGGTCAAAAACGACCGCGGCGATGTGAACCGCGAGAACCGCGCTTTTGACGACAGCTATTGGCGTGAACGCAATGACCCTGCATGGCGCGACGACAGCATCCTGCGATACGAAGCGCCCCTGCGCGCGGAAATGGCACGGCTGATGGCGCTGGAAGGCGTGGCCAACCTTCACGCAGAGGCTGTGGCCCTGCACAAAGCCAAACGTGACGCCTTGCTGGCACAGGAAAGCTATCAGCAGATGCGCGAACAGTTGCGGCGCGCCCCACCCTATGGCGATGCCGAAGCAGCCATTCTCAGGGAGCTGTCAGGCGCATGATCCCGAACCCCATCATCAGTCTGAGCTTGCCAAAATCGGGGACAACAACTCTTGCCATCGCACTGCGCCATGCAGGGTTGAATGTGATCGACTGGCGCATCCGTGACACGCAAACCTTTCGCGAGGATCTGAAGGACCAACTGATCGCGCCGCTGATGTATGAAGACTACTTTGACAGCGGGGATCCATTTGCGCGGTTTGACGAATTTCACGCGATCACTGAAATGAGCGCGATCAACCGCAAGATGAGCATGTGGCCTCAGACGGACAGCGGCATGTTGGAGGCCATCCTGAAGCATCATCCGGGAGCAAGATTCCTGCTGTCCCTTCGCGAGCCTGAAGCGGTGGCCAATAGCATCATGGGCTGGAACAATCTGGGTCGCGCCCGGCTGCCGCGCAACGATGTGCCCGGCCTGCCGCGCCCCTATGGCGGCAATGTCAAAAACCTGACGCAATGGGTCAACGGGCACTATGATTTCTGTGCCCGCTTCTTTCGGGGTTCATCAAATTTTTTGGCCTATGAGCTGGAAGAAGAAAACGTACATCACAAAATCAGTCGCTTTCTCAGCCTTGAGCTGCCGTGGTGGGGCAAAGCCAATGTGAACATCCGCCGGTCGGACAGGCCGGTGCCTGAAAGCGATGATCATGCCGAAACCTGAACTAACGCTGTTGATCGGGCCGACGGAAAAAGCCGCAATGCGATTTCGCAGCCTACTGAAACAAAAGGCGGAACTGCTGGCGAAAGAGGGCATCATCGCGGCCGAATGGAACCACGTCCGCCTTTATGCGGCCTGCGTAGAAGCGGTTGAACCGGGCACTGTAGGTGTCTTGTGTTACCGGCGCGGGCTGGACAACCCGCTGGTGCAGCAAACCTTGACAGCCGAATTCATCAGCCTGTTCGAAAACGAACTCCCCGCTATGGAGGGTAAACATCTTGTGCTCGCGTCGGCACAACTGGGAAGCCTGTTGCATTCGCCCAGCGACATCTCGCGGCTTCGCAGTCTTTTATCACCATATTTCAATGGCATCCGGATCGTCGCCCATATCGAGGAACAGGCCAGACTTCTGGTTCAGCATTATGCTTATGCCGTTTATGAAGGACGCCACACGCCGCTGGATCAGGAAATCGCGCTGGCTGGACAAGACGACTGGTGGAATGGTGCGCTTTCCATGCGTGGCAAGACCGACCCGCTTTACGGTGTCTTTGACGACATTCACGCGCCACCTTTTTGGCTGGACTTCAACACCCTGCTGGAAACCTGGGAAACATCCTTTGGTCAAGGCAATGTCACCCTACGTCCGCTTGATCTTGAGACCCTGTTTTCGGACGCGGGCATCAATATTCTAAGCGAAGCTCTGGGGATCGGGAATACCTTGGGCAAAGCAGAGCCGGCCCGCATGTTCCCCCCCGAACCTGCAGCATCCCTTGCCCGCATGCGACAGATGAACGACATACTGATCCGCTATGGAAAAGTTCGAGATATCATAATCCCGCGTGATATCTGGTTTCAAATGCTCAAGATTGTTCGCACGGGCGGCACACCGGATGCGGCTGGCAGCCTTGCTGCTGTCTCGGAGCATTTCAAGGCGGGCAATGCCAAACTGGTGAAACGTTTTCCCGAACTCGAAACAGCGCTGCGCCCTGATGTCCCGCAAGACGCGTGGAAAGAACCCGAACCGACAATGGGTTTTCGCGCCAGCCAGTATCTCACCGCATATGCCCATGCCCTGCGCAAAGCCGCGACTTCTGGCGCAGAGAAACGTGCCGAATCCAAGGCGGCGCGGCAAGCCACTGAAAAGTTTGAACAGCTTCTGCCAAAAGACATCAGTGACAAGGACGGGAAACAGACCAAGAAGCAGTTGCTGAACCGCCTTGAGGTCAATCACCAGATGGTGATGTCCGGTCAGTTCAAACCGCATAACAATCTGGGTATGATCAACGAAGAGGCGCCGGCCGCCGACTATACCGCCATGCCCCCGCGCAAATTGAACGCGGGCAGCTCTGGCACTGTCATCGTCGGCTGTATGAAAAACGAGGCCCCCTATATCCTCGAATGGATCGCATATCACCGCGCCATAGGTGTCGATAACTTTCTGATCTACACCAATGATTGCACCGACGGCACCGATGAAGTTCTCGGCCGGCTGATGGAGATGGGCATCGTTGAGCACCGCAACAACAACAAATGGAAAGGCAATTCGCCCCAGCAGCACGCGTTGAACCAATCGCTGAAGGAACCGTTGATCAAAAACGCTGAATGGATCATCCATATCGACGTTGACGAATTCATTAACGTTCGCACGGGCAACGGAACATTGGATGATTTCTTTTCGGTCGTGCCCGATGCGACCAATGTTGCGATGACCTGGCGGTTGTTCGGACATAACGGCGTGACAGGACTGAGCGACAATTTCGTGATCGACCAGTTTGACACCTGCGCACCGAAATACTGTCCCAAGCCCCACACCGCCTGGGGCTTTAAGACCATGTTCCGTAACATCGGAGCCTATGCCAAGATTTCCTGCCACCGCCCGAACAAACTTGTCGAAGGCTTTGAACGCAAGGTGAAATGGGTCAACGGGTCAGGTCAGGATATGACAGGCGATGTCACCCACAATGGCTGGCGTTCCTCTAAGAAAAACGTCGGCTACGACCTGCTACAACTGAATCATTACGCCTTGCGCTCGGCGGATTCATTCCTGATCAAGCGCCAGCGCGGCCGCGCTTTGCATGTCGGGCGCTCCATCGGGATCAACTATTGGATCCGCATGGATTGGTGCAGTTTCCGCGACATTACCATCAAACGCAATATCCCGCGTCTCAAAGCCGAATATGACCGGCTGATGGAAGACCCGACGCTTAAGAAGGCACACCAGGACGGGCTGGCTTGGCACAAAGCCAAAGCCAGGGAATTGCACAGCATTCCGGAATTTTCCGAGCTTTACCAGCAGGCGCTAGACGTGAAACTGAACGAAACAGAACGCGTGGCCTACGCGCTTTCTCTGGATATTGAGAGCTGACATGGACAGCGAATTACAAAACACCGGCGATTTCATCATGTCGCGTGGCATGAAATTCCCCCGCCACCCCGAGATCATTCAGGGGAAGATCCGCCGCATGCTGCGCCGGGGGGTTTATGAGCATAAAGAGAGCGAAGCCGCACTGCGCGTTGTGCGCGAAGGCGATGTGGTGGTCGAACTGGGCGGCGGTATCGGTTACATGTCCACGCTGGTCTCCACCAAACGCAAAGTCGATTCTGTGCATGTCTTCGAGGCCAACGCGACCCTGATCCCCTATATGAAGTCGGTACACGCGGCCAATGGCGTCACCAACGCCCATGTGACAAACGCGATCCTCGGACCCCGTGCAGGCAAGGTGGATTTCTATGTCCGTGATCCGATGCTTGGGTCGTCGATGGAAATACTGGACGGTGAAGTGAACCCGCCTGCGGTCAAAGTCGACGTGCTGAACGCGCAACCCACCCTAAAGGCCATCGGTGCAAACGTGTTGATCTGTGACATCGAAGGCGCCGAAGTCGATCTGATCCCGTCGATCGACCTGACCGGACTGCGAGCAGCGATTATTGAAACACACCCCCAGTGGATCGGCCCCGAGGGCATCAACAAGGTTTTTCGCGCCTTCATGGACGCAGGGCTGGCATATTACCACCGCGGGTCTGAAGGCAAAGTCATCGCCTTCCGCAAGAGTTGGTAGATGACACATCTTGCCATCCTTTGCCTGCGCAACGAAGCTGCTTTTCTTTTAGAGTGGCTGGCCCACCACCGTGCCTGCGGATTTGATGATTTCCTCGTCTTTTCAAACGACTGTACCGACGGAACCGATGTAATGTTGGACCGCCTGGCAGAGTTGGGCCTGCTGACCCATATCCGCAACACCGGTCCTTACGACAAGGGCGGCATCCAGTTCACCGCGTTAAAAGCAGCCGCAAAGATGACCCAGGTCAAACAGGCAGACTGGATTTTGCCGCTGGATATAGACGAATTTGTGAATATTCATGTAGGCGATCACACGCTGGCGGCCCTGCATGCCGCCCTGCCCGATGCCAGCGCAATCACCCTGACATGGCGGCTGTTCGGCACCTCGGGTCAATCGCATTATCACGACACGCCTGTCCTTGATACATTTACCAAATGCGCGCCCGTGGTGATGCATTGGCCATGGCGGGCCGCGATGTTCAAAACGCTTTACCGCAACGACGGCACCTATAAGAAACCGGGCGTCCACCGCCCCCGCGACCCTGACAAGACACGTCTGGTACATGCCCGGTGGGTCGACGGCACCGGCAGTCCCCTCCCTGATGAGTTCAAGACCAAACGTATCTTTTCCAACTACGGGCGTGACAACTACGGGTTGGTGCAACTGAACCATTATCCACTGGGGACTTTGGAATCTTATGTTCTCAAGGCGGATCGCGGGCGCGCAGTACACACGGATGATGTGTTGGGTCTCGATTATTTTGTCGAAAGGAATTTCAACACCGACACCGACACGTCCATTCAGGCACTTACCACGCAACGCGCCGCCCAGCTGCACATGCTGAAATCCGACCCTACCCTTGCAAGCCTGCATGCCCAAGCTGTCGAATGGCGCAAGAAACGTTTCAACGAACTGCTGCAACAGGAGCCTTTTCGTGCGCTTTTCGGACGGCTCCTGATGACCCCGCCAACACAACCCCTACCGGCGAAAACCGCACAATTCCTGATCCGGCACGCGCAGCGCGCCCATCAAATCAGGGGTGAATAGCACTATTTGGGCGCGTATTTACCAAATTTCTGCCGTATTACACTGGTAGTTCTCTCTCCAAATCGCACAACCAAACAAGCGATACGTGGATTTGAGGACGCGGCAATGACAGATGAAATGCCCACGCTAGAAACATCATTACTAGACCTGCCACGGCGGGATTGGCTGAAAGCTGTCGAACAGATCGTGGAAGAAGACGGTTATATCGAAACCCTCGGTCGGCGTCACCACGCGATCTTTGTCGAACAGGGCGATACGCTTCTTGTTACCTTTGAAACCCTGCAAGGCATCCACGCGCTTTCGGATATGGGCCAACCGCTGGGTTGGGAAATGCTGCGCGAACACGGTTGGTCGCATCTGTGTCTGGCCAGCAATGGCGACACATGGTTCCGTGACCAATCGGTCTATGGCTTTTTTGACCGGCTGATTGACGATGGCTTTTTTGACGAATTCGAAACGGTTGTTTTTTATGGCGCTGGCCCCTGCGCCTACGCCGCGGCCGCCTTTTCCGTCGCCGCGCCCGGTGCGCGTGTGCTGGCGATCCAGCCCCAAGCCACCCTTGATCCGCGTGTGACCGAATGGGACGACCGCTTTACCGACATGCGAATACAGGATTTCACCTCGCGCTACGGATATGCGCCGGAAATGCTGGACGCGGCGGAACAAAGCCACGTCATCTACGACCCACGCCAACAGCTCGACGCCATGCATGCGGCCCTGTTCACCCGCCCGAATGTCAAAAAATACCGCATGCGCTTTATGGGCGATGCCCTGCAGACCGATCTTTTGGAAATGGGCACATGGGTGCCGCTGCTGCAAGCGGTAGCGTCGGATAAGCTAACGCCGCTGTTTTTCGCAGAACTTTACCGCGCGCGCCGTAACTACCGCCCTTATCTGCGTAATCTTCTGGACCTGTTCGAATCTCAAGGCCGTACCGGTCTGGTAGAGGCCTTGTGTTCAAATGTGTCGAACCGCATGCGGGCCCCGCGGTTCAGCAAAACACTGCGCAGGCTACAAAGCGCCCGCAAGACAGATCCGCAGGATCCCGCAGATCAGGACTAGTCCTGCGCGGGTGCCTGTGCTACCGCCGCACCCATGACAAAAACACTGACGATCCGCCGTCCTGACGACTGGCACCTGCACCTGCGCGATGGCGACATGCTACGCGCTGTCTTGCCCCATACGGCATCCCATTTCGCCCGCGCGATCATCATGCCCAATCTGGTGCCACCCGTGGTGACCATGGCGGATGCAGGTGCATACCGCGACCGGATTCTCGCAGCCTTGCCTGTGGGCAGCGATTTTACCCCGCTGATGACACTCTACCTGACAGAGAACACCGACCCCGATGATGTTGCCGCCGCCCATGCCGCCGGTCTGATCCACGCGGTCAAGCTTTACCCGGCAGGGGCAACGACCAACTCTGCCAGCGGCGTGGCTAACTTTGATGCGGTCGCACCGGTGCTTGAGAAAATGGCAGAGATCGGTCTGCCGCTCTGCACCCACGGCGAAGTGACCGACAGCGATGTCGATATCTTTGACCGCGAGGCGGTGTTTATCGATCGCGTGCTGGACCCAATCCGCCGCAAACACCCCGATCTGCGGGTCATTATGGAACATATCACCACAGCCGATGCTGTCGATTATGTGAAATCACAGGCAAAAAACCTCGCCGCGACCATCACCACCCATCATCTGGTGATCAACCGCAACCACATCCTCGCCGGTGGCATCAAACCTCATTATTATTGCCTGCCAGTGGCGAAACGCGAGGTGCACCGCCTTGCCCTGCGCGCCGCCGCAACTTCTGGCGATGCACGCTTCTTTCTTGGCACGGATTCCGCACCGCATACAGATGCCAGCAAGCTGCTGCCCTGTGGCTGCGCGGGATGTTTTACGGCGACAAATACCATGTCGATTTTGGCCGAGGTCTTTGAACAAGAAGGTGCGCTTGAACTTCTTGAAGGGTTCACCAGTCGAAATGGCCCGGCCTACTACGGCTTGCCCGTGAACGAAGACAGCATCACCCTGACACGCCAAGTGCCTGAATACCCGACACATATCGACACGCCGGACGGCCCAGTTACCGTCTTCGATCCTGATATGCCTCTGAATTGGTCTATTACGTAACAAGGTGGTTTTCTGACATGAGAACCACCCAAGGCTTTTACAAATGCCTTCACTATCCGGAGAAAACGCATGATCCCTTCCAGCTACCCTGATGCCGCCGAAATGGCCCGCCTCACCGCGCGCATGCTGCTGGAGATCAAGGCGGTAAATTTCAATTCCGCTGAACCGTTCATCCTTTCTTCCGGACTGCCCAGCCCGACCTACGTCGATTGTCGCAAGCTTATCAGCTATCCGCGCATCCGCAGCACACTGATGGACTTCCTGACCGTTACCGTGATGCGCAACGCCGGTTTCGAGGCGTTTGACAACATCGCCGGTGGCGAAACCGCAGGAATCCCCTTTGCCGCCTTGGTTGCCGAACGTATGGCCCTGCCAATGACCTATGTGCGCAAGAAGCCCAAAGGCTACGGCAAGAACGCGCGTATCGAGGGTGACATGACAGAGGGCCAGCGCGTCCTTCTGGTTGAAGATCTGACCACCGATGGCGGCTCGAAACTCAGCTTTGTGGATGCGATCCGCGAAACCGGCGCCACCTGCGCTCACACTGCGGTAATCTTTTATTACGGCATCTTTCCGCAAACCGAAAAGACGCTTGGTGATCATGGCGTTAGCCTGCACAGCCTATGCACATGGTGGGATGTTCTGGCCGAAGCCAAGTCTCACGGTGCTTTCGATGAGACGACCCTGCGCGAAGTCGAAGCCTTCCTCAATGCGCCGAAGGAATGGCAAGACCTTCATAAAAAATAACCCATTGTTAACACCCTATGTTGACCACACTGGGGGCTTTGGGGCAATATGTTGTAGCTGTCGCGTGTTTTGCGGCTTATCCACAAAACATACAATTTGCGCCACGGCACCCCACGTTCTAAACGAAGCCGTGGGAAAAATCAGGTGGGACAATGAACGAGATCACGTCACTGAACGCGAATAACATTGCTGTGCAGGCACAGGAAACGATGCCGCACTCAATCGAGGCCGAGCAGCAGCTTCTGGGCGCAATCCTGACCAATAACGACATCTACGACCGTATCGCGGCAATCATCGGGCCCAAGCATTTTTACGATCCCGTTCACGCCCGCATCTTCGACATTGCGTCACAACGGATCGCCAAGAACAACCTTGCCTCACCCGTGACCCTCAAGGCGTTCATGGAAGAAGACGAAGGGCTTAAAGAACTGGGCGGCCCTGCCTACCTTGCCCGACTGGCCGGTGCGGCGATCTCGGCTTTTGCCGCGCGGGACTATGCGCAGATGATCTATGATCTGGCTGTGCGTCGTGATCTGATCCAGTTGGGCCGCGATATCTCTGCCAAAGCAGCGCAAGTCGATGTGTCCTCAGAGCCGCGCGAACAGATCGTCGAAGCCGAGCAAGAGCTCTACAAAATGGCCGAGCAAGGCAACACGGAAAGCGGATTTCAAAGCTTTCTCAAGGCAGTAACTGACGCTGTTAATGTTGCCAACACGGCTTACCAACGCGATGGCGGCCTGTCGGGTGTATCGACCGGCCTGATCGATATGGACGGCAAACTTGGTGGCTTGCACCGCTCGGACTTGCTGATCCTTGCGGGACGTCCGTCCATGGGGAAAACCTCGCTGGCAACCAACATCGCCTTCAACGTCGCCAAAGCCTACAAGCGCGGCAAACTGCCTGACGGGTCCGAAGGGGCGGTCGATGGCGGGGTTGTCGGGTTTTATTCGCTGGAAATGAGTGCCGAACAGCTGGCCGCGCGTATCTTGTCGGAAGCTGCGGAAATCCCGTCCCAGCAAATCCGGTCCGGCGACATGTCCGAAACCGAATTCCGCCGCTTTGTCGATGCGGCCAAGGCGCTTGAGGCCTGTCCCCTTTACATCGATGACACGCCTGCCCTGCCAATCAGCCAGCTGGCAGCCCGCGCCCGTCGCCTGAAACGCACACACGGTCTCGACGTATTGATCGTGGATTATCTGCAACTGGTGCGCGGCACCGGCAAGAACGAAAATCGCGTAAACGAAATTTCCGAAATCACGATGGGTCTCAAGGCCATCGCCAAGGAACTCGATATTCCGGTTATCGCCCTGTCGCAGTTGTCGCGTCAGGTGGAAAACCGCGAAGACAAACGCCCGCAACTGTCTGATTTGCGCGAATCAGGGTCGATTGAACAAGACGCCGATGTCGTCATGTTCGTATTCCGCGAAGAGTATTACAAAGAGCGTGAGAAACCCGGTGATCACGACCTCGAGGCGATGGCCCGCTGGCAAGAAGAGATGGAGCGCCTGCACGGCAAGGCCGAGGTTGTCATCGGCAAGCAACGTCACGGCCCCATTGGCACGGTCGAACTCAGCTTTGAGGGGCGGTATACCCGCTTTGGCAATCTTGCAAAGCCTTGGCAACAGGGCGGCGGCGAGCAGGAATTCTAACCGCAGGTTGGTATTCTCCACAGGCCGAAAAAATACGTCTGCGCTGATGCGGCAGATGATGGCTTTGGAAAAAGCATACATTCTCATGGATTTGCACTGCGCGGCTCACCTTGCTGGAAAGTAAACCGCGCGGCCTGCAAAATTCAGTCCACCGACTTAACCTCATACCGCAGCCCTTTGGCCGTGCCGTCGGCAAAGCCTTTCCAGGCTGTGTGGTCTTCCTTTGGCGTGCCGTCTTCGTTCATCGACCAAACCCCGTCATTTGAGTTCTCGATCAGCTCAAGATAGGTCGCTTTGTCGGCATCAGCCTTTAACCCGCGATCCAGCCAAGCCGTCACAAAATGCTGTGCGATATTGTTCATCCGCACCGTGTCCCAAACCGGATCGGTATAGTGGGCCGAAATATCAAAACCCTTGTCCGCGTTGAAGTAATAGCTTTCTGCCGGTGCAGGCATCGGTGCTGCGGTGTTATGGCCGCCGTTCTCGAAAGTCAGCAAAGCGTGCGGCAAAGCCGAGGCATTCTCCCAGATCGCGCGAACGCCGGCTTCGTATAGCGACACAGTGTCTTGCGAGCCTGCGATGAACAACATCGGGATGCCGATGCCCGCCAACCCGTCGGCGTCCCAAAAGCCCGTGTTCATGCCCCAGGGGCCAATCGCCACCGCCGTCTTGATCCGCGGATCAGGCAGCGCGCCATGCGTCTCGCTGCCCGCCTGATGGATGCCCAGCGTGCCATGCGGCCCACCCCATGGATAGCCAACCGAGGCTTCAGTCACGCCGCCCCCCGCCGTTATGATCGCCCCATAGCCGCCCATGGAATATCCGATCAGTGCAGTATTACTCGCATCATAAAGACCCTCTAGTTCACCCCCGTCCGCGGCCATCTTGGCCATTTCCTCAAGCACAAAAAGCTGGTCCAGCGAGCGGTTCACAAGGGTCGAGCCAAACGCCGCCTGCGTCCGGTAGGTACTGTCCGTATGGTCAATCGATGCAACAACATAGCCTTTGGATGCGATGTTTTCCGCCAGATGTGACAGCAAAAAGCGGTTGCCCGGATAGCCGTGGCTGATCAGCACCAGCGGATAGCCTGCTGCCTCGGCAGGCGGCGCATCACGCAGGGCGCGCCCCGTCAGAGATACCTCCGTGGTGCCATCGCGCAGATAGGCCTTGAGCGTGGTATCGCCGCTGGCATCTGCGGCAGCCGGATACCAAATTTCAACAGTCAGCGGGCGATCATAAGTCGGCAAAGTGGCGGGTTTATCTGCGGCAGGATCAATGGAAAGAATGTCGATCTGGTTGGGATTGACCATTTCCAACTGGCGCACCCCGACCGGCAGCGCACCATAGGCGGCCAATTCAGGCGCAGTGGGCAGTTGGGTATCAATGCGGTTTTCGGCAAGACTTGCGGTTGCGGCCAGACCAAGGGCCACGGCAAGCGGCGCGGTCTTCAAAGTTGTTTTTGGCATTTTTTCCTCCTCAGGTTGAAGAAAGCTTTGCCCGAGGCTGCCCCAAGAGCAAGATTGAATTCGGTGACGTTACATCACAACACAATGGTAAATTCCCACTTTCCTTGGGCTGCTTGTTCCTTTTGCGTGATTTGGATAAGCCTTTCGCAAGACCGGCGGCGTTTTCGCCCTGCCCGTTTTTGAACTGCCACAGGACCTTAGCACAATGACCACCGCGACCCTGACGATCGACTTGACCGCAATCACTGCAAACTGGCTGGCGCTTGACAAATTAACGTCTTGCGAGACCGCCGCTGTGATCAAGGCCGACGCCTATGGTCTGGGCATGGCCAAGGTTGGTCCGGCATTGGCCAAGGCCGGTGCGCGCGGATTCTTTGTCGCCGCCGCCGAAGAAGGCGTGACCCTTCGCCGTGCGCTGGGGTCCGGCCCTGACATATGCGTTTTTTCCGGACACATGGCGGGGGATGCAGACATGATCCGGGCGGCGGAACTTACGCCGATGATCAACTCTATTGATCAATTGCTCACGCATGTTGAGGCCTTGCCGGGCCATCCGTTTGGAATCCAGTTGGACACAGGCATGAACCGCCTTGGGATGGAGCCCGGCGAATGGTCTGCCGTACGCGATATCGCGATTGCGCAACAGCCAGTCATGATCATGTCCCATCTGGCCTGTGCGGACGAACCGGATCACGTCATGAACCGCATGCAGCTCGACTCTTTCAACGAGATGACACAGGGAATTGATATTCCACGATCTCTGTCAGCGACGGGGGGTATCTTGCTGGGTAAGGAATACCATTTCGAGATCACCCGCCCCGGCGTCGGTCTCTATGGAGGACTACCCTTTGTGGATGCGACACCGGTGGTCACTCTGGACATTCCCGTCATTCAGGTCCGCGATGTCGCGGCAGGTGAAAGCGTCGGCTATGCCAACGCCTTTGTCGCCAAATCCGAAACCCGGGTTGCCACCATTGCCGCAGGATACGCCGATGGCTTGATCCGTGCCATGGGTCAGGGCGCTACACTGACTTATGATGGTCAACCGGTACCTGTTATCGGTCGGGTTTCCATGGATATGCTCACCGTGGACATCAGCCGTCTGTCCCAGGTGCCCGAACACCTGCAGTTGATCGGCCTGCACCAGTCTGTCGACACTGTGGCGGGGTTCGCAGGGACGATCGGTTACGAGATACTGACGTCGCTGGGGGCGCGGTATGACCGCGTCTACCTGACGTGACCCGCAGCGGAGCGACACTTGCGGCCATTAACCTCGGCTTGCTTGTCCTTTACCCCGTTGCATGGTGGGCCCCCCTCTTGCGGGCTGGGCTGTTGCCACTGTTTTCGCTTAGTGAAATATCCGTGCTGACAGGGCTTCAATCGCTTTGGGCTTCCGACATTTTTCTCGCGCTTGTGGTCACGTTGTTTGCGCTCTTTGCCCCCTACCTGAAAACCATCGCGTTGGCACTGGTGCATTTCGGGCTTTTGAAACCGGCCGCCCTGCCCGCGTTGCAGGTTTTGGGCAAGTTGGCGATGGCGGATATTTTTTTGATCGCGCTTTACATAACCCTCTCCAAGGGCATCGGGCTGGGCAGGATCGAGGTTGCCTGGGGGCTTTATCTTTTCACGGCCTGCGTTCTTGCCTCGCTTTGGATCAGCTGGAAAACGCAACAATCCGAAAGTCGCAAGCAGATTGGCGAACCACAGGAAACAACCTAGGGAAGAACTGTGATATTTGTGGCAATTTTCCGAGGTTTAGGCCCTTTTTCGGACTTTTTTCATGCAAAATACTGCATGTCGGCCTAAACTTTACCGCAGATACTTCCGGGGGGAATGTCTTTGTCCACTGTTTACGCCTTGACCTATTTCATCCAGTTTATCATGCAGCGCCTCGCGCTGGCTGTTTTTGCGCTGAGTGCGTTGGCGCTGCTCGGGGCAAGCATCATGGCAGCTATGGGGCTTTGGTCATGGATTGACCTTTCTATTGGATATCAAGGCAAACCGGTCGAAAATGCCGGTATGTTTGTGCAGATCGGCCTGACCGTTCTGGCCATTGGCATTTGTTTCTTTCTGCCCTCCAATCGCCGCATCATGACGCTGGAAAACTCGCACCGCCGCTTTTCAATCGGGATGGAGGACGTCGCCCGCGCCTACGCGGCTGTACATGCGGCGGATCGCGCCGAAACCTTCCGCCTCAGTTCAGAATTTGATGCGGTCCGCGAAAGGCTGGCCTACTTGCGCGACCACCCCGATCTCAGTGCCCTTGAACCCGCCCTGCTGGAAATCGCGGCACAAATGAGCCATCTCAGCCGCGAACTGGCCGACGTCTATTCGGATGCCAAGATCGCCCGTGCCCGCAGCTTTCTGAAAGAGCGCCAACAAGAGATTGCCTTGTTCAACAGCCGGTTGGATCAGGCCAAAAGCATCACCACGGATCTGAAACACTGGGTGCATGAGGTAGAGCTGGAAGAAAGCGTTGCCGTGGCACAGCTGGAGCGGCTGCGGGCCGAGATGCAGGAAATCCTTCCGGAATTGGGACTGGAAAGCAGGCTGAAATCGGACCAAACCGCGCTGGACAATACCATCGTTGACCTACAGCCTAAGGCGGCCGAGTAGCAGGGCGGAAGTTTGTAAAATTTGCGGGCCGCTTCCGTTGAAGGGAAACGCCGCGTGCCGAGCCGCTTTTCCCTTTGACGCACCCCGCCCTCTACGCCACAACACATCCATGGCAAAACCCGTCAAAACCTTTTCCTGCACCGCATGCGGCGCGAGCTTCAACAAATGGTCTGGCCGATGCGACGGCTGCGGCGATTGGAACACCATTCAGGAAGACAAAGGCATTTCCTCTGGTCCTCCCAGCAAAACTCTGGGGGCCCGGCGCGGATCGGCCATGCAGCTGTCAGATCTTTCAACCGAAGAAGCCCCGCCGCCGCGCAGCTATTCCGGCATAGCAGAACTTGACCGCGTTCTTGGTGGCGGGCTGGTCGCGGCATCGGCGATCCTTGTGGGTGGTGACCCGGGCATTGGTAAATCAACATTGCTG
Source organism: Sulfitobacter sp. (assembly GCA_049794055.1). Classification (GTDB taxonomy): domain Bacteria; phylum Pseudomonadota; class Alphaproteobacteria; order Rhodobacterales; family Rhodobacteraceae; genus Sulfitobacter. The sequence continues at coordinate 56,582 of JBARCL010000156.1, forward strand.
CTGCAAGCTGCCGCTCATTTTGCCAAGGCGGGATTAAAAACCATTTACGTTTCCGGTGAAGAAGCCTCTGCGCAAGTCCGGATGCGCGCCCAGCGTCTGGGTCTTTCGGATGCGCCGGTGCAACTGGCCGCTGAAACCAACCTGCGTGACATTCTGACCACGTTGGACAAAGAACGCCCGCAGCTTGCCATCATCGATTCAATCCAGACCATGTGGGCCGACAACGTCGAATCCGCCCCCGGCTCGGTCTCACAGGTCCGCGCAGCCTCCCACGAGCTGACCGCGTTTGCCAAACGCACCGGCACCTCGGTGATCCTTGTCGGCCATGTTACGAAAGACGGCGCAATTGCAGGGCCGCGGGTGGTCGAGCATATGGTCGATACTGTGCTTTACTTCGAGGGCGAGCGCGGCCACCAGTTCCGCATCCTGCGCAGCGTCAAGAACCGCTTTGGCCCCGCTGACGAAATCGGCGTGTTTGAAATGACCGGCAAGGGTTTGGCCGAAGTCACCAACCCCTCTGCCCTTTTCCTGTCCGAGCGTGGCCAACCTGCTGCGGGATCCGTCGTCTTTGCCGGTATCGAAGGCACACGGCCCGTATTGGTCGAATTGCAAGCTCTGGTCGCCCCCTCGCCCCATTCTCAAGCCCGCCGCACGGTTGTCGGCTGGGACTCGGGCCGACTAGCGATGATCCTTGCTGTACTTGAAGCCCGCTGTGGCATCCCCTTTGCCGGTCTAGATGTCTATCTCAACGTTGCTGGCGGCATGAAGATTTCGGAACCAGCCGCCGATCTGGCCGTCGCAGCCGCCCTGCTCAGTGCGCGCGAAGACGTGGCATTGCCTGCTGAAACGGTGGTTTTCGGCGAAATCAGTCTCTCTGGCGCGCTCAGACCGGCAACACAGACCGAAAACAGGTTGAAAGAAGCGCAAAAACTTGGTTTTACCAGCGCTATCGCGCCTGCTGGTGGCAAAACCGCAGCTGCGACCGGAATATCGCTGAATACCATGAGCGATCTAACCGGATTTGTTGGTGAAATTTTCGGCGCAGGTTAATGTGCCAATCGGGCAGAAGGCAGGACGACGATGGAAGGCTTTACGATTATTGACGGCGTGGTGGCGCTGGTCATCATCCTTTCCGCCCTGCTGGCTTATGGTCGCGGTCTTGTGCGCGAAGGCATGGCGATTGTCGGCTGGATTGCCGCCGCGATCCTTGCCTTTCTGTTTGCCCCGCGTGTCGAACCACTGGTGCGCGAAATCCCCGTGATCGGCGACTTTCTGGCGGACAGCTGCGAATTGTCGATCATCGGGGCCTTTGCCGTGGTCTTTGCCATCGCGCTGATCGTCGTGTCACTGTTCACCCCATTGTTTTCATCGCTTGTGCAGCGCTCTGTCTTTGGCGGGCTGGATCAGGGACTTGGCTTTATCTTTGGCGTGGCGCGCGGCGTTTTGTTGGTGGCCATCGCGTTTTTCGTCTATGAGACCGTGATCACCGGACAGCAATTCACCATCGTGGACGAAAGCCGTTCTGCTGTGGTGTTTTCGCGCTTTACCGGCCAGATCGAAGAACAAAACCCCGAAGCGGCACTTGGCTGGATCACCACCCGTTACGAAGCGCTTGTGGGTGCCTGCGGCGAATAGAGCTGTACCGGCAAAAAAACCGCTCTCGGGGCGAAAATTCCCGAATAGCGGTAACACCTCGTTAACTATGCTGAACTAGAAGTCAGTTCACCGACAAGGAGCACTTGGTGACTTCTCAGCATTCATATAGCAATTTCGATCTGGTTGCAGCGCCTGTTTTCGTGCTTGAAATTAATGACGACGGCGAACCTGTTTACGCCGCATTCAACAAATTCGGCCTCCAGAAATCAGGGCGTCCCCTTTCGGATTATCTGGGCCGGACCGCGCTTGAGGTGTATTCCCAAGCTTACGGGCGCACAGCCTATGCACGCCACTGCGCCGTACGCGACACCGGCGTGGCGATATCCTATCAGCTTGATCTACCTGTAGGCGGCATCACCCGCAGCTTCCGCACGACTTTATGCCCCGTTCTTGGCGAAGACGGTAAAGTGACACGGCTGGTCGGATGTTCAATGGATCTGACTGTCGAGAAAAACGCGGCTGAAGCGAAGGTTCAATTCGACACGCTGGCAATCGAAATGGAACAGTTTGTCGCGCTGGCCGCGCATGATTTGCGTGCCCCGATGCGCCAGATCTCGGCGATAACCGACCTGCTGCGCGAGGACATGAGCGACCAGAACGCCAGCAACATCGAATTGCTCGACACGCTGAACAAGATTGCTACGAAAACGTTGGATCTGGTGACAGACGTGTTGCAACACGTCGAAATCGCGGCTGTCAGCAATGCAGAAACCGTGTTTAGTTTTCCCGCCCTCTGCTATGATATTTGCGACACGCTTGACCCGACCCAGATGCATAATATCACGTCATCGACAGCGACCCTTAGCACGGACCGCACTGTGTTACAGATTGCCCTGCGCAATATGATCGAAAATGCCCTGAAACATGGCCACCGCGACAGGCTGAAAATCAGGATTGATGTGCGCGAAGGCATGCCCGGGATGCTTGAAGTCACCCTTACAGACAATGGCAAAGGATTTTCATCCGATGCCCTCAATGTGATGAACTACAGCCAGTTTCGCGCCGAAAGCGGCTATGGTCTGTTTGCGGTCAAGCGGCTTATTTCTGCCCGTGGCGGGACACTCGTCGCACAGAACCTGCCCAATGACGCCGGTGCCATTGTCCGGTTTTCCCTGCCCGGCATCTTTGTTAACGGCTCGCTCAAGTCCAGCGATCAGGGACCGCGCCGCGCCGCACCACACCCTGCCGACAAAGGCGGACGCCGTCACAGCGCATGACAAGGGGTGCCTGCGGCGTATTCCCGAAACAAACATTTCAAAACATTCCGTCCATATGCCCCGCTTCGGGGTGACACTGGGAATTAATCCTCCTACATAGAGTTCCATCCCCAACTGGATTCGGAGCTGCCCCACCCGTGCCCAAAATTTCACGCAAAATCATGCCCCCCGCCCATCCTTTTGATACGTCCTATCTGCGCGATGCAGGGGACGAGGATAAACTCAAAGAAGAATGCGGGGTTTTCGGTGTGATTGGCGTGGCCGATGCATCAAATTTCGTCGCCCTCGGCCTGCACGCCTTGCAACATCGCGGTCAGGAGGCAGGCGGCATCGTCAGCCACGACCCCGAAGCCGGTTTTCAATCCGCCCGCCGTTTCGGCTATGTGCGCGATAATTTCACCTCGCAAAAGGTGATGGAGACCCTGCCCGGCGAACTGGCCATCGGCCATGTGCGCTATTCCACCTCCGGCTCTAAAGGGCCAACAGCGATCCGCGACGTTCAGCCGTTCTTCGGCGAATTCGCCATGGGCGGCGCGGCGATTGCGCATAACGGCAACATCACCAACGCCAATTCCCTGCGCCGCGAGCTGATCGAGCGCGGCAGCATTTTCCAATCGTCATCAGACAGCGAATGCATCATCCACCTGATGGCCCGCTCGTTGCAGCGCAATATCCCCGAACGCATGGAAGATGCCTTGCGCCGAGTAGAGGGCGCGTTTTCCGTTGTCGCCATGACCCGCACCAAACTGATCGGCGTGCGCGACCCGTTGGGCGTGCGTCCGCTGGTTTTGGGCAAGGTCGGGGACGGCTGGGCGCTCAGCTCGGAGACCTGTGCGCTTGACATCATCGGTGCCGAATTCGTGCGCGAAATCGAGCCCGGCGAAATGGTTGTGATCACCGGCCAAGGCGTAGCGTCCCACTTTCCTTTCCGCCGTCAGGAACCACGTTTCTGCATCTTCGAGCATGTCTATTTCAGCCGCCCCGACAGTATTCTTGGCGGTCGTTCGGTCTATGAAACCCGCGAGGCGATTGGCCGCGAACTTGCCAAAGAAAGCCCCGTGGACGCAGATCTGGTCTGCCCCGGACCCGATTCCGGCACGCCGGCGGCCATCGGGTTCTCGTTGGAATCCGGCATACCCTATGCCATGGGCATCATCCGCAACCAGTATATGGGCCGCACCTTCATCGAGCCGAC
>JBARCL010000157.1:0-105883 GCA_049794055.1 Sulfitobacter sp.
ACAGCTTGTCAATTTCAAGGATCGGCCCGTCATATGCTTCTTTAACCATCTCATCTCTCCTCATTGGAGTGCCGTAAAAGGGGGGCGATGCGTGCCTCCTCTTTTTGGCCAAAAATACTGCGGGGTCCGGGGCAGAGCCCCGAACGGCACCACATCAATCGCGCAGTGACTCCTCGCGCAGCCCGTCCGCCAGCAGATTGAGCCCCAGAACCAGGCTCAACAAGGACAGGGCCGGCGCAATTGCGGCATGTGGATACAGTGCAAGCAACCGACGACCGGCATTGATTGTCGACCCCCAGTCAGGGCTTTCGCTTTCCAGCCCCAGACCAAAAAACCCCAAGGTTCCAAGCAGGATCGTGGTATAGCCGATCCGCAGACAGAAATCGACGATCAGCGGCCCCCTTGCGTTGGGCAGGATTTCCCACAGCATGATATACCACGGCCCTTCGCCACGGGTTTGCGCCGCTGCCACATAGTCGCGTGTCTTGATGTCCAGCGCCAGACCGCGCACGATGCGAAAGACAGTCGGAGAGTTCACGAAAACCACCGCAACAAAAACCACCAGCACACCATCGTCGATGTCAAACCCGTCAAGGAAAGCGGGCAGGCCCCAGACCTTGTCCGGCACCGCGTAACCATCTGTCGAAATCAGCGAAAGATAGAGCCAGCCCAAGATTCCCAGCACCACGATCAAGAGCGGCGTGCGGAACGACGGTTGTGTGTAGAACCGAGAGTTCAACAGGATTGCGACAAAGACCAGCGGAAACACAAACAGAAAGATCGCCATATAGTTGGGAATACCAGTGAGCACGATTTCCGGTGTCACCAGCAGGTAGAACAACAAGATCACCGGAAAGGCGAGGATCAGGTTGGCCATAAAAGACAGCACCGTGTCGAACTTGCCGCCGTAATACCCCGCCGGCAGTCCCAGCGTGATGCCAACCATGAAGGCAAAGATCGTTGCCATCGGCGCGATCTGTACCACCACCCAGGAGCCTTTGATCAACCGGCTGAACACGTCCCGTGCCAGATTGTCTCCCCCTAGCAGGAACCACTGATAGTCGCTCGCTTCGGCCCGTGCCAGCGGCGTACCGGGCAATTTGTTTTTCATGCCAGAAACCTGGCTGAGGCTGTCATGGGTGACCAGCATGTCAAACACCCCGCCCATGATGCCGGTAAACACCCAGAACATCACTATGCCAAAACCGATCATGCCGACGGTGCTGTCAAACAGCTTGCCATAAAGCCCCAGTCTACGCTTGTAGGTGATCGACACTGCAAAGGTGACCACAAGCGCGATCCAGACCGGCAGGAATTGCCGCGACATGGCACCGAAAATGCCGGCATTTGCGCCCATGATCACACCGGCAATCAGATAGACCAGCACAAGTGCGACGACGGCAAGGAACAGGTATCCGGTGATCATGTTGATAAAACCGGATGCCCCCTTGTCAGCCGCCAGAGAGCCATCCGCACTGACAGCACGTGTGCCCGATGACGGCACCAGCGAGGCGAGTGTCGAAACGGCGATGGACAGGAAAAGCAGCCCGACCGCAAAGTAGAAAATATAGTTGAGCCCTGAAAGTGAGCCCGTCCATGTCAAAGGTTCCATGTGCGTGCCCTCCTTTAAGAGATACGGATGCGGGGGTTCAGGTAAACATAACCGATATCGGAAATCAGCTGGGTCACCAAAACAACCGCGACAGATACCACCGAAACCGCAAGCAGCAGTTCGATGTCGTTATTGCCGGCCGCCTGCACCAGCAGCCAGCCGAAGCCCTTATAGTTAAACAGGGTTTCAACAATCACCACACCATTCAACAGCCACGGAATTTGCAGCATGATCACTGTAAACGGCGCGATCAGCGCATTGCGCAGTGCGTGTTTCAGAACAATGTCGGAAAACTTGACCCCCTTCAGCCGTGCTGTGCGGATATATTGCGCTGTCATCACCTCGGCCATCGAAGCGCGCGTCATGCGCGCGATATAGCCCATCCCGTAGAGCGATATCGTCAACACCGGCAGAAAGAAATTCCAGAAGTTGGCGTCTTTCATCGCGGATGTGGCGGACCCCAAGAACAGGGTCTTGCCGTCGATCCAGCCCCAGTCTGCCAAAATCGGTGAAAGGCCGAATTTCGATGACGCCAGCACCGCGATAAAGATCACGCCGGACACATATTCAGGGGTCGCCGTTGTCGCGATGGAGAATGTCGAAAGCGACCGGTCCAGTTTTGATCCCTCGCGCATGCCGGCAAGTACCCCGACAATCAGCGCCGAGGGCACCATCAACAGCAGCACACAGAGCATCAGTTTGCCGGTGAGCGCCAATCGCGTGGCCACCGTTGCCCCAACCTCGTCCTTGAAGACCGTCGAAAAACCCCAATCGCCCTGAATCACACCGCAGCGCACCTGTCGGTCCGCCACCGGAGTTTCAGAGTCAAAACACCGGCCAAAGGTCTTGCCATCTTCTTTTTCAGTCACCCAACCGGGCATCACGCCCAACCATTGGCCAAACTTGACGGGCAGGGGCTGTAGATATCCCCGATCGCCTAGATAAGACGTAACCGCCTCATCCGACATGCGGAAGTTGCCTTGTGTTTTCGCGAGTTTTTCAAGGTTTGGATAAAGATTGGTCAGCCAGAACACGATGAACGTCAGGCAGAGCGCCGTCAGCAGCATCACGCCCAGCCGGCGCAAGATGAATATTCCCATTTGGTGCCCCTGTTGGTGGCCAGACAAGGTTGTCCCTGTCCGTATTATTGTTTGGCCGGTTGGCCCTTCATTGTCTTCAAAAGCCCGAAGACTTCCTTGTCAGGATCAAAAGCCGGTTCCCGATGTTACCATTTTCCAGATGCTGTTTCAGTGCCGAATTTTTGGCAATGTATTAACGGCATCATTTGTCCCCTTAGGCTATCAGGCACAGGAAGAAGGCCAAGGTCAATGTCCGCCACCGCCAGATCAGAGAATATTTGCGACATTATTGGGGTTCGAAAACGACATATTGCATCAGGCGGCACTACGAGGCGGGTTATGCGCCGCGGCGCAGCTTGCTTGGGGAAAGTCCGGTATGCTGTTGGATAAACCGGGTAAAATAGGCGGCAGATCCAAATCCCAAAAATGCAGCTATCTGCTTGGCTGGATGGGAAGTCTGCGCCAGCATCAGCCGGGCGTCATGTAAAACACGTTCTGTTAACAGCTCGGCCGCCGTCTTGCCTGTTGCCACCTTGATCGCGCGGGTCAGATGGGTTGGTGTGACGCCCAGTTCGGCGGCGTATTCGGACATCGGCGCACCGGTACGATAACGCTGTGAAACCAAAGTACAAAAACGTCCGCTGAGCCGTTGTGCCGCGGTCCGCCTTGCGGGTGTATGTGTGTCATCCAGCATCTGGCGACGCATCCATACCGAGATCAGTGCGGCATGCCCCTCCAATGCATCCACGCGCAGCGGGCGTGCCCCTTGATCTTCGCGCAGTCCGGCTTCGATCAGGCCGGTCAGTTCGGATTGCACCTGCACCTCACGAATGCGCAGATGTCGGGGGATTTCGGGCACGCGCAATTCCGTGGTCGTGGGCAACATCACTACATGGCCAATGCTTTGGCGGCCCAAATCCATAGCAAACAGGGATCGGGAAGGGACAATTAATGCATTATGGGCGCCGATGCCGCGCCGTATGCCGTCAAGCAGAACACGGCCCTGACCCCGGGTGACCCAGATCAGCAGATGGCACGGGTGGTCATGCACCAGATGCCTGCGCCAATCGCCCCCCTGACTGAAGTGGGCAAGGGTTTGAAAGTGGATGTCTGTCGGGGTGGTCAACATGAAATATTGCATAACCACAATGTGAGACACAGTAAACCCAATAGGTTATCAAGAAATGATCGAAAAAATATAAGTTACGAAGGTTTCAGGCTTTGCCAGTCAGACATTTTGTTACGCATCCATGTCCGTTGTCTTTTGGCAAATCGGCGGGTTGCGATGACGGCTTGCGTGCGGGCTTGATCCAAAGTCACCTGTCCGTCCAGATAGCCCATCAGCTCGGGCACGCCGATGGCACGGTGGGCGGGCAGGGCAGGATCATAAACGGGCCGGACGGCTTCCGCTTCGGCCAGGGCGCCTTGATCGAGCATAATATCAAACCGTCTGGCAATCCTCGCGTTCAGCCATTCCTTTTCGACGTCAAATACAATGGGATGGCAAGCCGATACCGGCAAGGTGGCAGGCCCTGTGGTGTCCTGCCATACGGCCAATCCCTTGCCCGTCGCGGTCATAACTTCCCAAGCGCGCTGCGCCCTTGCACGGTTCTGTGTATCGATCCGGGCCAAGGTTTGCGGGTCAAGGGCGGCCAGTAATTCGGCCAAGGACATTGTATCCCCTTGGGCACGGATCTCTGGCGGGGTTTGCGGGATTTCGGCCAGTCCCTTTGTCAGTGCCGCGAAATAAAGCCCGGTTCCGCCGGTGATGATCAGACGATCACCCTTGGCAAGAAGCGCTGTAACCTCGCGTAGCCAATGCCCCGTTGAATAGGCATCCTGCGCGGATATGTGACCATAAAGCGCATGTGGGGCCTGCGCCTCTTCCTCGATGCTGGGGCGGGCGGTAATCACACGCCAGCACTCGTAAACCTGCGACGCGTCCGCGTTTACAATGACCCCGCCTTGTGCCGCCGCAATTTCCAACGCCAAAGCGGACTTACCACTCGCTGTAGGCCCCGCAATCAGAACATGTTTTTCTGGTGAAATATCGCGCATGGCGTTAGAAATGGTGGAGGAGACTTGCATTTCTTAACTTACCCCTATCAGTGCGCATTGAAACTGCTCTCTATTTGGGACAGTTTGCGCGAAATTGAAACACCCCCTCCCGAAAGGCGCCCTCCCCATGACTGCAGCCCCCTCTGAAGCGAGCTTTGACCGCGTGATGTTGAAAATCTCAGGGGAGGCACTGATGGGGGATCAGGGCTTTGGCCTGCATCCGCCCACGGTTGAACGCATCGCGCGTGAAGTGCAAAGCGTTCACGAGTTGGGCGTCGAGATTTGTATGGTCATCGGCGGCGGCAATATCTTCCGCGGATTACAAGGCAGCGCACAGGGGATGGAACGTACCACAGCAGATTATATGGGCATGTTGGCCACAGTAATGAACGCTTTGGCCATGCAGTCATCGCTGGAGGGGTTGGGCATTCACACCCGCGTAATATCAGCCATTACGATGAACGAGGTGGCAGAGCCTTACATCCGCCGTCGTGCCGTGCGTCACCTTGAGAAAAAGCGCGTCTGTATCTTTGCCGCAGGCACGGGTAACCCTTACTTCACGACGGATACAGCCGCGACCTTGCGGGCCAACGAAATGTCTTGCCGTGCGATCTTCAAAGGCACCAAGGTCGACGGCGTCTATGATAAGGATCCGGCAAAGTTCCCGGATGCCAAACGCTATGATACGGTCAGCTATGATGACGTGTTGCAAAAACGTTTGGGGGTTATGGATGCCTCGGCCATCGCGCTTGCCCGTGACAACAACCTGCCGATCATCGTTTTCTCGCTGGATGAACCGGGCGGTTTCCGCGGTATTCTGGCAGGTAAAGGCACCTATACGCGCGTGCAGGGCTGATACCCTGGTTCGCGCCAAGGCATCTGGTGTTTTTGATGCTGATTTTCTATACCGTTAACCAAGCCTAAATACCGCGTCGATAAACGCATCAAGACCACGGGGACCGACCACATGTCAGACGATTTTATGCTGGACACAGACGACCTTGAGCGCCGGATGAACGGGGCCATCGCCTCGCTCAGAACGGAATTTGCATCCTTGCGCACCGGACGGGCCTCGGCCTCGATGCTGGAGCCTGTGATGGTGGACGCCTATGGTTCCATGACGCCGATCAACCAGGTGGGTACGGTGAACGTGCCCGAACCGCGGATGGTAACGATTAACGTCTGGGACAAGGCGTTGGTCGGGAAGGTGGAAAAAGCGATCCGCGAAAGCGGTTTGGGTATCAACCCGCAGCTGAATGGTACAATCATCATGCTGCCGATCCCAGAATTGAACGAAGAGCGGCGCACGCAGCTGACCAAGGTTGCCGGATCATATGCTGAACATGCCCGCGTCTCGATACGCAATATCCGGCGTGATGGCATGGACCAGATCAAGAAGGCCAAAGCGGACGGCATGTCGGAAGATGACCAAAAAATCTGGGAATCCGAAATGCAGGAATTGACGGATAAGTTCATCAAGTTGGTGGATGACCAGCTTGAGACGAAGCAAGCAGAGATCATGCAGGTATAGCCGCATACCCCAGAGACCTTTCGATGAAGGGTTTTGCACAGGCAAATTGCAAAGCCCTCGTCGGGCGTGTGAACCGGCCATATCAATGGAGCAGACCGAAATTATGACCGACACCTCTGGCGCTTCAGACGAGACGGTTGACGGCTGCCCGCGCCATGTGGCGATCATCATGGATGGAAATGGCCGCTGGGCAACGCAACGCGGCAGGCCACGTCTGTTCGGTCACCATGCAGGCGCAAAGCGGGTGCGCGAAATTGTCCAGGCCTGTCCGGATTTCGGCGTTAAATACCTGACGATATTTGCGTTTTCCACTGAGAACTGGAAACGCACGCAGGTCGAGGTTGCCGGGCTGATGAGCCTGTTCCGCCGCTATATCACCAAGGAAACCCGCCATCTGAGCGAGCAAGGCGTGCGGGTGCGGTTTATCGGCGACAGGCTGCGGCTGGACGATAAGCTGATCAGACTGATGACCGAACTTGAAGAGGCGACTGCCCATAACAACAAGGTCAATCTGACCATCGCGATAAACTATGGGGGACGTGACGAGGTGGCCCGTGCCACCCAACGCCTTGCGCAGGACGTCGCCGCAGGCCGGCTTGATCCCGCTAGTGTGGATGAAGAAACGCTTCCAAAGTATTTGGATACTTGTGTTTTGCCGGATCCTGACCTTGTAATCCGTACCAGCGGTGAAGCGCGGATATCGAATTTTCTGCTCTGGCAATCGGCCTATGCGGAATACGAGTTTATTGATACGCTCTGGCCAGATTTCAGCCGGGAAGAATTCGGCGCGTTATGTGCCTCCTATGGTGGACGTGACCGCCGCTTTGGTGCGGTCAAAACATGAGCGGTGAAAATGGGTAAATCTGTGCAAAACTGGTCTGATCTGAAAGCCCGTGTCGGGGCTGGAATCGCGATGGTGGCTATTGGCCTGATTGGCATCGCTTTCGGCGGACATTTGTTTCATCTGCTGGTCGGGTTAATTTGCGCAATCATGGTGTGGGAACTGGTCGGCATGTTGCGCCCCGGGGTGATGCACCAGCAGTTGCAGTTGGGCGTCCTGACCGGCGTGGTGGTTTTTCTTGCGCCGTATCTTCCTGTTTGGCTGGCGTTGATCCTGTTTGTCATGTCGATCGCATATGGGGTCAGCCAGCTTGGCCGGAGTCGTCGGATCTATATCGCTTTTGCCGCCATGATCCTTCTGGCGGGGCTTTCGTTGATGTATCTGCGCGATACCTATGGTTTTGGATGGGAAATGTGGCTGGTGCTGGTGGTTGTGGTTACGGATGTCGCCGGATATTTCGCAGGCCGGATGTTGGGCGGGCCGAAAATATGGCCAGCCATCAGCCCCAAGAAAACCTGGTCCGGTACGGTTGCCGGGTGGATCGGCGCGGCGCTTGTCGGGTTGTTGTTTTCAGTCAATACAGGTGTCGGCCTTCAGCTGGTGATATTTTCTATTTTTATTGCAATGGCTTCCCAGATAGGGGACGTTGCGGAATCTGCCCTGAAACGCAAGACCGGTGTCAAGGACAGCTCCAGTCTGATCCCGGGTCATGGCGGTTTGATGGACCGGTTTGACGGGATGCTGGGTGCGGCCCTTTTCCTTTTGTTGGCGAGCCCCTTTCTGGGCCTGCCCGCAGGCCTTAACTGATCCATGCGACGCGTTAGCGTCTTGGGCGCCACAGGCTCCATCGGACAGAATACCGTTGATCTGATCTCCCGTGCGACGGACGCCTATGAGGTGGTTGCACTTACTGGGGCGGGCAATATCGCCCGGCTGGCAAAAGATGCGATTGCATTAAAGGCGGAAATTGCCGTCACTGCCCATGACCACCTGCTTGACGATCTGCGTACAGCCCTTGCCGGATCCGGGATCACCGCAGCGGCTGGGGCGGCGGCAATCGTCGAAGCGGCATCGCGCCCGGCGGATTGGACCATGTCCGCGATTGTCGGGGCAGCAGGGCTTGCCCCGGGAATGGCGGCATTGGCGCAAGGGGGCACTCTGGCGCTGGCGAATAAGGAGTCTCTGGTCTGCGCTGGCCATCTGGTGATGGAAACTGCCCGCACACATGGCACACGTATACTGCCGGTGGACTCGGAACATTCCGCGATTTTTCAGGCCTTGATCGGCGAAGATATTGCGGCTGTGGAACGGATCATCATCACGGCCAGCGGTGGCGCGTTTCGGGACTGGCCCTTGGAAAAGCTGGCCATGGCAACATTAGATCAAGCCTCAAGCCATCCCAATTGGGACATGGGGCAGCGCATCACCATCGATAGTGCGTCTATGTTTAATAAAGCGATGGAAGTCATTGAAACACATGAGTTCTTTGCGGTTGATCCGGCCAAAATTGAAGTAATTGTCCACCCGCAATCTATGGTGCATGCGCTTGTCGGCTTTCATGATGGCGCCCTCATGGCGCATGTGGGACCCGCCGATATGCGCCACGCGATCGGTTTTGCATTGCACCACCCCAACCGCCAGCACCTTCCGGTGGAGCGGCTTGATCTGGCGGCCATCGGCACCTTCGAGTTTCGCACACCGGACGAGGTGCGTTGGCCCGCGCTGCGCCTTGCCCGCGAGACAATGCAGGCAGGGGGGCTGATGGGTGCAGTGTTCAATGCAGCCAAGGAAACCGCACTGGACGGGTTCATCGCGGGACAGATCACATTTTTGCAAATGGCCGAAGTTGTTGAAGACACTTTAACCGGGTTTGACGCGTCGGGCGGTCATATTGCTGACACCATGACCCTTGATAACGTGCTGCATATAGACCATTTGGCACGTAAGGCGGCATGGGGCGCCATTCACAAAAAAGCAGGGTAGAGTTTTGGATATTGTTGGGCTGATACCGCAATTTGGCGGGCTGATCTGGACATTGCTGGCGTTTGTTATTGCCTTGTCCGTGATTGTCGCGATCCATGAATACGGCCACTATATTGTGGGCCGCTGGTGCGGGATCAAAGCGGATGTGTTTTCGCTGGGGTTTGGTCCGGTGCTTTGGTCCGGCTTGGATAAACATGGCACCAAATGGCAAGTCGCTGCATTGCCTTTCGGTGGGTACGTCAAGTTTGCGGGGGATGCCAACGCGGCTTCCGGCAAGGACGAGGTGGCGATGGCGGCGGTTGCCGACAACCCGCAGGCGGCCCGCCATACCATGCACGGGGCGCCTCTTTGGGCGCGGACGCTGACTGTTGCGGCGGGGCCGGTCTTCAACTTTGCGATGTCGATCCTGATTTTCTTTGCGGTGGCCTTTACCTCCGGTGTCGCGCGTGACCCGCTGACGGTCGGAGAGGTGCGTGCATTGCCTCAAGGGGCGGCCGGATTACAGGCGGGAGACGAGATTATGGCCGTTGAAGGCGGTCCCATTCCCGAAGCCGATCCGGACTATAGTGCCTTTGTGGATGCGCTGCCCAAAACGCCAACCTTGTCTTATGACGTGCGCCGGGATGGCCGGGAAATATCAGTCGAAGGGCCCTATCTGTTGCCCCCCCTTGTCCTGCAGGTCATGCCGCAGTCGGCAGCCATCGCCGCCGGCCTTGAGGCCGGCGATGTGATCACGGGGATCGACGATGCGCCGGTCTATGCCTTTGCAGAGTTGAAGGACGCGGTTGAAAGATCGGACGGCGCGCCCCTCGCGCTAAACGTCTGGCGCGATGGCGAAACTCTGGCATTCACCTTGACGCCCAAGGTTGTGGACGAACCCCAAGCGGACGGCTCTTTCAAGCGTGCCTTGCGCATTGGAATCGCAGGCGGCATGGCCTTTGAAGCGGCCACGGACACGCCGAGTGTGGGCGCAGCCTTGTCGGCCGGTGTTCAGAACACCTGGCGGATTATCAGTGGTTCGCTGACCGGTTTGCGCGAAATGATTATCGGCAACATTAGCACCTGTAACCTGAGTGGGCCGGTCGGCATCGCCCAGACGTCCGGCGCGATGGCGAGTCAGGGCGCGCAGTCTTTCATCTATTTCATTGCGGTGCTCAGCACCGCGGTTGGTCTCTTGAACCTCTTTCCTGTTCCAGCGCTGGATGGCGGGCACCTGACATTCTTTGCCTATGAGGCCGTGACCGGTAAGCCACCAAGCGACAAGGCATTGAGGGTATTGATGACAATCGGTCTGGCGATGGTCTTTTCGTTAATGGTCTTTGCATTGGGGAATGATTTGTTCTGCCCGTAACGGCAGGCAGAATTCAGGGCAGCCACTGAACGCAATTCAGAAAATGTGAGAGGGTGAGGGCGAATTTGTTGAAAAATACTTTGCCCCGCCACAATCCCGCCACAATTCGTCAAAATCGTGCCGCAATAGGTTGCTAGGTATAATTCAACGTAAAGGATTAAACCCATGCAAACGATTCAAAGTTCTTATCGCGGCCTTAGCCTGTTGATGGTTCTCAACTGGGACCGCGTTTTATACGTCGGGACCATTGGCGTTGCACTGGCCGTTGGCGCCTATCTGGGCACGCTTTAACCCTTTCCAAACCTACAGCATGATGTTTTTCCGCCGGGTTACACGGCTGGATATAGTGTCTTTTTGCAATTGTGGGTTTTGACAATCCCGCCCCGCTGCCGTACTCAGAAACCCAATGAAGTCTAAGGATTGGGTTGAAACCATGAGACTGAGCACGTGGGGCGCAGTGCCTTTTCATCAGGTAAAAACATCAACAATTGGCGAGCTGGCACGCAGTGCATCTGTTTGCGCATTGTTATCAGTGGCTTGGATGGCGACTTCGGTGCCGGTGCAAGCACAGCAATACCAATTCAACTCTGTTCAGATCAACGGCAACAACCGTATCGGTGACGCCGCCATCCTGCGCAGCGCAGGAATCAGTCGGGGTGAGCCGGTCACAGGCGGTCAGCTGAATGACGCCTATCAGAAACTGCAAAATTCCGGTCTGTTCGAAACAGTCGAGATTGAACCGCGTGGCGGTACGCTGGTGATTAACGTTGTCGAACTGCCGACTTTGAACCGTGTGCGCTTTGAAGGTAACAAGCGGATCAAGGACGCCGCGTTGGAACAGTTGATCGGATCAACCGAGCGACGCGTGTTCAATCCCGCGCAAGCTAAAGCCGACGCCGCCGCCATTGCAGAAGCCTATAGTTCGGAAGGGCGGATTGCTGCCCGTGTACAGCCGCGCATCATCCGTCGTGATCAGAACCGTGTGGATCTGGTCTTTGAGATCTTTGAAGGCAACAATGTCGAAATCGAACGGTTGAGCTTTGTGGGTAACCGCAAATATTCAGACCGCCGGTTGCGCCGCGTTCTGGGCACCAAGCAGGCCGGGTTTTTCCGCCGTCTGGTGAAACGCGATACTTTCCGCGAAGGGCAGGTTGAAGTAGACAAACAACTGCTGCGCGATTTCTACCTGTCACGTGGTTACGTCGACATGCGCACCACTGCCGTGAATGGCGAGCTGACAGAAGAGCGCGACGGTTTCTTTGTGTCCTACAACATCACCGAGGGACAGCAGTTCAAGTTTGGCGAAGTGTCAGTCGTCTCGCAGATGCCGAATGTCGATGCTGATGCCTACCGCAAGATCATCAAGATCCGGCCCGGTGTCATCTATTCACCGACGCTGGTCGAGGCCGATATTGCGCGTTTGGAGCGTCAGGCGATCCGCGATGGCGTAGATTTCATGCGTGTTGAACCTCAGGTTAACCGGAATGAACGTGATCTGACGCTGGACGTTACCTACGTGATCAGCCGCGGACCGCGCGTTTTTGTTGAACGGATTGATATCGAGGGCAATACAACCACGCTGGATCGGGTGATCCGGCGCAAGTTTGGCAGCGTAGAGGGTGACCCGTTCAACCCGCGCGAGATCCGCCAGGCAGCCGAGCGTATCAGAGCGTTGAATTATTTCGAAAATGCCGAAGTAAACGCACGCGAGGGTTCCAGCAGCGAGCAGGTCGTGGTTGACGTTGATGTGATCGAGAAACCGACCGGTTCCTTGAATTTCGGCGGCTCGTTCTCGAACAACGACGGCATTGGTGTCGCTGTCAGTTTTGCCGAGGAAAACTTCCTTGGGCGCGGGCAGAAACTGTCCCTTTCGATTTCGACGGCCGAGGATGCAACGCGTTATGGCATCAACTTTGTCGAACCGGCGCTACTGGGCCGTGATCTGGCCTTCGGCTTGAACATTGACTACGCCGAAACCAATTCAAGCTTTGCGTCCTACGACACCGAACGGTTGATTGTGCAGCCATCCTTGTCCTTTCCGGTTAGCGAAAACGGACGGTTGTCCCTGCGCTATACCGCTGAGCAGATTGATCTGCTGGCCCGTGATCCGGTTGAAAACGGCCTGACCATTGCGGCTGATATCGCGGCAGGCGCGCAGATTTCATCGGCCCTTGGCTATGAATACACCTATGACACACGGCGCAGCGGTCTGGACCCGACGGCGGGTGTCCTGTTCCAGTTCAGTCAGGATTTTGCAGGCCTGGGTGGGGACAACAAATACATCAAGACGGTTGCAAAAGTGACAGGTGAAAAACGTGTCTTCAACGAGGACGTGACCCTGCGTGCCACCCTCGAAGGGGGCGCGCTTGCGTGGCAGGAAGGGACCAACCGTGTTGTTGACCGCTTTCTGTTGGGGCCATCGATTATTCGCGGCTTTGAACCGGGCGGCATTGGTCCACGCGACACCAGCGGCACGGCAAACGATCCGCTGGGCGGCAACCTCTATGTCGCGGCGCGCTTCGAGGCTGAATTCCCGCTGGGCCTGCCAGAAGAATACGGTATTTCAGGGGGGGTGTTCTATGATGTCGCCAACCTCTGGGACCTCAGTGATGTGAACCTTAATGGCGGAAATATTCAGGGCGAGGCTGGGTCATTCCGCCACGTGGTTGGTGTGTCGCTGTTCTGGGAAACGCCCGTAGGTCCGTTGCAGTTCAACTTCTCCAAAGCGCTCCGAAGCGAGGATTTTGACGAAGAGCAATCTTTCGAGATCACGCTGCGCACCCAGTTCTAAAGGATGCTGCGCGTGGCGCGATCCGTTTTGCTTGCGCTGGCTCTGATGGGGCCGGCGCAACTTGTTTCAGGGCAAGCCGCGCTAGCGCAACAAGCCAGTTCTGATGCGGCGCTGAACCGGGGCAGTATCATCAGTCCCGTCTTGACCATCGACTCGGATCGTCTGTTTCTCGATAGTGATTTCGGCAAGCGGGTCGTTGCAGAGGTCGAGGCGAAGGGAACCGAGCTGGCCAATGAGAACCGCAAAATAGAGGCGGATCTGGAAGCAGAAGAGAGACGCCTGACGGAAGTGCGGGCAACAATGACGCCGGAAGCCTTTCGCACCCTGGCCAACGAATTTGACGAGAAAGTGCAGCAGACCCGTCAGGTACAGGCCACCAAAGGCCGCGCGCTGAATGCTTTGCTGGATCAGGAGCGCGAGGTCTTTGAAAGCGCTGCAGGTCCGGTACTGGAGCGTCTGATGCGCAGCGCCGAAGCAGCTGTGATTCTCGATCTGCGGTCGGTCTTTGTCAGTGCCTCTGCAATCGAGATCACCGATGATGCCATATCGTTGCTGAATGAAACATTGGGCAGCGGTAGCGAGTGAGCCACGCTTGCCCGTCTGTGGCGAAGTTGATAGCTCTAGAAAATGCCTCAAGACACCAAAGGACATGACATGAGCGACACCCCAAGCGATACCTTATTGCGCGCTGACATCCAGATGATCCAACGCATTCTGCCGCACCGCTATCCGTTCTTGCTGGTGGACAAAGTAGAAGAGATCAATGGTACGGAATCGTCGGTTGGCTATAAGAACGTCACCATGAACGAGCCGCATTTTCAGGGGCATTTCCCCGGCACGCCCATCATGCCCGGTGTTACCATAGTAGAAGCGATGGCCCAAACGGCAGGAGTTATGGTCGGGGTTGCGCTGGAGCAGATGGACAAGGAAATGCTGATTTATTTCATGTCGATCGACAACTGCAAATTTCGCCGCAAGGTGGTTCCCGGAGATGTCTTGCGTATGGATCTCAAGACATTGCGCGGCAAACCGGGTGGCAAGATCTGGAAATTTTCTGGCGTGGCCACCGTCGACGGCGAGATGGCCGCCGAAGCTGAATTTATGGCCATGCTGGACCTGCCGAAATGAGCAATATTCACCCCTCGGCGGTGATTGAAGCGGGTGCACGGATTGATGCAACTGCAAAGGTTGGCCCGTTCTGTGTGGTTGGGCCTGATGTGGTGCTGCACGCCAATGTCGAGCTGAAAAGCCATGTGGTTGTTACCGGCATCACCGAAGTGGGTGAGGGCACGGTGGTTTTCGCGTTTGCGGTGATTGGCGAGATTCCGCAGGACTTGAAATTCAAGGGTGAAGCCAGCCGCCTTGTCATTGGCAAGCGCAACCGCATCCGCGAACATGTCACGATGAACTGCGGCACCGAAGGCGGTGGCGGGGTCACGCAAGTCGGTGATGATTGTCTGTTTATGGCGGGCTGTCACATCGCGCATGACGCCATTATCGGTGACCGCGTCATTGTGGTAAACTCAGTCGCTGTGGCGGGCCATTGCATCATAGAAGACGATGTTATTATTGGCGGATTATCCGGTATTCACCAGTTTGTGCGCATCGGTAAAGGCGCGATTATTGGCGCTGTGACGATGGTGACAAATGACGTGATCCCCTATGGATTGGTGCAAGGGCCACGCGGTGATCTGGACGGTCTGAACCTGGTCGGGCTGAAACGGCGCGGCGTGGCGCGTGGTGATATCACGGCCCTTCGGGCTGCGTTTCAGATGCTGGCGCAAGGCGAAGGCACCTTTCAGGATCGGGCAATGCGACTGGGTGAGGAAACCGAAAGCGACTATGTGCGCGCGATCGTTGATTTTGTCACGGCCGATACCGGCCGCCATTTCCTGACGCCAAAATGACGCTGGCGCTGATCACGGGCCGCGGGCGTTTGCCGGCGCAGTTGGCGCTGGGGCAAGAGGTGGCGCCCCTGGTCTGCGCCTATGAGGGCATGTTGCCGGATGAACTGACCGTCGATTTGACCTTTCGACTTGAAACGCTGGGCACGCTTTTGATCGCGCTTGGGGAACGCGGCGTGACGCGGGTGTGTTTTTGCGGGGCGATTGACCGTCCCAAGCTTGATCCCTCGAAACTGGACAGCGAAACCATGCCATTGGTGCCACTGTTTCAAAAAGCCATGGCATCGGGTGACAACGGGGCCTTGCAGGTCCTCAAAGAGATATTCGAGCAGACAGGGTTTGAGGTGGTTGGTGCCGACACGCTGTTGCCTGATCTGGTGGCGGAACAGGGCATGTTGTCAGAGGCTTGGCCAGATGCGCAGATGCGGCGGGATGCGGCGCGGGGCGAGGTTGTCCTGGCAGGTCTGGCACCCCTCGACATCGGGCAGGCCTGTGTCATAGGGGCCGGGCAAGTGCTGGGTGTCGAGACCATGGGCGGCACGGATCATCTCTTGGCCACGCTGCCTGCTAAGGTCCGCACCATGCGGGCGATCCTGTGCAAAGGTCCGAAACTCGGCCAGATCAGGGAAATTGATTTACCGACGATTGGTCCCGCGACGATTGAGGCGGCCCATGCTGCCGGATTGGCCGGTGTTGTTGTCGACGAGGGGGATGTGATCATTCTGGACGCAGAACGCTGTGCGCAGCTGGCAGATCAATATGGATTGGTCTTATGGGCGCGCAGGGGGGGTGCCGGGTGAAAGTTTTTATCCTCGCCGGCGAACCTTCGGGTGACAAGCTGGGCGGGGCCTTGATGGCCGGGCTCAAGACCCTGCGCCCTGATGTGTCATTTGAAGGAATCGGCGGCCCTGCGATGGCGGCTGAAGGGCTGGAGAGCCGTTTCGACATGTCGGAGCTGAGCGTCATGGGGCTGGCCGAGATATTGCCGAAATATCGGGCCCTGAAAGCGCGGATCAACCAGACAGCCGCAGCGGTGGTTGAGATGCGGCCGGATGTTTTGATTACCATCGACAGCCCCGACTTTTCCTTGCGTGTAGCGCGTCAGGTCAAGGCGAAAAGTACCGTCAGATGTGTGCATTATGTGGCCCCGACTGTCTGGGCCTGGCGGCCGGGGCGTGCCGAAAAGATGGCACGGTTTATCGATCAGGTTCTGGCGCTTTTGCCATTCGAACCGCCCTATATGGAAGCGGCGGGGATGCGTTGTGATTTTGTAGGGCATCCGGTTGTGGCGGAGCCTGTCGCGAGTGATGCGGAAGCGGCGGCATTTCGGGCGCGCCACGCGCTTGCCAACGCACCGCTTGTTCTTATGTTGCCGGGGTCGCGTCAAAGCGAGGTATCGCGGCTTGGACCGGTGTTTCAACAAGTGGTCGAACGCCTGTTGCGCGACCGTCCCGAGCTTCGGGTGGTCATTCCTGCTGCTGCGCCGGTGGTGGGGGCCGTGCTGCGTTTGGTTCAAAACTGGAGCGTACCGCCTGTGGTGCTGAATCCGCTAGACGGTGATGTTGTGGATCCATTGGCGGAAAAACGGGCGGCTTTTCGGGCGGCAGACGTGGCATTGGCAGCCTCGGGCACGGTCTCGCTTGAGCTGGCGGCCAATGAGACGCCAATGGTGATCGCCTATGATATGAACTGGGTAAGCCGACAGGTCATCGGGCGGATGGTCAAGGTGGATACGGTGACTTTGGTCAATCTGGTGTCCGGCACGCGGGTGGTACCGGAGTACATCGGGGCCAATTGCCGTCCCGGTCCGATTGCACAGGCTGTGTTAAAGGTATTGGACGCGCCCCAAACGCAGCAGGCAGCGATGGCGCTGAGCATGCAGCGGCTGGGGCAGGGCGGCGAGGCGCCGGGGCTGCGGGCCGCGCGGGCCGTTCTTGAGGGACTGGCGCAAGGATGACGCGCGGATGCGCGAGGTGACGGTTTTATGAGGGCTCTGCCCTCAAACTCCCGCAGTTTTTAAGGCCAAAAAGAGAGGAATAGTCGGGTCAGCCTTTGTGAATCCAGCCGCCGCCGAAGATGCGGCTGCTGTCAGGGTCATAAAACACGCATGCCTGACCGGGAGAGACGCCTTGCTCGGGGGTTAGTAATTCGACTTCGGCGGTGGAGTCTGAGAGAGGGCGCAGGATTGCGTCCGTCGGTGGGCGGGTCGAGCGGACTTTAACGGCGATAGGCCATTCCTTGCGTGACATCATCGGGGCGGCGCCCAGCCAGTTGATTTCGCGTACCGGGATTGTGCGGGTTGCCAACATGGATTTGGGACCGACAACTACTTCTTTGCGATCGGCATCCAGTTTCACCACGTAAAGCGGCTCTGTTAGACCGCCGATGCCAAGGCCGCGTCGTTGGCCGACGGTATAATTGATGATGCCATCATGCCGGGCCAGGATTGTACCTTCTGAATCGACGATTGCGCCGGGGTCGGCAGCTTCGGGGCGCAGTTTCAGGATGACCGAGGCATAATCACCGTCGGGCACAAAGCAGATGTCCTGGCTGTCGGGTTTCATCGCCACGCTCAGCCCGTATTTCGCGGCCAAGGCGCGGGTGTCGTCCTTGGATGGCAGATGGCCGAGTGGAAAGCGCAGGTAGTCAAGTTGCTCTGGCGTGGTGGAAAACAGAAAGTAGCTTTGATCCCGGCTGGCATCGGCGGCGCTGTGCAGTTCGGCGCCCTTTTCCCCCATCTTGCGTTGGATGTAATGGCCGGTCGCCATGCAATCGGCATCCAGGTCTTTTGCGGTTTCCAGCAGGTCCTTGAACTTTACCCGTTCGTTACAGCGGATGCAGGGCACCGGTGTTGCGCCGCTCAGATAGCTGTCGGCGAATTCGTCGATGACCGCGTCTTTGAAGACGTTCTCGTAATCCAGCACATAATGCGGAAAACCCATGTCCTCGGCCACACGGCGCGCATCGTGAATGTCGATCCCAGCGCAGCAGGCGCCCTTTTTCGCCAACGCCGCCCCGTGATCATAAAGCTGTAGCGTGACGCCAATCACGTCATACCCTTCCTCGGCAAGCATCGCTGCCACGACCGAACTGTCGACGCCGCCTGACATCGCGACGACGACGCGGGTATCGGCAGGGGCTTTGGCAAAGCCCAGTGAATTCAGCGGTGGGGTCTGATCAAGCGCCATGGTTTTCTCCGGAAGGTGTTAGAGTGGAATATAGGAAAATCCTAACTACTCACAAGGGGGGGCTTCATGCCGCGTTAAGGGCAATCGGACCATGGTCCAAATGTTGCGAATGAAGGGATGGTCCTGATGTACCTTAGAAAAGTGGATGGCCTGCGGTCGGTGACCTTGGCAGATGGCAGCGTGATGAGCCAGGCGGACCTGCCCAGTGCCAAGACCCGGCGCTGGGTCGCCTCGCGCAAGGCCGCAGTGGTACGCGGGGTGGTCTATGGGTTGATGAGCCAGGCCGAAGCGCTGGACCGCTACCAGATCAGTGAAGAGGAATTTCTGGAATGGGTGCGTGCCGTTACGGAACATGGTGAAGCAGCGCTGAAGGCAACTTCCTTGCAAAAGTATAGACAACTTTAGGTTGTTCGTGTAGTTTTCACTCGTCGGTAACGGGTGATTAACCTTTTTTGTTCAGTTTCGATCCCAATGGCCAAGATGACCAAACGGAGAATGTATATGCGTGTACTGCTTGTCGAAGATGATCCAACAACATCGCGCAGCATCGAATTGATGCTGACCCATGCCAATTTAAACGTCTATGCGACGGACCTTGGCGAAGAGGGGATCGATTTGGCAAAGCTGTATGATTATGACCTGATCCTGCTTGATCTGGATTTGCCAGACATGAATGGGCATGAAGTGTTGCGGCAACTACGTCTCAGCCGGATCGAAACCCCGATACTGATCCTCTCTGGCTCTGATGACACTGAAAACAAAATCAAAGGGTTTGGTTTTGGCGCGGATGATTATCTGACCAAGCCGTTCCATCGTGAAGAGCTGGTCGCCCGCATTCACGCAATCATCCGGCGTTCAAAAGGACATTCACAATCGGTCATCGAGACCGGGCAGATTGCCGTGAACCTGGATGCAAAGACTGTGGCAGTCGACAATCAGACAGTGCACTTGACGGGCAAGGAATACCAGATGTTGGAGCTTCTTTCGCTGCGAAAAGGCACAACCTTGACCAAGGAGATGTTTCTGAACCATCTTTATGGCGGGATGGACGAGCCAGAGCTCAAGATTATCGACGTCTTTATCTGCAAGCTGCGCAAAAAGCTGAGCACTGCAACGGGCGGGGACAATTATATCGAAACAGTTTGGGGGCGTGGCTATGTCCTTCGCGACCCTGAACCCTTGCAAATGAACATGGCTGCATCAGCTTGAAACGGTAATACGAAATCACGCTAGACCTGCTTTGCCTACCGACCTATCTGTTGGGCGATGATGCCAACGGAAAGGGCAGGGCAGGCAATGACAGCGCAGATTGGTATAAAAGAGTTGACGCAGGATGAGGCCAAGATTGAGTTGGCACGTTTGGCGGATATATTGAACCGCGCCAATCTTGACTATTACAACGCCGATGATCCCACGCTTGATGATGCCGCCTATGATGCCTTAAAGCGGCGGAACACTGAAATTGAGGCCCGTTTTCCTGGCCTCAAACGGATGGACAGCCCTTCGGACCAAGTTGGTGCCTCGCCGGGAGAAGGGTTTTCCAAGATTACCCATGCGGTCGCGATGTTGTCACTTGCCAATGCGTTTGACACTGACGATGTGCATGAATTTGACGGACGTATCCGTAAATACCTGGGAATGAGTGATCAGGACCCGCTAGAATACACAGCCGAGCCGAAGATTGACGGGCTGTCGCTATCCTTGCGCTATGTGAACGGCGTGCTGGTTCAGGCGGCAACGCGCGGTGACGGCACAGTTGGCGAGAACGTAACCGCAAATGCTGGTACAATTGAGGATATTCCACAAACCCTTATAGATGCCCCCGCAGTGCTTGAGGTGCGTGGCGAAGTTTATATGAGTCATGCGGATTTTGAGGCGTTGAATGCGCGGCAAGAAGCGGCAGGGGCCAAACCTTTCGCGAACCCCCGCAATGCTGCCGCCGGTTCCCTGCGCCAGCTCGATAGTCATATTACCAGATCACGGCCACTCAGGTTCTTTGCCTATGCTTGGGGTGAAATATCGGCGCCTTTGGCGAGCAACCAACAAAACGCCATCAAGCGGCTGAAAGCGCTTGGCTTTGTTACCAACCCGCTGACTGCCCTGTGTACTGGCCCCACTGATCTTGTCGACCATTACGTCGAAATTGAGCGGCAACGGGCGACGCTTGGATATGATATTGACGGCGTGGTTTACAAGGTGAACGATCTCGCCTTGCAGGATCGCCTTGGTTTCCGGTCCACCACGCCACGTTGGGCCATTGCCCACAAGTTTGCGGCCGAACTGGCTTGGACCTGGCTGACGGCGATTGACATTCAAGTGGGGCGTACAGGGGCATTATCGCCGGTCGCCCGATTGAAACCCGTGACTGTTGGTGGGGTCGTCGTGTCAAACGCGACCCTGCACAATGAGGACTATATCAGAGGGCTGGACAGTAAAGGCGGCGAGATTCGTGGCGGCAAGGACATCCGCGTCGGCGATTGGGTGCAGGTTTATCGCGCTGGTGACGTTATCCCGAAGGTTGCAGATGTGGATTTGGCCAAACGCCCGGCGGATGCGACGCCATTTGTTTTTCCAGATGTTTGCCCCGAATGTGGGTCCGAAGCGCTGCGAGAGCCCGGCGATGCGGTGCGCCGCTGTCTTGGCGGGTTGATTTGCCCGGCGCAGGCTGTGGAGAAACTGAAACATTTCGTCGCCCGCGGTGCATTCGATATTGAGGGATTGGGCGCAAAGCAGGTAGAGCAGTTTTATGCCGATGGCTGGATAAGCGAACCGGCGGATATTTTTACGCTGCACGACCGCTTTGGATCTGGACTTCAACAGCTGAAGAACCGCGATGGTTGGGGCGAGAAATCGGCCGGTAACCTTTTTCAGGCGATTGATGAGAAACGAAAAATCCCCCTGAACCGGGTGCTATTTGCGCTGGGTATACGGCATCTTGGCGAAGCTGCTTCAAATCTAGTCGCCTTGCATTACGGGGATTGGGCCGCGTTTGAGGCCGCGATGACAGGCGCCGCAACGCAAGACGGCCCCGTTTGGGAGGACCTGATTGGTGTTGATGGTGTGGGGGCTGTGATGGCGGGATCGCTGGTCAGCACTTTTGCGCAGGACCGTGAGCGGGCCTCGATTGACCGTCTAATCGCGCAATTGGATGTGCAACCGGTCAAACGCGCCGACACTTCCGGCAGTCCGGTTGCTGGAAAAACGGTTGTCTTTACCGGCACATTGGAAAAGATGACCCGCGCAGAAGCCAAGGACCGAGCGGAGCGGCTGGGCGCAAAGGTCTCCGGCTCCGTCAGCGCCAAAACCGACATTCTGGTCGCCGGTCCCGGCGCCGGGTCCAAGGCGAAGAAAGCGGCTGAATTGGGGATCAAAACGATGGACGAGGATGCCTGGTTGCACCTGATCGGGGCTGCATGAGCCAGCGACCGGAACCTCTTTTCCCGCTGTTTGCCGGTCTTGAAACGCTGGAAGGGATCGGGCCGAAAACCGCACAGAACTTTGTCCAATTGGGGGTGTTGGCCCCACGGGACCTTCTTTTCACATTGCCGGTTTCCGGAATTGACCGTGCACGACGCGACAGTCTTCAGGATGCGGCGCTGCCTGCGACCCTGACCGTCGCTGTCACCATTGGCTCTCATCGGCATGCCCGTAACAAAGGTGGTGCCTATCGCATCCATGTCGAAGACGCGCAAACCAGCTTTCAGCTGGTCTATTTTCATGCGCGTGGCGACTATTTGGCCCGTCAGATGCCTGAAGGATCACGCATGATCGTGTCGGGGCGGGTCGAATTGTTTGACGGGGTGCCACAGATGGTGCACCCCGATTTTGCGGTACCGGAAGCGGAGGCAGAGACAATTCCGTTGTTTGAACCCGTCTATCCGCTGACCCACGGGGTCACACAGAAGCTGATGTACAAGGCCACACGGGGCGCCTTGCAAAGACTGCCGGATATGACAGAGTGGATTGATTCTACACAGAAAAGTAAGGCAGGCTGGCCTGATTTCGACGCGGCGGTAGATGCTGCGCATACCCCTCGGATGATGGCGGATCTGTCAGCAACGGCACCCGCACGAGAGCGGATCGCCTATGACGAACTATTTGCGCATCAGATAACACTGGCCTTGGCCCGTCAAAAAGAGCGTCGGAAAAAGGGCCGTGTCACCAAAGGGGATGGCCGGTTGCAAGCGCGGGTCATGGCAACGCTTCCCTACAAACCAACAGGCGCACAATCCCGTGCGATTTTGGAAATCACTGCAGATATGGCGCAGCCGCAGCGAATGAACCGGTTATTGCAGGGAGATGTGGGCGCAGGCAAAACGCTGGTTGCCTTCATGGCGCTATTGGCTGTGGTTGAATCAGGTGGGCAGGGCGTGTTGATGGCCCCCACTGAAATACTGGCACGTCAGCACCTGCAGGGATTGCGCCCCTTGGCCGAAGAGGCGGGTGTCGTACTGGAAATCCTCACGGGGCGCGATAAAGGGGCCGAGCGGCAGGCAAAGCTGGCGGCGTTGGCCGCGGGTGACATACAGGTTTTGGTCGGCACACATGCGGTGTTTCAAGCAGATGTCGGGTTCTCGGATTTGCGCCTTGCCGTTGTTGATGAGCAACACCGCTTCGGGGTGCGCCAACGGTTGGAACTGGGCCAAAAGGGCGATCGTGTGGACGTCTTGGTGATGACGGCCACACCGATCCCGCGGTCACTGGCGCTGGCGCAATATGGCGACATGGATGTGTCTGTTCTGGATGAGAAACCGCCAGGACGAAAGCCGATCACAACCGCGTTGATCAGCACAGAGAAACTGGATCAGGTAGTTGAGAGGCTCCGTGTGGCTGTGGCCGAGGGGCGGCAGTGCTATTGGGTCTGCCCGCTGGTCGAGGAAAGCGAAGTAAGTGATCTGATTGCAGCCGAGGAGCGGTTCAAACGGCTGCGCGCAGCGCTTGGTGAGGGGGTTGTCGGCCTTGTGCACGGCCAAATGCCCCCTGGCGAAAAGGATGCCGCGATGCGGGCATTCCAGTTAGGCCAGACCCAAGTACTGGTCGCGACAACAGTCATCGAAGTCGGCGTCGACGTGCCCAACGCCACCATTATTGTGATCGAGCGTGCGGAGACCTTTGGTATGGCGCAATTGCACCAGCTGCGTGGGCGGGTCGGGCGGGGCAAGGGGGCATCGACCTGCTTGCTGATGTATCAGAACCCGCTGGGAGAAACGGGCCGACAACGGCTTGAGGTGCTGCGCGAAACCGAAGACGGGTTTGTGATCGCCGAGACAGACCTCAATATGCGTGGCACAGGTGATTTGATCGGCACAGCCCAATCCGGCGTACCGCGGTTCAAGGTGGCAGACCTTGAACGGCAGACCGGGTTGATGGCGATCGCACAATCCGATGCTCGCAAGCTGCTTGCCGACGATCCAAAGTTGAGTACGGATCGGGGCAAGGCCGCGCGGATGCTTCTGTGGCTCATGCGTCAGGACGAGGCGATCCGTTTGATTTCAGTAGGTTAACATAGGATTGAACTTTTTGTTCGCAAATGTTCTCAAAAAGTTCTTTACATTAAGTTAAAGAAATGGGAACAAAGAGACAACAAAGACGGAGGTTCGGATGACAACGTTAAAAACACTCAAATCCATCGCCACACGGTCACAAGACACGATTGTGCAGGATGCGATTGGTGCGGCAGCGCTTATTGTGATGCTCGTTGTTGGTCTTTATCTGCCTGCTTTTGTTTGACTTCTGCCTGCGATCTTATGCCGTTTTGCCCCTTAGCATCCGTCCCAAATTGATGCTGTCGATTGGTACTGCCTGTCCTTAACCGGCACGGGGTTTTCACCCCAAGGGCAAACCGGGTCCCCGTAAGAAACGCTTTCCTTGCGCCGCCATCCCTTTGGATGTGCGGCGTTTTTTTTGCAGCTTGCAGAAAAGGGCCGATTGGGACTGGCTTACAGATCAGCCGCTGGCCGCATTGCTGTGTCCATAGCTTCAACAATTGCCTCCATGCTCAACATGATCGACGCATGCCGGTTCTTATAGTCGACTGCCGGTGTGAGAACATCGAATCCGTCGAAAGGGGCGTCTGGAACGCCCCCGCCGGTTTTCAGCATGGCCAACAGCTGGTCGCGACCCTTTTTGATGACCTCGATCGGGGCACCAACGGCAGCCTCTCCTGCCACCGCTGCTGCGGCTTGACCCAAGGCACAAGCTTTGACGTCCTGACCCAAACCGGCCAGTTTTCCGTCGCGAACCTGCACGTCAACAGTTACCGCAGATCCACAAAGCGGCGAGCGACGCTTGACCGTTGCATCCGGTGATTCCAACCGGCCCAGATGCGGGATATCTGCCGCCAGCGCCAAAATCCGCCCGGAGTAGAGTTTGATTAGATCGGTCTCGCCTGACATCGCTGTTTCCTTCGTCCATTAATGCCTACATAACCCTCCCGTCCGCAGATGCAAAATTTTTGAAAGGGGCACGTCCATGCCATTTGATCCCGCTGATCTTGTTTTTAATGACGCCGGGCTAATTCCGGCCATCGCGCAGGACGCCGAAAGCCGCGAGGTGTTGATGCTGGCGTGGATGAATGCCGAGAGTATTGCACGCACACTTGATACCGGTCGTGTTACCTATTGGAGCCGTTCGCGCCAGTCATTCTGGATCAAGGGCGAGACCAGCGGCCATACTCAAGAACTGGTCGAACTTCGCTTCGATTGTGATCAGGATTGCATTTTGGTGCTTGTGAATCAGACGGGTGCGGCCTGTCATACCGGTCGGCGCCATTGCTTCTACCGCGCGGTCAAGGACGGTGCCGTGGTCGAACTTATCGCTCCTGAGTAATTTAAAGCGTGACCTTAATAAGGTGCGCTATATCATTGTTAATGAACGTATATCATTGACAGTTAATCCATTATTCCGGAGCAGGGATATGGCCCGTGCATCATCGCGTTTCGCCAGTCGTTTCCCCCTGTCATCCCTGATCAGCTTGTGATGATGATAGGTTGGGATCGGCAGCCCAAGCAGCTTTTGCAGGACCACATGGATTTTGGTTGCTTCAAACAAGTCTGCGCCGCGCACCACATGGCTTATCCCTTGAGCGGCATCATCCAGCACCACGGCAAGGTGATATGAGGTGCCCATATCACGCCGCGCTATCACAATATCACCGACATGTGTGATCACATCTTGGCCGGTGAATGTAACAACCCCCATCTCTCCTTGCGGACCGGCACCGGTTTCGATGAACTGGAACTGTTGATCAGCGCTTTGGACAGCGGCTGCGATATTAAGCCGCAAGACGACGTTGTTTTGGGGGCGAGCTGTTTGGGGAACTGAACGAACAGGGCGGCACGTACCCGGATAGATCAGACCGTCAGGCCCCTGTGTGGGCACACCTTCCTGCGGGGCCGAAAGTGCGGCGTTAATATCGGCCCGCGTACAGGTGCAGGGATAAATGAGGTTATTTGCCCAAAGCGTATCGAGGGTCGCTCCATAAACACCCAACCGCTCTGATTGGCGCATCACCGGCGTTGGCCAGCGCAAACCCAGCCATGTCAGATCATCGTAAATCTGCGTTTCCCATGCAGGGCGCGAGCGGGTTTGGTCAATATCTTCGATCCTCAACAGAAATTCGCCCTTCTGGGCCACGGCCATGTCATGCGCCAGCAGTGCAGAATAGGCGTGACCCAGATGCAAAGGGCCCGTTGGAGAAGGGGCAAAACGGGTTCTGAAGGTCACGCTTTTTCTAGGATATAAACGATGGATTGCATATTGATACCTGGCAGATGCGCCCCACGTTCGCGAAAAATCAGCCGTGCGGCACCACAATCCGTCCATTCATTTATCCGCGCCTCGTGCACCGGATCTTTAAGCGTGTGATCGTTGAACGAAAACACCAAACGTCCGTCGCGCGGAAGTGCCTTCATTAACATGTCCAGCACTGAGACCGGCGCGGCGCCAGACCCAATCACCCCGATGGCAGCAATGTTCTTGTAACTGCCGGTTTTGATAGGGGTATCCGCCTGCACCTGTCGGGTATTGCGGTAAACGCCTTTGCCCGCAGCCTGTGCCAGCATTTCTGCAGATAAATCAATGCCGTCGATGGTGGTGAACCCTGCGAGCGTTAATGCCTGACCGGACAGGCCGGTGCCGCAGCCGAAATCCAGCAGCGGCATATCTTTATCCCTCGTGACACCGGCAAGGGCTGCCGCACAGCGGCCCGGCGTGGCATAGCCGTTCTCGCTGATTTCTGTTTCATAGCTTTCAGCCCAAGCATCATAAATCTCTCGGGTCTCGTCTTCGCTGGTTGCCGCGTAGACCTTGTTCAGAAAAATCTCTGTCATGGCAGAAGTTTAGGCGGGCGTTTCGTTTCTGTCCAGCCATGCCTGCCAATCCGACTTAGCACGATCTGTGTAAGCCTTATAACGGTCCTTGCGGCCGCGCCGCCCTGCTTTCAATCCTTCAACCGGCGGAAACAGGCCAAAGTTGACGTTCATTGGCTGGAAGGTTTTGGCATCGGCGCCGCCGGTAATATGCGTGATCAGTGCACCCGTCGCAGTGGTGTCCGGCGGAGTCGGGACATCGCGACCCAGCAGTTCAGCCGCCGCCATACGTCCGGCCAGCAATCCCATCGCGGCGCTTTCAACATAGCCTTCGACGCCGGTGATCTGTCCGGCAAAGCGGATGTTGGGTCGCGAGCGCAGGCGCATTTGATCGTCCAGCAAGGTCGGCGAATTGATAAAGGAATTTCGATGTATGCCGCCGAGCCGCGCGAAAGACGCGCCTTCAAGGCCGGGAATCATTTTAAAAACATCTACTTGCGCGCTGTGCTTCATCTTGGTCTGAAAGCCGACCATGTTGTAAAGCGTGCCCAGTTTGTTATCTCGGCGCAACTGCACCACGGCATAGGCCTTAATGTCAGGCTGATGGGAATTGGTGAGACCAACAGGTTTCATCGGGCCAAATCGCAATGTCTCGCGGCCGCGTTCCGCCATGACTTCGATGGGCAGGCAACCATCAAAATATCCAGCGGTCTCACCCTCGCGGAACTCGGTTTTGTCGGCGGTCAGCAAGGCATCGATGAAGGATTCGTATTGGTCCTTGTCCATCGGACAGTTGAGGTAGGCGGTGCGCTCTTCCTCGGTCTCGCCCTTGTCGTAGCGCGACTGCATCCATGCAGCATCCATATTGATGCTGTCGAAATAGACAATCGGTGCGATTGCATCGAAAAACGCAAGGGCTTCCGCACCGGTTTCAGTCGAGATCGCTTTGGCAAGACTGCCGGATGTCAACGGGCCGGTGGCAATAATCCATTGGCCATCGTTGGGCAGTTCGGTGATTTCGCCATATTCCACAGTGATATTCGGGTGCGCCAGCAGTGCGTCGGTCACCGATTGTGCAAAAGGGTCACGGTCCACGGCCAAGGCACCACCCGCAGGCAACCTGTGTTTGTCAGCGGTTGCCATGATCAGCCCGTTTGCGGCACGCATTTCCCAATGCAGCAGCCCGACAGCGTTTTGTTCCGAATCGTCAGAGCGGAAGGAGTTGGAGCACA
Source organism: Sulfitobacter sp. (assembly GCA_049794055.1). Lineage (GTDB taxonomy): Bacteria > Pseudomonadota > Alphaproteobacteria > Rhodobacterales > Rhodobacteraceae > Sulfitobacter. The sequence continues at coordinate 27,880 of JBARCL010000157.1, forward strand.
CCATCTCGCCCAACAGGCCGGTTTGGTGCGCAAATGTCCCGACGTGCGGACGCATTTCATGAATGACAACCTGAATGCCCGCGTTGGCAGCCTGCCATGCGGCTTCTGATCCAGCCATGCCACCGCCGATGATATGTAGTTTTTGATCCATGTCAGCTCTTTGCGTTTTCCAAGACAAGATCCTATCGCAATGCGCGGTTGATCAAAGGGAGAGGCCGCATTTTGCGAGTCATCGTGACGCAACAGGCCCTAGGGGGATTTAGGGCAGGGGCCGCACAGGTGCAATGGCCTGCGTATGGTCTGAAATCTGGGGCTAAGGGAAATTGGTCCGGGACCGGGCTGGTTTTGGGGTCGCCGCTGCAGGGATGGTCGATCAGTGAGAGGCTGATCTGGAGGGACCTTCTGCCGGGCGGCGACCCAAAATAGTCAGGCGCATCTGCGCTCTGTCACAAACATGCCCCAATTACGCCCTAATTGATAGCCCTGTTTTTGCAACAATTCGGAACCGCTTTGGAAACAGTCACTGGTCCCAGTTCGGGTCACGTTTTTCCAGAAAGGCGTCGATGCCTTCTGCCGTGTCTTCGCGCAGCATATTTTGCACCATAACCGCGCCAGTGTAATCATAAGCATCGGCTGTGCTCATGGCGATCTGGTTGTAAAATGCCCCTTTGCCAATTTTCACAGCAGGTCCCAGTTTGGATGCAACAAGACCGGCCAGCTGCGCCGTTTCCGCCTGTAGCTCTTCTGGGGCAACCACGCGGTTGATCAGCCCCAAGGTCTCTGCACGCGCAGCGTCGATAAAAGTACCGGTGGTCAACATTTCAAATGCCTGTTTGCGTGGGATGTTGCGCGAGAGGGCGACCATGGGTGTTGAACAGAACAGCCCGATGTTCACGCCGTTCACGCCAAATCTTGTGCCTGTGGCCGCAACGGCCATGTCGCAGGTGGCAACTAACTGGCATCCGGCGGCGGTGGCGATCCCGTGGACTTGGGCGATCACCGGCTGGGGCATGGATTGGATGAGTGCCATCACTGAGGCGCATCTATCAAACAGGTCTTTGAAAGCGGCCGCCCCGCCGTCCGGGGCCTGTCGCATGGCGGTCATCTGACGCAGGTCATGGCCTGCACAGAAGGCCTTGCCACTTCCGGCAAGTATGATCACACGGGTTTGCGGATCATTTGCAAAACCATCGAGCGTTGTTTGCAAAGCTGCAAGCATCTCATCAGACAGGGCATTTAGCCGCTCGGGCGCGTTCATTGTCAGCTGGGCTACGGCCCCACGTTGCGTCACTTCCAGAATTGCCATCTTGTCACCCTCGTGTTTTCTGCGCCAACTCTACGGGTAATAATGAGGGAAGAACAAGCATGGCCGCAGTGATGACAGCGCAGCAACTGAACGATTTCCTGGGTCAGGTGTTTGAACAGGTCGCAGACGATTTCCATGTGGATGAGGTGACCGATGACAGTGTGACAATGCGTTTGATGACCTCAGAGAAACATCTGCGCCCCGGCGGCACCATTTCAGGCCCGGCGATGTTCGGTCTGGCGGATGTGGCGGCCTATGTTGTGACGCTGGCGCATATTGGACCGAAAGCCTTGGCCGTCACGACCAATTGTTCGATTGATTTCATGCGAAAGCCTGAAGCCGGAGTGCCTTTGATCGCAAAGGCGCGGTTGCTGAAATTGGGCAAACAACTGTCCGTCTCAGATGTATTGTTATTTTCAGAAGGGATGGATGCCCCTGTTGCACGGGCCAGCCTGACCTATGCGATTCCCCCCAAATCCATGGGATAAAAGGCATGGACAACGAAAAATGGGCCGGAGATATCCGGCCCAGTTAGAAGAGGTCTGGCGGTTGCCACGGGGATGTTACACCCGCCAGAACACGCGGCGCTGCTCATGAAGAGCCTCGTCGGGTGTTAGTCCCACATCGCTTAACTGCCATGGCTCGAGTTGCGAAAGCGCAAGACGGGTCCGGCGGCGCGTGGCCCATTTCGTCACCACAACCGCGAAACGGACCGCCAGCAGTGCCACGACGGGCGTGCCGCGCTGTGAAAGAATGCTATAGGCATCGGTCGGTATCGGTCTGGCGAGTGTCATGGGGAACTCCTTGTCGAATTGTATTGACACAATATAGCGGATTGCTACAATATGACGATATAAATATTGATACAAAGCCGCTAGGGAAATATTGTAATGGGTACAATTTTGGCAAAAGAGATGCTGCGCGAGTCAAAGCCCAAATATAAAGCGGTTGTCGCCATGATCCGCGACCAGATCGCGGCAGGCGGTTTGACGGTGGGTGAGAAACTGCCCCCGGTGCGTGAATTGGCGTGGCAATTGCAGATCACGCCGGGCACCGTCGCGCGGGCCTACACAGTGCTGACCGACAGCGGTGTGCTGCATGCGGAGGTGGGGCGCGGCACATTTGTCAGTGATCCGGCAACGACGATCGATAAGGAATCCGGCGAATTGCCTTTGAACTTGATCGAAATCGACGCGGTACACCACAATGCCGCAGTCGACTTTAATGCAGTGAACTTGTTTTCCCCGCACTTGCCCGATGGAGGGCAGGCCGAGTTGATCTGCCGCCTGTTAGGAGAGATTGCACAGAATCCCCCTTCAGGGATCATGCACTACCCCTCGCGACGCAGCGCAAGGCCCGCCCGCGAGGCCATGGCGAAATGGTTGCGCGGTGCGCCCATCGGTCAGATCGATCCAGACGACATCGTTCTGTCGCACGGCGGACAAAATGCAATTCTCTTGGTGTTTCAGACTATCCTGCGGGGCAGGCGCCCTGTGGTTTTCGTCGAGGAACTGGCTTATCCGGGATTTCGTCGCGCAGCAGAGCTGTTGCGGGCCGATATTGTACCAATCAATTGTGATAAAGATGGTATCATCCCAGAAGCTTTGGCCGCCGCAGCGGAACGTCACCCTGAAGCGCAGGTTTTATGCACTTCGCCCGAAGTCCATAGCCCGACCTGCGGCTTTACCCCCATGGAACGGCGACTGGCGCTTGTCGATGTTGCCCGTAAGGCCGACCTGCAAATTCTGGAGGATGATTGTTACCGGATGGGGCGCGCAGAAGGCGAGGGCTATCGCCAACTTGCGCCCGAGCGGGGATGGTACGTCAGTTCCCTATCAAAGTCCGTAACACCGGCCTTGCGGATTGGCTGTGCCATCGGACCCAGAGGCATGTCTGGCGCACTCCATCGTTCGGCAGAGCATGGTTTCTTTGGGTTGGCGACCCCGATGCTGGATCTGAGTGCCGCCTTGCTGGGAAATCCGCAATTGCCCCAAATCATGGAGGCATCGCGGCTCGGCGTTGAACGCTATGTAAAGATCGCCGTAAACACGTTGGGCGGATTTGATCTGCGCTGGCGTCACGATGTGCCGTTCCTTTGGCTGAAATTGCCGCAGGGCTGGCGGGCCTCGGCCTTCTGCCTGGCGGCAGAAAAAGAAGGCGTGCAGATCAGAGCCGCCGAGGAATTTGCGGGCAGGGACGCGCAAAGCCCCCATGCAGTCCGGATGGCGGTTAACAGCGGGGTATCTCTGGGAAGCTTCGAGGCCGCGATGGAACGCCTGCGCCGCTTGCTGGACAACCCGCCCGAAGAAATAGGCGTCTAGGCAGGAGTCGGCATGGAAAAGCGTGGGTATAATGGGGTATCATGATACCTATATTTCAAGCTGTTGTATTTACTACATTAATTCATCAATATGGTGCTTGACGATGCGCCTTGGCGCTTTATAACCCGCCCATCACTACTGGGCATCGGGCTTTGGCCTTTTTGCCGATAAACATTTAGGCCACATTTAGGAACCTCAGATGAAAACCTTCTCAGCAACACCGGCTGACATTGACAAGAAATGGATCATCATTGACGCCGAAGGCGTCGTGCTGGGCCGTCTCGCGTCGATCGTTGCCACCCGCCTGCGCGGCAAGCACAAGCCTTCTTTCACACCTCACATGGATTGTGGTGACAATGTCATCATTATCAATGCTGAAAAAGTCCAGATGACCGGCAAGAAGCGCGAAGAAAACTTTTACTGGCACACCGGCCACCCTGGCGGGATCAAAGAGCGCACCAAGGCGCAGATCCTTGAAGGCAAGCACCCTGAGCGGATCGTGACACTTGCGATCAAGCGCATGTTGCCCGGCAACCGCCTGAGCCGTCAGATCATGACCAACCTGCGCGTTTATGCAGGCACCGAGCATGGTCACGAGGCGCAAAACCCCGAAGTTCTGGACGTTAAGGCCATGAACCCTAAAAACACGCGGAGTGCATGAACATGTCCGATGAAATCAACACACTCGAAGACCTCGCACAGGTTGCCGGCGTAGCGGCAACACCCGAAGTCGAATTGACCCCACGCGAACCCGTCCGCGATTCTTTGGGCCGTTCTTATGCCACTGGTAAGCGTAAAGATGCGGTCGCCCGCGTCTGGATCAAGCCAGGTTCAGGCAAGGTTGTCGTGAACGGCAAGCCACAGAACGAATATTTCGCCCGCCCTGTTTTGCAGATGATCCTCGCACAGCCTTTCGGGATCACGGGCACAGAAGGCCAGTTTGACGTGTTTGCCACGGTTAAAGGTGGCGGTCTGTCCGGTCAGGCGGGTGCGGTAAAGCACGGTGTTTCCAAAGCATTGCAGCTTTATGATCCTTCCTTGCGCGGCGCGTTGAAAGCGGCCGGCTTCCTGACACGCGACAGCCGTGTTGTTGAACGTAAGAAATACGGTAAGGCGAAAGCGCGTAAGAGCTTCCAGTTCTCCAAGCGTTAAGTTTTACGAACTTGTTTTGGAAAGGGGCCGTACCGATGGGTGCGGCCCTTTTTTTGTCTCACGCCATTGCATGTTGCGACCGGCTGGGGGCTTGCCCCCAGACCCCCAGAGTTTAGTGGCAAGATGAACATGAGCGTGCTCGAGAGGGGTTTCTGTTCCTGATCCGAGGGCGTAGGTTCGGGCAAAATCCTGAGGTGAAACGATGCGTTATTCGGTTCTTGATCTGGCTCCGGTGCCCGAGGGTGTCGAGATCGCCCAGGCGTTGAAAAACACGACGGATCTGGCGCGGCATTGTGAAGGCCTTGGGTTTCACCGGTTCTGGCTGGCCGAGCATCACAATATGCCGGGAATCGCCAGTGCCGCGACCGCTGTTCTGATCGGCCATGTGGCGGGACATACCAAGACCATTCGGGTGGGGGCAGGCGGTGTGATGTTGCCCAACCACGCGCCTTTGACAATTGCCGAACAATTCGGAACCTTGGCCGCGCTGCATGGTGACCGTATTGATCTGGGTCTCGGGCGCGCACCCGGGGGGGATCAGGCGGTGTATCGCGCGCTTCGCCGAGTGGGCAGTGATGATTTTCCCTCAGATGTTGCTGAATTAATGGGGTATTTGGGGGAACGGCAGGACGGTGCACCGGTGCGCGCCTTACCCGGTGAAGGCAGTCATGTGCCGATCTGGATTTTGGGATCATCCCTATACGGTGCGCAACTGGCGGCGCATTTCGGGTTGCCTTATGCTTTTGCGTCGCATTTTGCGCCCGAGGCCCTTGAGCAAGCGACAGAAATTTATCGCCGCACCTTCCGCCCGTCGGCGCATGCGGCAAGGCCGCATTTTATGTTGGCTGTGAACGTTTTCGGAGCAGATACCGACGCGGAGGGCGCATATCTGCGAACCTCGATGCAGCAGGCCTTTGCGCGGATGCGGACCGGCACGCGCGGCAAATTGCCGCCTCCGGTGGAGGATATTGACGCCGTCATCGGGGCCGGGGTACGCCGCTCCGTCGATCAGATGCTGCGTGTCTCGGCAACGGGCAGCCCGGATAAGGTGCGGGATGAGTTACAGGGTTTAATCAAGCAGTATCAACCGGATGAGGTGATTCTGACCAGCCAGATCCATGACCACAATGCGCGCAAACACTCGCTCAAGATTGCGGCAGAGGTGATGCAATCGCTGGAGCATGGGCCGACCTAATCGTCCGGTTGCACCAGGCCCAACCCACGCAGATAAATTCCGATACCGGTTTCCAGCAAGTCTTCGGGGGGGAATGGGGATGCCCGGCCGGGTGAGTTGCGGGCAAACAGCTCGACGACACCGTGGCTCATTGCCCAGATATGTGCCGAAAACATCGAAGCAGGCGGGCGCTTGTCCTCGGGGATGTGCTGGCTCAGGTCTGTGGCGGCTTTCTCCAGCACACCGTTGGCGCGGTTGGCAACCTGCGCTAGTTCTGGTGTGCGATTGATCGAAATCCCGCTTTCGAACATTGCGATATAGTGGCCGGGGTACTTGCGGGCAAAGGCCAGATAGGCGCGGCCTGTCGCTTCGAATGCTTTGAGGGCAGACGGTTGGCCGGACTGGTAGGCGTAATCCATCAGATCCGCGAAGATAGCATAGCCCTGTTCGGCGGCTTCGGCGATCAGCGCCTCGCGTCCGTCAAAGTGGCGATAAACCGCGGCTGGTGTCACACCGGCCTGTTTTGCAGCTTCTGACAGGGTGAACCCCATTGGGCCGCGCACTTCGATCAGCTCGAGTGCGGCATCAACCAATGCCTGACGCAGATTGCCGTGATGATAGCCCTTTTTAGGCATCCCAGATTTCCGGTCCGCCACAGATACCCTTGTCGATTTGGCCAATCGATTTCTCGTCTTTGCGCGTATAGTCAAAGGCATGCAAGACAGTGCGGATGGCATTCAATCGGGCGCGGCGCTTGTCATCGGAACGCACAACAGTCCAGGGTGCATGGTCACAATGGCTGCGGGTAAGGGTTTCCTGAATGGCGTCGGTATAGGCCTGCCATTTGCCAAGGCCCTTCACGTCAATACTGCTGAGCTTCCATTGTTTCAGAGGGTCACTTTCACGCGACAGCATACGCCGAATCTGCTCTGCACGGCTTACGTTGAGCCAGAATTTGAAGAGATGGATGCCGTCATCTACCAACATCTGTTCAAAAGGGCTGACCTGGGTAAAAAAATGTGCGCGTTGAACTGGCGTGCAAAATCCGAACACATGTTCGACAACACCGCGGTTATACCATGACCGGTCAAAAAAGACCATCTCACCAGAAGAGGGGAGGTGTTGGATATAACGTTGAAAATACCATTCCGTCGCTTCGGTTTCCGTAGGTTTCGACAGGGCGAGGACATGGGCAGAGCGCGGGTTGAGGTTGCCGCGAAACCGCGAGATCGTGCCCCCTTTACCAGCAGCATCGCGCCCCTCGAAGACACAGGCAATGCGGGTGCCGCTGGACTGTGCCCAGGCTTGTAACTTGACCAGTTCGATTTGCAGGCGGGCCATTTCACGGTCATAGACCTTACGGGCCATGCGTTCGGAATGGGGATAGTTGGGGGCGAGGATATCACCCTTGTCGGCACGTTTGACAGCGGCGCGGATATCATCGGGCGCTTCATTATCGAAATAGGCGCTGATTGCGCCGTCAAAGGGCAGGTCCATGGGGCCTCCTGAACAGAATGTTACACTCTATATGGGATGTTAAACGGCTTAACGCAAACCCGCACGGACGGCGGCGCGGTCAATTGCGGCCTCAACAGCATCCGGTGCGGTGTGCTGTGGCATATGGCCATGACCGGTCAGTACCGTCAGTTTGCCATTGGGAACGTCACCCATCAGCACAGCAGCATGAACGTTTAGCGGGACAATGGTGTCGGCGTCGCCATGTACTGCCTCGATCGGCATCCGCAGGTTGCCATAGTTCTTTTGCATTTCAACGACATGGGGGCGGGAAGCATTGACCTGCTGGGCGTTCGCCCGCGTACTGCCGCGCCGCAGGGTCAGGCCGGTGCCGACATGATCGGCATAGCCTGTGGGGGCTTCTTGAGGGGTGAAAATTGTGTTGATGCTGTCGGAGACCAAGCCTTGTGGCACAAATGCCGTAATCATCGGCACCACCAGCGCACCGCCAATTTTCGACCCAAAGACACCGTAGGTCCAGTCAAGTTCACCGGGCCACGGTTCTGACACGGCAGAGACCAGAACAAGTGCGGCCGTATCATCGGGGCGGCTGAGACCCCAGGCAAGAGCAACGATCCCACCAAAAGAATGGCCCATAACGATAGGCTTTTTTACACCCAGCCGATCGGCGGCGCCTTGCAAAAGTGCAGCCTGTTCAAGTGGCGATTCTTCGGCGTTGTTCCACGCGCCGCCGTGGCCTTTAGGCCGTTCGGTCCAACCCAATCCGGGACGGTCCAGCAGGATCACACGGTAACGGTCGGTCAACCGGTCGGCAAATCCTATGGTGAAATCCTTTAGGTTGCCGCTGGCGCCATGCAGCATGACCAGATCGGGGCCATGCCCCATGACCAGCGCATGCACAGGCACACCACCCACATCCACAATCTGACCAACGGGCGGTGTCATCGCCTCTGCCAGCGTTTCACGCGCTGCGGCACGCCACTGGACCAGCATTACAAAGGCGGCAATCAGGATCGTCAGAAAAATCACGCCGCGCAGCATCTCATGGGGTCCCGATTGCCGAGATGTCGAAGGGTGTGGATTGGTAAATCTCGTTGATCCAATTGCCATACAGAAGATGGGCATGGCTGCGCCAGCGGTTGGTCGGCGCACGCGACGGGTCATCATCCGGATAATAATTACACGGCACATTGATCGGTGTGCCTTCCGCGATGTCGCGGTCATATTCCTGCTTGAGGGTGTCGCTGTCATATTCAAAATGGTTGAACACGTATAGCGCACGATGGGCCGGATCCTCAATCAGACAGGGGCCAACTTCGTCACTACCCAGAAGGGTGATCAGCCCGTCATGGGCATCGACCTCGGACTGGCGCATTTCGGTCCAGCGCGATACGGGCATGACACATTCATCTGAGAACCCGCGCAGGTAGGGGGAGGCAGGCACAAGGTTACGATGTTTGAAGCAGCCGAATGCCTTGTGATCAAGGATGTGTTTCTGGACTCCATGGAAATGGTTGATCATCGCCATCCCGCCCCAGCAGACGCCAAAGGTCGAATGCACGTGAGTCTGGGTCCAGTCCATTACGCGGGTCAGTTCCTGCCAATAACCGACATCTTGAAAATCCATGTGTTCAATCGGCGCGCCGGTGATGATCAGCCCGTCGAACTTTTCTTCCATCACCTCGGAGACGGGGCGGTAAAAGCTTTCCATATGTTCGGCGGCGGTGTTGCGGGTCTGGTGATCGGACATGCGCAACAGGCTCAGCTCGATCTGCAACGGCGTTGCCCCGATCAGGCGTGCAAACTGATTTTCGGTCTGGATCTTTTTTGGCATCAAATTGAGCAGCGCAATGCGCAGCGGCCGAATGTCCTGCGTGGCGGCAAGATCTTCGTCCAGCACCATCACACCTTCGCGTGTCAGCACGTCAAAGGCAGGCAGGGTAGATGGCAATTTGATAGGCATGAGGACAGGTCCGGTATTGTAAGAACTTAGATAGTTTGCCCGTGGGCCACTGCCAAGACAGCAGCTTTCACGATATGGCGAGGTGGTTATGTATCAAGAGTGCTTGCGATCAGGTCAACAAAATCGCTTTCGGTCTTGAGGGCATTGATCTGGTCCGGTGTGATGGTCACCCCCCATTTTGACATGGCTTCGTAGCGCGGCTGGCGGTGCGAAAGGGCCTGCGCATAGGTCCAGCGCACGAAAGCATCCGGATCAACATCACCCTCCGAGTAATTGTTTTCGTTCAGATATTCTTGCCAGACGCGTGCAAGAAAGGCAGGTTGATACGCCATCGGCTTGGGCGCGCGGTCAAAGCGCTTGATCAGTTCCTGTGTATGTGCGGCGTCGCCCTTGATCCAGACCAGCAGGCATTCGTCAGAAAGTGCGCGCAGCAAGGGATCGTTTGGATCATCCGCATCGACCCATTCGCAGATCGAACCGCCCGTGTCGCAGATAAAGTGCTCGTAACCATAGAGGGTTTTGGCGCGATCCGCAAAGTGGGCGGTGTCCAGTAAAGCGGCGATTTCCCCTTGCTTGAATGCTTCCTGCCGTCTTGCATATTCTGCCATCGGCAGGCCGCCTTTCTCAGGATTACCTGGTTTGCCCAGCCACGTGGCAACCGGTGACAGGTTTTCAAAAGTGATGTTGGAAGCGATATAGATGCTGTCTGAAAGTAGAAGGTCACGCAGGAAGGGAACCTTCATCGCCTCGGCCTTGGCATTGTCGAGGATGGTTTCCCCTAGGTACCGCGTGCCGATGCGGTAATCGATGGAATAATGAAACCAGTCGCCCGATCCACGCAACAGGCCAGACAAACGTGTTTTACCAAGACCGGACATGCCAAAGACCAAAACTTTGCGGCGCGGGGCTTCGCGCCATTCTTGAGCGGTGGAGTAAAGCATGCGGTAGAGTCCGTTGGTTAAGGGCGTTGCCCCTACCTAGCCCGAGCAGGCAACAGACGCTAGATGCGCCCGTCCAGCACCAGAAGTCCAAGCGCAAGCAGTGCAAATCCGCCATAGGCCGCCGGATGCAGCGCCTCATCCAATACCAATCCACCCAAAACGATTGCAAAAGGGGGAATCAACAACGTGACCAGCATGAGATTGCCGCTGCCCGCCATCGCCAGCACGCGATAATATAGAAGGTAAGCCAGCGCCGTGCCGATCAGCGCGTAATAACCGATGGCCAGTGCTGTAGCACCTAGCAGGTTCAGTGTCAGAGGTCCTTCGATCCACCATGCCAATGGCACCATGATCAGCGTCGAACCCGTCACCATGCCGGCAGCCGCAACCTGTGGCGGCTGGCCACTTAACTGTTTACGCGCCCAGACAGAGGCCAGCGCGTAAGATACTGTGCCACCGATAACCGCCAGTTGTGCAAGCGAGCGCAGATCGAAACTGCGCAGATTTTCCAATCCAATCGCCATCGCGACACCGGCAAAGCCGAACCCGACACCGATGACCTTGCGCGGCGTGATACGCTCGTCAGCGAAAAACAAGGCCGCCATGATAACCCCGAAAATCGCGGTGGCACCGTTGAGTATCGAGGTAAGGCCGCTTTCGATATATAGCTGCCCCCATGCCATCAGCCCGAAAGGGATCACGTTGTTCAGCAGCCCCATGCCAAGAAATCCGATCCAGACGTTAGGATCACGCGGCAACGGCAGGCGCATCAGCCAAACGACCAGCCACAGCGCCAGTGCAGCCCAACCAACACGGTGCGCAACCGCTGTCAGCGGGCCCACTTCGTCCAGCGCGATACGGATCGACAGGAAAGACGCGCCCCAGATTGCCGCCAGCAACAGCATTTCGGCCCAGGCGCGGGTTGAGATGGATTTTTGCGTGTTCATCCGGTGGGTTTATGTCGACGCATAGATTTGCACGATCCGTTTCATGCGGATTTTCGCGTTTCGAACCAGATATTGATGTAATTCCCAGCAAAAATGATCACCGCACCGACGAACACCCAGATGTCGATCGCCTCGTTGTAAAGCAACATCGCGGTCACGGCGACAAGCGGCAGGCGGGCAAAATCAACCGGCGCGACGACCGTGGCAGGCGCAATGGTCAGTGCCTTGGTGATGCAGAAATGCGCAATCAAGCCGCAGCAGGCGACAAGGATCAGCCAGGGCAGGGCAATGCGCGTCGGCAGGGCGATGTCACCATCGTAACCGGCTGCCATCAAACCAAATATCAGTTGGAAGAAAGTAAGGTAAAACATGATCGCCGTGATCGTTTCGGTACGGGTCAGACGTTTTGTAAAGACATAGGTAAGGGCGAAAAACACGGCGCAACCCGCAGCGGCAAAGATGCCAGCATTCAACCCTTCCACGCTGGGACGGGCGACGATCAGGATACCGATGAACCCCATTACGGCCGCGAGTGCGCGGACTTTGGTAAGTCGTTCACCCAGCAGCAGAAAAGACAGGACGATAACCCATAAGGGCGTGGTGAACTCTAGCGCGAACACCTGTGCAAGGGGCACAACAGTTACGGCGAAAAACCACAGGTTCTGGCCCGTAAAGTGAAAGAGGTTACGGAACAGATGGGTGCGGATGACACGGGTTCCAATCTCGCGGTAACAACCGGTGACGAAGGCGAGGATCAGGACGACCAGCAAGCCGAAGGCAGAACGATACATCATAATTTCGAATGTATCGAAAGCGCCGCCAAGCGCGCGCCCTGCAATCGCCATGGCGGTAAAACTGACCACCGCGCCCATCATCCAGAGGGCCGCTTGAAGCGTGGTGCTCATGGCAAGTCTTGGATCTGGTAGTCTCGGGCGATGCCTTTGGTTTGTGCGGCCCAGTCAGAGGCCGCGGTCCGCACCTGATGGGCCTCAAATGCTTCTGGGGTGGTGAATTCTTCGGCGACCCGCCATACCAAGGAGTCATCGGTAGCGGTGACGTTAAACGAGATACATCCAGCTTCCCTGCGGGTCAGACGAATATGTGCGTCCAGCGCCGCACGAACGCGGGCGGCTTCCCCTTCATCCACGCAGCGCAAAACCCCTGTTAAGGTCACTCCCATTCGATGGTTCCCGGAGGTTTGGAGGTGATGTCATAGGTCACGCGGTTGATGCCCGGCACTTCATTGATGATGCGGGTGGCGGTTTCGCCCAGAAAGTCATGACTGAAGGGGTAATAGTCCGCTGTCATCCCGTCGACAGAGGTCACTGCGCGCAGGGCACATGCGAAATCATAGGTGCGCCCGTCGCCCATCACGCCCACGGTTCGCACCGGCAGGATCGCGACAAAGGCTTGCCAGATCTCGTCATACAGCCCGTGTTTGCGGATCTGGTCGATGTAAACGGCATCGGCTTCGCGCAAGATATCGAGTTTCGCACGGGTGATCTCGCCGGGACAGCGGATGGCAAGACCAGGGCCGGGAAAGGGATGGCGCCCGATAAACGACTTTGGCAGCCCAAGCTCGACACCCAGCGCGCGGACCTCGTCTTTGAACAACTCGCGCAGGGGTTCGACCAGTTTCAGGCCCATCTTTTCAGGCAGGCCGCCGACATTGTGGTGGCTTTTGATGGTGACCGAGGGCCCCCCGGAGAAGCTGACCGATTCAATCACATCGGGATAGAGCGTGCCCTGCGCAAGGAATTTGGCATCGCCGACCTCCTTGGCATGTTTCTGGAACACGTCAATAAAGAGCTTGCCGATGATTTTACGTTTGGTTTCCGGATCGTCCTGGCCGTCGAGTTCCCCCAAGAAGAGCTCTTGTTCGTCCGCGTGGATCAACGGCATGTTGTAATGGTCGCGGAACATGGTGACGACCTCTTCGGCCTCGCCTTTACGCAAGAGGCCGTGATCCACAAAGACGCAGGTCAGCTGGTCGCCGATGGCTTCGTGGATCAGCACGGCAGCAACAGAGGAATCGACGCCACCGGACAAACCGCAGATCACCTTTTCGTCACCCACCTGTTCGCGAATCGCTGCAATCGCCTCTTCGCGATAGGCGCTCATCGTCCAGTCGCCCTTGAAACCGGCAAGGCGCACGAAGTTCTCATAGAGCTTTGCACCGTTGGGCGTGTGGTGCACTTCGGGGTGGAATTGCACGGCATAGAAATTGCGCGTCGTATCGGCGGTGATGGCGAATGGCGCGTTGGGCGAGGTGCCAAAGACCTTGAAGCCGGGGGCGATCTTGCTGACGTGATCGCCGTGGCTCATCCAGACTTGTTCGCGGTCGGCTTCGAACCAACCTTGCAGAAGTTCCAGCTTTTCTGCTTCTGGTGTGACATAGGCGCGGCCGAATTCCGCAGTATTATGTCCGCGTTCTACTTTGCCACCAAGCATTTCCATCATCACCTGTTGACCATAGCAGATCCCGAGGATCGGCACGTCGAGATCAAAGACGCTGGCGGGTGGACGCGGGGCCCCCTCGGCAAAGACCGACGCAGGGCCGCCGGACAGGATGACCGCCTTGGGTTCGAACGCTTCCAGAAAGGCATCATCCACCGCGTTAAATGGGTGGATTTCGCAGAACACATGCAGTTCGCGCAGACGGCGGGCAATGAGTTGTGTGACCTGGCTGCCGAAATCAATGATCAGCAGGCGGTCGTGATCTATAGGCGTGGGGGCGGTGGGGGCGATTGTTTTGCTCATGCCGCTTGATTATTGGGGGTTGGCGCGGGTGGCAAGTCCCCGAATGGGGGCCGGCCCCCAAACCCCCGCAGGATTTAGGGCCAAAAAGAGAAGCGAAGAGTGCAATGTCGCTTTTCACCCTCATGAGACGGTATCTGAGGAAGGGGGAATGGGGGAATAGGATAGCAGATGTAAAAACTTGGGCGAGAAGGTGATCACATGGCGGAATCAGCAAGACGTGGACGTGGGGGCGGCGGTGCCGCACGACGGGCGGAACGCAGCGCGGTGTCTTTCGAGACCGCCAAATTTATCGAACGGAATATTCCGAATTTCGAGATACTGACCGAAGAAGCGTTGCAGATCATCGAAACCAATGCCGAGACCGTGTTGGAAGAGGTTGGGGTCAATTTTCTGGATAACCCGGCGGCGATCAAGCGCTGGCGCGATGCAGGTGCAGAGATTGACGGGGAACGGGTGCGCATTCCGCGTGGACTGGCGCGCAAACTCTGCGCAACGGCCCCGTCCCAATATACCCAACATGCGCGCAATCCGGAACGCAATGTTGTCGTCGGCGGAAAAAACCTTGTCTTGGCACCGGTGTATGGCCCGCCGTTTGTACGAGATGCCGTGGGCGGCCGTCGCTATGCGACGATGGCAGATTTCAACAAGTTCGTGAAGCTGGGCTATATGTCGAAATGGCTGCACCATTCGGGGGGCACGGTGTGCGAGCCGACGGATGTGCCAGTGAACAAGCGTCACCTCGACATGCTTTACGCTCATATGACGCTTAGCGACAAACCGTTCATGGGGTCGGTCACCGAACCCAGCCGTGCGCAGGATTCTGTGGATATGTGCAAGATTCTCTTTGGTGAGGATTTTGTGCGCGACAACACGGTGATGACCTCGCTGATCAACATCAACTCGCCCATGACATTTGACGATGTGATGATGGGCGCGCTTGAGGTCTATGCACAGAACAATCAAGCCTGCATCATTTCGCCGTTCATTGTGGGCGGGGCGATGGCACCGGTTTCCGTTGCCGGTACGCTGACGCAGGTTCTGGCCGAAACGCTGGCAGGGATTGCCTATTCCCAACTGATCAAACCGGGTGCGCCGGTGATCATGGGCGCTTTTGTCACCTCGATTGACATGAATTCCGGGGCCCCGACATTCGGCACACCGGAGGCGGCGCATATCACTTACGGGGCAGGGCAACTGGCGCGTCGTCTGGGATTGCCCTATCGTTCGGCCGGATCGTTCTGCGGATCAAAACTGCCGGATGCGCAGGCGGCTTATGAAAGCGCCAACAGCCTGAATATGGGGTTGTTGTCGGGTGTGAACTTTATGTTGCACGCATGTGGCTGGCTGGAGGGCGGGCTGGTCAGTTCGTTTGAGAAATTCGTCATGGATGCGGATCAGCTGGGCACGCTGCACCATCTAGCGCGTGGCGTCGAGATTGACGAGAACGCGCAGGCGATGGACGCGATCCGCGAAGTGGGGCCCGGCGGTCATTATCTGGGGTGCGCGCATACCCAGAATAATTTCAAATCCGCCTTCTGGAAATCCGATCTGCTGGATTACAAACCCTTCGAGACCTGGGAAGACGAGGGGGCGCGTGACACGCAAGCGCTTGCGACACGTCGGGTGGAGAAGATGTTGGCGGATTATCAGGCGCCTGCGATTGATCCGGCGATCCGCGAAGGTCTGGATGCATTTGTCGCGCAGAAAAAGAGCGCCGAGCCTGACAGCTTTATGTAATTTCCTTGCGAACGGCAGGCTCCCGCGGTGGCGCGGTGGCCTGCAGGTTTCGCATTATGCGGGCTTCTGCGACCATTGCGATCAGCACGTCCAAATGGCGGATCAGGCTGTAGCTCGCATCTGACTGGGTACGTTGTTCTTCGAACGCGGCTTCCATATCGATCAACGTAATGAGTGCTGCGCCATGGCGGGGCAGGACGCCATATCCCAGAAGCCTTGGTAAATGTGCCGCGCGCCGGTAATCCTCTGCGCCAATCCGCGCCGCCCGCATCATCAAGCGGGGACGGTGGAGCCTGTTGAGCATGGAGAGTATGTCTTGCATGGCAAAATCCTTGACCTGTGGATGAAAGAGCCTCGATTGCCCTTCGCTCCCCGCATCATTGCACAACCTATTGGGGTGTTGCGCCTTGGGGTCTGCCTGCGTTCGGGGCTTTCACAACTGTTTATGATTTAGAGACAATGCTTTTCAGGCGGGCAGATTTTAACGAATCTGTAATCCTAGCATCCTTAGGTTGTGTTGGTAATTCTGTGAATAACCTGTGGATAAGTCTCGTTAAGCAGTACGGTAGGTGGGGTAATGATGAACCAATATGGACAATCCAGCGGGATGGGCGTGGCCCGGAATCTTCCTGAATGGGTCCCGGTTGGTGCACTCCATTATTTAGCCCACACTGAAAACGGAGAACCTATTCGTGTGCTGGCGCGGGCAGCGGGCTGTCATGCCTCAACAGTCCTGCGTCAGATCCGCAAAGTCGAGATGCGCCGTGATGACCCCTTGGTCGATGCGGCATTGCGCAAGCTGGGCGCAGCAGTCCCGCCTTCGGAACAAGCCAGCGCCCCTCTGAGCAACAAGGATACTGCCATTATGAACGAACCTACCCCCCTTGCCATGCCGGATGATGCCACGCTAGCCCGCGAATCCATGCGGATTTTGCGCAGGCTGTGCGAAACTGGGGCCGTTCTGGCGGTTGCCGCGGATCTAGACAAGGCGGTTGTCGTGCGCGACGGGCCGCAAGGCGGTAGCACCCGTACCGCTGTTGTCGCAACATCAGTGGCACAGGCGATGGCATTGAAAGACTGGATTACGCCTGCAAATTCGGGGCGCATCATCCGCTATCATATCACCACTTCAGGACGAAACGCATTGGGGGCGTTTCTTCAACGGTTCGGTTTAACCGCTAAGGCGTCAAAAGGATTTGCAGAGGCTGCGGCGCCGTTCCGTTTTGATCGTCCCGACAACAGCAAGGCCGACACAGATGCTGAGGCAAGTCGCCCCCGTATGCCGGTTGGGGAAAGCCCGCTCAGCGCCCTTGCCCGGCGCCGCGACAAGGATGGAACACCGTTTTTGGCCGAAGACTTGGTGCATGCGGGAGAAAGGCTGCGCGAAGATTTTGAACTGGCCCAGATGGACAGTTCCGTCACCCAGAACTGGGATCAGTTCCTCACTGCGGGAATCCAGCCAGGACGAAACACCGGATTCATGGCAAACAGTGGCGCATCGCCAGCCCGGGTACGGGTCAAGGCGGCATTGGAGGAATTGGGGTCAGGCTTATCAGATGTTGCCTTGCGCTGTTGCTGTTACCTTGAGGGGTTAGAGGCAGCAGAAAAACGTTTGGGCTGGTCGGCGCGATCCGGCAAAGTTGTCCTGCGCATCGCATTGATGCGCCTGAAAAGACACTATGACGACACCGTTGGGCCTGGGGGACCGATGATCGGCTGATCCGCCATTTTCGGGAATTTTACACGCATGGCTGCAATGTGATCTCTCGGGCTTTTGTTGCCGGTCGAATATGCTACATAAAGCGCAACCAACCGGAGCCCCGCCATGCGTGATCTGAAGATACCCGAACAACGCCACCCTGAAAAAGCGCGTAAGCCTGACAATGCCCAGCCAAAGAAACCAAGCTGGATCAGGGTCAAAGCCCCTGGTGGCAAGGGCTATGCGGAGACTGCCAAGATCATGCGCGACAACAAGCTGGTCACGGTTTGCGAAGAGGCTGGCTGTCCCAATGTTGGGGAATGCTGGTCACAGGGCCATGCAACGATGATGATCATGGGCGAGGTTTGTACCCGTGCCTGCACGTTTTGTAACATTGCCACCGGCAAACCGCCCGAGGATTTGGATGCGTTCGAACCTGGGCGCGTGGCCGATGCGGTCTCAAAACTGGGGCTGAACCACGTGGTTATCACCAGCGTCGACCGCGATGATATTGACGATGGCGGCGCAGAGCATTTCGCCCAGACAATCCGTGCGGTGCGCCATCGCAGTCCTGACACCACCATTGAAATCCTGACACCTGACTTTATCCGCTGTGGTCCGGAAGCCCTTGAAAAAGTTGTCGAAGCCCGTCCCGATGTATTCAACCACAACCTTGAAACCGTGCCTGGCCTCTATCCCGAAGTGCGCCCCGGGGCGCGGTATTTCCATTCCCTGCGTCTGTTGCAACGGGTCAAGGAACTTGATCCATCGATGTTCACCAAATCCGGCATCATGGTGGGCTTGGGCGAGGATCGCCAATCGGTCATTCAGGTCATGGAAGACATGCGCGCCGCTGATATTGATTTTCTGACCATCGGCCAATACCTGCAGCCGACGCCGAAACACCACCGCGTGGACCGGTTTGTGCATCCCGACGAATTTGCATCCTATGAAAAGTCCGCCTATGGCAAAGGGTTTCTGATGGTTTCAGCCACGCCTCTTACCCGCTCGTCTTACCACGCGGGCGATGATTTTGCACAGCTTCGGGCGGCACGAAACAAAAAGCTCGGGATCGCTTAAGGCCGCGCAGGCACCGCTTTGAGGTAGGCCGCAATCGCGGCGCGGTCATCTTCAGGCAATTGGGCAAGGTTGTCGATAACCGCAGCCATTGACCCGCCAACGCTGTCGTAGTCGGGTGTTAGTCCGGTTTCGAAGTAGTACATCAGATCGGCCGTGGACCACGTCAGCGCTCCGGGGGTGATGTTAGGTATCTTGCCTTTTCCGGACGGGTTTGACGCACCAGAAAGCCATCCCGCACGGTTCAGCCCGCCCAGGAAATTGCGCGGCGTGTGGCATTCACCGCAATGTGCCAAGCCTTCAACCAGATAGCGACCCCGTTCAACCTCGGGAGTCAGAGCCTCTGCCAAGGTGAAACCATCTTTGAAAAACAGGCCCTTCCACAGCCCCAAGGCCCGCCGGATGTTGAACGGAAACCCCACGTCATGGGGTTTGTCCATGGCGTCGGAGACTGGCAAAGCCTGCATAAAGGCAAAAAGGTCAGCCACATCCGTAGGCTGCATATGCTGATAGGCGACGTAGGGGAACGCGGGATAGTAATGCTGTCCGGAAGGGGAAACACCCGTTGTCACGGCGCGGGCAAACTCTGAAAGTGTCCATGTCCCGATGCCTTGTGGACCTGCAGAGATATTGGGCGCGTAGAAGGTGCCAAAGTCGCTGGCAAATGCATGGCCACCTGCCAGTACCAGCTTGTCGGTTTTTACGGCGTCAGGCGCGGTATGGCAGGACGCACATCCTGCCGCTGCAAAAACGATAGCACCGTTGCCGACGTCCGCCCTGTGGCCCTTGGCATAATCCCGAACAAGCGGGTCAGGGGCACTGAATACCCAGGCACCCGCCGAAACAAGCAGCGCCAGAAGTGCCGCCCCTGATAGAACCCGCCGCAAAGATCAGGTCTTGGGGCCACGATAGGATTCATGACAGGCCTTGCATGAACCGCCCAAGGCGCCCATGCCAGCCCGCAGCGCCTCAAGATCAGTCACATCCATCAAAGCGGCAGAGGCGCTCGCCATAGCTTCGAGTTTCGTTGCAAATCCGGCGGCATCGCTCCAGATTTCGGGTTTTGCGCGCGACAGGTCGGCCGCACCCTGTTCGGTTCCAGCGGTCCACAGGCTTGTCGGATCAATCTTGGCCAGCATGTTGAGGTTTGCAGCCGCCGCTTGCACCAAACCGGTGTTAAAAGCGATCTCGCCCTTGGCAGTGCTGCCAAGCACGCCCATGTTCTGGCCCACCAATCCCATCATCGCCTGGCGTGCCGCCACATCGACATTGGTTGATTTCGCGGCATGGCTGTCTGCAAAACTTGCCGTGGCGATCAGGGCCGCTGCAATTCCGGTGGCTAAATGCGGTTTGGAAAACGTCTTCATGATAGTCCCCTCCTTTTGGACGAAATTGATCAGATGTGTTGTTTGGGACTTTACAACAGTCCGGCAAAACCGAGAAAACATTTTCGTGAAGGCAAAGGTGTGCGCTAGAACTTGCGCGGAATCCGCTCGGCCGTGGCCCAATCCGGCCAGTAACCCAACCATTCAATGCCCCAGATCACAGCGGCCGCGACGATGATACCGAACACCAGTTTCACCCGTTTGCCCGAGGGCGGCTTTCGCGCCCATCGCGACAGGCGCATCAGCCAGACAGGGTTCAAGTAAAACGCACCTTGCCGATAAACGGCAGGTTTCTGTTGCGTTGTGCATAATCGATCCCGTAGCCGACGACGAATTCGTCAGGAATTTCAAATCCCGTCCAATCGGCCTTCATATCCACTTCGCGACGTGTCGGCTTATCCAACAGCGCAATGGTTTTCAACCGCGCAGGTTCGCGTGATTTCAACAGGTTGGTCACGTGATGCAGTGTGTGACCGGTGTCGACGATATCTTCGACAAGCAAAACATCGCGCCCTTCAATGGCACCGCGCAGGTCTTTCAGGATACGCACCTCGCGGCTGCTTTCCATCCCGTCGCCATAACTTGACGCCTCAAGGAAATCGACCTCGATCGGTAGGTCCAGCTCGCGGACCAGATCGGCGATGAACACGAAAGACCCGCGCAACAAACCCACAACAACCAGCTTGTTGGTGTCATGAAATTCATCATGGATCAGGCGGCTCAGCTCTTCGATACGCGCGGCAATCGACTTCGCCGAGATCATTTCATCAATCACATAGCGACGATCTGTCATTGCACCCGCCCTTACCTTGGCCCTTGAATTTGCCCGCATAAACGGTGAAACAGAGCTAACCCGAGCCAGCGCGGAACGCAATGCCAACCCATACCGAGACCAGAGAGCTGCCCTATTCGGCGCAGCAAATGTACGACCTTGTGGCGGACGTGAAATCCTATCCCGAGTTCCTACCGTGGACCGCAGCAGCGCGCGTCCGCAGTGACGAGGACAGGGGAGACCACCGCGTGATGGAGGCAGACCTTGTCATCAGTTTCAAAGTGTTCCGCGAAAGGTTCACAAGCCGTGTGGTGCTTTGGCCTGAGGCGCAGAAAATTGATACCGAATATCTGGACGGACCCTTCAAATATATGAAATCCAACTGGGCGTTCGAGGATACGGCAGGCGGTTGTTCTGTGAATTTCCATGTTGATTTCGAGTTCAAGAATGCCATCCTGCAAGGCATCATCGGGATCGTGTTCAACGAGGCGATGCAGCGGGTGGTACGTGCCTTTGAAACCCGCGCCAAGGCATTATACGGACCGGCCACATGACCAGTATCACCGACCATCTGATTGAATTCACAGGTACACCCGTGCCGTCAGACGCCGCTGCGATGATGCGTTTGTCGCTGTTTGACTGGGCCGCCTGCGGTATTGCAGGGGCGCGTGATGCGGAGTTTGACGGCTTTGTGAAATCGCAACTGGCGATGCACCACGGCCCGCATCTCGTATTTGGCGGGGCTAGCACAACCGCCTCCGCGGCGGCGCTTATCAACGGCACGTTAAGCCATGCGCTGGATTACGACGATACCCATTTCGCCCATATCGGCCATCCGTCGGTTGCCATTGTTCCGGCCGCGTTGGCACTGGCGGAACTGGGGAACGGCGACCTTGATAAACTGACAGAGTCTGTAACGCTCGGCGTCGAGGCCTCTGTGGCAGTGGGGCTGTGGCTTGGGCGTGACCATTATCAAGTCGGTTACCACCAGACCGCAACGGCCGGCGCTTTTGGTGCCACCTTTGCGGGTTGTCATCTGCTGGCGCTCAACGCCGCTCAGGTTCGCCATGCGCTTGGCCTTTGTGCCAGCATGGCCTCGGGCATCAAGGCGCAATTCGGAACCATGGGGAAACCGTTGAATGCCGGGCTGGCCGCCCGAACCGGTGTCGAATCTTCCCTTTGGGCGCAGGCTGGCATGACGGCCGCACATGACGGATTGGCCGGACCTTTGGGTTTCGGACCAACGCATCACGGGCAGGGGGCCAGCGTCGAATTGCCCGCCACCGATTGGCGGATCAACAGCATCAGCCACAAGTTTCACGCCTGCTGTCACGGGTTGCACGCCATGTTGGAGGCGCTGCGCGACGCAAAAGCCACCCCATATCAGATCGAAACGATCCATGTCCGCACCCATCCGCGCTGGATGTCGGTGTGCAACATAACCGCTCCGCAAACCGGCCTTGCAGCCAAATTCAGCTATGGTCAGACGGCGGCGATGGCCCTCTTGGGGCATGACACCGGCGCGATTGACAGTTTTACGGATGCCTTGGCACACGACGCTGAGATCATCGCGCTGCGGGACCGTGTGCAGGTCAGCGAAGATGCGCGGCTCAGCGAGACCCAGAGCGAAGTATCCATAACCCTGACCGATGGCAGCATAGAGCGTCTGCGCCATGATCTGATGACACCGATGACACTGGAACGGCGGGCGCAAAATCTGCGGGGAAAGGCGGCGGCACTGTTGGGTGCGACCCATGCCGAGGCGCTTTGGGACGCCGCGCAAGGCCAATCCCTGCGCGACCTCCTTGATCAGCTGGTGATGTCGTAGGCACGTTCACCGTGGACTGAAAGGTCAAGCCCGTTCACTTCGGTCTCTTGATCGACACGCATCGGCAGAACCGCGCGACAGACCAGCACCAGCGCCACGGTCACTACAACGGTAAACACACCGACAATCGCCAGCGATCCCAATTGTGCCGTCCATGATCCTGCACCCAGTGCCGCGATCATGATCGTACCGAAAATCCCGCCCACACCATGAACCGCAAAGACGTCAAGCGTATCGTCAACCTTGAGCTTGTTGCGCATCAGAACAACCGCTTCCTGACACAGGATGCCGGCAACTGCACCGATCAACAAGGCCGCCCATGGTCCGACAAAACCGGAGGCAGGGGTGATGGACGCAAGGCCGGCAATCGTGCCGGTAACGATACCCACAAGCGAGGATTTGCCAAACTTGATCCGCTCCCAAAGCGCCCATGTCAGCGATGCAGTGGCGGCAGAAATATGAGTGACAGTGATCGCCATGGCTGCGCCGCCGTCCGCCGCCAGTTGCGACCCGCCGTTAAAGCCGAACCAGCCGACCCACAAGAGTGCCGCACCGATCATCACAAGACCGGGATTATGCGGTGGTGTTGTCTGGTGTCTGCGCGCCCCCAGCATGACAGCCAGCACGATAGCTGCCAACCCAGCGGTTTCATGCACAACGATACCGCCGGCAAAATCTCTGACGCCGGTGTCACCAAAGATGCCGCCATCGGCCAGCATCCCGCCGCCCCAGACCCAATGTACGACGGGGGCATAACACAACAGCATCCAAAGCCCTGAAAACAATAGCATAAACCCGAAACTGATCCGTTCGACATAGGCCCCCACGATCAAGGCGGGCGTGATGATCGCAAATGTCATCTGAAAGGCAAAGAACAAGATCTCGGGTAAGGTGCCGCTCAGGCTGTCGGCCGTCACGCCGTTTAATCCGATCTTGTCCAACCCGCCCCAATACCCGCTGGTGCCCGGACCAAAAGCAATCGAATAGCCTGCCATAAACCACAGTACTGACATTAGACAGGCGATGGCGTAGCAATGCATGAACACGCTCAATACGTTTCGCGCCCGCACCAACCCTCCGTAAAACAGGGCGAGCCCTGGCAAAGTCATCAGCAAGACAAGGGCGGTGGCTGTCATGATCCAGGCTGTATCGGCAGCGTTCATCGGGGGCTCCATTCAGGATGAGGAATTGGTGCCAGCTTGATTGCCCAATGTTCAGGCAGGCAAAAGACCAACCAAGCGATAAGAATTGGGCATTTATGAAAGAGCCTGTTTTTTAGGCGATTTCGGAGGGTCAAGCCCGCTTTCAGGGCAGTTTGTCAAGCGCGCCGGACAGCAGCGCCAAGGCATGATCTCTTGCCGCGGTGCGGACCTCTTGTCGCCCAATGGCGCCGAATTCCAGTGTTTCAACCGCAACGCCTGCCTTTGTCGCTATGGCAAAACACACGCGCCCTTCGGGTTTATGCTCTGATCCGCCCGGGCCTGCGATGCCGGTGATCGACACGGCCACTTGCGCGCGGGACTGCGCCAGAGCGCCCTTGGCCATCTCGACAGCCACTTCTTCAGAAACCGCGCCCACCGCGGCCAGAGTCTCTGCCGATACGCCCAGCATCTCGATCTTGGCTTCGTTGGAATAGGTGACAAAGCCGCGTTCCAGGGCTTCCGATGATCCGGGTAAATCCGTCAGGGCAGCAGCGACCATACCGCCCGTACAGCTTTCGGCGCAGGTAACCATCACAGCTTTTGCGCGGCAGGCTTCAAGGATACGGGCCGGGAGGCTCACCTACATAACCCCGTGATAAAGCGCGGCCAGAACCATGACTCCAAGGGCGGCAAAGATACCCGCAATGACATCATCCAGCATCACGCCCAAAGGCGTGTTCATACGGTCGGCCCAGCCAATCGGACCTAGTTTGGTAATGTCGAAGAAACGAAACAGGGCGAATGCGGCAAGCCAGCCGGGCCACATGGCAAGGATTGAAATCTCCATCGACCAGGCCGCATAGCTTAGCGGCAAAAGCGCGATCCACTGGCCAACCACCTCGTCCACGACGATTTCTGACGGGTCATGGTCGTCTTTGCCGCTGGTCATCTTGGCGGTTGCCCACCAGCCCTTTAGAAACCCCACGCCAACCGCTACAGCCAGTAGGGGTAATCCCCCAATCACATGCAGCAACCAGCCCCAGGGCAGGGCGACAAGGGACCCCCATGTGCCCGGCGCAGGCCGGATGTACCCCACCCCCATCACAGTGCCGATCATCTGTGCAAGTTTCATGTCTTCACCAATGTTGCTGTGGCCAATGCCGCAATCCCTTCGCCGCGCCCCGTAAAACCAAGCTGTTCCGAGGTTGTCGCCTTGACCGACATACGGTCCACCTCAAGCTCCATAATTGCAGCCATGGTTTCGCGCATCGCCTGGGCATGTGGGCCGATCTTGGGATACTCGCAAATCAAGGTGCAATCCACATGGGTAATGGCGAATCCCATCTTGCTGGCCAGTGCAACCGCATGCCGTAGAAAGATGTGGCTTTCGGCCCCTTTCCATTGCGGATCAGTAGGCGGGAAGTGCTGGCCGATATCGCCCCGCGCCAAACCACCATAAATTGCATCCGTAACCGCATGCATCCCCACATCCGCATCCGAATGGCCTTTCAGCCCGTGATGATGTGGAATTTTCACACCACACAGCACGACATGATCACCAATGCCAAAAGCATGCACGTCGAACCCGTTACCGGTGCGGATATCCATCAGCGTTCCTCGATCTGGCGGTTGCACTATTTGACCTCTGTCTAAGCAAAGGCACCGCGGCACGCAATCGCCGGCACCGGTTGCTTAATATTTGTGCAACTCGACGGCATTAACCCGGAAAATGGGGTGAAATTATTGTGGTTCTGCCACGATCTGGCTAGACCGGACCCAATTGCACAAGGATTAAGCACGTGAGCGCATTGGCTCTGCCTCTTGGCCTGACACCACCTGTATTGCTGGCCCCGATGGCCGGAATCACCGATTTGCCGACGCGTAGTTTGGTGGCACGGTTCGGCGCCGGCCTTGTTGTGTCTGAAATGATTGCGAGCCACGAGTTGCTCAGCAAAAGCCCCGGCACGCGTGAAAAAGCCGAGTTGGGTATCGGGATCGAAGGCACCTCGGTCCAGATCGCTGGCCGCGAAGCTGCGCCCATGGCCGAAGCTGCACGGATGATTGCCGATCAGGGTGCGCGGATCATCGACATCAATATGGGGTGTCCGGCGAAAAAGGTAACGCAGGGCTTGTCGGGTTCTGCGCTGATGAAAACGCCGGATCACGCGCTGCGCCTGATCGAAGCGGTGGTAAATGCCGTGGATGTACCGGTAACGCTAAAGACCCGTCTGGGCTGGGACGACGAAATGCTGAACGCCCCGATCATTGCCAAACGCGCCGAAGCGGCGGGTATCAGCATGATCACTATTCATGGCCGCACCCGTTGTCAGTTTTACAAGGGGCACGCCAACTGGCGGGCGATCTCGCGGGTCAAGGAAGCCGTACAGATACCGGTGATCGCCAATGGCGACATTACTTCTACCTCTGCCGCACGTACCGCACTTGTCCATTCCGGCGCGGACGGGGTGATGATCGGGCGGGGTGCGCAGGGCAAGCCGTGGTTGCTGGCTGAAGTGGCGCATCAAATCTATGGCACCCCAGCACCGCTGATCCCGCAAGGAACCGCCTTTGGCGATATGGTGCAGGGTCATTACGACGATATACAACGCTTTTACGGGGCGCCGCTGGGCCCGCGTGTGGCACGCAAACATCTGGGCTGGTACATGGACACCTGTGAAACCCCCGCTGATCTGCGCCGCGCCTTACTGACCTGCGCAGACCCTGCCGAAGTGCGCAATCTTATCGCCAACGCCATGTTCTATGCCCCCAAACAGGTGGCTGCATGAATACCGACACGCAAATCTGGGCCTCTTTGCCGATCCCGACACTGTTGATCACGCCCGATGACAAGGTTGCCGATATCAACCCTGCCGCTGAAGGATTCTTCAATGCATCCGCCAAGGCGATCGTTGGTTTGCCGGTCTGGGACCTGGTCGCGGTTGATTACCCGCTGGAGGACGCGTTCGAACGGGCGCGCGAGGGTAGTACAGCCTTGTTCGTCAATGACGTCGATGTCGGCAGCGGGCAACGCGCACCGCAGAAATCCGCGCTTCAGATCGCACCTTTGCAAGGCCGACAGGGTCATATGCTGATGATGATATCACCACGCGAACTGTCAGGACGGATGACGCAGAACCATTCTGTCAAATCAGCCGCGAAATCGGCAATTGGCATGGCCGAGATGCTGGCCCACGAGATCAAGAACCCGCTGGCGGGGATCACGGGTGCGGCGCAACTCTTGTCGATGAACCTCGATGCGGAGGAACTAGAGCTGACTGATCTGATCGTGGCGGAATCGCGCCGGATCGTGAAACTGCTGGGGCAGGTGGAGCAATTCGGCAACTTGACCGCCCCGGTACGCAAACCCGTCAACCTGCACGATGTGCTGGACCGTGCGCGGCGGTCGGCGCTGCTGGGTTTCGGGGCGCAGATGAGAATTATTGAAGATTACGATCCCTCGTTGCCCGCCGCCTTGGGCGACAAGGATCAATTGGTGCAGGTGGTTCTGAACCTGTTGAAGAACGCATCAGAAGCGGCAGGACCGGACGGTGGCACCATCCGGTTGCACAGCTATTTTGAACATTCCTTCCGCATGCGCCGCGCCGACGGGTCCGGCCATTCCTTGCCTTTGCAGATCGAGATTATTGATGATGGTCCCGGCCTGCCGGAACACATCAAAGGCGATATCTTTGACCCCTTTGTATCGGGACGCGAGAACGGCACGGGGCTTGGCCTTGCCCTGGTATCGAAAATCATTTCCGAACATGGCGGTTGGATATCCGTTGATTCCGTGCCCGGTCAGACAGTTTTTCGCATGTCACTGCCCCGCGCACATGCCGCAGATTATGCACCCTCAGAGGAGAGTTGATAAATGGATGGCACCGTTCTGGTCGCAGATGACGATCGCACAATCCGCACCGTCCTCACGCAGGCGTTGACACGGGCCGGGTGTAAGGTGCATGCGACCTCAAGCTTGACCACGCTGATGCGGTGGGTCGCCGAAGGGCGCGGCGACGCGGTTATCACCGATGTGGCCATGCCAGATGGCAACGGTCTGGAAATGTTGCCCAAGATTTCCGCAGACCGCCCCGATTTGCCGGTCATCGTGATCTCGGCACAGAACACCATCATGACCGCAATCAAGGCGGCGGAGGCTGAAGCCTTTGATTACCTGCCCAAAACTTTCGACCTGCCAGACCTGATGAAACGCACGGCGCGGGCCCTCGACCGCAAAGGCAATGCCCGCCGTCCTGTCGAAGATCCCGCCGATGGCGATCGCGACGACCTGCCGTTGGTTGGGCGCACGCCGGTAATGCAGACCCTGTACCGGCTGGTGGCACGGGTCATGAACACAGATTTGCCAGTGTTGATCTGGGGCGAAAGCGGGTCGGGAAAATCATTGATCGGTAAGGCTGTCCATGACTTTTCGGACCGCCGGACATTGCCGTTTGTCACCGTCACCGCTGCGGACTTACAAGACATCGAAGGCCCGGCCCGTGTCTTGGCCCGTGTGCGCGGCGGCACGTTGTTGATTGATGAAATTGTCGATATTCCCCTGGACGTGCAAGCCCGCATCGTCCGGATGATGGATGAACCGGGTGACTACAGCCCGCGATTTCTGGCAACCAGCCAGTCCGATCTGGCAGAGGCGATGAAAAAGGGCAGCCTGCGCCGCGACCTCTATTACCGCCTGTCCGGCGCAACCGTCCACGTCCCGGCCCTGCGTGACCGCGTCGAAGACATTGAATTACTCGCCGCCCATTTTCTGGAACGCGCCGATTCTGGCAACACGGCCGACCGGGTGATGTCGGAAGGGGCAATCAAGGTCTTTGCGAATTATTCTTGGCCGGGCAACGTGCGCCAGTTGGAACACGCGATGCGCCAGCTGGCCCTGACCAGCCATGCGCCGGAAATTTCGCTTGAAGAGGCGCGGCAGGTTCTTGGCGCCCAGCCCACAGCAGAGCCGGTCTATGCGCAGGTTAACACTGAACGACTGGGCGCAAGTGTCGAGCGCCATTTGCGGCGGTATTTCGACCAGCATGGCGCAATGTTACCGCCTGCGGGGCTTTATGCGCGGATTCTGCGAGAAATAGAGGCCCCTTTGATTGAAATTGCCCTGGCTGCAACGTCCGGAAATCAGGCTAAATGTGCCGATCTTCTCGGAATCAACCGCAATACCTTGCGTAAAAAGATTACCGATTTGGATATAGAGGTGACAAGAGGGCGCAAGATGATGTAAAAGCGCCACATAACAGTGGCCATCCGGTATCAGCCAAGCGCTGAGAACAGTTAGGACCACAGAATATGGCGGTTGGTGCCTGCGGGCACCACTTCATCGGTGAGGAGAGCGGGTGGTAACCCGGTCACATAAATTCAACTTGGACCGTTTGGGCCGTTTGCGGCGCATGAAACGTGTGCGCAATCTCTCGACGCTCGGGCTTGTGGTCTTGGGGCCGGTTCTGGCCATGGCAACCTATCTGGCACTGGGGCCTTTGGGGCAGGGCGCCAATACACTTTCGTTGCGTTTGGTGCTTCTGACCGATCTCGTCTATGTCCTGTTGGTCGCGGCCCTTGTTCTGTCACAGGTGGCCCGTCTGATCGCGGCGCGGCGGGCGAAATCCGCCGGATCGCGCTTGCATTTGCGGCTGACCGGTGTGTTTGCCTTGATGGCCCTGATCCCGACAGTGACAGTGGCGGTTTTTGCGGGTCTGACCGTAAACGTCGGGCTTGAGGGCTGGTTTTCGGATCGTGTGCGTGGCGTCGTAGGATCGTCACTTGCCGCAGCCCAAGCTTATGAATCCGAGCAGCGACAAGACCTGATCGAAGATGCCAGCGCCTTGGCCCGCACGATAGATAATGCGAGAAATCAAGGGATTAGCCTGAGCGACAGCCAGTTGTTGGGCGAAAGCCAGCGGCAAATCCAACGTGGCTTGCGCGAAGCCTATCTGATCGATGGCACAGCGCAGATCCGCGCTCGTGGCGACCGGTCCTATCTGTTCGACTTTGAAGAACCAAACAGGGATCAGTTGCAGAGCGCCTCTGAAGAGGGGCTGTTGGTGATCGAGGATTGGCCGAACAACGAATTCCGCGCCCTGGTTCCCATGCAGTCTTTCGTGGACCGTTATCTTTACGTCAGTCGCGACGTCGATGGCAAAATCCTGTCGTTGCTTGATGAGACCACAGAAACTGTCCGCCTCTATCAACAGCTGGAGTCCGATCGCGGGCGGTTATTGTTTGAATTCGGCCTGCTGTATCTTGGCTTTGCCGTGATCCTGATCCTTGCCGCGGTCTGGCTGGGACTGTGGTTTGCGGAACGGCTTTCCGGTCCTGTGGGTCGGTTGACAGGGGCGGCGCAGCAGGTGGGTGCCGGAAATCTGAATGTGCAGGTGCCCGAAGAAGAAGGCGATGATGAAATCGCCACGCTCGGCCGATATTTCAACCAGATGACCACGCAGTTGCAGGGCCAGCGCGAAACACTGCTCGACAACACCCGCCAGATCGAACGCCGTCGGCGGTTATTTGATTCAGTGCTAAGCTCGGTGACCTCGGGGGTTGTCGGACTTGACCCGGAGGGACGGGTGACCTTTGTGAACCGCTCGGCCATGCGCTTGCTGGATTGGTCTGAAGATCAGCAATCCGTCGCACTGAGTGTCGCCGTACCCGAGTTCGGCCCGCTGTTTGATACAATATCGTCGAAACCGGGCGATGTTGCGCAGGACGAAATCAAGGTGTCGCGGCAAGGGGCAATGGAAAACCTGCTGGTGCGGATGGCAACACGGCGCACGGACGACGGGCGGCTTGAGGGATATGTGGTTGCCTTCGATGACGTCACCGATCTGGTAAGCGCCCAACGGATGGCCGCATGGGGCGACGTCGCACGCCGTATCGCCCACGAGATCAAGAACCCTCTGACGCCCATCCAATTGTCTGCAGAGCGGATCAAACGCAAGTTTGGCCCCAAACTTGGCGCGGACAGTGATAGCCTTGAACAGATGACCGGCGTGATCATCCGCCAGACAGGTGATCTGCGCCGTATCGTTGACGAGTTTTCGAAATTCGCGCGGATGCCGGAGCCGGAAACTTCGGAGCATAACCTGACCCAACTGGTGCGGGATGCGGTGTTCTTGCAGCAATCCGGCCAACCGGAGGTCAAGATTAGATCGCACCTTGGCGATAGCACGGTGATGGCCGATATTGACGCGACCATGATTTCGCAGGCCTTAACAAATTTGATTAAGAATGCAGGCGAAGCCATTGAAACATTAAAACAAAACAACCCGCCCGAAAACCTGGAACCGCAGATCCACATCACGTTGAACCAGACAGATGCCATCGCCACATTGACCATTGCCGACAACGGAATTGGCTTGCCCGAAGACCGTGCCCGGCTGTTTGAACCTTATGTGACCACCCGCAGTGAGGGCACCGGCCTTGGCTTGCCCATTGTGAAAAAGATCATCGAAGAGCATGGCGGCACACTAACCCTCGACAATGCACCTGTTTTTGAAAACCAAGACCATTTCGGCGCGATGGCAATCATTACATTGCCGATCGCCCCTTACCCTGAACAAGAAAAAAACGCCTCCCAAAGGGCAAAACGAGTGGAGACAATAGATGAGTGATATTCTGATCGTCGACGATGAACGCGATATTCGCGAACTTATTTCAGACATTCTGGAAGACGAAGGTTTCGCGACCCGTTTGGCAGGCAACTCTGACGAAGCGATGGCCGCGATCAACACAGAGCCGCCCGCACTGATGATCCTGGATATCTGGCTCAAGGACAGCCGGATGGACGGGATTGATATCCTGAAATGCGTAAAACGGGACAATCCTGACGTGCCGGTTGTGATCATTTCAGGCCACGGCAATATCGAAATCGCCGTCGCCGCGATCCGACAAGGTGCCTATGATTTCATCGAGAAACCGTTCAACATCGACCAGTTGATGGTGGTAATCCGCCGCGCTATGGAGACCTCGCGCTTGCGCCGCGAGAACCAGAGCCTCAAACGGCGTGACACGGCGAGTTCGGAAATGATGGGCCAGTCAGCCGCATTCCGCGCTTTGCTGGGCCAATTGGACAAGGTCACCAAATCCAATGGCCGCGTGATGCTGACCGGTCCGGCGGGGGCCGGTAAAGAAGTTGCTGCGCGCTACATCCATTCCAATTCGGGCCGGGCGGATGCGCCTTTTGTAACGGTGAACTGCGCCGGCGTGGAACCCGACAACATGGAAGCAATGTTGTTCGGCCGCGAATCTGCAGAGCGCGGGATCGAACCGGGATTGCTGGAGCAGGCACATGGCGGCATTGTCTTTTTCGACGAAGTGGCGGACATGCCGCTTGGCACCCAGTCCAAAATCCTGCGCGTGCTTGTTGACCAGCAGTTCACCCGCGTCGGCGGCAACGACAAGGTGCGTGTCGATCTGCGGGTGATTTCATCAACCAACCGGAACCTTGAAGAGGCAATCGCGGCCGATACCTTTCGCCAAGAACTGTTTCACCGTCTGAACGTGGTCCCGATCGCTGTGCCTTCGCTTGAGGAACGCCGCGAAGACATTCCTTTGCTGGCCGAACATTTTATCAAAGAATTCAATCAATCGCAGGGTCTGCCACAACGTTCCTTGAGCGAGGATGCCATTGCGTTGATGCAAACGATGATCTGGCCGGGCAACGTGCGTCAGTTGAAAAACCTCGTGGAACGCGTGCTCATTTTGGGCGACGGCACCGGCCCGATCGAGGCGCGTGAATTGCCCGGCGAGGAACCGAGCGGGACCGAAGACGGCCGCGTGGTCTTGTCATCGGCACTGGCGACCTTGCCGCTGCGCGAAGCCCGCGAGGCTTTTGAACGCGAGTATCTGCTGACCCAGATCAACCGGTTTGGCGGAAACATCTCGCGCACCGCGAATTTTGTCGGAATGGAACGTTCGGCCCTGCACCGGAAATTGAAATCACTGGGGGTTGTCACAAGCGCCAAGGCCGGCGTGCGTGTCGCCCATGTAGATGAAGACGCGGACGCAGAGTGATCTTCAAACGCGTTTGAACCGTGCCGTTGACGGTCACAACTATGCGTCGCGTGTCGGTTGTTCGGGCGACGGTCGCGCCACCGTTACCCCGTTGGTCCGGCGGCCCGATTTTCAAGCCTGATATCAGGGGCCTCTGTTAACGATCTGAAAACTGCCGCTTTTGTTGCGAATAACGCAAGAATTCTCCGTCAAGGCGGGCAGACGTGTTGTGGCCGCCGCAGGTGTCGCCCTGGCAACGCTGTCGGGACAGGGGGGGATCGACACCGGGACATACCCCTTGTCGGCCATACATTGTAGCTCGACGCGCTGGCGCAACGCGACATTGGGATCATAGCTTTCGACACCGCCGCTGATGTAATACCCGTGGTAGCCGGTACAGTTACCCGCTGCATCACAGCTGCGTGTTCCGGGCACAAAGATGGGCGGTCTGCGTCTGATCTGGAAGGAAACGGGCACTTCGCGCAGGGCTTCTACCTCGCAGGCGGTTGTATCCCGGTTCAAGGTGGTGACCGTGGTCCCGGGTTTGTAATAGGTTTCAAGCGGGGCGCAGGCCAACAGGGCTGCGGCACTTAGGACCAAGCTGAAGGATCTTTGTTTCATGCAGCGATATTGCCCGTGATTGAGCGGCGAAGCAACGCAATTGACCCTTGCCATGACACACGACATACCCTCTAAAGAATGGAATTCACGAGCAACCGGCCTGATCCGGTTTGCAGACAACTCCGTGAAAAAGCGTGCCAGACAAACGTAAGGGACCGCGCATGAAAGTAATTATTTGTGGCGCAGGACAGGTTGGCTGGCAAATCGCACGTCATCTGAGCGGCGAGCGCAACGATGTCACCGTCGTCGACAGCAACGCCGATCTGGTGCGTCGCGCCACCGACACGCTGGATGTGCAGGGGATTGCCGGCTTTGCCAGCTACCCGGATGTGCTGGACCGTGCAGGGGCGCGGGACGCCGAGATGATCATCGCGGCGACCCATTCGGATGAAGTGAACATGGTTACCTGTCAGGTGGCGCATTCGGTATTTGGCATCAATCGCAAGATTGCACGGCTGCGTTCGCAATCCTACCTCGATGCGATTTACTCAGACCTTTACCGGCGCGACCACATGCCGATTGACGTGGTTATCAGCCCCGAAAAAGAGGTCGCTGCGGCCGCCCTGCAACGGCTATCCGCGCCGGCATCTTTTGATACCGAAGTCTTTATGGACGGGATGGCGCATCTTTTGGGCATTACCATAGAAGAAGACTGTCCTATTGTGCACACACCTCTGCGCCAGCTTACCGATCTGTTTTCAACCCTGCGTGCGGTGGTGGTGGGCGTGCGCCGGGACGGTACATTGTTCGCCCCCGAAGCCAAGGACCAGCTGTTTGTCGGGGATGATTGCTATATCTTTACCCACCGCGACGATATCGCCCGCACAATGGAGATTTTTGGCAAGAAAACGTCAAAGCAGGAGCGTGTGGTGCTGGTCGGCGGCGGCAATGTCGGCCTGACGGTGGCGCAGGCGCTGGAGAACGATCCCCGCCGCATCCGAACCAAAGTGATTGAGAAGAACCGTAAATGTGCGGAGCGCGCCGCTGAAGGACTGGAGCGCACGATCGTGCTGAATGGCGACGGGCTTGATGCTGCGTTACTTGCCGAGGCGGGGATTGCACGGGCCGACGCGATGCTGGCGATTACCGATGACGACAAAACCAACATGCTGGCCTGCGTACGGGCCAAGGCCGAGGGCTGTCCTTATGTTATTGCGTTGATCAACGATCCGACGCTGGTGCCGCTGATGACTCCTCTGGGAATTGACGCCTACATCAACCCGCGGGCGACAACCGTGTCCTCGATTCTGCGCCACATCCGTCATGGCCGCGTGCGGGCGGTTTATTCAATTGGTGACGCCGAAGCCGAAGTGATCGAGGCCGAAGTCCTTTCAACGTCGCCCATTGCAGGTAAATTGCTGTCCGAGATTGATTTCCCCGAGGGGGTTCTGATCGGGATGCTGCGCAAGGGTGACAAAGTGATCCGTCCGTTGGGCAACACCCGAATCGATGAAGGTGACGTTATTGCGGTTTTCGCATTGGCCGAGGACGTGCCGCAGGTCGAGATGCTGTTGCAAGTATCCATCGATTTTTTCTGAACCAAGGAGCGCACCTTGAGCCGTCAACGCTATATGCGCCACGAATTGCTGCATCTGCCCCTGTTCTTGCAGCTGTTCGGCATTTGTGCGGCCTCTATGCTGGTGCCGGCCGGTTATGGCCTTGTGATCCGTGACCACGTCGGCGCGCGGGCGTTTTTTTACGCGGGAATCTTGGGGCTGGTTCTGTTTTTGATGCTGACGGTTGTGCTGAATGGCCGTCGCACCACGCAATCGGCACTTGGCCCGCTGCTGGCCTTGTTTTCTGCATTTGTCTTTCTGCCTGTTTACTTTGCGATTCCCTTCGTCGAGGCCTTGCCGACCACAAGGTTCATGAATGCCTATTTCGAGATGGTCAGCGCTTTGACAACTACCGGCGCGACGGTCTTTCATGATCCCGAACGGCTGAGCGGTACGTTGCACTTGTGGCGCGCTCAGGTCGGCTGGATGGGTGGGTTGCTGATGTGGGTTGCTGCTTCGGCAATCCTGGCGCCGCTGCACCTTGGCGGGTTCGAAGTGACCGCACAAGCCGAACCGGGGCGGCGCGAAACCGGCGAATCCAACCGCATGACGCCGGTTGACCCACGCAGACGTGTCATCCGTGCCACCAAGGCGCTTTTGCCGATATATGCAGGGCTGACGCTGTTGTTGTGGCTGTTGCTGCTGGGCGGTGGGGACCGGCCGCTGACGGCCCTTTGTCATGCGATGTCGGTAATGGCGACCTCCGGGATATCGCCGGTTGGTGGCGTTGAGAATACCGATATCGGCGTGACCGGCGAAGCGGTGATGCTGTTGTTCATGTTATTCGCCTTGTCACGGCTCACTTTTTCGAAAGACACGGTCACCGCCACCCAGGGCGGGCTGCGCACCGATCCCGAATTTCGTATCGGGTTGTTTATCGTCCTCGCCGTGCCGCTCCTGATTTTCCTTCGCCACTTTTTGGGGGCCATTGATGTGGCGTCCATGCAAAGCCTCTCTGACGCGTCCTATGCTCTATGGGGGGCGGTCTTTACGGTCATGTCCTTCCTGACCACCACAGGATTTGTGTCGGAGCACTGGGTCGCTGCACAAAGCTGGTCAGGACTGAACACGCCGGGCCTTGTCCTGATGGGGTTGGCGCTGATCGGTGGGGGCGTGGCGACCACGGCCGGCGGGGTGAAGCTGCTTCGGGTTTTTGCGCTTTATGTGAACGGCACCCGTGAAATGGAACGTTTGGTGCATCCGAATTCCGTCAGCGGTGCAGGGGCGGCAGGGCGGCGGTTGCAATCAAATGGGGCTTTCATCGCATGGATTTTCTTTATGCTGTTCGCGATCTCACTGGCGGCCATCATGTTGCTCTTGACCCTGACCGGAAGCAGTTTTGAGCAGGCGCTGGTGCTGTCAATCGCCAGCCTGTCCACCACGGGGCCGCTGACGCAATATGCCGCAGATGTCCCGATCAAGGTGATCGAACTGGCCCCCTCGGCCAAGGCGATCCTATGTGGCGCGATGGTGCTGGGCCGGCTCGAAACACTGGCGATAATTGCCCTGTTAACACCGGACCTATGGCGGTCATAAATCAACTTCGACAGAGTTTCATGTTGCAGCGCTGACACTGGTTGGCGTCGAAAGTGCAAACAGCAGGGAAATTTGGACTGGAAACTCCCTTCACCCAAGGTCATAGTTAGAGAACCATGGGGAGGGCTCGATGCGGAGCCCAGCAAGAATAAATGAATCGAGAGCAATAATGGCGTCTGACAGACAGAACCTTCAGGATGCGTTCCTGAACCACGTGCGCAAGACCAAAGTACCGGTTACCATTTTCCTGATCAACGGCGTCAAGCTGCAAGGTGTCATCACTTGGTTTGATAACTTCTGTGTGCTGCTGCGCCGTGATGGCCAGTCTCAGCTGGTGTATAAACACGCCATCTCGACAATCATGCCAAGCCAGCCGATCAGCCTGTACGAGGGCGAAGACGCTTCTTGAGTAAAGCGCCCTTCCAGATTGATGATACCGATGGTCCCAGCGTAACCCGCGCTTGGGTATTGCATCCTGACATCCGCAGCAATCCCGACCGGCGCGATCCTGTTCCTGCTTTGGCTGAAGCGGTCTCGCTGGCACGCGCACTGCCCGCGCTTGAAGTTGCCGGATCTGACATTGTGCCACTGCGCAAGGTGGATGCGGGCAAGCTGTTTGGGAAAGGCAAGATCAAAGAAGTTCATGATCTTTTAGAAGAAAACGACGTTGAGCTGGTATTGGTTGACGGCCATGTCAGCCCCGTTCAGCAGCGCAACCTGGAAAAGGCATGGGGGGTCAAATTGTTGGACCGCACCGGTCTGATCCTCGAAATCTTCAGTGATCGTGCTGCCACCCGGGAAGGCGTATTGCAGGTCGAGATGGCCGCGCTGAACTATCAACGCACCCGCCTGGTCCGCGCATGGACACACCTTGAGCGTCAGCGTGGTGGCCTTGGTTTTGTGGGTGGTCCGGGTGAAACCCAGATCGAGGCCGACCGTCGTGCCATTGATGACCAACTTGTACGTTTGCGCCGCCAGCTGGAAAAAGTTGTAAAAACACGCGCGCTTCACCGTGCGGCCCGGGCCAAGGTACCTTATCCGATTGTTGCGCTTGTCGGATATACGAACGCCGGAAAGTCCACTTTATTCAACCGGTTAACCGGTGCGGACGTGATGGCCAAGGACATGCTCTTTGCCACGCTTGATCCGACCATGCGCAGTTTGGTCCTGCCAGATGGTCCCGAGATTATCCTGTCGGACACCGTCGGTTTCATCTCGGATCTGCCAACCGAACTGGTTGCCGCCTTTCGCGCCACACTTGAAGAGGTGCTGGCAGCTGACATCATTCTACACGTGCGCGACATCAGCCATGCCGAGACCGAAGAACAAGCCCGAAACGTACGTGATATCATGAACACCTTGGGCGTATCCAAGGAAACCCCGACTTTCGAGGTATGGAACAAGATCGACCTGCTGCCCACCGAGGCCGCCGATGCGGTACGGGCGCGTGCAGAACGCGACGATGAAGTGCTGGCCATATCAGCCATTACCGGCGAAGGGTTGGAGCCATTGCAAGCCCATGTCGCGCATGCATTGCAGGGGGCAGTGCGCGAAGCGGATATTTCCTTGAGCTTTGCTGATGGCAAGAAACGCGCGTGGCTCTTCGCACAGGATGTTGTGCTGAAAGAAAAGCAGACGGAAGAGGGGTTTGACATCACCGTACGCTGGTCAGCCGCTCAGGAAGCGCAATTTCAACGGCTGTAAAATTTGAGAAAACCAAAGATTTCCTGATCCGAAAATTGCTTTTCCCGCGCCGTGCCACAAATGTCAGTCAACCCTAACCGGAGACAGCCTTATGACACTTGTCCTTCTTTATATTACAACTTTTGTGCTTTTTCTGGGCCTTGACTATGTCGGCCTTACAAACATCGTGAAACCCGTATTTGACCGCCATATCAGCGCGCTGCTGTTGGAAGAGTTTCGCATCCTGCCGGCATTTGCATTCTATGCTTTTTATGTCGCCGTGCTGTTGTGGTTTGTTTCCTGGCCTGCGCTGACGCAGGAAAAGTCGTTGCTTTGGGTGTTGGGTAATGCGGCCCTGATTGGTGCAATGGGCTACGGCACTTACGAATTCACCAATCTGGCCGTGATGAAGGACTGGACTTGGGAAATGGTCTGGACCGATCTGGCCTGGGGCACAACGCTGACAGCTGTATCTGCAACAGCTGGCGTCTACGTTACCCGATTGCTGGGTTGAACCACGAACGTCAGCACTGGATCGCGCCTTGGGACGGGGCGCAATCCTTTGGTATTTTTATGGGTGGAAAGGAACAGCGATAGCCATGTGCGATGGCAAATCCGGCCTCCAAACAGCACTGCCTTACGTTGGATCCTGATCCAAATTCCTGTCGTCCGATTTTACAAGCCTCAGGTAAGGCGGCCGCTCTTTGCCTGATTTACCGACATAGGTTCTTTGATCTTCCGCCGCTCCAACAGGTGTGCGCCGTTCCGGGATCGTCGGGGAATACTGCGTCGGCTTG
The DNA here is from genome assembly GCA_049794055.1 of Sulfitobacter sp. Lineage (GTDB taxonomy): Bacteria > Pseudomonadota > Alphaproteobacteria > Rhodobacterales > Rhodobacteraceae > Sulfitobacter. The sequence goes on from JBARCL010000157.1 coordinate 66,756, forward strand.
GACGCTGGCGCGGTTGCAGGTGCCGGTTGACGTCCGGCAGAGATATGCAACACTTCTTTGGTCAGAATCTCGAACCGGCGCGGCGCTGGCCCCATTTCACCTTTGCTGACAAAACCGCCCAATACACGGCTGACATCCCCGAGATCGCTCTTAAGCGGCAACAGGATCATCCGCGCCTCAAGGGCAGGCCGTGTGCCAGACGCCGGTGACATCAGACGCAGGGTGCTGATGGCAGGCGTCTGAAACACCACCTCAAGCAGTTCGGAAACATCGGGTCGTGCGGCCGGGGTGAAGAACGACGTCAACGGCATGCCGCGGACTTCCATTCCCATGAAATCGCTCAAATGACTTCCTGCTATGCGTAAACGCGCAATTCCCGGAGCAATACGCTCAAGGATAAATGCGTATTCCAAGGCCTGTTCAATGCCGCGAGGATCAATATCAGAACGCTTGGGGATCAGACGGGTGCCGCGAATGGCTTCCCAATAGGCTTCGATCTGCGCAATTGCGCTATATCCGGTGTCCGGCTGAAAACTTGTCATAGCGATGACATTCTGCGCCTTATGTGGTGGGTTGTCCATGTGCCTTGATTCACGCCTTTCGCCAGCGAAACAGGGCCATGCACCCCATCACTGGTCGTCACGCCGATCCCGCATCTTGCACTGCCCCCAAGCAGCTATGTTACGAACAGCTTAATATCATCGTTTTGAGGCAATTGAGCCGAAATCTTTACTTCTGGTTAACGTTTCAGGAATGCCAAAGGCTTGCCCCTTGGGGGTGTTTCGACCTATTGCAAAGGGACGTTTGGACAAATTGCCATCGGCCGTTAGCGCCTTGGGAGAGGACCCTCATGATCAACTCAATGACCGGCTTTGCATCCGCCAGTGGGGCTGACGCACCGTTCAACTGGAGCTGGGAAATACGCAGTGTCAACGGGCGCGGCTTGGACATGCGTCTGCGGGTGCCCGACTGGGTTGACGGGCTTGAGGCGGGGTTACGAAAAAAACTGGCGGCATCGATCGCGCGTGGGAATATTACCTGTAATCTGCGTCTTAACCGGGATGAAACGGGCGGCGCGCTGGAGGTTAACGAGGGGCAACTACAAACGATCCTGAGCGCCTTGCAGCAGATTGAGGCACGGGCAATGGATGCCGGGGTGTCGCTGGCGCCGTCAAAAGCCACCGACATCGTGACCATGCGTGGCGTATTGGAGCAGGCAAGTTTTCAAGATGACGCGGGTGCCTTATGCAAAGTCCTGTTGGCGGATTTTGACACGGTTCTGAACGATTTTGACGCAATGCGTGGGCAAGAAGGGGCGGCTCTTGCGGCTGTGCTGACCGGTCAACTCACCGAAATTGAGGCATTGACCAACCAAGCCGCTGCCATAATACCCGCCCGCCAAGCCGAGATGGCGGCTAATCTGCGCACCACACTGGCCCGCGTGCTGGAAAACAGCGACGGGGCGGACAGTGACCGTGTGGCGCAGGAACTGGCGTTGATCGCGGTCAAAACCGAGATTACAGAAGAGATCGACCGCCTCAAGACCCATGTCATCGCTGCCCGCGCCCTACTTTCCGAAGGGGGACCGGTGGGGCGAAAGTTGGATTTCCTAACGCAGGAATTCAACCGTGAGGCGAACACCCTGTGCTCCAAAGCGCAGATGAAAGAATTGACAACCATCGGACTGGCGCTGAAAGCAGTGGTCGACCAGATGCGCGAGCAGGTGCAGAATGTGGAGTAGGCCATGAGCGACCTTAAAGCCGAACGCAGGGGATTGCTGATCATTCTCAGTTCCCCTTCGGGTGCGGGAAAATCGACGCTGGCGCGTAAACTGCGCGACTGGGATCCGTCCTTGCAGTTTTCCGTTTCCTCAACCACCCGCTCGCCGCGTGAGGGCGAGGTGGATGGAAGGGATTACTATTTCATCACACAGGAAGAGTTCCGCACGTCGGTGAACCAGGGCCAGATGCTGGAACACGCCCGCGTCTTTGGCAACTATTACGGCTCGCCTCGTGCGCCGGTGCAACGGGCCATCGACAACGGGCGCGACGTTCTGTTTGACGTGGACTGGCAAGGCGCCCAACAAATCAGCAACTCCGGCCTTGAAGATTACGTCCTGTCAATCTTCATCCTGCCGCCGTCGATCCCAGAACTGAAGCGTCGCCTGATCTCGCGGGGGCAGGACAATGACGAAACCATCGCGCTGCGGATGTCGGCCAGTTGGGACGAAATCAGCCATTGGGACGGGTATGATTATGTGCTGATCAACGATGATCTGGTGGAAACCGAGGCCCGCCTGAAATCCATCATCACCGCCGAAAGATTCCGCCGTTCGCAACAGCCGCGCCTGCTGGATCACGTGCGCAAATTACAAACCGAATTCGAGGAAGACACATGACCCTTTACGCCTTGGCCGAAATTACCCCGACAGTAGACCCGGATGCCTGGGTTGCGCCCGATGCCAATGTCATCGGCAATGTCGTGCTCGAAGCCGGATCGTCGGTCTGGTTCGGGTCAACCCTGCGCGGTGATAACGAAGTCATTCATGTCGGCAAAGGCAGCAACGTACAAGAGAACAGCGTGTTCCATACCGACCCGGGTTGCCCGCTGACCATTGGCCAGAATTGCACCATTGGCCACAAGGTCATGCTGCACGGCTGCACCATTGGCGACAATTCCCTGATCGGCATGGGGGCCACCGTGTTGAATGGCGCCAGGATCGGCAAGAACTGCCTGATCGGGGCGGGGGCGCTGATTACAGAGAACAAGGTCATCCCTGACGGATCGTTGGTGATGGGGGTGCCGGGCAAGGTGGTTCGTGAACTTGACGCAGCTGCGATTGCGGGGCTGACAGCCTCTGCACAGCATTATACAAAAAACGCGGCCCGTTTTCGTCAGGGGTTGAAAGAAGTCTGAGCGAAAGCCGGATCGGTCACGCCCCTGGCCAATACCTGACAGGTGAAAAGCTGCGCCATCTTGATGCCTCAGCGACCACCACCTGCTATGTCCCAAATTTAAACGAATTTTCTCGCCGCTGCAGCGTTGTTTTCATTTAACCTTCATCCTTTTGCCAGACCAAGGGGCACCAGATTGCAGGTGGAAGCGCCAGCGCAATCCTCCAAAGTCAAAAGGGCGCAAGGTTCGGGGATGCAGGATCACCTATTAGATTTCGGCAGCGGCCTTCTGCACCGCTCAAACCAGAAACGGGTTGTTATCGTTGACGACTCCCGCAGCATAAGGCGGTGGCTGCGCAGCGTACTCGAAGCGGACCGCCGCCTTGTTGTCGTCGGTGAAGCCAGCTGTGCTTTGACCGCCCGTCAGGTCATTAAGGACACAGACCCCAATGTTGTGACGCTCGACATCGAAATGCCGGGTATGAACGGGCTGGAATTCTTGAAAAAACTTATGTCGTTACGTCCTATGCCGGTTGTGATGATCTCTGGAACCACCCAACGCAACTCGGACGCGACAATCACCGCCCTGACGGCCGGTGCGATAGATTGTATTTTGAAACCGATGACTGCCCCTGACCCGAAGACCCAGCGCGATATTTGCCGCCGGGTTTTTTCGGCGGCGTGCAGCACAATTCAAGGGCCACCAAAACCTGCCGTAAAATCGGCAATGGATGCCCCGCCACATACCGCGCGTCAAATGCCCCTGATTTTGATGGGGGCCTCAACCGGCGGTGTCACCGCGCTTGAACATGTCTTGGCGGGTCTGCATGCCGATGGCCCGCCCGTTGTGATTGTACAACACATGCCGGGCGCCTTCCTCGTCAGCTTTTCGCAGCTCTTAAACCGGTTGTTAGCGCAAGACGTGGCCATTGCCCGCGAGGGTGAGGCCCTTGGCCCGGGACAGGTGCGTCTGGCGCCGGCACAGGGCAATCACACAAAGATATTACGGAAGAACGGACAGTGGGTTTGTACCTTTGTCGAGGGCCGCGACACGTCACGCCATTGTCCGTCAGTAGATGTCTTGTTTAAGTCGGCTGTCGAATACAGCGGTGACATCATCGCGGTCATTCTGACCGGTTTGGGCCGTGACGGTGCAGCGGGGCTATTGCAATTGCATGACAGCGGGGCCCGGACCATCGGGCAGGATAAACAAAGCTGTGTTATCTACGGGATGCCGCGCGCCGCCTTTGAGCTGGGCGCTGTAGATCAGCAATTGCCGCCGGAGAAAATCGGTGGAGCGGTCAACCGGGCCGTTTCCGCCCATACCCAGGCGTTGATCAGACGGGGGATTAATGGGTAATCTTGTCATCACTCAAGGGGAGTTTCAAACATCGGGTGATCCGGATGTAACGATTTCGACCTTGTTGGGGTCCTGCGTGGCCTGTTGCCTCTGGGATCCTGTGGCCGAAGTTGGCGGAATGAATCATATTTTATTGGCTTCCACCACATGCAACGCCGCCAAGAGCGATCTGGCCGGGATCAACGCAATGGAGCTGTTGATTAATGATCTGCTCAAAAAGGGCGCAAATCGCGCACGTTTATTGGCCAAAGCCTTTGGAGGTGCTCAAATGATCAAGGGCCTGTCTGAAATAGGTCCGTCCAATTGCGCCTTTGCGAACAATTTTCTGGCGACCGAAAACATTACATGTGTCTCCAGCTCGCTGGGCGGCACAGTATCTCGAAATGTTGTTTTCACGCCGACGACCGGAGCCGCCCGGGTAAAGGCACATCACACAACGGAAATCGAGATTGTGACTCCTGCCGTTCCCGTGTGTGGCAATGGCCTCGAACTTTTCTGAACCATAACGATGCAAGATCGATGATGCAGACATAGGTTTCAATCAGGTGCATTACAGGCGGATGCGGCTGAATTTGCAAAAATGATGGTATTGCCAGCGCCGCTTACAGAAACTCCAGACCTTTAATATCCTGACCATGGCGGTCTCAGAACAAGTCAACGTCGCCCATAACCCAGTCATCCGGCAACAAGCCTGCACCGAAGGGCCGTCTTTCCTTGATCAACGCTTTAGTAACATCAAGGCGCATTTTGTCAGCCAGATCACATTCCAATACACCATCATGATCCTTCGAGAGAAAAAGGAAAAGCAACGCCAGATCCTCTAGCGACTGGCGGAGGAAATCCAAACGTTGAAGCCGGGTTATGGTCTGAGATCCCTGCGCCGCCGTCAAAGCAAGTTCGTCGCCAATTGCGTGCTCGATCCGGTGCACTTCCGTCGCCAAACCGTCGATCTGGACCGATACCCGCGCCAAAAGCGCGGATAAGGACAGGTTTTCTGACATCGCCTTGTTCACAATCGCCCAACGACCGTTTCGATACAGGTTCGCAGATCGTCAGGCTGGAACGGTTTCTTAAGGTAATTGTTCATCCCCAACTTCTTGCCATGATCAATAATCTGTTGTTCGGCACGGCCAGTGATCAGGACGAATCCAACGCCTTTGGTCTTGGGCGAGGCGCGCAGATAGTGCAGTAACTGTAGCCCGTCCATCTCTGGCATGTTGTAGTCTGAGATCACCAGATGCACAGGTTTGCTGGCCAGGACCTGAAGAGCCTGTTTCCCGTTTTCCGCTGTTGTAACATTACGTACACCAAAAGCATCGAGCGCCTGCGTGATTAGCCCCCGGCTTGTCGACATGTCATCAACCACCATAATCCGAATTTGATCCCGCAATGCCATTTTCTACTTCCTTCGCAAGTGTATTTTTTCATTCTCGCCCCGGTTTGGTCAGCGCGTGTCGGGGCGGTAGGTTGTTGGTCCCGTGCAGGAAAAACCAAACTTTGCAGGATCAGAAATTCTTTCGGAATGACCAAGGAACAGGACGCCCCCCGTGGCCAGTACAGCGTGGAAGTTCGGCCAAAGTGCTTCTTGTGTCGCAAGGTCAAAATAGATCACGACATTCCTGCAAAAGATCACATCAAATTTTTTCTTCATCGGCCAGGGTGCGAGCAGATTGAGTTCGTTAAACCTGATCATGGATTTCAAATTACCAAGAGCATTGAAATGCGGCTCACCCGATGTCCCCTCGATCTCTTGGAAATACTTAAAAATCAGGTTGGGAGGGACACCGCCAAGCAATCGCTGTGGATAAATCCCTTGCCGCGCGAAACGCACCACTTTGGGATCAATGTCTGTTCCAAGAATCCGCACATCCAGCTTGGCAATATCCGGGACATGCTCTGTCAGTGTGATTGCTGCCGAGAGCGCTTCTTGCCCATTCGAACATCCGGCGGACCAGATCCGCATTTGCCCGCCTGCGCGCAACTTGGGCAAGCACCGGTCCAACTCGGTTTTGAGCGTGTCGAAATGGTGCTCTTCGCGGAAAAAATGCGACACATTGGTGGTCAGGGCTGAAATAAAGTGCTGCCGCTCTGTTGCTCCCTGATCAGATTCGATCAGGGCACAGTAGGAAGGAAAATCCAACAGCCCCAAATCGCGCAACCGGTGCCGCAACCTCGACTGAATCATCGGACTTTTTTCTTCCATAAGCGTCAGCCCGCTTTCGCGATAGGCCAATGCGGCGATCGCACGGAAACTGGCGCTATCAAGATTGGCAATTTCCTGACGGCGTGAAGTCATGCAACAGCGCTCTCGAACGAGTTGATGGTCATCGGGAGGTTAAGGACGCGGATCATGCGCTCATCGATCAGTGTCAAGGCGCTGACCACCCCATCCGCGGTATTCGCAGCCAGTTCAGGTGGCGGTTGCAAATCCTCGTCCGTTACAGCCACGATATCGGAAACCGCATCCACCAAAAGACCGGTCATTGTATCCTCATAATTTACAACAATAATAACGCTGCGTTCATTCTGTTCCCGCTCCGCCATGCCAAGTCTGGAGGCCAGATCCATTACCGGCAAAACCGTACCGCGCAGGTTGATCACGCCCTTCATATATTGCGGCGCATGGGGCAGGGACGTCGCATGCGTCCATCCCCTGATTTCACGGACCGACATGATGTCGAGCGCATATTCCTGCTCGGCAAGGCGAAAGGTTAAAAGCTCGATGGTTGTCTTGCCCAATGTATCGGTCATGCTGAAAGCCCCAATTGTTGTGCTGGTTGCGGCTGCGCGGACGCTGCGCCGGGAGTGGATATGATGTCGGTCGGATCGAGAATAAGCGCGATCTGCCCGTCCCCAAGAATGGTCGCCGCAGCGATGCCCGGTGCACGGTAAAAGCTATCGTCGAGGCCCTTTATCACCACTTGCCGTTGATCGATGATGTTGTCGATCACCAGTGCCGCGCTACTGCCGTCTTCTTGTGCGATCAACAAAACAACATAGTTGTCGAAATTTTCCAGCCGAGGGCGATAGCCGAGGGCCGCACCAAGGTCGAACAGCGGGACAAAGCCGCTGCGCACTTGGATCACGTTGCGGCCAGGACGCACCAATTGCACATCGTCCGGCCCCAAAGTCAGGGTTTCGACCACCAGATTAAGCGGCAAGACCAACGTTTCACCGGCAACCTTGATGACCATACCGTCCAGAACAGCCAGGGTGAGGGGCAAAGAAATCGAGAATGTCGTCCCTTCACCCGGATTTGAGGTAATGGTGATCCGCCCGCCAAGCGCCTGGATCGCAGTGCGCACGACATCCATGCCAACCCCTCGCCCGGAAAGGTCGGACACCACAGCAGCAGTCGAAAACCCCGGCAAAAACAGCAGATTGTCTATTTCTGTGTCGCTAAGTGACACATCCGCAGGGACAAGGCCCTTGTCAATTGCGATTTGTAGAACTCGTGGCCGGTTGATCCCGGCACCATCATCGGAAACTTCGATCACCACCCGCCCTGAACGATGCGCAGCAGACAACTTGACCTTCCCTTGCGCCGGCTTTCCAGCCAAACGCCGTTTTTCAGGGGCTTCCAGCCCGTGATCAACGGCATTGCGGATCATATGGGTGAGCGGATCGGCCAACCGCTCGATAACCGTCTTGTCAACCTCGGTACTCTCACCAAAGGTGTGCAAGCGGACGTCTTTTCCCACCGCCGCCGAGGATTCACGCACGATCCGCGACATCCGTTGGAACAGGGATTTCACCGGTTGTGCGCGGATCATCATCACGCTGTCCTGAATATCACGGGTCAGCCGCTGGAATTCCTCCAGCCCGCTCATCGCGTCCGAATGAGGTGAAAGGTTAGACTTTTCAAGGCTTTGGCTTAACATAGCTTGGTTTATCACCAGCTCACCGACCAAATTAACCAGACGTTCAATGCGGTCCAGATCGACCCGCACAACCGATTTGGCCTGCGCATTACCCTGCGTCTTCCCTACCTTTTCTGCAAGTTTTGACGATTCCAAACCGGTTTTGGAATCCGCTGATGCGGGCGATTTTGCAGCCGGGAGGGCTGCGCTTGCATCACCCGAAAATACTGGGAGGGCGGTTGGCAGGGGGGCGACTTCGACAGGGCCATCATCCAACGACGTTGACAAATCATCCATATCAGGCCCTCGATTGGGCGTCTCGCTCGCTCGCGTTATGTCCAGTTGGCACAGACCGTCTACAAACTCGAAGATGGACCTGATTTCACCTTCATCTGCCGTGCTATACAGGGTCAAAATCCAGCTCAGATGTGGAATTTCGGGTGTCAGCTGACTGAGTTCAGGAAGGGCCGACGCATCACAAACCACCGACATTTCGCCGAGTTCCGTAAGGTTGCGCAAAAGCAAGGCTGGTTCATTACCCGTATCAAACAGCTCGGCTTGGGGTGTGAAAACGATCTTGTAGGGCTCTGTAGATGCAGGTCGCGGGCTGCCAAAGCCCGGTGGGGGAGGCAGGTGGTCCAGATCGGGCAACCCGTTATTGGCATCGTCTCCATCGATGTCCTCCAGATCAAAGTCGAGAGAAAGCCCCATCGGTTGGAATTCAATGGCTTCCTCTTCTTCCTGCGCCGGGGCATCCCCCAAAAAGGCATCCAGATCGGCCAAGAGGTTAGCCGTTTCCGCATCAGGTAGAACTTCACCGTCGCGGCTGATCCGAACCAGATCGGACAGGTGATCCGCTGCTTGAAAAAAGACCTTGAGTGCGTCAGCCTCCACCGTCAGACGGCCTGCCCGGACTTCGTCGAGGACCGTTTCATAGCGGTGCGCAAACCGTACCAACCCTTCCAGCCCAAAGGCACCGGCACCGCCCTTGATCGAATGCACGGCACGAAAAACAACGTTTATCGTTTCGGGGTCATCGCTGTCCGCATCATCCATGGTCTGCAGCCCGTCCTGCAAGGCTTCAAGCAATTCCTCGCATTCGATAAAGAAGGAAGCGCGGATTTCTGCCATCGGGTCATTGTCGGTACTCATTTTCGGATCCTTTATCCGGCAACCATCTGGAGGGCTTTGACAAGCTTCACAGGATCAAACGGTTTCACGATCCAGCCGGTGGCCCCTGCAGCACGTGCACGTGCCTTGAGCTCGGGCGCGGCTTCGGTGGTTAGAACAAGAATGGGGGTTGAACGATGCTTGTCTTGCTCGCGCACCGCATCAATGAATCCGAAACCGTCCATTCGCGGCATATTGATGTCAGTGATGATCGCATCGGGCTCAATACCGTCGAGCACCTCTATCCCATGAATGCCATCATCCGCAGTATGTACGGTGAAACCCGAAGGGAGCAGGGCGAGCTTGATCATGTCGCGCATCGTTCGGCTGTCATCTACGGCCAGTATCTGAAGGGTCATACGGTGCCTTCCGCAAGGGTTTCAGGGGTAAATCCCATGCTGGTGAGCTGGACCAAAACGGGATCGGTGACATTTATGATGTCAAAGCGGGTTTTGTTTTTTCGTGCCTCGCGTGCGGCAGCCAGGCAGGACTGCAAACACAAAGCCCCGATTTGGGTAACTTTTTCACAATCAAGGACGATATCTTGTCCAATCCGTGCGGCCAGTTCCGCGTGGAAGGTGGCGGCGGCGGTGACATCCAGCTTGCCCGACAGCATCAACGGCTCACGCATCATTTGATCGTTTCAGCACGGGTAGAAAAGAGATCATAGCAGCGCTCCACATCTGTAAAATGAAGCGGTTTTAGGGTGTGATCCGTTAATTCCGGGTTACCAGTTGAACAGAGATGTCATTTTGACCGGTTTCGATTTGCCCAACAAAAAAGCCCCGACACGTGTCGGGGCTTTTCCTGATCGGTTCATAAGGACTACAAAAGGTCAGCCGCGACGACGCCCGCCGACGCGTCCGGCCCGTCCGCGACCTTCCTGTCCTGCTTTTGGCGCAACCTTGTTAAATTTGATCCAGTCGCTGCCATGGGGATCACGGTCAAACAGAAAGTTCGCGGCGCGGATTGCTTCCATTTCCTTGCCCGGACGCGGCAGGGTAGACCCCATTCCGAACAACTGAACAAAGGCTTCATCGTCCATACCTTCGGGCACGACTACGCCAAGGGCCTCCAGCTCTGCCTTCTTCTCTGCGATCTTTGCCGCGTTGATCGGCAATGCCACGGGGTTCATAATGGCAGAGGTCATGCCAGCGCCCATCGCCATGGGCAAAAACGCATTGTTGATGCCGTGGCGGTTGGGCAGGCCAAAACTGATGTTAGACGCACCGCAGGTGGTATTCACGCCCAGCTCTTCACGCAGGCGACGTACAAGGGTAAATACCTGATGCCCTGCCGTTGCCATCGCGCCGATTGGCATCACAAGTGGGTCAACCACAATGTCATGGGCCGGAATGCCAAAATCGGCAGCACGTTCCACTATCAGTTTCGCAACTGCGAAACGCACATCGGGGTCTTCGGAAATGCCCGTGTCATCGTTTGAGATGGCAACAACCGGCACGTTGTATTTCTTGACCAGCGGCAGCACCAGTTCCAGACGTTCTTCCTCTCCGGTGACGGAGTTCAACAGCGGGCGGCCTTCGCAAGCTTGCAAGCCTGCTTCCAACGCGCCAGGCACAGAGCTGTCGATGCACAGAGGTGTATCGGTCACGGCCTGCACACGTCTGATCATTTCGGGCATCAACATCGGCTCAACAAAATTGTTGTCCGCATAGCGTGGATCTTCGGCCATCTTGTTCGAAAAAACGGCACCGGAGTTAATGTCCAATACAGTCGCACCTGCGTTGGCCTGCGCGATAGCGTCAAACTCGACGCGGCTGAAATCGTCGCGCTCCAGTTCTTCAGCAAGAATCTTGCGGCCCGTCGGGTTGATCCGTTCTCCGATGACGCAGAACGGTTCATCAAAGCCGATGACGGCGGTTTTGGTTTTGGATTCGATGATGGTTCGGGTCATTCAGATATCCTTAGACGACAGGTTGTTTTAGGTGGCGGGATTGGCAGGAACGGCAGAGGTGCCGCCGTTTTCGATGGCCCAGTTTGCATTGGTCTTGATCCCGCCCAGCGGGAAGAAATGCACATGTGAGACGTTGAAATCGGGATTGGCAGCCTTGTGCAGCGCCAATTCGTTGATCACATCCGTCGGCTCATAGGGCAACAACAGTTTGGTCACATCCATCGCCCGCTTTTGCAGCACTTTAAGCGACGGGCCGACACCGCAGGCAATGGCGAATTTGATCAGGGTTTGCAGTTTGGCCGGGCCCGCGATACCGATATGCACGGGCAGGGTGATGCCCGCCGCGCGCAGGCTGTCTGCCCATGCGATAATCGGCTTGGCCTCGAATGCGAACTGCGTGGCAATGGCCATCTTGGCATCTGTCCGCGTTTGGAAATCATTCTTCCATTTCAGCGCCGCATCGACGCCTGCGGTACCCGTCGCGTCAATATCGCGGTTGCCTTCGGGATGACCTGCCACGTGCAGGCGTTCAAAGCCCGCTTCATCGAACAAGCCGGTTTCCATCAACTGCATCGAGTCGCTGAATTCGCCGTGCGGCGTTGCAACACCACCGGCCAGCAGCAAGGCCTGTTTCACATCTGCCTCACCTTGATACATGGCGATCCAGTTGGCCAGCGTGGCGCGGTCCTTGATGATGCGCGCGGGGAAGTGCGGCATCACACGATACCCGTCCGCATTCAGACGTTTGGCGGTGGCGATCATATCTTCAATTGGCGTGCCCTCGATATGGGCCACATAGACGCGCGTTTCTGCGGGCAGCAGCGACGTGAAATCCTCGACTTTCTCGGCGGTGCGCGGCATCACCTCGATAGAGTAATTGCGCAGAAAGGCTTCAACCTCGGCGGTTGGCGTGGTCGCAGGGGTCTCTTTGCGGCGGAAATTCAGCAATGCCATGATTTTATCCTTCATCATGCGGGGGTCAGGCCCGGCCTTCGTTGTCAATCAGCGTTTTCAGGCGCTCCTTGTCGTATTCCGTGTCGATCCGAAGCGCTTCGGCATCGGCGACGGCATCTGCATCGCCATCAACCGAAAACGGCTCTGCCTTGCGCCAGTCCGCCATATAAGCGTCGCTGTCTTCGGCCCCGATGCGCATCGCCACACGGTCGATTGCCTGTTCGAAACGCTCAGGCAGTGGGCGCTTGGACCCACGACGGCCTTTGCCCACGATGATCTGCGCGGGAATGTCGCGCCAGTACACTATTGTCACGTCCACCATTCGCTGATTCCCCTTGCTGTCTTTCATCGGGTTCTAACGGGTGACTTCCCTGCGCCAACGCCGTTTTTCGACTTCACATGCGCTTTCCGCGACCCCTGCGGAAAACCAACTGCACTCTAGCGGCGCAAACGATGAAGAACGAGGGTCCAGCGACCTCATAATTCTCATGTTCTTTGTGAGCAGGCATTGTATCCGAGGCGTTTGGAATTATTCCGAAATGATGCCTTGCCGCTTGCACGAAACGCGCGACCCGACTACCTTGATCACAACTCTAAATGAAAGGCGCGACACCATGGCGCCACAGCGTCCCAAAGGTGCGGGCGCGCTCGATAAGGACATACAGTCGGCTCTGAGCCCCGTGCCAGTTTCGCCCAGATCGTCCGAGCTATACGCGGCCCTTGATCTGGGCACAAATAGCTGCCGCATGTTAATCGCTCAGCCGAAAGGCAGTGGTTTTCACGTGGTAGACAGCTTCTCGAAGTCCGTCCAATTGGGGGCAGGGCTTGAGAAATCCGGGCGCTTGTCGCGCGGATCGATGGCGCGCACCATACAGGCACTACGCATCTGCCAGCAGAAATTGCGCCGCAATAAGGTGAAACGCATGCGGCTGGTCGCGACCGAAGCCTGCCGCCGTGCGCTGAACGGTTCCGATTTCATGCGCCGCATCCAACGTGAAACCGGGCTGATCCTTGACATCATCAAGCCCGAGGAAGAAGCGCAGCTCGCTGTGATTTCCTGTGCTCCGCTGGTAAACCGCAAGACGGAGAACCTGCTGGTGGTGGATATTGGCGGCGGATCAACCGAACTGGTCTGGATCGACATCTCTAAAGTCCCCAAAAAGGACCGGGCGCAAAGCATCATGCGGCTGCATTCGGGGTTTCATCAGGCCAAGACGGATATTCCTGCGGCCCGCGTTGTCGACTGGATTTCGGTGCCGCTGGGTGTTGCCACTTTGCGCGACCAATTCGTAGATGTGGATGATGACGCCGCGCGGTTCGCCCTGATGAGCTGGTTTTTCGAAGAAAACCTGCAAGACTTCACGCCCTATCAATCTGCCCAACCTCAAGAACGTTTCCAGATTGTCGGCACGTCAGGTACGGTCACGACAGTTGCGGCTAGCCATTTGGGATTACGGCGCTATGACCGTACCAAAATCGACGGGCTGCGCATGACATCGACGCAGATCGACAAGGTGATCCATTCCTATCTGGCAATGGGGCCGGCCGGGCGGCGTTCTGATCCGCGGATCGGAGCGGACCGCGCCGCACTGATCATGTCGGGGGCGGCGATCTTGCAGGCCTTGATGCGCTGCTGGCCGACGGACCGGCTGAGTGTGGCGGATCGTGGCCTGCGCGAAGGGCTGCTCTATGCACAGATGTCGGCGGATGGCGTATTGGAAGAAGGAACCTATTGAGATGGTCAAGACACCAACGGGCAGTGGCGGCGCCGGTAAGACGCCAACGGGCAAGAAAACACCTACCGGCAAGAATACCTCTGGCCGGGGCCAACGCGACCTGAAGGTCAAGGTGAAATCGGCACGCGGGCGGACCACCAGCTCAACACGTTGGCTGCAACGTCAGCTGAACGATCCCTATGTCAAGCGCGCCAAAGCAGAAGGCTATCGTGGTCGCGCGGCCTATAAGATTATGGAGCTTGACGATAAATTCCGCTTCCTTGTGCCGGGTGCACGGATTGTCGATCTGGGCGCCGCGCCGGGGGGATGGTGCCAGGTTGCGGTGAAACGCTCCAATGTGCTGGGCGAACGTGGCGGCAAGGCTGTCGGCACGATCCTTGGCGTAGACTTGCAGGAAATGGAGCCGATTGCGGGCTGCGAGCTACATGTGCTTGATTTTATGGACGAGGGGGCGGACGATCAAGTCAAGGAATGGCTGGGTGGCAAGGCGGACGTGGTGATGTCGGATATGGCGGCCTCCTCGTCGGGGCATAAAAAGACCGACCACCTCAAGATCATGGCGCTTTGCGAGGCGGCGGCCTATTTCGCGTTTGATGTACTGGAAGAGGGCGGGACATTTGTGGCCAAGGTTCTGGCAGGCGGCGCAGAAGCGGAATTGCAAAAGCTGCTCAAGCTACGGTTCACCAAGGTTCACAACATGAAGCCGCCGGCCAGCCGGTCGGACAGTTCAGAGAAATTCGTGGTTGCTTTGGGGTTCAAGGGGGACATCTGAGCCCGTGGCGCGCGGCACAATTTGATCGCAACGGGTCCCTTTGCTGTACAATGCCATAGTCCTCTAAAGAGAGCGATATTTCATCATGCTGATTGCCTAAAAGTTTAGGTTGCGCTCAAAAGGTCCGATATTTTTCAAGTGCTTGGCATTCGCTCTTAACAAAGTGTTACGGTTCCGTTTCACGTGACTTTAACAGGTTGATCCTAATCTGAGGAAACACGCGGCAGTAATCCGCCCTTGTTTTACCAGACCAAAGGAACAGACATGTTTAGATCGACGCTTCTCGCGCTCAGCGTTCTTGCAGCCCCCATGGCACATGCTGCTGAAGTGCCCCCCGCAATGTCGCAATATATCTATGATGACCTGATGAAATGGGTCAACGACGCGCAGATCGTTCAAGCCATCGCTGCTCAAAACGGCGTGACGGACGGGCTGACAGAGGCCGAGATCATCGCCAAGGATGAAGTCTGGCGCGCGGAGGTGGGCAGTGGAAGCTCTCCTATGGTTGACGAGGTTCTCAATGCACCTTTATCGGCGTTCTTGCGCGAGCATCTGGGGCAATCGGGTGGTCGCATCACCGAAATTTTCGTGATGGATCATCTCGGCTTGAATGTGGCAGCCAGCGGGGTCACCTCTGACTATTGGCAGGGGGACGAGGCCAAGTTCAAAGAAACCTATGATAAGGGGGCCGGATCGGTGTTTATCGACGAGATTGATCTGGATGAAAGTACCCAGACCTATCAGGGGCAGGTGTCATTTGCAGTGACAGATCCGGCAACGGGAAATGTGATCGGCGCCATCACGGTTGGTCTGGACGCAAGCTCGTTTTTCTAGGGAACAATCGAAATGGGCGCTACCGCTGGTTCTCACCGGTAGCGCCCTATTTATCTTGAACATCGACAGCGCGGTCAATGCCATCCAAATTGATGCAACCGTTACCGGTCAGAACAGCCCTTGAGACCTGGTAAACAGGTTGGCACGGCGGAATGGCGGCGGATCGCACGCCGTGTTTTCTTGACCCGTTTCATCTGCGGATGCTTCAACATTTGCTGATAGGTCATGGACTGGTTGGGCTTCCCACAGCTGATCACACCAGAAATCGTAACGGGCTGCAGTCCCGCAGGGCAATAATTTGACCCCGTGTGCACCGGATAGGTGTTCATCTTTGTCGGTGGCACAACCACGACGGGCACTTTGGTTTTGATCGGTGGTTCAGGTGTGTTACTCTTGTCACCCGGTTCTTTACCCTCACCTTTGAACTTTTTTTCCACCTCTTCTGGCGGCTCAGGTGTTGGCGGCTCAGGTGTTGGCGGTTCTGGGGTTGGCGGTTCTGGGGTTGGCGTCACTGGATCGCAGCAGACGACATCGTCTGGTCCAATTGCCGCTGCCGACATAGGCAGCAAGCAAAACAGGGACAGTACCCCGATAGAAACTGTGCGTGGAAACGAATACATAAGTAAATCTCGCGTTTTTATCTGCTCATTTGTGTTAAATGATGCCCTTTACTGTCCACCATGTCCAGATTTCTTCCCTAATCGGACGAGGATTTCAGCAAGATAGCGGCCAATTTACCCCATAGGTTGAGGTGGCTTCGAACACTTCGCCAAGATATGGCGGGGCGGCATAGGAGCGGGTTCAGGTTTTGCACACTGTGCGTGGAAAGGAAAAATAGGCGGCTACCGCGGGCTTGACGGTCTGAATTTGGCAAATGCTCCCAAAGGTAAGCGTACCGCTTTCTCAGGCTGCGGCGTGGAATGAGCTTTCAATGAGGCCACTGAGCGCGTGATAAAACTGTTGGCGGCATCGCCCTCCAGATACCGCGCAGCGATCGCGGCCGAACGGGATCCCGCAAAAGGGTCAGGGCGCCGATTGCCTTGGCGCAGCAGATCAAACATCTTTGTATATCTGTTGCTTTTCGGTTCTTTGTTGTCGTCCATCTTCAGTCACTTTTTCAAACAGGCCCTCTGGATAGGTGCGCAATGCGGCATCGCTGCGGCAAGGTCTGGGCGATATGGCGATGTGCTTACCTTTTGCAAAGCTATTTGCCCAGTCATAACGCCAGCAGAAACTATGGGACAGATTATTGCATTCCGGGGGCCATCAGTATCCCAGCGATCTGCGCAAACAGAAAAGCCCTGAAACGGGATGCCCCCGTTGTAACGCTTGCTGAGTCTTATTTCTCAATCGCGGCTTTGCAGGCCGTACCAGATGTTGCGTATAAAGACGCCGATAAGGTGGTCCAAGACTGTCACAATACATCTGACGGAGCGGAAGACGGGTGCGGCAGCGATGGCACTTTCTACGCACTTCAAATATATGCAGAAGCGCGGGCAGGGCGCTTCGCGCTTTTCGACGAAAGATCACTATGGCCATTTACTTCATTCGCCACGGGCAATCCGAATTTAACGCTGCTTTTAAAGGCGATGTTGATCCGTTGATTTTTGACGCCCCTTTGACTCCGCTCGGGTTTGATCAAGCTGCGCAAACCCGCAAGACCATCGAAGAGCTTGCGGTTTCGCGCGTCATCACCTCGCCACTGACCCGTGCCATCCAGACCGCCATTACAATATTCGACGGCATCGCTCCTATCGAGGTGCGTCACGGCCATCACGAACGGCTAACATACAGCGGCGACGTGGGACGTGCGCCGCAACAGCTTGGCATTGATTTCCCTGATCTGGCATTTGATCACCTTCCCACCCGTTGGTGGCATGCCCATGAGGATCACAACGTCGTGGTGCCGGTAGAGCCTATTGAACTATTTGAAAACCGGATGGCGGGTTTCGTATCGACTCTGGAAGACATCCAAGACGAGAATATTGCCTTTGTCGGGCATGGCACTGCATTTGAACAGATCATCGGTTACATGCTCAACAATTGCCAGATCCATCGCTACCGGTGATACCGGCATGCCCGGCCTGCGCTCACAATCAGGGATAACCAAAGAATGGCCAACGTAACCGCGATTGTGTTTGATCTGGACGGCACGTTAATTCACAGCGCCCCCGACTTGCAGTTTGCGGCCAATGCCGCATTGCACTCCATCGGACGCGGCCCGCTTGATCTGGCCACCATTATTTCCTTTATCGGCAATGGCGTAGAGACCTTGGTCAAACGCGCCGTAGCGGCGACGGGCGGTGGCGATGACACGCTGGAACGCGCTGTTCTTGCGGTTTTTCTTGATGTTTACGCTGAAAATATCACCACATTAACGCGCCCCTATGATGGCGTTATTCAAGCACTGGAGCAGTTTCGAGCCAAGGGCGTTAAACTGGGGATATGCACCAACAAGCCGACAGGCCCCGCGCAGAATATCTGTGACCGCCTTGAGCTGTCGCAGTATTTCGATGTGGTTGTCGGGGCGGAACCTGACCAGCCGAAAAAGCCTGATCCGCATGCGTTGCTGGCGTGCTTGTCCCGCCTTGGCTGCCCGCCTGCACAGGCAATCTACGTCGGTGACAGCACCATTGATTTTCACACAGCACGCAATGCCGCTGTGGCTTTCCGGCTGTTTTCGGAAGGGTATCTTAACGAGCCCTTGCCGGAACTGTCGACAGCGGCACGGTTCGACAATTGGCGTGAACACGGGATTGTCGTTGGGTAAGCTATTGGCACAATGTGCTTTGTGATTTCTGGACTTCCGGCTAGCCTTCCCTATCTGGGAGGATTCTACATGAAATTAATGAACTCACTTTTGTCGGGTGCCGCACTGGCATTTACCATGTCTTTTGCGGGCCCTGCAGCGGCGCAGGAATGTGAACGCGGCGATTTGGACAAGCTATATTGCGATGTCGACGGCGATCTGATTGCGGATACACCCACCGACCCTGCTGTACTGGTCGATCCCGATACGCTGGTCTTTGCGTATACGCCTGTGGAAGATCCGGCGGTTTACAAAACCGCATGGTCAGACTTCCTGGCCCATCTTGAAAAAGAGACCGGTAAGTCCGTGGTGTTTTTCCCGGTTCAGAGCAACGCGGCACAGATCGAGGCCATGCGCTCTGGCCGTTTGCATATTGCAGGATTCAACACCGGCTCTAACCCTTTGGCAGTAAATTGTGCAGGCTTTAACCCGTTCACAATTATGGCGTCCAAAGACGGCAATTTCGGATATGAAATGGAAATCATTACCTATCCGGGCTCTGGCATTGAAAAGGTCGAGGACATCAAGGGCAAGCAACTGGCTTTCACCTCACCGACCTCGAACTCAGGCTTCAAGGCACCTTCGGCGATTTTGAAGGGGGATTTTGGCATGCTGCCAGACCGTGACTTTGAACCGGTTTATTCGGGCAAACACGACAACTCTATCCTGGGTGTCGCCAACAAAGACTATATGGCCGCCTCGATTGCGAACTCGGTCAAGGCACGGATGCTCAGCCGTGATGTGATCACCGAAGATCAGATTGTAACGATCTATAAATCGCAAACTTTCCCGACGACGGGCTTTGGCACGGCGCATAACCTCACGCCAGAACTGAAAGACAAGATCCGCAACGCCTTCTTTAACTTTGAATGGGAAGGCACCTCGCTGCAGGCGGAATTTGAAAAGTCGAACGAAGGCCAGTTCCTGCCGATGACCTATAAGGAATTCTGGGAAGTGATCCGCAAGATCGATACTGCAAACGGCGTCAGCTACGCCTGCGAGTGATCTCTGAAGGGGCGGGCCATTTGGTCCGCCTTTTCCAACAACAATAATAATGGCGGGGAAGTTTCATGCTGCGGCTCGAGAAACTTGTGAAGACATATAAGACCGGTGATCAGGCCTTGCAGGCTGTCGATCTAGAGATCCCCGAAGGTCAGGTGCTGGCCTTGATCGGCCCTTCCGGTGCGGGCAAGTCAACGCTGATCCGCTGTATCAACCGGCTGGTAGAGCCGACAACGGGCAAGGTCTATCTGGGTGATGTCGAATTGACAGACCTGTCCTCGGGCGGCTTGCGGCGTGAACGGCGGCGCATGGGCATGATTTTCCAGGAATATGCACTGGTCGAACGCTTGAGTGTGATGGAGAACGTCTTGTCCGGGCGCCTTGGTTATGTCGGTTTCTGGCGCAGTTTCCTTCGGCGTTTTCCACAATCCGATGTGGATGAGGCGTTTCGTTTATTGGACCGCGTGGGCCTTGCCCACATGGCTGACAAACGCGCCGACGAGCTGTCTGGCGGTCAACGACAGCGTGTCGGCATTTGCCGGGCCTTGATCCAAAATCCGGCACTTTTGCTGGTTGATGAACCGACCGCATCGCTGGATCCCAAAACGTCCCGCCAGATCATGCGGCTGATTTGCGAATTGTGCAAAGAGCGCGGATTGGCGGCGATCATCAACATTCACGACGTGGCCCTGGCGCAGATGTTTGTGCAGCGTGTGATCGGCCTGCGGCTTGGCGCAATCGAATTTGATGGGCCGCCAGACGGTCTGACCCCCGAGGTGTTGACCTCCATCTATGGCGAGGAAGATTGGGAAGCGACAATCGAAGCCGTCGATGATGATGACGAAGTAGAGGTCGCAGAATGAGCGCCGCTGATTTCGACGTCCGGACGAAGCTGGGGCAACGTTGGAAGAAACCACCTTTTGTTCAGCGGGGTTGGCTGCGGTGGGCGCTAATCATCGGCTTTATCGCCTATCTTATCGCCGCCCATATGACTGTCGATGTCAACTGGTCGCGGGTCTACGAAGGTTTGGAACGGGGCAAGAAGTTTATCCTTGCCTTTACCAATCCTGATTTCACCTCGCGCTCCGGCGACATCTGGGAGGGCATGGTGGAAAGCATTGTTATGACCGTCGCCGCGTCGGTTGTAGGAATTGCGATTTCCATCCCGATTGCTCTTGGCGCAGCGCGTAATATCGCGCCGTTGCCCGTTTATCTGGTCTGTCGCGGTATCATCGCGATCAGTCGTGCCTTGCAGGAAATTATCGTTGCAATCTTGCTTGTGGCGATTTTCGGATTTGGGCCGCTGGCGGGCTTCCTTACGCTTAGTTTCGCCACCATCGGCTTTTTGTCAAAACTGTTGGCGGAAGACATTGAAAGCATGGACCGTGTACAGGCCGAAGCGATCAAGGCGTCGGGCGCACGGTGGACGCAGTGGATTAACTATGGCGTGCAACCTCAGGTTATGCCACGCTTAATCGGCCTCAGCATATACCGGCTGGATATTAACTTTCGCGAAAGCGCGATCCTTGGTCTGGTTGGCGCCGGTGGCATAGGGGCAACTTTGAATACGGCGTTTGACCGTTATGAGTATGACACGGCGGCGGCAATACTGTTGATCATCATCGTCATTGTGATGGCGCTGGAATACCTGTCGGGCGTTGTCAGGGCGAGGGTGCAATAATGCCTGTACAAGACGTAAAAGGGCTCAAGCTGTGGCAACGCCGCACAGGCCGTGAAAGCCTGTTCCACTGGGTGCTATGGCTGATAGGTATCGCGATTTTTGCCTATTGCTGGCAACAGATCGCCAAATCAACCACATGGTTTTTTGTCTGGGATGCGCCGCGTATCGCCAATGATATCTGGACCCGCGCAACACCGCCCAAATGGGAATACATCGCTCAATTGGGCAAACCGATTTGGGACACCCTGAACATTGCGACACTGGGCACGATCTTTGCATTGATCCTTGCCGTACCAGTGGCATTCCTTGCCGCCAGCAACACAACGCCGTCACGATTTATCATCCGCCCTATTGCGCTTTTGATCATCGTGTCCACCCGTTCCATCAACTCGTTGATCTGGGCACTGCTTCTGATTGCCATCATCGGACCCGGGGTGTTTGCGGGTGTGATTGCAATCGCGATCCGGTCTGTCGGGTTCTGCGCCAAGCTGCTCTATGAAGCGATCGAGGAGATCGACGCAACCCAGGTCGAGGCGATCACCGCAACGGGGGCCTCGCGCTGGCAGATCATGGCCTTTGGCATCGTCCCACAGATCATGCCCGCATTTGCTGGCATCGCCGTGTTCCGCTGGGATATCAACATTCGTGAAAGCACCGTGCTGGGGTTGGTCGGCGCAGGCGGCATCGGCCTGCAACTGTCGTCGTCGCTGAACGTTCTGGCCTGGCCGCAGGTGTCACTTATCCTGCTGGTTATTCTGGCGGCCGTCGTCATCTCGGAATGGGTATCGGCCAAAGTACGCGGTGCGATCATTTGAGTAGGCCGGACATTTGAACACAAACGAAGCATTCGTGGCCTATGAAAACGTGCGCCACCGGTTGCCGGATGTGCATCGGGGGGCGGCCTGTCGAACTCTGGCCGACCTTGATGCATTGACCGATGACATCGATACGTTTCTTTTGGATGCCTTTGGCGTTCTGAATATCGGTGAAACTGCGATCGAAGGGGTGCCGGACCGGGTTGCAGGGCTGCAACGGGCGGGCAAACGGGTCATGGTTGTATCCAACGCAGCCGGATATCCCCATGCGGATCTGATGGCGAAATACGCGCGCCTTGGCTATGAGTTCTCCCCCGAGGACGTGATCACCAGTCGCAAGACACTGCTGCATGGGCTTGCGGCCGAACCTGCCCGCAAGTGGGGCCTGATGGCGACTGAACGCCTTGGGCGTGCGGATCTGGAGAACCTCGACATCACCTATCTGGCCGAAGATCTGCGAGATTACGACGCGGCAGAGGCGTTCTTGTTGTTAGGCAGTGCAGTGTGGACGCAAGAGCGCCAGAGCTTGCTGGAGGATTCCCTGAAACGATCCCCCCGGCCGGTATATGTCGGCAATCCCGATATTGTTGCCCCGCGCGAAGGCGGCTTTTCAACCGAACCGGGGCATTATGCACATCGGCTTGCAGACGCAACGGGTGTTGCAGTGACCTTTTTCGGCAAACCGTTTGGCAATATATTTGATCTGGCATTTGCCCAGCTTGGCCCCTTTGATCCGCTTCGCACAGTCATGGTGGGCGACAGCTTGCACACGGATATTCTGGGCGGGCAAGCGGCCGGGATCAAAACCGCACTTATTGCCGGCTATGGTTTTTTTGCCGGCAAAGATGTGGGTGGCCCCATTGCGCAATCTGGAATTCAGCCGGATTACATCCTGCAACGCCCTTGAAAACCGGCAGCGCCGCTCGCTAGTATCACTCGGCAGACAAAAGGCATCGTCAAATTGAACGAACCGCATCTGATCCAATTCTTACTCAATATCGCGGGTGCTGCCGCGCTGCTGATTTGGGCCGTGCGGTTGGTACGCACGGGCGTCGAACGCGGTTTCGCCAACCAGCTCAGGACATGGTTAAGGCATTCGGCAAATAACCGTATGCTGGCGGCCGGATCGGGATTGGGCGCTGCGGTGTTTTTGCAAAGCTCGACGGCGGTGGCGGTGCTGACGTCGAACTTCGTGGCCAAGGGCGGGCTGACCGCGGCAACCGGCCTTGCTATCCTGCTGGGCGCCGATGTCGGATCGGCACTGGTGTCGCAACTGCTGCTGGTACGGCAATCCTTCTTTATCCCGCTGTTGTTGTTGATCGGGGTGTCTCTTTTCTTACGGTCGGGCAATGACAGCCTGCGTCAGATCGGGCGTATCCTGATCGGACTGGCGCTGATCTTTGTTTCGCTGGATATGATCCGCGCGGCGACCGGTCCGATGGTGGCAAACCCCGGCACCTTGGCCATGATGGAATATCTGGGCCGCGACCTGTTGACAGCCTTTGCGATCGGTGCGGGGTTTGCATGGGTGGTACATTCCAGCGTTGCCGCCGTTTTATTGTTTGTCACTCTGGCAGGACAGGGGCTTTTGCCGCCAACAGCTGCGGCCGCCATGATCCTCGGGGCCAACCTTGGGGGCGCCTGCATTGCTTATGTGCTGACCCTGTCGTCGCCAATCATCTCGCGGCAGATGGTTGTCGGAAACCTGATTTTGCGAGGCGGCGGGGCGTTATTCGCGTCGCTGTTGATCAGCGCAAAGCCTGAACTTTTGGGATATTTGGGGGCAGGGCCCGCGCGACAGTCGATAAATTTGCATCTGGCGTTCAATATTGTCATCGCCGTGATGGCATTGCCGTTTGTTGGCAGCATCACCCAGTCCATTGCACGCGTTATCAAGGAAAAAGTACCAACCGGTCTGAACCTGGAAGCAGGCAGCGCACTAGATCCGGCGGCACTTGTTCGGCCCAGCCGAGGCCTTGATTGCGCTGCGCGGGAATTGCTGGACATGGGACAACGCATTGAAAAGATGCTGATCGCGGTAGAGCCGCTGTATGACAGCTGGAACAGTGTCGGGGCGAAAGCCATTGAAGATCAGGACCGGACGATCAAGAAGATGCATTTGGACGTGAAGCTCTATCTGGCCAAGCTGGGCCAAAAGGGACTGGACGAAGAATTAAGCCGCCGCTCGATGGACCTTGCGTCAATCTCCACAAGCCTCGATGCCGCCTCTGATGCGATTGCCCGGATCATGTTGGAGCTGTCGCGACGGATGCATGCGCAAGGGGTCAGTTTCTCGCCGAAAGGCCGGGAAGAGATTGGCGATTTTTCGGACCGCGTCCTGGGCAATGTGCAACTGGCATTAAATGTGATGATGAATCAGAATCCTGCCGAGGCCCGGGAACTGGTTGCAGCCAAGGAAAAGGTGCGCCGCGTCGAGCAAAAACTGCAACGCCACCATCTGGAAAGGCTGCGCGAGGGGCTGGTCGAGAGTATCGAAACCAGTAACATCCATCAGGAAACCCTGCGCGCACTCAAGCAGATCAACACGTCTTTTTCGATGGTCGGATATCCGATCCTCGCCAAATCGGGTGATTTGCTGAAAAGCCGTCTGACCTAGCAGGCCCCTGCGCGCTTTGCGACGGGCAGGCGTGGTAAGTTGGTCCGACGGCTTGGTGTCTTATGACCAGTTCCTTGTGGCGGAGAGACAGTCCGCCATACCATGTTCCGAAGCGTACTATAAAATACTTTTAATCAATGGCTTATTACACCCCGGCGTCTTGTATGTTCCAAGCACGTCCCCCATATTCCAGATAGCAATGGGGGACGGCATGGCGGACGGAAATCAGGAAATCGAAGACAAGGCACCGAGCAAGCGGGCAGAAAAGGCATTGTCCGCCGCGTTCGTCCGCACGGTCACCAAACCCGGCAAATATGCGGACGGGCATGGCCTCTTGCTCAAGGTCGATCCATCGGGCGCAAAACGCTGGGTGCAACGTATCGTCATTCGCGGCAAGCGGACTGAGATAGGCATGGGCAGCACGTCCCTTGTCAGCTTGGCAGAGGCCCGAGAACTCGCGCTAGAGAACCGGAAGCTGGCGCGGGCTGGTGGTGACCCGCTACAAGCCAAACGCGCCGAGCAAGCGTTGCTATCGTTTGAGGACGCCGCCCGCAAAGTCCACAAAATCCACGAACCCACATGGCGCAACAAAAAGCACGCGGCGCAATTCCTCTCTACATTGGAAACCTACACTTTTCCTCGCATCGGTAAGTTGAAGGTGTCGGAGGTCACTACCGCAGACGTGTTGGCCGTGCTGCAACCCATATGGCTGGAGAAGCCAGAAACAGCCCGCCGCGTTCGCCAGCGTATCGGCACTGTGATGAAATGGGCCGTGGCAAACGGTTGGCGTACTGACAATCCAGCAGAGGCCATATCCCAAGCCTTGCCCAAGCACATCAACACGCAGCAACACCGCAAGTCACTGCACTATGACAAGGTGCCTGAATTTCTGGACGCCCTCAAAGCATCGGACGCAGGGACGGCGACTAAATTTGCGTTAGAAATGGTTATTCTAACGGCGTCGCGTTCCAGTGAAGTCCGCAAGGCGGATTGGTCCGAGTTCGATCTGGAGCAAGGCATCTGGACACGCCCAGCGCTTCATATGAAATCAAAGAAGGAACACCGCGTTCCGCTATCACCCCGTGCATTGGAGATATTGGAAAAGGCGCGGAAACTCGGAACGGGCGAAGGATTTGTTTTCCCCGGCACAAAACACGGCAAGCCTCTCTCTGATATGACCCTGTTAAAACAGGCAAGGGCGCTGGGTTATGACGTGGACGTGCATGGGTTCCGTACCTCGTTCAAGACTTGGACGCAAGAACGGACCAACACGCCCCGCGATGTGGCAGAGGCGGCGCTGGCGCATATTGTGAAGAACAAAGCGGAAGCGGCTTATGCGCGGTCTGATTTCTTTGAAAAGCGTCGGAAGCTGATGGATAGGTGGGCCGGTTTCCTTTCTTCAAACCAAGATAACGTCGTAAGGCTCGCCTAGTGTTTTGCCCTGATGGATATTTTCACTGGCAGGATCTGCTTGAAATGTCGCACTACTGGGCAAGTGGTGTATATCAAGCAAGGTGGCTCGCGAAAAATGGTCGCGATGTAAGTATCGCATTCTCAAGCCAAGCGGAGGCGGAGGTGCTTACCCAGCAGTTTCGGGACCAAACCAGCTTTGCTGAGGTAAGAGACCACGGCAGAATAAAGCAGTTCGAGGAAGGCCTTTTTCAAGCTTACATTATTTCTCAATTCTTGGCTTCACGTCAGGCATACGCCTGTTCTCCTCAGGGGAGTGTCCTCAAAGTATCTAGCGTTATTCATCATCACAGAGATTGGCTGATTGACTGTCATTGGGAATGGCCAGCGAGAGAAAACGCCGCGTTCTACTCTTACTTTAAGTTTTTTGATGAAGGCAAATTTTCCGCAGACGATGTCTTTGATAGGTTCTGCTGCTTTGACGCAAGTACTGGCCTCATCAAGGAGAAAAACATCACATTGAAAGGGCTGGAAGATGCTGCCGGTTATCCAGACTATGAGAGAGCTGCCCAAAACCTACTTTCGGTCCTAATTAGACCACTTACCGGCTGGGCACTTTGTTGGAAAGAAGACACCTTACCCGAGACACTAGAAGAATGCCTTGATGAACTTGGCTTGGTAGAAGACGATTGGCGCATGGCATTGCATGGGGAAAAAGTGCAAAGTCAGGGCACCGGTCTCGCCGCTACTTTAGCCAGTGTTCTGGAAGCGTACCCTAACGGCAAAGGCACGGACACGTGGCCGCAAGTAGAATCCCGAGTTGGATACTCTCGCCGCAATATTGTCCGTGCACTTAACACAAGCGTGGAACATCGAGGATGGGCAACACGTGGGCAATGATCTGTTTTTAGGTACGCCCAGCTTTTGCCCAGTCGCCCACCTTCCAATACTTGTTAAAGACCGCGAAATTACCTGAATATTCCAATCTGTTCAGGAGCAAACCAAATGCAAGATAACCACCTTCGCCGCCCCGCTGTCCAAGCTGCAACGGGTCTCAGCCGCTCAAGCATTTACGCCCTTATGGATACCGGCGACTTTCCCCGCCCCATCCGTATCGGCAAACGCGCCGTTGCATGGCCACAAAGCGCGATTGAGTCTTGGTTGGCCGCTCGTCCAAAATCGACAGGCAGCAAATAAACAACGCCCACGCAGTTGAAAACTGGCGCGGGCGCTGGGTAGTCTGAACACCTTCCAGATACCGCGCTGCAATCCCCCCGTAAAGGACGCAGTAGAATGAAGATCGAAATAACGCTTTTGAGCGAACCACATCGCACGTATGAACTCGATGGCCGCATGGGATGGACCATATCTCAGCTCGCGAACGCTGGTATCAAAGGTGTAGCGACTATAGAAAACCCCGCGCCACGTTGGTCAGCTTACGTCCATAGCTTGCGGAAACTTGGCATCCAGATCGAAACCGAAATGGAAGCCCATGATGGCAGCTATCCCGGTCAGCACGCCCGCTACAGGCTGGCCTGTGACATCCGCGTAAAGGCGCTGGGCAAGGTGGAGGATGCGACATGACCCGTTTGTGCATAATCCGCCTGCAACGCCGCTACGGCATGAGCGCAACCCAAGCCCGTTTGATGGCCGAACTGCACTTTGGAGGGAAGCGCAATGCATAGTCGTTTCAAACTCACCCCCAAGGGCAAGGTGCTGCACATCATGGCCCGCAAAGGCGCGGGCGTGGCGACAGAGGTCGCTTGGGTATCCCTTGGCGGCTGCACCAGCCATGTCGTCGCCATGCGGCTCTATCTGGCCTTGATGGCACGTGGAGGCCGCTGATGGCGAAGAAACCCTATAAGGGTCACAAAAGGGGGGCTGGGCGTCACGTCCAGCTTCCCGAGTGGCTGCAAGCGTCCGAGGCGTGGCGTACCCTGCCCGTAGGTCCAAGGGCGCTTTATGTCGAATTGAAACGCCGCTTTAACGGATCGAACAACGGGCGCGTCATTCTTAGCCATAGGGACGCGGCAAAGGCGGTCAACGCGCATCGCAACACGGTTGGCCGATGGTTCACTGAACTGGAGGACAGAGGATTTATCGTAATGGCCCAAGCGCCCCATCTGGGGCCGTCCGGCATCGGCAAATCATCGCACTGGACGTTGACCGAATACCCGACCGACAACATGAAACCGGCCACGGTAGACTTCATGCGGTGGCCCGCAAAACAAAAGCCCCGCACCACCAGTATGGCACCCCGTCACAATGAAAGGGCCAGTACGGGTAATCTTAGGGTGGTCGGAGGGTGAACCGTCACAATGATTGTGCCGCAAATCGCATTTCTGAGGGGCATCGCGGCACAACCATTAGGCCATATATACATCTAGCCATAGGCAGGACACATGACAGACAAAGCACCAAAGAAGCGCAACACGCTTGGCGTCGAATTTTCAGGCTCAAACGAAACGGGTCAACAAATCACGCTCACCACCGCAGACGCGCTAAAGAAGGTTTTCAGGACCGAACACGACGAAACCGCCAACGGCTTGTTGCGCCATTGCTTCAAGGTTCTGAGCAGCTCTGAAGTCTCAGACGATCTGCAAGGGAATGATGAACGCCTGTTCATGCTTAATTCGATTGAAGGCATCGCGCCCCGTAATGGCATCGAACGGTTGCTTGCTGTCCAAATGTCGGCAACCCATGTGGCAATGGTCCGATCTGCCGGACGTCTGGCCAACGCTGTAACCCTTGAACAGTTCAAAGTGCATTATTCAGGCTATACCAAGTTGGCAAGGACCTACACTGCCCAGATGGAAGCCCTGCGCAAACACCGCAACGGCGGCAAACAGACTGTTGTCGTCCAACACGTAAACGTCGAGGATGGCGGGAAAGCCATTGTGGCGAATTTACAGGGAGAAAAATAGAATGTTCTGGGAGACAATGGCAGCTTTGATTTTAGTTATTGGAACCTTTCCATTGTGGTTCATTATCGCGGTTTTCTGGGGGCTGGTGAAAGGAGGTATCGCATTTGCAGGGCTCTTAGTCGTATTTTTTGGTCAGCAAACTATCGAATGGATTCAAATTTGGACTGTGCCGCTGGGCGCGATCGTAGCTGGCGTTAAATCCGCATGGGACATTCCATCGAATATTTGGGCTTGGGGGAAGTTTAGCCACCCTGTGTGGGCCGCAATTATTGGTCTGGTTTTCATTGCTGGCGGGCGTGGTGCGCAACGCGGGTGACGGGGGGCGCACATGAATAGTGACGTTAACCCCATGCAAAGGGCGCACCAGTCGCCGCGATGCGGCTGCGATTGCAAAACAATCCGTTTCTCACGCAAATATCCAACCATTCAAATAAGGTGCTAAGCTATGTTTGATGCGCTACACTCAACTTAGCATTGGAAAGACTGGTGCCCAAATGAAAACCACAAAGCATAGACGAACAAAATACCCCCTACTCTTCGTAATGCTGCTTAGTTTGTCGGTATTATCTTTGGATGCTGAAACTCTGACAATCACAGGGCCTCTAAGTGTTGTGGACGGTGATACGCTCAGCATTGGTCCGGTTCAAATTCGACTTTTCGGAATTGATGCACCAGAAGCAGGTCAGAAGTGCTCATTGCTTGGCGGTGGTGAGTGGGCTTGCGGGCGTGATGCGACTAGATACCTCGATGAACTAACGAAAAGCGGACTGTTGGACTGCGTACCAGACAGCAGTGACCCGTATGGGCGGATTATATCATTTTGCTCTGTTGACGGAAAAGACTTAGGAGAGATGCTAGTCGAATCCGGGATGGCGTGGGCATTTGTCGAGTACTCCGATATCTTCGTCGAACAGGAAAAAATCGCGCGTGATGCTGGTTTAGGCGTGTTTCAAGCTCCTTCGCAAACGCCTTGGGAGTATCGTGCAGATGCTTGGGAAAGGGCAGTACAAAGCTCGCCTAATGGCTGTCCAATCAAAGGCAATGTGAATGGTAGCGCTCGTATCTATCATACCCCTTGGAGTCCGAACTATGGGCAGACCAAAATAGACGATAGCAAGGGTGAAAGATGGTTTTGCGATGAAGCAGAAGCGCTTGCTAAAGGTTGGGTTGCTAGACGTTAGCTTGTCTTGATGCCTTACCCGCAAAGCAAGACGGAAAAAAGAAGACGAAACAATGAACTTCAACCCCATGCAAAGGGCGCACCAGTCGCCAAGATGCACTGCCCATTCCAAGCGCACTGGCTTTCTATGCGAAAACCCTGCGGTGCGCGGCTGGGCGGTGTGCCGGATGCGTGGCGCGGGCGGCGGCTGCAAATCCGGCTCAAAGCATCCGAACTATAGTCACGGCAAACGCACTAAGGCTCTGCGAGAAACCCAAGGCCTAGTGCGTAAGCGGCGGGAACTTCCAGACCAACCCCTATGAGGGGGGGCATTGCAAAGATGGGTGGCTACGGGAGTATCCGAAACTCTGTGTTTGAGGCTCAGCCCATGCGGTTGAAACGGGTCATTTGTTGAACCGTTCTGGGTATAGGATAGCGAACTGGTTTCGTGCGGCAACCCATTCTC
Source organism: Sulfitobacter sp. (assembly GCA_049794055.1). GTDB lineage: Bacteria > Pseudomonadota > Alphaproteobacteria > Rhodobacterales > Rhodobacteraceae > Sulfitobacter. The sequence continues at coordinate 97,134 of JBARCL010000157.1, forward strand.
TGACACATCTCCCCGCCTTCTCGAAACTGCGGATTGCGAGATAGATCAGCTTTGTCGCGGCATCGTCGGTTGGGAAGCTGCCACGCGTTTTGGTGGTTTTTCGGATCACCCTGTTGAGGCTTTCAATGGCATTTGTGGTGTAGATGATTTTGCGCACCGCAGGTGGGAAGGCAAAGAACGGGATGACTTCTTGCCATGCCCGCCGCCAACTCGGGGCGATTGAGGGGTACTTTGTGCCCCATTCGCTTTCGAAATCGGCGAGAGCTTTCTCGGCCTCAACGTCATCGGTGGCTTGATAAATCCGCTTTAGATCTTTGGCGACCTCCTTGCGATCCTTCCAGCCGCAGAAGTTCAAGGAATGACGCACCAGATGCACGATGCAGGTTTGGACGGTCGTATCAGGGAACGCCGCGTTGATGGCGTCAGGGAAGCCCTTGAGGCCGTCCACCACAGCAATCAGGATGTCCTCAACGCCCCGATTGCGCAGGTTGTTCATCACAGAGAGCCAGAACTTGGCCCCTTCATTGGCCGCGATCCACAGCCCGAGGACCTCGCGTTCGCCCTCAGCGTTGACGCCCAGTGCCACGTAAACAGCCTTGTTTTTGACCTGACGGCTTTCCGCGTCTCGAATTTTGACCCGGAGGGCATCGAGGAAAACAATCGGATACATCGGCTCCAGGGCGCGATTTTGCCAGTCTGACACTTCCTCCAAAACGGCGTCGGTGACGCGGCTGACGAGGTCGGCAGACACCTTCAGGCCGTAGACCTCCTCGAGGTGGGCGCGGATGTCGCGGGTCGATAATCCGGCTGCATAGAGGCCAATGATCTTGTCATCCATCCCGTCAATCCGGGTCTGGCCTTTCTTGATCAGCTCCGGCGCGAAACTGCCATCCCTATCGCGTGGAACCTCAATCGGCACCGCCCCATCACTGCCCTTCAGCGTTTTGCGCGTCGTGCCATTGCGACGGTTGCTTTGCTGGTCCGAGGGTATTGTAGCCGGTTCATAACCCAGATGCTCAGTCAGTTCCGCACCCAACATCCGCTCCATCAGGCGGACCTTCAGTTCCTTCATCAACCCCTGATCGCCCAGCAAATCGTCTGCGTTCTCAACGCCGCTAAGCAGCTCGTCTAAAACTTCCTTGGAAATCGTCATTGTTGTCATGCTCCTTCAGTTTGGAAGCATGGGCCGAATTACTCATACACAGAAGATAGGACACTCTCGTGGCTACAAGTCAGGGACCGATATGAGCTGAGAAATACGCGCATCCACAATTCGTAGGTATCTCTGCAAAGCACAGGCGACCACCACCTCTGATCAAAGCCATCCTTACTTGGACAGTGCCTTGACCTGTGCCTCTAACGTAGCCACACGCGATTTCAACACTGCCATTTCAGCTTGGCGCACTGCATCTTTCCCGATTTTGTTTTGGTCCTTTTGGACTTCTTCCACCATTTTTATCTGTTGTTCATAGCTACGCTTCGCTTCTTTCTCGCGAGCATCAGCCAACTTATCACTCAACTCAATTTTGCGCTCCATGCTCTTCATGCTGATATGGGTACTATCTTGAATTTCCTGATTCATTTTTTTGAAATGAACCGCAAGCGCTTTGTCGATGTCCTTGGAAGAGGTCATTGAATCCACAAGAACCTTGATCCGGTCCTCGTTGTGCTTCATCCGCTTTTCCATATCGGCAACCATTTTGGTCACGGCCTTTAGGTCATCAGCCATCAAAATCTCCTGATAAAATGTCGGACTCCAAGCAAGTCCGCCAATAAATTATTTCCAATACCATCACACTACTGCGCGATAGCTTTTTTAGGCAAGGCATAGATCAGAATCTTCACACTACCGCCAGCCGTGCCAATCAAAGACGTGCAAAGGCCAGTGATACCGAAACAAGTCCGAGGCAGGACGCAAGCGGCGGGGGTATCCCTGCCTAGTTAATTGGTTCAACACCATCAGCCAGCTGGAGCATGGGAAACGCAGCTAGGAACGCCTCTGCGTCCTCTAACGTCCGAAAATGGTACGCAGTGGCCTGTTGATGGATTGCACGCACAGGCAAATTTTTGCAGCGGTCTGGGGCCATGTTCTCACGTATCCAAACGTGAATATCGCTTATCAGGTTGCCAAGTCCGTTTGGCGGAACCCTGACTTTGACCCTAATGGGGTATGCGTCATCGATCTGCCGGTTGTTGGGTGAAGTATGTCTGGACATAACAAGAACATCGGGCATATCATATCGCGATGCAAGAGCAGGATTGGCGGTATTTTGAACCGTCCAGCATCGTAAGCTGGTTCATAGCTCGCTCCGATAGAACCTATAGTTGCCTATAGATTTCGGAAAATATCTGGAGGGAACACATGGGCGGATATGGCTCAGGACGACCAAGCAGCAAGCAAAAGGCTGAGGAATGCCGCTCGCTAGACGTGAACCGGTTTCATCGGGAGGGATGCTTGCGCCCCGGTCATGCAGCCAATTGGGTTTGGTGGCGCGACAAAGAGGAAGTCGGTCGCATCGGATACCGGGCAGAAGAAGGCCGTTTGGTTTTGGATTACAAGGTCCGAATGTATGGCGGGGATTGGGAACCGGTCAAACAAAACGTCAACCTCACCTATGTAGACTGTCACTACGGCAATAAACGCCCCTATTTTACTTGTCCCGGCGTCGTAAACGGGCGTCCCTGCTGTCGGCGGGTCGGAAAGCTGTTCTCAGGCGGTAAGTACTTTTTGTGCCGTCACTGCTACAGGATTGGCTACGCCAGCCAGTCAGAGGCCCGCCATGACCGATTGTTGCGGCGTGCCAACAAGATGCGCATGGCGCTTGGGGGTGAACCGGGAACGGCCTATTGGATTGCCCCTAAGCCAAAGGGCATGTGGCAACGGACCTATCAGCGCAAACGGTTTGAAATTGAGTGGTGCGAGAACCAAGCAGACCGCCTTTTTCTAAGTAAATTTAGCCACCTTCTCAGCAAAGAAGAGCGCGAAACATTTTTCGGAACATAGACAAGATAGGCAAACCATCTGTAGGCTTGAAAGATGTGCAATCTGTACTCCAATAAGATGCCACAAGAGGCGATGCGTCAGCTCTTTGATGTACTGCCCAATCGCGATTTGTTAGGCAATGCGGAGACTTTGCCCGCCATCTACCCAAAGTACATCGCGCCGATTGTAACCCTCGAAAATGGCGAGAGGTCACTGGTCAGAGCATCGTGGGGGTTCCTGACACCCAACAAGAGCAAAAAAACGGGGAAGTGGTTGAAGCCAGCGGCTTGGAACAACACACGCGACGACAAAATCCAGAAGGCACCTTTGTGGCGATCAAGTTTTGAGAGCCGCCGTTGTTTGATCCCCGGCACGGCTTATGCGGAGGCCACGGGACGCAATCCTGCAACCTTTCACTGGTTCAATGTGCTGGGGGCTGAAGGTTTTGCATTTGCCGGAATTTGGAAGCATCAGAACGCCAGTGTTGGCGATACGGAAATTGACGGAACCTACTTTAGCATAGTGACAACCAAGCCTAACGAGTTGGCCGCAAAATACCACAACAGGATGCCCGTTCTATTGTCGCCGCAGGACTATGACGAATGGCTTTCAGGCGATGCAGACAAGGCGTTCAAACTGCTTCGCCCATTCCCAACAAACGACATGCAGGTCATCGCTAGCGGGGAAGGTCTTCGCTCCGAACCTGATTGAAGACCAAGGTTTACTGACGTGCTAACACTAATTGGCCTAGCTCGATGCGATGGAAGAATCTATCAAATTGATCCAAAGAAAGTCTTTAATCACACTAGGCGAACAAATGAGCTACTTAACATCCACCAGACAAAACTTTGATCGACTTCTGCCCGGTTACGGCCAACTTACTAGGGCCGAGAAAACGCGAATAAGTGAGTTTTCTTTAGTATGGCAGTTGTTCGAAAGCCAGCTTTTCGCCAATAATGCAACAGCTCCGAAGATGCGTAATGATGCGTGGTTCGGGCAAGGTCATGTTGCAATATTAGAAAGTGCTAACAGTGCTTTAGTGCATTTCAGACATCGATACGTTGAAGCCGGGGACTCAGAACAGCGCCTACGACAATTACTTGGAGATAGGCCCGAAAGCCTAAGGAACTGCATCGTCGAAGGCCTAACTGGAGATGTAAACCCGACAACTGCTACAAGAGCCTGCGGGGCCGTTTGTATGCGGTTGCGGAACAACCTTTTTCACGGTGTTAAGGGAAATTACGGATACAGGAATCAGCGTGAAAACTTCAAACAGGGAATCATATTTATGAATTCTTGCATAGCGTTGAGACGTTAGGCTAATCATCTTCCGATGACTCAGCCAATATTATTGCGCGTCGCATGCTTCAAAGCAAGCATTTCTAAATATGCTTGCATTCGATCCAGATCAACCGTAGTAAGCAAGCATGTTAGAAAGGATGCTTGCATTGACCAATTCCAACAAAGAAAACCCCGGACCATCAAAAGGCGGGCGCGCCCGAGCGGAAAAACTATCCCCTGAAGAACGATCCGCTATAGCAAAGCAAGCTGCCGCGAAGCGTTGGGAAGAGGCAGGCGATAGTTCGACTGATAACAACCAAGTGCTGGAAGGTTTCAAAAGTCACCTAACTATTGCGGGTACGAATATTCCTTGCGCTATCGTGATGGGCCCCAATGGTATCACTAGAGTGTTGAGCGATACTGGCATTACAAACGCAGTTTTGGGCGAAAGGAGCGGGGCTTCTAAACGTCTAAAAAAAATCAGCGAAGCTGATGGAAACGGGGTACCAATATTCTTAGCACCGAGTCAGCTGAAACCATTCATTGGGCCTGATCTGCTAGAGGGGCCCTTAGTTCCTATAGACTACCTAGACGGAAGTAAGTTGGTTCGCGGTTACGACGCCAGAATACTTCCCGCTGTATGCAATGTTTGGCTTAGAGCTCGTGAGGCTGGCGCTCTACAGGATCAACAGTTGGACAAAGCCCAAAAAGCCGAAATACTGACACGGGCTTTGGCTGAAACTGCCATCATTGCTTTGGTCGACGAAGCTACTGGCTATCAGAGCGTGCGACCTCAAAACGCCCTGCAATCCTATCTAGAACTCGTCATCCAACGAGAGCTTGCGATTTACGCCAAGAAATTTCCAGATGAATTCTATGAGAACATCTACAAGCTGAAAGGCTGGAAGTGGCCGGGCATGAGCAAAAACAGATTTAGTGTATGTGCAAACTACACGACTAACCTGATCTATGACAGGTTAGGGCCCGGCATCACCGACGAACTAATTCGTAAGACTCCGAAGACTGATAAAGGGTATCGCCCTAACAAGCTGCACCAATGGCTCTCGGAGGATATTGGTGATCCCATGCTGGCGACCCACATGCACTCGATTTTGATGTTTCAACGGCTAGCGATTGCCAATGGCTACGGCTGGAAACGTTTCTTAAACATGGTTGATCAGGTTTTACCTCGTCGGGGCACCACTATCGAATTGCCTCTGGGCTATCACGATTGACCTTAGAAAGCCAAGCAGCAAACCCTAAAGCAAAATCCTGCATCCGAGACAGATTGGCGGTCAAAATGGGGGGCGTATCGCTCATCTTATGGCGTAGGAGTTTGACATTAAACGAATAAATTATGATTTATGGCGGAGAGACAGGGATTCGAACCCTGGGTAGGCTTGCACCCACAACGGTTTTCGAGACCGCCCCGTTCGACCACTCCGGCACCTCTCCGCGCTGGTGTGGTGCGCCGCAATACCCAAGGATAGATCAGGGAGCAAGAGGCTTTGCTGGGTGCCAGGGCAGATCATGTGAATTTGATCCTGTGACGGCTTGGAACGGTACGCGTTGCGGTTTACGTTACAGGCAAATGAAAGGATCTTTGATGACCCGTATTCTGCGCATGCCCCTGTTGGCCTTCTCGCTTTTCTGCCTGCTTGCGCTCGGCTTGCAAGGCCAGTCTGCCCGCGCCGCTGACCCTGACCGGCTGGAGGCGTTTCTTGAAGTAACCGGCTTTGATGTCGCTTTGGAAAGTATCCGGCTGTCGGCGGATTCAGCGCCGCGAATGCTGGGGTTGAGCGCAAATGACTTTGGCAGTGAATGGTCGCGGCTGGTGGGTGAGGTGTTTGACACGACGTTGATGCATGACATGGCGCTGAATATTCTGTCGCAAACACTTAGCGACGATTTGCTGAACCATGCGGCTGGTTTTTATGCCTCTGATCTGGGCCAACGTCTGGTCGTTGCCGAAAATGCCTCGCATATGGTTGAAGAGGACGGATTGAAATCCGAAAGCGGCACATCGATCATCGACGGTCTGGTGCGTATCGGCTCGCCTCGTGTGGCGCTGCTGACACGGTTGAATGAGGCAAGTGATGTCGAAGACAGTTCAATCCGCGCCATTCAAGAGGTCCAGATCAGGTTTCTGATGGCCGCTGCAAGCGCCGGTGTGATCGAGCTGCGGATGGACGAACCTGATCTGCGCGAAGCGATGCGCAGTCAGGAAGGCGAGATGCGCAGGTCAATCAAGACCAATGCGCTCGCTAATGCTGCCTATACCTATCAGGCGTTTTCCGATGATGAAGTTGCCGCATATGCCGAAGCGCTGGCGCATCCCCAGATGCAAGAAGTCTATGCGCTGATGAATGCGGTGCAATATGAAATTCAGGCCAACCGGTTTGAAGCAGTGGCGGCGCGGTTATCGGCCATGCAACCCAGTCAGGATCTGTGATGCGGCCTTTTGGTATGGCACCGCGTGCGTTTCTTTTGTGGCCGTTGATCTGGCTGTTCGGGGCTGTTGTGGTACATGCCGACGCCCGGATGAGCGTGTTGGTTGACGTGCTTAAATTGCCCGAGGCTGCAATGATCCTGAGCGAGGAAGGCGAGGGGCAGGCGCAGGAAATCAACCTGGATATGCTGGACGGCAAAGGCGGGCCGGCATGGGCACAGCAGGTTTCACAGATTTACGCGCCTGCCCGCATGGTGGAACTGGTGCGCGCAGAATTGGAAAAAGAATTGTCCGGTGAGGCGCTGGAGCAGGTCATAGGCTTTTTCGCCAGCAGCCGCGGAACACAAATCGTCGAACTTGAGAATGCGGCGCGACGGGCGATACAGGACGCTGATGTAGAAGCGGCAGCACGCGCGCTTTTCACCGAGGTCGAGGACAGTGATGATCCGCGGCTCCTGCTCATTTCCGACTATATCACGAGCGGCGATATGATATCGCGGAATGTCACCAGCGCATTGAATGCGAACTACCAGTTTCTGCGCGGTCTGGCCGAGGGCGGTGCGATCGAGATGACCGAAGAGGAAATGTTAAAGGACGCGGCGGGCGATATCGAAGAAAGCACGCGCGACACCACGGAATGGTTGTTCGGATTCCTGCTGCTGGCCTATCATCCCTTGAGTGATGACGACCTGCGGGCCTATATCGCTTTTTCTGAAACCCCAGCCGGGCAAGCGCTGAACCGGGCCTTGTTCGAAGGCTTCGGCAAGGCCTATGAGGATATTTCCTATGCACTGGGGCGGGCCGTGTCATTGAATATGACAGCGCAAGAACTGTAAGGGTCTGGCCACTTAAAAGGGCCTTGATTGTCCGGCGCAGATCACCCTACCGCCGGACAAATCAAGATCATCCAGATTTAACAATGCCGAGGATGAGGGCGGCGTACCATTTACGTTTTGTTAACCAGTTCAAACTGGACGAAAAAAACGTTCCCATTTAGGCATGTCCGCGACAATTTCATGGGATGCTGCCAATGTCGGGCCGTGTGCTTTCGACCTTTCGCTGGAAAACACCAAATTGCTGGGGCAAACCTGCTTGACTTGCCTGCTCAATCCACCGATAAGCCGCCAACCCGACAGGCTTTCCTGTGACGGGTCTATTTTTAATGACGCCCCAAGGGCGCGCTGTTCGAGGTGGATGCGGAGTCAAACCCGGTCCGAAACGCCCATTCGGGGACCACAGAACGCGGCAATATGAAGGAAGACGCGATGTTCGCAGTCATCAAGACTGGCGGAAAGCAATACAAGGTAGCCTCGGGCGATATGCTTCGGGTGGAACGTATTGCAGCAAACGCTGGTGAAACCGTACAGTTTAACGAAGTGCTGATGCTGGGTGGCGACAAGCCACAGGTTGGCGCACCGCTGATCGAAGACGCCGCCGTTCAGGCCGAAGTTGTCGACCAGATCAAAGGCGACAAGGTTATCAACTTCGTCAAGCGCCGTCGTAAGCACTCTTCCAAGCGCACCAAGGGCCACCGTCAAAAGCTGACGCTGATCAAAATCGGCGACATCCTTGCAACCGGCGCTGGCAAATCCAAAGTGATGGCCGCAGTTGGTACAGGTTCTGTTTCTGCCGCCGCTGTTGCCGCAATCACGGGCAAAGTGACTGACGACGCTACAAAGCCTGCGAAAGCCAAGAAAGCTGCCGCGCCAAAGGCTGCCAAGAAAGCCGAGCCCAAGGCCGAAGCACCTGCCGAGAAGCCCAAAAAGGCAGCCCCCAAGATAGCCGCCGCCAAATCCGACGGCGACGACCTGTCCAAGATCTCGGGCGTCGGCCCTGTCATCGTTGGCAAGCTGAACGCTGAAGGCATCACAACCTTCGCGCAGATCGCTGCATGGACAGACGCGGATGTTGAAGCTATTGAAGAGAAACTGTCGTTCAAAGGTCGTGTCGGTCGTGAAGACTGGATCGCACAGGCCAAAGATCTGGCTAAAGGTTAAGGAGAGACCACATGGCACATAAAAAAGCAGGCGGCTCATC
>JBARCL010000158.1:0-5706 GCA_049794055.1 Sulfitobacter sp.
TTCTCGGCGGCCTCTTTCGATGTTTGTGGCTTCTTCGTCATCTCGATCTCCTAATCGATAAGATGAACCAGAAATCCTCCGTTCTTCAAATCCTCAAATCTGTCCCACGGGTGCTGACGTCAGACAAGCTTTACATAGCGTACTTCAATCGTGCGCCGGATGCGATTGGATTGTATTTCTGGGGGACAGCGCTTCAAAACGGCCTCAGTTTGGACGACATTGCTATATTGTTCTTTGACCAAGACGAAACACGCACAACTTATCCCGACCTAACTAACCTGGAAGGCTTCGCGCAACAAGTTTACTCTAATGTTCTGGGGCGTGATTTCGATCAGGCTGGGTTGGATTTCTGGGTAAATGTATTGCAAGATGGGAGTGTACAACTATCAACATTCATGCTCGAGATTATCCGGGGGGCTAAAGCCAATCCACAACCTGGGGATTCTGCTGAATTGACGGCACAAAAATTATCTGACGTCGAATATCTTGAAAACAAGACCGACTTGGGGGCATATTTTTCCGTTATTAATGGCATGAGTGATGTCGAAAACGCTCGAACAGTGATGTCGCTCTATAATGGGTCAGAGGAGAGCATCAACGCTGCCAAGTCCTCTATCGACTCTTTCGCTTTTGATGCCCAGGATGCGGTGAATGGTGAGTTTCTAATGCCGTTGGTAGGCGTGATTGAAGATCCCTTTGCGATAGTATGACATACTCTCAGCACAGCGTAAAAAATGGGACTTCAAGCGTTGAAAGTTTGATTTTTCACTATCGGCCATAGTGGAAAACAGCTGTGTGCCCCCGCAAAGGTTTGAGGCGGTTTTCGCTGATCTGCTTCCCCAAAATTTTCCGTTTCCCTAGACAAGTGGAAAATTCACCGTTTCCGAATGGCGGGCCCCAACGCATTTTACCAATAAAAACAACGTTTGGTCGTTTCAGAAATTCAGCATCAGGCTTTCCACTTGCCAGAAGCCAAAAGCTGCAACCGCAAACGGATGCTGCGTCGGCGAAGTATAAAAACTGAACGGCGGCAAAGTCCGCACCCTACCAGTTCGTGCGCCGCGCAGCGAACGGCGGTGTTTCTCGAACCGGCCACTCGTGGGTTGTGCGGCGAATGCTACTGAAGAGCCGATTGCGTTGAAAAACTCGTTGGTTTTGGCGTGTCGAAGTCGGCTATCGTGTTGATTTATTTTGAACCTCCCTAGGTCGACCACCTTTTATCCGGTAGCGGTCACCATTGGCTTAAGTTTGGCCAATTTCCGGAGGTTTTGGGCGGTGGCGGCGAGGGTAAATTCGTCCTGGACACCGCATGGTCCTCGTAATCGGAGCCGCCCTAGGCCAAGGATACGTTTGAGATGTGCGAAAAGCATTTCGACCTTCTTGCGTCGCGCCTGAGCCTTCGGGTTGAGCTCCGACGCTGTGCATAGTCGGGCAAAGTCTCTGACAACTTCATATTTCTCTCGGTGAACCGAACGCCTTTCAGCGTTAGGGCAGCACTTTGCCTTTAACTCACATTCTGTGCAGTCTGACTTCAGCGCTCGATAATTCCTGGCTTTCCAAACGGGTACATTTCGGGCCGGATCCGAATAATTTCGCCTCGTGTGCAACATCTCCTTGCCACCTGGGCAGATGTAGCGGTCGTTCTCGTCGTCCCAAGTGAAGTCGGACCGCGAGAAGGTGCCATCCTTGCGTTCACCTTTGTCAAAGACTGGGATGAACGGCAGAATTTCCCGCTTCAGTGCCAACCAAACCAGATTGTCGGCGGCACCATACGCGGTATCAGCTGCAATCCAATCAGGCTTTATGCCAAAGCGCTCTTCGGTGCGGTCGAGCATCTTGCGCATTGCGCCCACCTCGGCGGTTCTGTTCGAGCGGCTGGCATCCACATCAACGATGATACTGTGATCTGTATCGATCAGATAATTGGTAGAATAAGCAAAGAAAGCGGGGCCTTTGCGGGCTGCTGTCCACTGGCTAGCTGGGTCCGCATGAGCCGTGAACTTGGGCTTTGTCGTCGTGGCCGCACCAAAAGCCTCGTCGTCCAGCGTGTCGAGATATTCCTGCACCGCACGCGGTGCATCATCGGCGTCAGCCATACGGGCGGCCCAATCATCAGGGTTACTGGAGTTCTGTTTGTGGACATCTGCACTGATCAAGCTGGCATCGATGGCAAACCCCTGACCGCCCACGAGCCCTTCCTTCATACAGCGCGCAACGGTCGTCTCAAAGACATGACGCAACAGATCACTTTCGCGGAACCGACCGTGACGGTTCTTTGAGAAGGTTGAGTGATCCGGGATACCGTCGCTCAGATCGAGGCGGCAGAACCAGCGATAAGCAAGATTCAAGTGGACTTCCTCACAAAGCCGACGCTCAGAGCGGATGCCAAAGCAATACCCCACCAGCAACATTCGAATAAGCAGCTCAGGGTCATATAAGCTCCCAATTAGTTCGTCGCCCCCAAATTCCGGCATGCTTGGCGAAAGCAGATATTCACCCCCTCACTTCGAGCAAATTTAAACGGTAAGCGTTCAAAGGGGTATTTAAAGGGTGTTTAAAGGGGTGTTCAAAAGAAACTCGAACTTCAAAACCGTTCAAATTTTCAGTATCACGAATTGTTTCAATCGCACCATTTACCTTAGTGCGGATGCAAATGTCGCGGGCTCGTATTATTACCCGTATCGATGGTGTTTCGCCCAAAAAATCGCGACTATCACTGCAATCTCATCCGCCAAAAACGCATAAATCAAAACATATCAGGGATTTCCTTAATGGAATGATGCAGTTTTGGTGGTGAATGCACACATTGCCTTTTGGTTTGCGGGCAGTCTTATCCGGCAAAACGACAATCCTATCCGGTTAAACAGCAATCCCATCCGGCAAAACGACAATCTAATTGCTCAAAATAGGCCAATTTGAGTGCAAAAGACGCGGCGCTAGGTCAGGAGCATACCAGAAAGAGATCATAAACATCTGAATTAACACAGCAATCGGAATAAAGGTCAATTTACAGGCCAGACTGGTTAGCAGAAAAAAAAGCCCCCAGCCACGTAATTCCTTCAAAGCAGACGGTGCGATTGTAGGTCACGATAGTGGCGCGTTTTCCGCGGGTTACGACGGTGGCGTATATGGCCAGACCAATGATACTCGCCACTTCAGGCGGAACTTCCCCAAGTGTCTACAGACCGCATTTCCACGGTAGCACTGTCCGGCTTTACGATGTCAGAGAGCAGCGATGATCGCGCGCTGGTCTTGCCAGTTGCTGGGCAGCTGATGTCGCTTGCACCATTCAGACGTGAAGTCGAGCGGCTGCTTGCCATCAAGGACCATTTTTGTGATGTCTGGTGCGAGCAGCGCCAGCTCAATGATTTGCTGGATGCGGCGCGATGTCGTGTCGTTTGCTTTCGCGACTTCAGAGAGCGTCTGGCCCGATTTGACCTGTTCAAACCAGCGATGCGCCTTCGCAAGGTTTTGGATTAACGTTTCATCAAGTTCAGCAGAGGCATCTCCCAGCACCAGCTTCGTTTCCACACCCCGTTTACGGATTTGGAACGGCGATGTGATGGTGAGTGCGTTGGGGGCAATGCGGTCTTTTTTAACCGACAGGATGTTGCTGATCTCACCTGTATCAAGTGTGACCCGTAACCCACCTGATTTGATCTTGATGGCATGAATAAGGTTTAGAAGGTGCTGTAGATCTTGGCCGTCGCATAGCCGGATCAGTTCATCGCGCCACTGACCCGTTTCGCCGACGGTCGCGTCGGGGATCAATTGATTGAGAAACGGTGGTGACATCAGCGTTGCTCGGATCACCTGAGCAACCTTGGCTTCCAACTCTGGCGCGGGGAGACGCCAGCCATCCAGATTCGATTCACCGCTGCGTTTGATCAGTCGATGCGAGATATAATACCTCAGGCGCATGCCTTTCGACGTCTTGGTGTGCGAGGGCGTAAGCCGATCACCTGTCTCATCAAACAGCTTGCCACAGAGCAGTGACGATCGTTTGGCAGCATTACCCACCCTACCCTTTGTGGCACCATCCTTCAGCTGCTCCTGTACCCCCTCCCATCGCTCCGGGGCGATGATCGCCTCGTGCTGACCCTCGTGGATCTCTTTGCGGTGCCGGATTTTACCTGCATAGATCGGGTTGGTGAGGATGTGATGGATATGACCGCGATCAAACAGGCAACCCCCCGTCTGCTTGCCTGCAGTTGTTATCCGTTGCCGTGTACGAAGGTGCAGCCTATCAGCGGCCTCTTTAACCAGCTGCACTGTCCCATGTTCTTCGTAGAATTCGAAGAGTGTTCGAATGGTCTTCGCCTCGGCCGCATTGATCGTCAGCGTCCTGCCCTTCGGGTCATACCCCAAGGGCACATTGCCCCCCATCCACAAACCTTTGCGTTTTGAGGCCGCGATCTTGTCTCTGATGCGTTCCGCCGTCACCTCCCGTTCGAACTGGGCGAAGGAGAGCAGCATGTTCAGTGTCAAACGTCCCATGCTGGTGGCCGTGTTGAACGACTGGGTGACCGAGACAAACGACGTATTTGCCGCGTCCAGTGTGTCGACGATTTTGGAGAAGTCAGCGAGAGATCGCGTTAGACGGTCGATCTTGTAGACAATGATTTGGTCAACCAAGCCTTCTTCGATGTGTTGCAGCAGCCGTTGCAGCGCTGGACGCTCAAGTGTTCCACCTGATACTCCGCCATCGTCATAGTGATTTGGCAGCAGCATCCAGCCTTCGTGCTTCTGGCTGACGATATAGGCCGCATAGGCTTCGCGCTGTGCATCCAGCGAGTTGAATTCCTGCTCCAGTCCTTCTTCCGAAGACTTGCGCGTATAGATGGCGCAGCGGATCTTGTTCATGGCACGCGCCCTGCCCTGCTTGTGAGACCAAAGAAGCGCGGGCCGGACCAAGTGGCACCCGTGATGTGTCTGGCGATGGCGCTGAGTGACTTCCAGTCCTTCCCATCCATGCGAAAGCCATCCTCTACCACTTCGACCTGGTAGCTGCGCCCGTTCCACTCCCGCACCAGATGGGTGCCTGCTTTCACCGTTCCCGCTTGCGCCGCCTGCACAGTCTTTCCTTTTGCGATTTGTGCCAGCGCGCGGCGGGTCTGCGCGGGCAAGCCGCCCAGCACTTTGCACTGGGTCTCATAGGCTATCGCCTTCTCCATAAACCCGACCGACAGGAACTTTGGTGGAGGCACCCCCATGACCGCCTCCCATTCCGCTAGAACCCTCGGACGCTCCGGGTTCGGATCACGCCCCATGGTGCGCGACCTCTGCGCCTGCCTCCTGCGGCACAGCTGGCGCAGACAGAATACGGAACTTTGAGGCACCGCCCTTAACTGGCTTCTCCCCAGCCACCTCATAGCCCGCCTTACGCAAGCCACTCATTGCAGCTCGCGTGGTGTGCTGCTGCCAACCCAGCTTCTCACTAAGCGACTTGATATCAACGCCTGACTTGTTCCCCAACAGCTTGATCAATTGGTCTTTTTTCGGTGTCCTGCTGGATTTGGTGGGTTTTGGCTTGTTGTTTGCTGTTTCGGTCATGTCCGTCTCCTCAGATGATCAGCGGAGATATTCCGCCGCTACTGAGGAAAACCCGAACTGAGCGGGCGGCGCACGAACGGGTCGCGGCATGTAGGCAGTACCGCTCCGACGGCGCTCGAAGTCCAGTCAATTATGCAGGAAAATCAACACAAA
>JBARCL010000159.1:0-6046 GCA_049794055.1 Sulfitobacter sp.
AATAACGTCACACCCGCAGACGTCTACTTCGGACGGAACAAAGCCATTCTAAAACAAAGGGAAAGGATCAAACGAAAGACGCTCGAAACGCGGCGCTTGCATCACAGACAACGCGCAGCATAATAAAGCTCCATGACGGACAAAATTGCGATTTCTGCAAAGGCCGTTGCCCGCCCAGATACAGAGATCGTGGCCGCGAATTCGCAAGACGGACCGGCCAGCATTCAGGGCTTTCTGGACGTCGTAACTTGCATTCCCGGCTTGCTGGCCGAGGTGGCAAAGCATCCAGACGTGGATGCAATCGTCATTGCTTGCTTCGATGATACCGGTGTGGATGCGGTGCGCACGCTGGTGGATGTGCCCGTTTTGGGTATTGGCGAGGCGGCCTATCACGCGGCCAGTATGATCGCTAACAAGTTCAGCGTGATCACAACACTCTCACGTTCTGTGCCCGGTCTCGAGAACAACCTGATGCGCTACGGGCTGGCCCAAAAGTGCGCGCGCGTTCGAGCAACAGATATTCCCGTGTTGAAACTGGAAGAAGGCGATCCGGCAACACTGATCAAAATCAAATCTGAAATCCGCGACTCCATCGCGCAAGACAACACAGAAGCAATCGTTCTGGGCTGTGCAGGGATGGCTGATCTGATGGCAGAATTAAGCGATGAATTTGGCCTGCCCGTCATCGATGGCGTGTCTGCCGGTGTTACATTCGCCGAGGCATTGGTGAATAATAGGCTAAGAACTTTGAAAATCGGAGCCTATTCGAACAAATAGCAATAGATCATTGCCCTTGGATGACCGATTGCATCTGAACCATGATAGTTTGACGCGGTACGCTGCTAGCGGACTTTGGCGCAGCCGCAGCGAATTAGCGCTTTATCCCGAAACTTAATCCTTGAACGTTTCGTTCTCGCTGCGGTTGGCATGAATGACCGGTTTTCTCGCGGCACAGCGGTATAGGAATCTGCGCAGTTGCAGCGATTTCTGCGCTGCGAGCGCACGCAGCACAAAATGACCAGGTCTGGTGTGGGCTCTCCCGATACCTTCGCCGCACCGGTCTCGAAAGGCTGGTATGCGAAACACCGACTTTCGCTGCACCACGTTCGAACTCAACAGATGTGGACAAAACCGACCTTGGATCCTTTCCCTTCGCTGTCGCAGCATCCCTTTGCATGCGCGGCAGGCTTTTTACTACGTGTCTACCAAAGTCGCCGAAGCGGTCATTGGCTATTGGTTTCAACGGCCTTATCCAAAACGCGATTTCGCTGCATGGTGTTTGGACAAAAGAACCGCTGAGAAACCTGACTTGTACCGATGCAACCCGTCCCAATTCTGCTGTCGCCAGCTGATAAGCGAAGCAGAAGGGAGTGGACCAAGCGACCCCATACCAAGGTATTTTGAACATATGCTCTTGCGAAATACCGATTGGCTGCGCCACGCTGGTATTTGACACCAATCACTGCAGCAAAGTTACGATGTCGGTATAGCCACGCGATGTAGCATGCTCAAGCGGGGTTGTCCCAGTCCGATCAGCAATGGTCTTGTCTGCGCCGGCCTCAACAAGAATTTGGACGGTCTTGGTGTGATCTGATCCACCATCGCCAGCGAGACCAGTTCTGGGTCATTCGCCACTGCGGCAATTGTGACAATATCATATAGGCGGTTTTCCAGTGCGTTCATATCTGCACCACCTTCGGCAAGTGCCTTCAGGGCGTCATCTTGCGCGGCGAAGGCGGCGATATGCGCCGGCGTGCGTTCAGCACGGTCTCTCACGTTTGGGTCGGCCCCATTGCCGATAAGGCGCGTGATGTCGTCTGCCCGTCCTTCGTGGGCCGCAATTTGAAGCCCTGAATAAGATTCTATTTCCGCCGCCGATGGCGCGGTCTGTGCGTTGACTGCACCACAGCAAGCGACCATCGCCAAGAATGCCAAATAGCGAAACATCAAACTTTCGATCAACTTGATGACCCGCACTGTAGAAGTCTGGGTATGGGGATGATGTCCGGTCTCTTGGACACTTACTCTTTTGGCTTTCGATAGCTCTCATGGCAACCGCCGCAGCTTTTGCCAACCGCCCCCATTGCGGCCTGCAAAGCGCCAAGATCGGTACCTGCTGCGGATTGCATTGCCGTAACCGCGTCAAAAAAGTCCTTACCCTTTTCGCCAACCTTGCTGTCGGCGGCCCAGATGGCCGGGAGCGCGCGTGATCCTTCCACACTGTCGCTGTCGGAACCCGGCACCCAATAGCCAGCCTGGCTGAGAGACGCGAGCGCCATGAGGTTGTTTGCAGCACCGCTTGCAGAGGCGGCATCGTAAGGTGCTTCTTCTTTTGCCATCGCGCCGAGAACACCAAGATTGAAGGCATAGAGCTGCATCTGGGACTGGCGTGCTTTGATACCTGCGGCGATCTGCTTGTCACTGATGTGACCGTCCGCTGAAGCAAGCACGGCGACGCAGCCGATTGCGGCTGACATGATGGCGAGAGTTGAGTTGCGCATTCTATCGCTCCTTTGGGGCAAGTATTTGGTTTTCAATTGCCCGTAGGGTAGTTGTTCAATAATATTGGAATAGTCGGTATTTTTGCAGAGTTGCTTATTGTTTTATGCACAACGAGAACTGGGATGACTTGCGCTTTGTTTTGGCCGTGGCCGAAACTGGTAGTGTGTTGCAGGCAGCCAAACACCTTGGTGTAAATCATGCGACCGTCTTGCGCAGGGTGGCCGTGTTCGAGGAGCGGCACGAAACCACTCTTTTTGAACGCACTTCGCAGGGGTATCACCTTATTGCTGATCGCGCTCATGTCATTCGCGCGGCGCATGCGGCAGAAGCGGCGATGCAGGAGGTCCATAGGCTCGCAAACGGCGGACGCCTGACTTTGCAAGGCACTGTGCGGGTGACGTCTACGGACACATTGTGTGGCCTCGTCTTGCCACAGTTTGTTGCAGCCTTGCAGGCAGAAGAGAAGAACCTCGCCATTACGCTTTTGAGCAACAACTCCTATTTGGATTTTTCCCTGGAGCAAGCGACCATTGCCGTGCGGCCCTCTGTGCAATTGGCCGAGGATATGGTCGGCGACATTGCTACAGAATTGAGCCTCGCCGCATATGCTGATGATCGCGAGCAGAAGAACTGGTTGGGGTTGTCTGGACCTTTGACGCGGTCGGTTGCCGGGAAATGGGTGGATGAGAATGTGCCCGCCGATCTGCTCACGCTCGCGGCAGACAGTTTTCTCACTCTACAGGCGGTGGCTGCGTTGGGACATGGTATCGCGGTATTGCCCTGTTATGTCGGGGATAGTGATCAGCGTCTGGTCAGACTTCCTGACGTCATGCCGGTACTTAGTGTTCCACTGTGGGTCGCGCATCACGTTGATGCTGTCGAAACGCAGCAAATGCGGGCCGTCAAAAGATGTTTGATGAGGTTCTTGGCGGATCAACTAGAAACCGCAGGCTAAATTGGTTGGGCCTTCTTGCCATACCCCATCAGACGAAAGTCCATTCCGCTATCCGGCAAAGGGGCTAATCTGCGCTTGATGAATGTTTCGACTGTAGCACGGCGATGGAGCCGCCTTTCGCTGCCGCGCCAGTTCTTGCTGGCGGGGGGCGTCGTTATGCTTGTCGCTATGGTCGTTGTTGGATCATGGGTGTCGCGCAGGATCGAACAGGCCGCGGTCCAAAATTTTGCAATCATTGCTGCGAACTATCTGGAGAGCTTTGTCTCGCCGATTGCGCAGGACTTGGCAGAAAGTAATGAACTGTCAGATCCGGCCAAACAAGCAATGATCGAGGTTTTCTCAAACCCAGAACTGAGCGAGCGCATCGTCTCTTACAAGATTTGGAAACAAGACGGTTTGATCGTCTATGCCTCTGATCCATCAATCATCGGGCAGAGGTTTGAACCGTCTGATGATCTTCAGGCCGCGTGGCGCGGTGAAGTCGCTGCATCTTTTGAAGACTTAACCGAAGAAGAAGACATATCAGAAGCCGCCCTCGGTATATCTTTGCTGGAGGTATACAGCCCTATTCACGAGGTCTTTAGCGGCGAAATCATTGCTGTAGCCGAATTTTATGAACGGGCCAGTACATTACAGACGGATTTGCGCGATGCGCGCCGCACGACCTGGCTGGTAGTTGGCTCTGTCTTCTTAGCCAGTGGATTGCTTCTGATTGGGATCGTAAGAGCTGGCGGAAGGACCATCGAAGAACAGCGTCAGAGTTTGCAAATGAAACTGCTTGAATCAAACCAGCTGGCTGCTCAAAACAATGCATTGCGCCGTCAGGCGATCACGGCAAATTTGCGCGCAACTGCACAAATGGAACAAACCATCCGCCGCGTTGGGTCTGATCTGCATGACGGGCCTGCACAACATCTGTCTCTTGCGGCGCTGCGCCTTGACTCTGTATTTGACGAAAGCACGGCAACCAACACGCGCGAAGAAATTCGATCTGCGATTGATAAGGCGATGGATGAAATTCGGGCGATTTCACGAGGGCTCGCTTTGCCCGAACTGGAAGAACTCGACATGGCGGGATTGGTTAGGCGCGCGGTGTCCGAGCGCGAAACGCAATCAGGTCATAGTATTAATGTGACCTTTCACGGGGCAAAGCCCAAAGAACTGGGCTATACTGAGAAACTTTGCGTGTATCGGTTTCTGCAGGAGGGGCTGTCAAACGCCCTACGACATAGTGGTGACCCGGCCATCAAAGTCGAGATCAACGGTTCCCCGACAATATTCCAGGCCCGTATTCAAGATCGCGGCAAGGGATTTGATACGCAGAAAGCCTTACAGCTCAGGGCCGAGGGTGGGCAGGGGCTGATTGGCCTCAAGGACCGCGCAGAAAGCATTGGCGGGACGCTGAACGTTGAAAGCACAAAGGGACAGGGCACGACATTGACCTTGTCTATAATTAGCGAGGAACAGACATGACCGTCACGTTGATTGTGGCCGACGACCACCCAATTTTTCGCGATGGGTTGGTCAAGAGCCTATCCGAAACAGGCGATTTCAAAGTCCTGGGCGAAGGCGCGTCAGCGCAAGACGCAATTGATCTGGCGAGAACACACAAGCCAGATGTCGCCTTGCTGGACTTGTCGATGCCCGGTGGCGGGATAACGGCAGCGAAAGAAATCGTCGATCAAGAATTGTCCAAATACGTGGCGATGCTAACCGTTTCAGAGGACAACGACGACGTGACGAATGCTCTGCAGGTCGGCGCGATTGGTTATGTGCTCAAAGGCGTGTCAGCAGAGGAGCTACGCCGCGTCCTAAAGAGTATTGCCCGTGGTGAGGCCCATGTATCACCGGGCTTGGCGGCACAGGTTCTCAAGATTATGCAGTCGCCTAGAAAGAAAGAGCGCAACCCCATCGATGATCTGACAAAACGCGAAGAAGAAATCCTGCGCCTAGTCGCAACCGGGCAAAGTAACAAGGAGGTCGCTGATGCACTTGATCTGCAAGAGAAGACGATCAAGCACTACATGACAGTCATTCTAAGCAAACTGCATGCTCGTAACCGGGTTGAAGCGGCCCTGATCGCGCATGAGGCCTGGAACACGGAGGCAAAATTGACTGATTAGGGCACTTATTTTCTGAAACGGTTTAGTCGGTCTATGTCAGCCTGGGTTGCACGGCGGGACGCAACGACCCGACCATATTTATCTGTTAAGGTGAAGCGTCCGCGATTAATTTCCTCTCGCCAGCCGTTTGCATAGAGAATTTCGACATTTCGTCCACGGTAGGTGGCTTTCACGACACGGGAATTGACAACGGGAGCGGCTTTTGGGGACTGAGTTGTTGTTTGGGAAGAAAACGCGCGCATGCGGGCCAAGTCACTCCCTCTGGCGCGGCGACGCTCAATAACGCGGCCATTTGCGTTTCTGAGAACAAAAATGCCGTCTCTTATCTCTTCCCGGCTGCCATCGCTGTAGATGACACGTGCGCCGTTGGATAGTTTTTGAAAGTCCACTGGCCGAGCCTTCTGTCCACTAGATGACCCATTCTCGCTGTCGTCTTCCCCATCATCGTCGTCATCCCCCTCGCCAT
>JBARCL010000160.1:0-11696 GCA_049794055.1 Sulfitobacter sp.
CCCCACAGGCCAAGACGGGATGCATAGGCAAGGTTGCCCACGACGGTTGCGCCGGTGGCCGAGACATAGAGGATGCGCGCATCAGGCACCGCATTTTGCAACGCAAGCCCCGCAAGGCCTTGCTGTGACGCCTTTTTGTCACCACGCGCAGATTTCTCACCTGTGGCATTCGCCATTGCGTGGCTTTCATCGAATGCGATGACACCGTCAAAGCCTTCGCCAAGCCACGCGACCACCTGATCAAGGCGAGAGGCTTTGCCCTCACGCTCGGCTGATCGCAGCGTGGCATAGGTGACAAACAAAATACCCTCAGTCAGTCGAATATCGCTGCCTTGGCTAAACTTTGACAGCGGCACGATATCACTCTCCCGACCGCCCAACGCCATCCAGTCGCGTCTGGCGTCCTCAATGAGCTTATCGCTCTTTGAGACCCAGACAGCACGTTTGCGGCCACGCAGCCAATTGTCGACGATGATGCCCGCGACTTGCCGTCCTTTGCCGCAACCGGTTCCATCGCCGAGGAACCAGCCCTTGCGCAAACGAAAGGCCCCTTCATCGGTCTCGGCTGCGGTAACCAGCTGTCCCGCGATCTCACTTGGCTTGAACCAGCCCTTTAGATGACAGGCATGGGCGTGGCCCGCATAAATGACGCTCTCAAGCTGCGGCGCTGACAAAACGCCCTCACGCATCAACGCAGTGGGAAGAAGGGGTTGATAGGTTGGCAGCGGCGGCGGGACAGATGCCATAGCGGCTGACTGCACCAGTGATGTTGGGTGGGTGGCTGCACCCGCAATCTGGAAGGCTTGTAGCGCATAATCCTCGTAAACCGCGTCTTGCAGAGTGCCTTGGGGGTCTGTCCAGACTTTCGGCTGATAGGCGAGCGGAATTGCGTCAATGCTGTCGAAGGGATGCTTCGCGCGCTCTGCAGCAAGGTCTCGGGTTTCTTGGCGGGCGGCATCACGCAGTGCATGCAGATTGAGCCGCGGCGCAGGTTTGGGTGCGATCTGACGCGCGCCAGTAGGGCAGGGGGGCATTTCATCGGGCCGTTCTGGGCAATGGGCCAGAACGGCGGCCAATAAATCGCCGGTTGTTTCGCAGAGCGGATGATAGACATCCTCGGCGACAGTCTTTGCCACGTCGTCGCCAGCGCTTTTCTTGTCGATGACCGTCAGTCGCGTATCGATGCTCGTGCCGTGTCGCGCGAACACCTTTCCAGCAATGGCTGCCGAAAAGACGACGTTCGCGACTTTGCCGATGCTTCTGAAGGTCGACTGATGGCTCTTGGTTTTTGGTGCGAAGCTTTCGCCAGTGATCACAACGAGCCGTCCAGAAGGCGCAAGCCGTGCCAAGGCTGACAGAACGTGTTGACTGGTTGCTTTGCGGAACTTGCCGTCTACATGTTGGGCGGCAGAGAAGGGTGGGTTCATGACGATGACAGAAGGTGTAATCGCGCGATCAAGCCTGTCGTCGATGGACGCGGCATCGTGTCCAGAAACTGGAGCAGCTGCAAAGAGCGCCCTCAGCACACCGAGTCGTACCTCAGCCAGTTCGTTGAGGGCGATGTCCACGCCAGCAATCTGCGCGAATACGGCAAGCATGCCAGTGCCCGCCGACGGCTCCAGAATGAGATCAGTTGCGCGAAACCCTGCGGCTTGCGCAACAATCGCCGCGAGGGGCAGGGGGGTCGAGAACTGCTGCAACCGTACACTGTCTTCCGAGCGCCGCGTGTGTGGCGGCGCAAGCGTGGACAGGCGTTCGATCATGCTAAGAAACTGGGCAGGTGATGCGGCCTGTTTTCGCATCAATGCGCCGTAGCGCACAATCATCATAACCTGTGCGATTTCTACGGCGTCGTAGGCGTCTTTCCAAACCCATGCGCCGCTTGTATCGCTGGCAGCAAAGGCATCCTCCATTGCTGCGCGAAGCATCTTGGCATCGATGAGTTTGCCAGTTTCAAAATGCTGCAGAAGGCTGTTTGCCGCGACAACTAGGCGATGCGCCGTCTCAGATGAGGGCGGTTTTGCGTAAATAGTGTCGGTAAGCGCAGCAGTTTTGGGATGTGCATTCATGTCGTCTCTCCAATGTCTGAAAGCAGGAAAAGGAGGCGATCCAGTTTATCCGGATCGCCTGATACTTGGGGTTTTGGGAATGTCAGGCGACGGAGCGGCTGAACTTCTCAGCGGTGCGGTCCTCAAGGTTGAAATAGAGGTCCTCGGTCGCCTTCTTGAAGCCCGGCGGTTTTCTGGCCGCGAGACATCGCACCGAAGCTCGGCAGCCCTCGCCATGTTCCATTGCAAAATGGGTAACCTGCGCGATGAGGTCGTCCATTCCTGCGGCTTGCAATTGCTTTTCGGGGTAGCTGTCCATCATCGTGAACTTGGTCACGACAAATGCGCCCTCACGATGCGCTGGATAAAGAGTGATTTGATAGTCGCGTGTTTGTGCCATTTTGTGGCCTCCTATGACGGCTGCTGAGACAATCTCGCGCATTGAAATCCGCCAGTAGGAAAAGGCCGCCCTCAATCAGAGAGCGGCCTAAAATTGATTAAACAGGAGGGGAGGGGGGTCAGTATTCTGACGGCAAAAGCAACGTCAGAACGCGGCGCGTCTGTTCTGGATCAGTTGGCGCATCTGACCCCATTTCATAATTGACGTCGTACAGGTCCACTTTGAACCAGATCGTTGTGCCAAAGACTTCGACCGCGCCAAATTCATGCCACCCGTAAGGGTCATTATCGGGTGTGAATGCCTCAAACGCAGCGACTTGGCGCGTGGCTGAAAGGCGGGCATCTGATCCCATAACCGATACGCCAGAGGTCATCACGAACTGTCCCTTTGGCGTGTCTTCGGTGTCATTGAAGAACATGATCGATTTACGAAATGCGTCGTTTTGAGCAGCGATGGTGGCGGCTTCAGTTGTCGGGTTGGTTTGCAATACAGTTGTCATGGGTCGTCTCCGTTGCGAGCGAGCTGAACCAATTTCAGCCTGGGGCACCCGCCAGTCGAAAAGGGCCGCCCTTTTCACAAGGACGGCCCAAATGGATGCTGTTGTCTTCAATGTGGAAGGCTAGGCTGCAGTTTCGCTTAAGAACGCTGGTAAGGTGTTCGGTGCGGAATCCTCGGCATCTGAAACCATTTCATCTGCACCCCCCGCCGACATAACGACAGCATCGACTGCGCCCTTGAACGCCATACCATCAGGAAGCCAGCGGGCAGTTTTGGTGGCTATTGCAGCGTCAAACCCTTCTGTTTCAGCAGCCTGTTCAGCGAATGCGCGTTCCATCGCTGCCGCAATATCGCCTTTGCGTTCTCTGCTGCGTTCCTCGGCGTAGTCGTCGCCAACAAGTTTGCGGGCCATTGAGACTGCATGACCTTTGTTGACCCGGCCCCAGTATGTTGAGGCCGTCGGGCGCCAGCAGGCGGCGACATCGACGTCCAGACGCGCACCAATTTCCTCAATGATCGGGGTAGGGTGGTTATCGGACAGAAGCTGCGGTTTGATAGCGAAACCTACGGCCCAAGCGAACAAAGATTGCTTCTGGGGCAGGGGAAGCGCTGACATCGCTCGAAAATCATCAGGTTTCTCGAGGGTCATCCACTCGACTGCAAGGTCCTGTTCCAATGCATCAAGAATCTTTTGGGCGACCGTATCTGGGTGCAGCGTTTCACGGTTTTGCGCCAAGAACGGGCTGATTGAGATGTTGAGCGCCTCGGAGCCGTAAGAATGCGACAATGTCTGCTCGCAGAGCGCATAAAGCATTGCATCGAAAGCCACATCGTAATCTGCAGCCAAGTGGGCGCGCAAAATATGCTGTCGCGTGGCACGTAGGTCATCAGCGAGACTTGCTGAAATCCCATCCGCTTTGCGCAGCGTCGTCGCTGGATCTGACACCGGGACTGGCGCTGATGACGTCGGTGGTGTGACGTTCGGACGGGTGATTGCAGCCTGATTGCCGTCATCTGCCGTATCTTTGGCGTCTTCTTGAACGGCGGGAATGTCATCAGGACGCACCAACCCTTTCTCAACCCGCAACGTGCCATCGTGACCAATTGTCACGACACACCCTGCGATCGCTTGGTCCGCAGCTGCGTAGGGCTGGCGCGCCTTTTGCAGCGCTTCAATTTCGCGAAGCCGCGGCTCAATGGCGTGATATTCCTCTGCTTCGGCATCGGTCCAGTCCGCTCCGTCATTAGCCAGCGCCAATTCTTCTTCGCGCGCTATCAGGGTGTTCTCTTCCGCAAGCAGATCAGCATCGGGTTCGATGTCTTGCGGATAGACGCGCCCAAAACTGCG
Organism: Sulfitobacter sp.; assembly: GCA_049794055.1. Classification (GTDB taxonomy): domain Bacteria; phylum Pseudomonadota; class Alphaproteobacteria; order Rhodobacterales; family Rhodobacteraceae; genus Sulfitobacter. The sequence goes on from JBARCL010000160.1 coordinate 4,295, forward strand.
AAACGCGCCGTAGTCGACGGACAGATGCACTTCGACCCACTTCCAATCAGCTTCATAAGTCTTGGCCGCATCTTGCAGTTTTTCGATGGCGAGGCGTTCCAGTAACTCAGGGTTCTCCATATGCGCTGCGGCATTGTCATCAAAGAGGTCGCGCAACAGAACACCCCCTGCAGCCTCATAGGCCTTGATGCCAACAAAGCGCCCGATGCTGGAACTGGCAGAATGTGCTGTCTCGGTTAGCTGACGTTTGATGGACTGCGGATGAATGTGATAGCTGTCCTTCACTGCGTTCCACACGGTCATTTGACGATCATGATCATCCGTCAATGTGAACGCCATTACGCATTCAAGTGTCATCTCGCCAGCACGGAACTGCTCAATCAGCTCGGGCGCAATGCGGGCCAGCTTGAGGCGGCGGCGGACGAGATCAACACTGACACCAAACTTGAGTGCGATGTCGTCTTCCCTGCGGCCTTCGGCAATCATCTGGGCAAAAGCCTCGAATTGATCTGCAGGATGCATCGCAGCGCGCTGAAGGTTTTCTGTTGTCGAAGTGACAATCGCATTTTGCTCGTCTTCTACCAGACATGAGACAGGGTGATCGTGCTGGATGACACCTTCACTGGCCAACTGCTTGAGCGCTTTGAGGCGACGACCACCTGCATCCACTGCGAATTTTGCGTCCGACAAAGCATGGACGACCAGGTTCTGTTTGATGCCGTTTTCGCGAATACTTGCGAGGAGTTCTGCATCATCGGCGGCACTTGCGGCGACTTTGCGCACATTGAGCGGGCTAAGTTCCAGCTGATCGAGCGGGATCAGGCGGAGGTCCTGGGTCATTGTGATCGCGGTCGTGGCGGCGTCAGCAACTTTGGCGGCCACCGGCGGCTTCGTAGTCTTCGCTTTGGTTTGGGATTTTGCCATGGGTTTGGTCCTTTTGGACGGGCCCGGATGAGACTCTCTCTATCCTTTCAAGCCCGACAATCGGGCTTCCCTTTCTCTGGCTCTTTTAAAACGTTGGACCACTTTACAGAAATAACTGACATAACTGAACATTCGCCGCGCAGATTATGGTGGACCACAACGCGGGGTTATCTCAACCGGCCGATACATTTGCGAAATGAAGGACACCCGTAGTGGTGAATGGACACGCGGCGCAGCATTTTTTGTTGGCTGAGTTCAACGACATCGTACTGTTAGAATTATGTGATCTAAAAGCCTAGCGGGTAACTGGCTTAAGTGGTGCAGCTTGGCAGCCACTACAAACTCCGAAGAACTCTGCGGACAGCACCATTGGCCGTTACCTTCGATCTGTACGCATGCCTACAGAGCCTAGTCTAGCGCCAACACTTTTTCTTCTTAAGCCTTTTCGAAGGAGATTTCCGATCTAAAAAAATCCCCAATTGTAAGTTGTGCATTGAGCCCTTCACCAAACGCTTTGTTGATCCCAATATTTTTTTCCCAGGACGTTTTGGACGAAGAAATAGTTTCGTTGACAGTAGGTTGCTCCGACATTTCCTCCAAAACTTCTCGTTTCATGCCCTGCTGAATAGTTACCTTTGTAACCCGGTCATCGCCGATGAAAATTGGCCTAGGAAGCTCAACGGTCATTTCTCTGCCTATATACTTACCCTCGAAAAGCGGCGTTCTTTGCCTTATCGTCTTTAGCTCCGATCTTGCTCTACCATCGCGCTCCTCTACACTTTCTTGGCGTTCTCTCTCAGCGGATTTTCTCTCGTAAGAGATAATGTCGGGTCGCGGCCCAGTGGGCGATGCAACCACTTCTGCGGTCATTTCAAAGCCAGAAAGTCTCAGTGCTTTTGATGCTACAGCGCGCGTTGCGCTGTCGTCGGCAAACTCCATGTCCGTTTCTTTCAACGTGAAAGGTTTCTCTGGCTTTGGATCGACAATGATCAGACGGCTGGGTTCCCCCGCTTCGACACCAATTTGAAGGGCACTGACCAGCCGTTGACCAGTATAAGCGGGTGGAAATAAAATCGACTTTTTCTGTGCTATTCCGCCAACGGGAGGAGGTCCGACCTCACCAATTTGTGTCTCCGAATACTGGGCACTCGTCTGGGTGCCCTTGCATTCTATGATGTGCCAAACTCCGTCTGTACCTCTAGCAACAAAATCCGGCGTCTTATTGGGACCTCGTTTTGCAGTTCGATACTGGGTCGCTCCAACTGATGCCGCAACGCGCTGCATAAAATATCTACCGTCGAGCACTCTATCTAGATTAATGTGTTCATCTAGCCATAACATCGGAACACCCATTCCGAAATCATCACTAAGGATCGTTTTTTGATGGGCATCCAGCTCTGCGAAGCTTTGGGTTAACCGCAAGTCCATGTCGTTTGTAACCGCTGAGAGATATCTCACCCACGCCCAAAACTCGCTAAGAGAGACACCTGTCGAGTAAGTTGGCGTCGTGAGATACCCGATTTTCAGAAGCATGGCTGCTACATTCATGTTCCAAGTCGTGTGACCTCGGTGAAACGAAGCAGGAAATGCTGGAAGCGTACCGATTGGTGGCCACGTGTTGTCTCTAACTTCTACGCTGATTGAACGATCCATATTCCACATCTTTCAAAGCTTGGTTGCCATACAGCACAAGTGCTAATTCTCTTGTTTCTATTTGTTCGGCGCAATCATCTTCGTAAATTGATCCAGCTTAGCTCTTACGCCCTGGACGTTGAGTTAGTGCCGATCCAGCCGCAGACTTTGCCGCTTTTGATGCATTTGGGCTCCGAAGCGTTTTAGACGCAGCGCGGGCTGCTTTCCTGCTTGTGACTTCGTAGGCCCCGCTTTTGCTCTGTACTTGCGTCAGTGCTGAACCAGCCGCACTTTTTGCAGCTTTGCTGGCAGTAGGGCTGCGCAGCGTCTTAGATGCTGCCGATGCTGCACGTTTGCCAGTCACCTCGGTGTTTCGCTTATTAGCCATCTTCATATTCCTTATTTTGGTTGAGAAATGGGTCCGAATAGTCGGCTGGATCCCTCAATATATAGGCTGTCTCAGCTCCATCAAAAAAAGTACTTGCGTGTTTCTTCATGGTCCTTGAGCTGCTCTGGTCTGTACGGTTTCATCTCTCCTTCAGCCTCCTATCACACCGGCTCCGAGCCCAGCGTCATAGAAACACACCTGATCTGAGGGTTTGATGGCAGGCTGGTCGCGTATCCACGCATGAGTTTTTCTCTGACGAGATCGGACATAGCACTTTGCGCCTCCAATTCGGTGTCATACCAATCTCTACGATGACGACCCCAAGTACCGCTGCGACCCCATTGGCGGTATACGCCATGATCGCCAAACAGGTCCTCGGTCAAACCAACGCTATAAAATCGATCCACATTTGCCTCAGGATCAACGCGCTTCATGTCAATTTGCATTGATCTCCTCCTCCGTCATTGGAATATGCTCAACTGACAGGCATTCTAGTCTTGGAAATTCCTGATCTAGGCCCCATCGACGTCTTGGGTAGAACTCGAGGGCTTGGCGAATGCGGATTTCCAGCACATCTTCCGAAAATCCGAATTCTGTTCGAACGACCCTTTGCTGAGAGGCCGTTAGGCGCTCATGAGGCCGCAGCTTGAGAACCGACCACGTGAACCACGCCTCGTCGTGAGGAACATCTTGGATGCCCCCAATTTTGAGAAACGACAACTCGAGGTCTATGCGTGAGGGGATGAAGTCCCGGAACTGGTTGCGCGTAAAACAGTAAGCACGAACATGCAGTCGGACGCCATCAGAGACAAAGCGCAAGGGTGCGATCACGCGGGTTTCTGGTTCAGGATCACGCATCGATTGGTAGACAATTTCAACGGACTGCCTTGCGCGAATGGCGCGGTAGAGCGGCAAGAACGCATGTACGTTTTGAGAGCGTTGAAGGTCGGGTAGCTCGTCATAGGTGCTATGCGCGTCACCTTCAAAGAACTCCAGCAATTCAGACGTGGCAGCAGGTCCAGTCAGCCGCTGAAAGTCCTTCTGAGCAAGATATTGGCGTGAGGTCGCGTCGTAGATGAGAGCGTCATCACCGAGTTCTTTTAGATAGGCGCGAAAATCCAAAGCGGCCTGCGCATTCGAAATCCCGAACCGCTGGATGAGTGACGCACGTGTCGCCGCACCGTTCCAAAAGAACAGTCGGTCCAGATACTCTAATCGTTTTCTCTGTGCGTATTTCAGATCTTCAAATGCCATTCAAAAGCATTAACTTGACTCTCCATATTTGTCCATCTAAAAATTACACGTGCAAAAAGTAATGGAGTACATCATGCGAATCCTTCACACAGCAGATTGGCACCTTGGAAAGACTTTTCGGAAGGTGTCGCTGATGGACGATCAGAGGCATGTTTTAGACCAAATATTCGACGCCGTTGTCGAGCACGACATTCAGGTGTTGATCGTCGCAGGCGACATATATGACAAGCAGGCACCATCTGAGGCCGCTGTAGCGCTGTTTTGCAGGTTCATTGAGCGCGTCTATGTGGAAACCGATGCGGCGATTGTCATTATTGCGGGCAATCACGATTCAGGACAAAGGCTTGCTGGACCAGCCAAGCTTTATGATCGTAATCGCATTCTGATCCGAGGGGCATTGGAGCGGGATGAACACCCGATTGTCTTGGATGATGATCATGGTGCCGTCGCTTTTTCGGCGCTTCCATATGGCGAAATATTTGCAGCGCGGCGAACATTTGAAGATGAAGCCATCAAGTCGCCCGAGGACGTATTGAAGCGTGAGGTGGATGCGGCTCGCGCGCTAAAGCCCGAAGGTGCCCGATGGGTAATCGTTGCGCACGCGTTTGTAACAGGTGGTCTTCCCAGTGAAACTGAACGCACATTATCGGTCGGTACAGTCGAGACTGTTTCCAGCAGTCTCTTTGACGGTGCTGACTATGTGGCGCTTGGGCACTTGCACCGACCTCAAACCGCAGGAAAAGAGAGCATTCGCTATAGCGGATCACCGTTGGCTTTTGGCTTTGATGAGGCTGACACCACGAAGACCATGACCCTGTTTGATCTGGCCGCTGATGGCAGCCTTGAGGATTTCAGAGAGATTGCGTTTGAACCGCTGCGGAAGGTCAGGGAGGTCAAAGGCCTGATGGCCGACCTGGTTGCTGAGGCAGAGAACGCTCCAAGTGAAGACTACATCAGTGCCATTCTTCTTGATGAAGGTGCGGTGGTAGAGCCGGCAGCGCAACTGCGGCCGTACTATCCTAATATTTTGCAGACCTTGCGTGAGAAAAAACGCGAACTGGTTCATGCAAGTGCGGGTCGGGCGCATTCGAAACTAGACGATCCGATGGGTGTTATAAGCGAATTTGTTGAGTTTGTGCGCGGAGAGAAACCCAACGAAGCTGAGACTGGCGTGGTTACGCAAATTGTCGATCAACCGGTTCAGGAGAAATTGTAATGCGGCCCATTCGCCTCACATTAAACGCCTTTGGTCCTTACGCCGGAAGGGAAGTTGTTGACTTCACGGCTGCGCTCGACGCCGGAATTTTTGGCATTTATGGGGATACAGGTGCGGGAAAAACCACTATTTTTGATGGAATTGCATTTGCTCTCTTTGGGCAATCATCAGGAGCTGAAAGGGCTTCTGATGACATGCTGTCTGATTATGCGGACCGCAGAGAGATTACTGAGGTCGAGCTGGTATTTGATCTTGGTGAGAAACGTTATGTTGTGCGCCGCATTCCCAGACAGGAGCGCGCCTCCAACCGTGGGGAGGGTACGACCTCACAGGCGCATGAAGCTTATCTGTTTGATGCGACCGGACTGACTTTAGATCAAATCAAGCAAGATAGTTCCGGAGAGATACTGTCAGAGAAAAAAACGAGTCTCGTTGATCCGATGATCAGGGATTTGCTTGGCTATGATGCCGCTCAGTTCAGACAAATCGTCCTGCTGCCACAAGGTGAGTTCCGGAAAATCCTTACGGCGAATTCCGATGATCGTGCGCCGATCTTAAAACGGCTGTTCGATGTGTCTCTTTACGAAAACTTCGTGCAAAAAATCCGCACCCAAGCTGCGAACATGCATCGTGAGATCAAGGATGAGCGTCTTGTCAGGGATACAAAGCTTGAGGGCCTGTCGGAACAAGAACTCAAAGATGATATTGCTTCACGCGACAAATCCATCGGTGAGCTCGGTGAAAAGCTAAATGCTCTGGCAACACAAGCAGGCACCCACCAAAAAGCTCTAACCGAAGGGGAAGCGCTGCTCGCTAAATTTACCTCGCTGTCCGACGCCAAGAAGGATGAAGGTGAGCTGAAGTCAAATTCAGAGACGATCAAAGCCTATCAGGCCCGCGTCGCAATTGCTCGTGCTGCACAATCGGTTCTTCCTGCTGAAACGCTTCGCGATCGCTCAAAGCAAGATTTGGTAGATGCGTCAAAACTTAAGACAGACGCCGATACTGCACTCAGCTTGGCATCAACAGCGCTTGATGCCGCCATCGCAGAACTCGGGCGGGTAGCAAAACAAAAACCGCAGCGCGAAGAAGCTGCTGCAATGGTTCAAAAATTCGAACGCTGGGAAGGTATTCTAGAAAAAGCGGCTTCACTGCAAGGTCCGGTGGATGAGGCTACGATAGCACAACAGAATGCTGAAGCTGCCGAGATTGACGCTAAGGGAGCAGAGGCAACGACTACGAATGTACTTGAGAACATAAAGACGCTTCAACGAGCACTGCCTGTTCATACAAAGGCGATCAGCGATGCAATAACAAGTTTGGCAGCACTCGAACGTGAGGCGGAAATAACAGGCCGGTTCGATGCCTGTTTGTTAAAGAGGGATCAACAAGCGACAAATCTCGCATCGCTGATTGAAGACCACAAAAAAGCAGACTCCTATCTGACGACATGTCAGGAGGCGTTTTCAAGGGCGGAGCAGGAACTGACCGACATTCAGGCCTTACATGTCGCCCGAAAACTAAGTGAGGGCGAACCTTGTCCTGCGTGTGGATCCACAGAGCACCCAGATCCGGCAACAGGTGACCCAGAACGTCTTGGGCGTCATGAAAATTTTGAAGCGGCAGAGCGATTGTGCAATGTGGCGTCAGAACAAGAACGCGAGGCAAAAGGGCTTGTCGCTACAGGTGAGGCCATTTTGGCTGAGCGACAGCAAGAACTTGATGGACTGACAAAGCCAGAACGCAGTCGTGAGACTCTTGTGCCTTTGTTGGAGACTGCAAGGGATACAAAAAAAGAGCTGGAAAGTGACACACGGTTCAACGATTTGGCGGATCGTCTCGCTAAAGCCGAAAGCGCATCAAAGGGGTCTGATGCCGGAGAGTGCAGAATCCTACGCTAAGCGTTGAGAACCCGTTTCCCGTAGTCTCGCAGATTGCCGTTCGGGTCGACATATCGGTAGAGTGTGACCGGTTTGACCCCCAATTCC
>JBARCL010000161.1:0-80185 GCA_049794055.1 Sulfitobacter sp.
ACAACACCAAACGACCCCATAGTGCATTGGGCTATCGCCCACCGGCACCAGAGGCCATCGTGCCGATGGACCAAAGGCCGATCATGCACTAACTTTCAAATTGGACCACTCAAGTGGGGCGGCTCACGGGCATCTTGTGCGACCGGAACCGGATCTGAATCGCTTGCGCGGACCGTTCCAAGGACAAGACATCGTCGAACTTTGTGCTTGCAAGTTGAGCTTCGATCTCTACCCGCAATCCGGTTTCATCCAGCATGGCAAGGTAAGCATCTGTCGTCACTGCAAACCCCGTCGGCACAGCGACACCTGCTTGCGTCATTTCGCCAAGGCTGGCGCATTTGCCGCCAACCCGCGCATGATCTTTCGTGCCAATCTTGTCGAACGGAAGCGTGAATGCAGTCATTGCGTTTCCTCCAACCCAAGGTCCACCATCACCTGATTAGGAACACGGAATGAAATATTATTAAGGTATTCAATGTGCTGGTCGAGCTTCATCGTCATTTTGGGGAAACGGGCTGTTAACTCGCGCAGCATGATGCCGAATTCCATCTTGGCCAGCTGAAAGCCGATACAAAAGTGGATGCCGTAGCCAAAGCTCAGATGGTTGCGGGCGTTCTCGCGCTGAATATCAAAGGCTTCTGCATTCTCAAAAACATCAGCATCACGGTTGCCGGAGCCCATGATCATCAAAATGTTCGAACCTTCAGGAATGTCGACCCCACCGACTTTCGTATCGAACTTGGCGCGACGGCGCCACGAAACAATAGATGGTTCAAACCGCAGGATTTCTTCTGTCGCTCCAGCGATCAAGCCGGGGTCCGCGCAGATTGCATCCCACGCATCACGGTTGGACATGAGCGTGATAACAGCGTTGGACATCAAGGTCGTCGTTGTTTCATGTCCCGCGAACAGTACCGAATACATCACGCCTGCGATTTCTTCGTCGGTGATATCGGCCCCTTCTGCCTGTGCTTTGACCATGTCGGTCGGGAAGTCGTCCCCCGGCACTTCTTTGCGTGCCGCGACCAAACCCCGACAATACGACCAGTATTCAACCATCTTTTGTGCCAGTGGCAGCTGTTCTTCGTCGCTCAGATTGCCCCAAGTGAGCAGAGCACGGCTGGCTGCCCAGTCTTTAACCTTCGGGACATCCTCATCGGGAATTCCCATAAGGGCGAACAATACCAAAGCGGGCACGTCATACGCCACATCCCGGAAGAAATCGCATTCGCTCCGCGCGGCGATCTTGGACAGATAGCGGTCGATGATTATTTCGATCTTTGGCTGAATGGCTTTAAAACGCCTCGGGCCAAAAGCGGACTGGGCAATCTTGCGAATGCGTGTGTGATCCGGGGGAACGCGGGCTGACAAACCGGAATAGACCGTGAAACCACCGTCTATCATGATCTGCTTGCCGGCGTCGCACATCGGGCGCACGGGCGCTTGCGCGTTGTCAGACGAAAACGTGTTCCAATCATCAAAAACGGCTTTTATGTCGGCGTGACGCGTTACGATCCAATAGCCGGTCTCGGGGTCTTGAAAGACTGGCTGATCCTCTCGCAGCTCCTTCCATTTCGCATGGGGCGCGTTGAGATCAAAAATATTGTAGTCTTCAGCATGCTGCTGTGCCTGAACGCTCATCACATGTCCTCCCTGACATTTAATTCGTGTTAAGAATCAGACTAGCCCATACGCTTTGGTTTTTCTTTGGGCCAAGCAAGGCATTGTCAGGATAAGGAGTTTATCAGCTCTGATCTAAGCCTCTCTAGGGCATCGGTCTCGGGATCCAATTCCATCGCATCCATCGCACTTAGGTATTGGCGATACTGGCGCGCGATGGCGTCGGCTCTTTTTTGGGCTTGAAAAATGCGCATCGCTTCGGCGTGGGCAATCTCGCACACAGCATCCATTTGCAACGCCTTTTGGCAAGTTGCCAGCGCATCCCTGAGGTTCCCGCGCTGGCGCAGGATAGCCGCCTTGTCCCGTAACACCTTGAGGGCCATGTCCCTGAACCATTCCCGCTTGGGCACCACCCAGTTTTCCATGTCATTTTCAAAATAGGCAGCGGGCAAATCTTCGAACAGTTCGCCCGAATACAACCTGTCAGCAGCATCCAACAACGTGACGGCATCTTCGAACTTCTCCACTTTAGAAAGCACCTTGGCGCGGTTGCACAGCTGTTCGAAGGTCGCAATATCGATCCACGTCCCCTCGGGCGGGACCAATGTGTAATAGCTCCCGTTTCGCCTGATAAACTCGGATCCACCGAGCGTTTTACGCAACATCGTAATGGCGTGATGGAGACGCTTGCGCTTCTTGTGCTCGTCCGGCTCTGCGGACCACAAAAGCTCAGCCAGAAGATCGGTCGATGCGCCCTTTTCCCCGCGTTGCAAAAGATAGGCGAACAGCAGTTTGGATTTCCGGGGCGCACTTCCGGGAATATCCCATTTGATCTGGCTTCCGTCTGACAGGTAAATCCTTAGCCGCCCGAAGCATCTAATCTTCCAGATTTCGTTCTTGCCCACACGCGGCCGCAAACGGCGTGGCACCGTGATCCAATTCGGGTTTGCACCGGAGGCTTCACCATCGGCATGCACAAGAGTGCCTTCATAATCCGGCACCAGACGGCCCAGTACGAACTCGATCTGTTGCGAGATCGTGGCCCCCGTCTGATAGGCGGGCGGCAACCAAAATGGATTGTCATAGAGGCCTGACGGAGCCAGGAAGTGGCTGTGTCCGCGCATAGCAGCCAATAACTGATCCTCGATCATCAGACTCCGCGAATAGACAGATACTATAGAAATCTGCGTGTTCTCGACGATCGTGTCGCAAAACCCGCCCCACCTTTCAAAATTGGCCGTCGCAGAGGTTGTACCCGCGCCCCAGCGCATATCCACAATAACAAGTGATACTGCTGGCGTTGTCTCTAATGTAGCCTGAATGCACCCGCTCACTTCAGCCAGTCTGATAGGAATGTCATCCAGCCCCGCGTGGGTGAAGCCCAAGCGGATTTGACTGGGAAGATCGGACAGAAAGCCCGGATCATCGGTGACAAGCAGCACGCCAGTCGTGCAAGCAAGTCGCCCAAGGGCCCGGACGACAAAATCGTCAACTGCATACTCGGAGATTAGCGAAATATTCGAAGGGCGCGCCAAGTCAGCACGACTGCCAAGACTTTTCATACCGCTTTTCCAGTATCCTTTCCGACAAGGCGCATGATCGCCCTATTCGCACATATCATTCAACAGTTTTGCAAAAATGCGCGTGGCAACTGATGGAACTTCTTCTGCACGGCTCATGATGCCGACCGCCCCTTGCGTAGACGCCATGTCGATGTTCAAGCGAACCAGCCGTCCCGTTGCAATATCATCAGCGACGACGCCTCTACTGATGATCCAGACCGTGTTCGGGTCTGCGAGTGTAACCGCCCGCCCAAAATTGGGTGACGCAGTTTCAATCCGGTTGCGAAACAGCGGAACGCCTTGGGAGATCAGCAAACGCGCTACCAATGGTCGGATCGCGGAATCCTTCGGCGGATACAGCACCCGCACCATGTCTAGATCAGCCGCGGTACGAAAGGTCAGCGCCGGGCTATCAGGACAGGCTACAATCACCACCTCTTCGGAATACAGCTGCTGAAAACTCAAGCCCACCATGGTGCCCGGTTTGCCAAGCCGCCCAACAACCAGATCAAGCCCCCCGCTGCGCAACCGGCTGGTCAGATCATGGTGCGGTCCTTCATACACTTCGACAAGCGTATCGGGGCTTTTTGCGGCAAAGTCACGAACAGCATCGGGCAGCAACGAGGACGCAACACTCGGCAAAGCCCCAAGCCGCAAATACCCCTCCGCGCAGCCTGTGGCCTGAATGCTGCGCAATCCGTGGCGTAGGGCGGCGGTGCTTTGCTCGGCGAATTGAAGGAACACCTCACCTGTCGGGGTCAAAGACACGCCTGAGCGGCTGCGCTCCATCACCACGACCCCAAGGATATCTTCCAGCTCTTTCAAGGTTTTCGAAATCGCCGGCTGGGTCAGGTTCAACTGCTCCGCTGCAATCTTGAAACTACGGGCGCGCGCAATGGCACTAAAGGCATCCAAATGCCGAAACTTGATGCGACGATCCACATTCATTCCCTTTTAGATAACTAAACTTCCCTATATCTCATTATGAATACCTTTTGAAGCATGTCATAAGGGGGCAACACAGTTGGGAGAATGACATGAAGACGCAGGTCGCAATCATAGGTGGTGGTCCATCGGGGCTTTTGCTGTCGCAGCTTTTGCACACACGCGGGATCGATAGTGTCGTTCTGGAACGCAAGACCAAGGACTACGTCCTTAGCCGCATCCGCGCGGGTGTTCTTGAACAAGGGATGGTCAAACTGATGGAAGAAGCGGGTTGCGCCGACCGGCTGCACGCCGAAGGCATCCTGCATGATGGCACGCTGGTCTCCTATGGGGAAGAGATGTTCCGCGTCGACTTCACTGAACACACCGGCACCCCTGTCGTGGTTTATGGCCAAACCGAAGTGACCCGCGATCTTTACGATGCGCGCGAAGCAGCTGGCGGCAAGATTGAATTCAACGTCGAAGATGTCGTCATCAATGGGGCTGACACGGATGCCCCGCATGTCGACTATACAGTCGACGGTCAGACGCGCCGGCTGGAGTGCGATTTCATCGCAGGCTGTGATGGCTTCCACGGCGTCAGCCGCCAAACCATCCCGCTGGACGTTCGCCGCGAATACGAAAAGGTCTATCCCTTCGGCTGGCTGGGCATCCTGTCCGAAACGCCCCCTGTTAACCACGAATTGATCTACGCCAATTCCCCACGCGGCTTTGCGCTCTGCTCTATGCGCAACGACAATCTCAGCCGCTATTACATCCAGTGCTCGCTGAGCGATAAGCCCGAGGACTGGACCGATCAAGCCTTCTGGCAAGAACTGAGACGTCGCATTCCTGCGGATCAGGCGGAAACCCTCGTGACTGGGCCAAGCATCGAGAAATCCATCGCCCCTCTGCGGTCTTTCGTGACCGAACCGATGCGTTGGGGCCGGTTGTTCCTGTGTGGTGACGCGGCCCACATCGTGCCGCCCACGGGTGCAAAGGGTCTGAACACAGCCGCATCCGACGTACATTACCTTTATAACGGTCTGCGTGATTTCTTTGAGAACAACAGTACCGCCGGCATCGACAGCTACTCTGAAAAGGCTCTCGCCCGCGTCTGGAAGGCCGAGCGGTTCAGCTGGTGGTTCTCGTCACTGATGCATACCTACCCCGACCAGTCAGAGTTTGACTTGAAGATGCAGGTCGCCGAGATTGAATTCCTGCGTTCCAACAAGGCGGCACAGAAATCTATGGCAGAAAATTACGTGGGCTTACCCTACTGATGCGGGCCGTAAACGTGAATGGCGTGAGCCTACATGTGCAAGAGGACGGCGAGCCAAACGGTGCGCCGGTTTTGTTTGCCAATTCGCTGGGCACCGATTTGCGCCTTTGGGATGCGATCATCCCGCAGTTGCCTGACGGATTGCGACTGATCCGTTAAGACAAACGCGGGCATGGCCTTTCGGAATGCCCCGAAGGACCGCATTCTATCGACGATCTAACGGTCGACGCCGCAGCTTTAATTGAGGGTTTCGACCTGGGGCCTGTCACCTTCGTCGGCCTTTCGATTGGCGGTATGATCGGTCAACCCCTCGCCTTAGGTCGCCCCGATCTGGTGCGTGCTCTGGTGTTGTCGAACACCGCCTCGAAACTGGGCGATCCCGCAAAATGGGCCGACCGGATCGCTGCCATCAACGCCAACGGCCCGACCTTTCGCGCAACGCCCGAAGCGGTCCCTTGAGGGGCACTACTTTCGCGCACACCCGCTGCAGGATACGTCATGCTGCGCGGCCATCGCAGCGGCCGATCTGACGGCAACACAGCTGCGCCGCGCCTGCCAACGCTCGCCATCGCAGGCAGCCACGACGGGTCCAGCCCGCCCGATCTAGTGGCCGCAACCGCAGCCCTGATCCCCGACGCACAAGTCCATGTCATCAACAGAACGGGCCACCTGCCGTACATTGAAGACCCGGCGGCCTTTGCGGATGTCCTAACCCCACTCTTACAGGAGCACGCCTATGTCTGAACGTTTCGACAAAGGTATGGCCGCCCGCCGTGCCGTTCTCGGTGACGCGCATGTCGACCGCGCCGAAGCTAACAAAAACGCTTTTGATACGCCTTTCAAAGCGTGATCCCCGAAGGGGCATGGGGGACGCTATGGTCGGAGGACACAATCAGCCGGGGCGACCGCTCTATGCTAACATTAGCCTTGCTGGCTGCGACAGGAAATTTCGAAGAAATCCCCATGCATATCCGCGCCACCGCCAACACCGGTGCCACCCAAAACGATGTCTTACAGGCCTTGATGCACGTCGCTGTCTACGGGGGCGTGCCCAAGGCAAACCATGCCATCAAACTTGCCAAGCAAACCTACGCCGAAATGGAGGACGCCATATGAAACGCCAGCAGAATACTATCAACGCGACCGCGACCGCCCCCCCCAGCCTATGCGCCTAGCTATAAGACATCCTAGCACCTTGATATAGGTGACGTCAGTCTGCCGCAGATGGTTGATGCCAGTCGTCGTGTTTTCGAACTCACTCGCCGCCTTCATGACGATGAAGGCAGGGCTGGTGATCAGATCATTGGCCTTCAGCACGCGATACACTGTAGATTCTGAGACAAAGTAGCGTTCCTGATCCGTGAACGGCACTGCCTGCTCGCGCGGTGACAATTCTGTTTCCCGCAATGCGAAGTCGACAAGCTTCTGCTTCACCTCGTCAGGCACGCGATACCAAACATGCTTTGGCTTGGGGGATTGATCGTCAAGACCTGCTTCACCACGCTGCAAATACCGATCATACCAGAGATAGAACGTTGTGCGAGGGATGCCCAGTTTGGCTAACGTCAGACGCGCTGACAGATGGCTTTCCTCGACAAGCCGGATGATCTCCAACTTCTCTGATGCAGGGTACCTCATTCGTGGTCGCCCCCACCGTCTATCATGCTTTTTTGAGCAAACGCAGTTCGAGCGTCTGCTCCGCAACCACTTCCTTGAGATCCTTGGCCTCGCGGCGCAGTTCTTTTACTTCGTCAGTGTTTGCAGCACGTGCCGTGTCCCCAACCAATCGCTTCTTCCCGGCTTCCATGAACTCCTTTGACAATTAATAATAGATGCCCTGTGATATCCCCTCACCCCTCTCGGGATCATGCCTTGCATGACCCTGACGGGCAGTGGGCGGCACAGCTCAGCGATGTTGTCTTCGCCACGCAGGCCATCCAACACGATCCTGATCTTCTCTTCTGATGCGTAATGCTTGCGCGTGGCACGTTTGATGTCTTTGACGATCTTCTCGCCAGCGCTCTGCGTTGTCTTTCTCATCGTCCACTCCTCAGTGGCTACGATGAGCAACAAACACTCTCTTAGCAAATAAGGCTATTTGGCCCCATAAGCGCTGACGTCAGACAGATGGGCCTTGCCTTACACCCAAGTGGACATCCTGCGCCTGAACGAAGACGGAAGTCTGGGCGCGCCATGCGCGACAGATGAGATCGGAGTGATCGTGATCCAGGGGGGCCATGTTTCGTCAGGTTATCGCGACCCAAAACACAATAACGGCGTCATTGAGGGTGGCAGCTTGAATTCCGACGATCTTGGATACAAGGGCGCGCAGGGCCGAATTTACATCGCGGGCCGTTCCAAAGACCTGATTATCCGCAGCGGCCACAATATTGATCCAGCCATGATCAAGAATGCGATGGCGGCACAGCCTGCCGTTGCCCGGGCCGCAGCCATTGGGATGCCGGATGCCTACGCAGGCGAGCTTCCGGTTTGTTTTGTCAAACTGCTGCCTGGTGCCGAGATAAGCATCGAC
Organism: Sulfitobacter sp.; assembly: GCA_049794055.1. Taxonomy (GTDB): domain Bacteria; phylum Pseudomonadota; class Alphaproteobacteria; order Rhodobacterales; family Rhodobacteraceae; genus Sulfitobacter. The sequence continues at coordinate 7,922 of JBARCL010000161.1, forward strand.
GACCTGCACCGCCACGCACAAGGCACAATTGACGAGCGCCCGGCCTGGCCGAAACGCATTCAAATCATCGATGCCATTCCGTTGACTACAGTTGGCAAGATTTACAAACCTGCCCTGCGCTGTGAGGCCGCCAAACAGAAAGTGCTCGCTCTGGTGCAGAATGAACTGGGGCTAGGCAACGCGCGCGTGGAGGTTATTGTTGGAGAAACCCGTGGCATGCAAGTCACGTTGACCCTTTCTGAAGGCGACCCTGCATCTGCTGCGGCGCTTGAGACTGCGCTAACGGCTTTTGTGTTCGAAACACGTGTACAAGTCGGTTAGCGCCGAAAACAGGCGATATTCACTGTATTACGGCCAAGCGCGCTGCTTTGCCCTGTAAATGGCCTTCTTACGTTACGAAACAAAGAGGAAGATTGATTGTAACTTGATAAGTTGACTGAATAACTTGGTCCGTATGGTCTTTGGGAGGAGCGCCGTGGATTTTCTACAACTCATCATCAGTGGGCTTGCCAACGGCTGTGTCTATGGATTGATCGCTTTGGGCTTCGTGCTGATCTACAAGGCCACCGAAGCCGTGAACTTCGCCCAAGGCGATTTCATGATGCTTGGCGCATTTGTATGCATTGGGTTCACTAATCACGAATACATGGGCCTGAACTTTTGGCTTGCAGTTCCGCTCTCTATTCTGGTGATGGGCGGTCTCGGATACCTCTTTAACTGGGGTGTTTTGCGCCACATGTTTGGTCAATCACAGACATCTATCGTCATCCTGACCATCGCAATGGGCTTTATCATCCGCTTTTTTGCCGGTGCCATTTGGAGCCATGAACCGACCTCGCTAGAGACGCCGTTTGCGGGTCAGGACATTCGGTCGGGCGGGCTGGTGCTTGGCGTCGACGAAATTCTGATCGTCGTCGTGACGGCTATTCTGACCTTGATCTTCTATCTGTTTTTTTCCCGCACGCGGATCGGACTGGCGATGCAGGCAGCGTCACAGAACCAGTTGGCAGCCTATTACATGGGTATCCCGGTCAGGCGCATTCACAGTCTAGTCTGGGGCCTGTCCGGCATGGTCGCGGCCGTTGCAGGCATCCTCTTTGCGTCAAAGGGCGCGATTGACCCTTCTACGGGGTTGCTCGGCATCAAAGCCTTTGCGGCGGCGGCTATTGGCGGCTTTGGCTCGCTGCCCGGCGCGCTGTTAGGTGGCTTGATCATCGGATTGGTTGAACCGCTTGCCTCGCGCTTTGGCCCGCCCGGCGTCAGCCAGATCGCGCCTTATGCGATCTTGTTGCTCATTCTCATCTTCCGCCCTGGCGGAATCTTCTCACAGACACAACGAAAGAAGGTTTAAGGATGCGCTTTGTTTTCAAAACCTCTTACGACGCCGATATTTCGCTGTTCAAACATCGTGCGCAGGCGGTGTGGTATGGTCTGCTCTTGTTGCTGGTCCTGGCCACGCCGCTTTACTTCGTGGCGATCGGCGACGCCTATCTGCTGGGGGAAATCACCGGCATTTTGATTTTGGCAATTGCGGGCATGGGACTGATGCTGCTGACGGGCCATACCGGATTGCCCAGCCTTGGTCATGCGACGTTCATGGCGTTTGGTTGTTATCTCAACATCAATCTTCTGGGCGCGGGTGTGCCCTGGATCATCGCGTTTCCGGTCTCGGGGCTTGTTGCTGGCACATTGGGAACAATGATCGCGCTTCCGGTCTTGCGCCTGCATGGCGTTTATCTGGCTTTGGCAACACTGGCGATGTCGATGTTGACCAGTGATTTTGTTGTGATTGCAGAACCCTGGACCGGTGGCATCGCTGGTGCAGCGGTTCCGGATATCAACATCTTCGGGATGGAAATCAACCGCTACTCTACCCCATATAAGTTCTACTATCTGGTATTGGCTGTCGCGCTTCTGATGGTCTGGTTTTATCGCAACCTTTTGCGCACCCCGACAGGGCGCAGCTTTACCGCCGTGCGCGACAGCGAAATCTCGGCGCGGGCAATGGGCATCAACCTGACCCGGACCAAGGCGATGTCTTTCTTCCTGTCCGCCACTGCAGCAGGACTGGCCGGCGCGCTCTTTGGGCATTCAGCGGGCTATGTCACAAACGAGACTTTCGATCTGGTCATGTCGATTACCTTGCTCTTGATGATTGTGATCGGCGGTCTAGGGTTCATCCATGGCGCATTCTTTGGCGCGATTGTCGTGGGCATCATCCCTGTTGCAATTGCCAACGGGCGGACGTTTCTGGCCACCACCTTTGATGTGAACATCAACGTACCCGGACTGGAAAGCGCATTGTTCGCCTTCATCCTGATCTGTTTCATTCTGTTTGAACCGATGGGGCTTTATGGTCGATGGCTGAAAATCCGCACTTATTTTGAGCTTTTCCCGTTCTATCGTAAGGATATGTTCAAACGCCAGAAATCCTATCTCAAGACGGATCGTGTCCAATGAGCTTGCTTGAAATCGAGAATGTTACCCTGCGGTTCGGTGGCCTTGTGGCGGTCGACAACGTCTCCTTAACGGTCAACGAAGGCGAGGTTTTCGCGCTTGTCGGGCCAAATGGTGCAGGCAAGTCCACGATCTTCAATCTGATCTCGCGGTTCTATGACCCGGCACAGGGGCGTATCAAATTTGATGGGGAAGATCTGCTGAGACACGCGGCGGATCAGATTCCAAGTTTTGGCATCGCCCGCACATTCCAGAACATCGAACTGTTTGAACAGGCAACCGTCTTGCAGAACCTTCTTGTCGGGCGGCACCGCCATCGCAAGACGGGGATGCTGTCCAACATCGTGTTTTCTCCCAAGGCCTATCGCGATGAACTGCGCCACCGCAAGGCGGTGGAGGAAGTGATCGATTTCTTGAACCTCCAACCCTACCGCGACAAGATGATTGGCGGGTTGCCTTATGGCGTGCGTAAGGTGGTTGAGCTGGGTCGCGCACTTGCGTCCGAACCAAAGCTGTTGCTGCTGGATGAACCGGCGTCCGGCCTGTCGGTGGAGGAAACCCAAGACATGGCGTTCTGGATCGAAGACATCCAGACGCAAATGGGGATTTCGGTCATGATGGTAGAACACGACATGGGGTTGGTTTCGGCCGTTTCGGGGCGCGTTATGGCGCTGTCGGATGGTAAGGAACTGGCCACCGGTACCGCCGCCGAAGTGCAATCGCATCCTGCCGTGATCGAGGCCTATCTGGGCACTGGCGAGATTTCGAAAACAGGGACATCACGCGCATGAGCACAGATGCCACAACACCAAAAGTCGTTTTGCAGATCGACAACCTTGAAAGCTATTACGGCCCCATCATGGCCATTCGTGGCGTAAGCCTGAAGGTTCATGAGGGCCAGATTGTCGCCGTTCTGGGGGCCAACGGTGCGGGTAAGACGACGCTTTTAAAGACCATCTCGGGCGTGATGGACCCCGAGAAGGGCACGATCAAAATGGAAGGGACTGACATTCAGTCCCTCGAGCCCGACGCGATTGTGCGGCGTGGCATCGTGCATGTTCCCGAGGGCCGCGAGATTTTCCCGCTGATGACCGTGGCAGAGAACATCGCAATGGGGGCCTACACCCGCAAGGACCGCAGCACTATCAGCGATGACGAGGACATGGTTTATTCCTATTTCCCGATCCTCAAGGACCGCCGCAGCCAACGTGCAGGCACGCTGTCGGGCGGACAGCAACAAATGCTGGCGATCGGCCGCGGGCTGATGTCGCACCCCAAGCTGATGCTTCTGGACGAACCGAGCCTTGGCTTATCCCCGCTGCTGACGCAGGAGATTTTCGAGATCATCGTGCGGCTCAACAAAGAGCAAAAGGTCACAATGATGCTGGTCGAACAGAACGCCAAGGTGGCCCTTGATGCGGCTGACTACGGCTATGTGATGGAGCTGGGGCGCATCGTGATGAACGACACGGCAGAGGTTCTGGCAGCCTCCAAAGACATTCAGGAATTCTACCTTGGTGTCAGCCAGGACGAAAACCAGCGCGGACAACGCCGCTGGAAACAGCGCAAGACGTGGCGATAGGGATTGATCATGACAGGTAAGCTCCCCTCTCAGGAACAAGTACACGGATTGTCGATCAACGCTGATCTGTCAAAAGGCCCGTTCTATATCGACGGCATGGATACCACGCCAAAGCTGTTCCGCCTTCGGTGCCATGCCCTGGGCACACGGACGGCACATCGCGAAAAGGTATTGGGGATCTGGCGGTCGCATTCATGGGACGACTATTTCACCCGCGCCAAACACCTTGGCCTTGGGTTGGTGTCCCTGGGTTTGCAACGCGGCGAGGTCGTTTCGATCTTGTCCGAGGACAACAAGGAGTGGATGTACACGGATATGGGTGTGCAATCCGTCGGCGGGATTTGCTCAGGTGTCTACACCACCGATTCGGCCGCCCAACTGGAATATCTGGTCAACAATTCGGACAGCCGCTTTCTGCTTGTCGAAAACGATGAGCAGTTGGACAAGTTCTTGCAGGTGCGGGACAAGATACCGGACCTGGTCAAGGTCATCATCATGGACCGGGAAGGACTGCATGGGTTCACCGACCCCCAGATCATTTTTCTTGATGAACTCTATAAGCTGGGGGCGGAGTATGACTTGGCCAATCCAACGGCTTTTGATGACGGGATTGACGCCACGACACCCGATGACACCGCCATTCTGGTCTATACCTCCGGCACCACTGGCAAACCCAAAGGCGCCATGATCAGTCATGGCAATTTGATGTATTCCGTCTCTGCCGGTCTACACGACGGACCTGTCTTCGACACGGATGATCAGCTTTGTTTCTTGCCACTGTGCCACATTCTGGAGCGGGTTTTCTCTGTCAATGCGCCGATCGCAGCGGCCTCCACCATCAATTTCGCGGAAAGCCCTGAGACAATCTTTGATAACCTGCAAGAGGTCAGCCCGCAGACCTTTGTCGCCGTACCGCGGCTATGGGAAAAGATTTATTCGCAGGTTGCCATTCGTATCGGCGATGCAACGGGTCTTCAAAAATGGGCCTATGCGGCAGCCCTGAAAGCCGGTGCTGCCCGCGCGTCATGTCTGGCCGAAGGCAAGCCGTTGCCGTTTGGGACAAACCTCGCTTACCGCTTTTGGGATATCGCCTTGCTACAGAACCTGCGGCGGATGATCGGGATGGACCGTTTGCGCCGGGGGGGCTCTGGTGCGGCACCGATTTCACCTGACCTGCTGAAATGGTATCAAGCGATTGGCGTACCTGTTCTTGAGGGGTATGGTATGACCGAAAGCTCCGGTGTGATTGCCATCAACAGCTTGGCCAACAACAAGATCAGCACCGTGGGCCCTGCCCTGCCCGGTGCCCAAATTCGGGTCTCGCCAGAAGGCGAAGTGCAATACAAAGCCGGGAACGTGTTTCAAGGCTATTGGAAAAACCCTGAAAAAACCGCAGAGACCTTTACCGAGGATGGCTGGCTGCGCACTGGCGATGTCGGGATGTTGGACAACGAGGGGTTTCTCAAGATCACCGGGCGTTTGAAGGACATCATCATCACAGCAGGCGGCAAAAACATCACCCCTGCCGAGATCGAGAACAAACTGAAATTCTCGCCCTACATCTCTGACGTGGTGGTCATTGGCGACAAACGAAAATTCCTGACCTGTCTGGTGATGATCGATCAGGAAAACGTCGAGAAATTCGCGCAGGACCGCCGCGTGCCATTCTCTAACTACGCCTCGCTTTGTGCAGCAAAAGAGGTGCAGGACCTGATCCGCCAGACCGTCGAAGAGGTGAACAAGGATTTCGCGCGTGTCGAACAGATCAAGGATTTCCGCCTGATCGACGTGCTATTAACCGCAGACGACGATGAACTTACGCCTACTATGAAGCTCAAACGAAGCTTTGTGGAAACAAAACATGGAGAGTTGATCAGCCAGATGTATTGACAACATCGGGCACGGCTTTTCACATCAAAACACAATAGGGAGAAGACCAATGAGAAAACTAACAACCACACTGGCGACAGTAGCCGTTGCCGCGGCGATGAGTGCGGTACCGGCCTATGCCGAACAAGGTATAACAGATAGCGAAATTCTAATCGGCTCGAACAACGATCTGTCGGGCCCTTTCGCCGCTTTCGGCGCGCCCGCGACAAAAGCCGCGCAACTGGTATTTGATGAGGTCAACGAGGCCGGCGGAATTCATGGCCGCAAAATTCGGTTTGTTGTCGAAGATCACGGCTATCAGATGCCCAAAGCTATTCAAGGCATGAACAAGCTGGTCAATGGCGACAAGGTTTTTGCGATGCTGCTGTCCTTGGGGACACCAATGAACATCGCCGCCTTCCAACTGCAAGACGCCAAGAAGGTGCCAAACGTTTCACCGCTGTCAGCCGCACGTCAGATGGCCGAACCTTTTTCACCGCTACATTACGCAGGCACGGCAACCTATTACGAGCAGATCCGGATTGGCGTGACCTATCTGGCCGAACAGAAAGGCGCGAGCAAGGTCTGTGCCATGTATCTGCCGACTGATTTTGGCCAGGACATCAAGGAAGGCGCTGAATCCATCGCCGCCGAAACCGATGGCCTAACCTTTGTCTCGGAAACCACCCACAAGCCGGACGACGCGGATTTCGTGGGCGCGTTGCAAAAACTGAACGCAGAAGGTTGTGAAATCGTGGCACTGGCGCTGGGTGTTCGTCAGGCCATTACCGTTTCCGGTACAGCCAAGAAACTGGGCCTGACAAACATGTCCTTCCTGAACTCCTCTGCGGGTTTCCACACCGTTATGGCCAAAGTGCCAGGTGGCGTCACCGAGGGCATGTATGCCGCCTCTGGCTGGGCCGACCTGCTGTCGCGCATGGACAAGCCAGAAGTCCAGAAGTTCTTTGCCCGCTACACCGAGGCGACAGGCGAAGAGCTGCCCGGTTCCGGCGCATTGCTGGGCCACTCGGCAGCTGAAACGTTGGTACGGGCTTTGGAGGCCGCTGGCCCCGATTTGAATGCGACCTCTTTCCAGACGGGCATGGAAAGCCTGAACTATGAAGACGTCGTTTCCGGCAACACCGTGACTTATTCCGCAACCGATCACCAAGGTGCGGATGAGGTGGTTATCTCGGTCATCAAAGACGGCAACTGGGTAGAACTCGCGCGTAAGTAAGGCCTCCGCCAAACTAATACCTACTTTCATGGAGGGCCGGTCAGATCGTTGGCCGGCCCTTTTCTTCAGGCCGCGACGTTATGGCCAGACCTTTCGTCAAGCACGTTCGGGGCCATTTCCTGATGCTGGCAAGAGAAACGGCCAATGCCGCATAAGTTGCGGGGGGCATCATAGGTCGAAAAGCAAACCCTGAGCGACGAACCAAGATCGCTACTGCCCCTGCCCCAAATTGACCTTAAATTTACCAAGTCCTTCATCGGCGCGCACGACATTGCGCCCCAGCACATGATTTCAAAGTGCAAGAAAACCACCGGGCTTATGTGTTCCGAAGACAAAACATCCCGGCGGCCAATGGAAAGCCGCGCATCTTGCCGAAGGAACATGTCTGGCCTTCGCAAACGGGCGTCGATTAGCCCCTTCTTCAGGCCGCCAACCGCCGCTCCACAATCCGCGCCATGATCGACGCGCCCACCGGCAATACCTCGGGGTCAAGGAAAAAACTGGGATTATGCAGCCCCGTGGTACCGGAATGGCCAATGCGGCAATAGGCCCCGGGAATGACCTTGAGCATATCTGCAAAATCTTCGGAACCTGTTGCGGGTTGATCCGTATCGCTGATGTTTTCACGCCCTACGATGTCGGCAGCCGCCTCCATATAGGCGTCCGACAGATCGCTGTCGTTCATCAAAACGTCAAAGACATTACGAACGTCGATGTTGATCGTAACCCCATAGGCCACTGCAAAACCGGCGCAAAGCTCACGCATCCGGGTTTCGGCAAGGGCAATCACCTCATCCTTAAAGTAACGGATTGTGCCCGCCAGTGTCGCCGTGTCGGGCACCACATTATAGGCCGCACCGGCGTGTATCTGCGTGACGGATAAAACGCAGGTGTCCAGCGGTGCAACATTGCGCGACAAGATGGTTTGCAAGCTCCCGACGAGGGCCGAAGCAATTACCAACGGATCCTTGGATTGTTGTGGCATGGCGGCATGACTGCCCTTGCCCTGCACCGTTATGTCAAAGAACGAAGCCCCCGCCATCGCAGCGCCCTTGCAGATGCCCACAGACCCGGGTTCGCCGTTCGGTGAATTATGCATGCCGAAGATTTCATCACAGGGAAACCGGTCAAACAGACCGTCCTTGATCATGTCGCGTGCGCCACCCAACCCTTCTTCGGCGGGCTGAAAAATCATCACTGCCGTCCCCGCAAAATCACGGGTCGCGGCCAGATGTTTCGCCGCCCCCAGCAACATTGTCGTATGGCTGTCATGGCCGCAGGCATGCATCACACCGGGATTGGTTGATGCATAAGCAAGGTTGGTTTCTTCGGTAATTGGCAGCGCGTCCATATCGGCGCGCACGCCAACCCTGCGTGCGCCTTCACGATTGCCTTTGATGATTCCGACAACGCCGGTCTGGCCAATACCGACATGCACCTCGTCGACGCCATATTCACGCAGCTTGTCGGCAACGATGGCCGCCGTGCGGGTCTCCGTAAAACCGATCTCAGGATGAGCATGCAGATCCTTGAAGATGGCCGTCAACTCGTCGGTACTGGCGTCGATGATGGGCAGAACGGACATGATGTGTCTCCTGAAATTACGAAGGGACGGCTTCAGCCAACCAATGAGGGCAGCCACAAGACGATACTCGGAAATGCGACCAGCAACGCGATGGTCACCGCATCGGCCAGAAAGAAGGGAGTGACACCGCGGAACACGTCTTGCACGGTCAGATCATCGCGCACCCCGGCCACGACAAAGCAATTCAGGCCGATGGGTGGTGTTATCAGACAGAACTCCGCCATCTTGACGACCAGAATACCGAACCAGATCGCGCACATCGAGCCGGACATGCCAAAGGCGCTGTCCGCAGCCGCGACGGTTTCCCCCCCGTTCAAGGCCATGACCGCCGGATAGACCACCGGCAGCGTCAGCAGCAACATGCCAATGGCATCCATAAACATCCCCAGCACCGCATAGGCCAGCAGGATGCAGATCAGGATCGTCAACGGCGCCATATCTAGCGAGGTGATCCATTCGGCAAAGGCATCAGGCAATTCGGCAAATCCCAGAAACCTGACATAGATCAGCACGCCCCAGATGATCGAAAAGATCATCACGGTCAGTTTGGCACTTTCGAGCAGTGCCTCCTTGAGCTTGGTCCAGCGCATGCCCCTGTAGACAGCCATCAGAAACACAACAAAGGCCCCGACAGCACCACCTTCTGTCGGTGTGCCCCAGGCATCGCCAAAGGGGTTGTAGACAAAGAAGATGATGATCACCACAACCGCAACGATCGGTAAGGCAGGCGGCAGCGATTCAAACCTTTCGCGCCAGGTAAAGCCTGTGACAGGCGGGCCCACGTTCTTCCAGATCATCGCAATGCCGATGATCAGCGCGGCATAGACCACAGCCGAGAAGGCGCCGGGGATGAACCCCGCCAGCAAGAGCTTGCCCACGTCCTGCTCCACGATAATCGCATAGATCACAAGGATTGCGGAGGGCGGGATGAGCGAGGCCAGCGTGCCGCCAGCGGCCACGACGCCCGCAGCGAACTGCTTGTTATAGCCCACCTTCAGCATCTCCGGGATGGCAATGCGGGCAAAGACTGCAGCCGTGGCGACAGACGCGCCAGATACGGCGGCAAAACCGGCCGTGGCAAAGACGGTAGAGACGGCCAGACCGCCCGGCACCCAGGCAAACCAGCGTTTGCAGGCCTCAAACAGCGCCGTCGTCAGCTTGGCGTGATACGCCAGATAGCCGATCATGATAAAGACGGGGATCAGGCTCAGCACCTGTGCGCTGACTTTTGAATGGGGGGTAAGGCCCGCAATCTTGACGCTGATTTCAACCGCTTTCCAGAACCTTTCAGGATCATAGTCGAACCCGTTCCAGCGCAGCCAGACCAGACCTACAAAACCCGCCATCGCGGCGGCAAAGGCCACGCGCATGCCAAGGATCACAAAAACGAGCATCCCGCCCGAGACCCAAAGGCCAATCTCAATCGGTTCCATCAGTCAGCCCCTTCCAGTGCCTTGGCCTCAATCATGGCCTGTTCCGCAACGGTCAGGTTCAGCGGCACCGCCACCGGGTTTTCCAGCCCCAAAACAAAGGCGCGGCCAAATCCCCAAGTTTGAAGCACCAAACGCAGCACCAGCACGCCGAAGGCAAAAGGCACGACCAGTTTGCTGGGCCAGATCGGGATACCAACGTCAATCGAACTATCGCGGCTGCACAGCGGGCGGGCGCAGTCAAAGGAGCGTGCGAAATGTTCCCAAGCGCCGTAGGTCAGCGCGAGCATCAGCACCAAAATCATCAGGACAGAGACCAGCTCGAAGAACCACAGCGTTCTGCCCTTAAGCGCGCCCACCAGCATGTCCATGCGGATATGGGTGCCGTCACGCTGCACATAGGAGATACCCATGATCGCGATAATCGGCATCGCGGCCTCGATGTAATCCACGTAGCCTGCCATCGGAGAGGCAAAGAATTTGCGCCCGGTGACGGAATAGGCGGCCAGAAACATCAGGGAGAAAATCGCGAGCCCCGACAGCAGCGCGCAAAACCGCTCCAGCGGCAGTAAAATACGGTCCAGTTTACTCAGTAGGCTGGAATCCTCCAGCACAGCGGCAGATCCTGCCATGTCTCGCTCCCCCCGTTATTTTCTTGTTTGTTTTGCCTGCGCAAATCGCGGGGTGAACCCCGCCCTACAGCTTGCCCGTAGGGCGGGGTTTTCCCGTTATGGCCTCACGGCTTAGCTACCGCCGGCTTTGGCGTCAGCCAATGTCTTGACCACGAGATCATAAAGCTCCTGACCCGGCAGGCCCTGTGCTTCCATGTCGGCAATCCAGGCATCGCGGGCCGGTGCGGCCGCTGCTGCGCGGAACTCCTCAAGGACCTCCGGTGCGATCACAACTTTCTCGACACCCTTTTCTTCCAGAACAGTATCCCATTTTTTCAGCAACTCGGCGTAGTTGCTCAGGTAGTGGTCCAGCGATTCCTCGATAGAGCCGTCCAGTGCTTCGCGTTCTGAGTCAGACAGGGCCTCATAGGCGTCGATGTTCACCACCACCGGGCAGTTCACGGTGCCGGGGTTGAGGTTGGCTGTCCACCAGTCAGCCTGATTGATCGTTCCGAAGGACAGATGCGCATGTTGTGCAAAGGCCACGGTATCGACAACGCCTGATTCCATCGCCTGATAGGCTTCTGTCGCGGTCACGGATGTGGGCACCCCGCCCACGGCCTCGAATGCCGCGCCCAGACCACCCGTCGCGCGCACCCGCATGCCCTTGAAGTCATCAAGGGTCGTGCGCGGCTCACCCGTGCCGACAAGGTTGTACTGCGGCATCGGCGAGGTCATCAGCAGTTTCGCGTTCCACTGCGCCATTTCGTCGGCGGCGGCAGGATGGGAATACACCGCCTTGGACACCGCGCGTTCCTGCTCAAGGTTTTCAACCCCGAGGAAAGGCAGCTCAAGCACAGTCACAACGCGGTTTTTGTCGGCATGATAGCCGGCACAGAACTGCGCCATCTCGAAAGCACCGATTGAGATGCCGTCAAGGTTTTCGCGGTTCTTGGACAGACCGCCGTAGCTGATGTTCATGGTGAACTCGCCGCCGGTCTTTTCAGACACCAGCTCGGCCAGCTTTTCAACATGCTCGGTAAAGGCGCGGCGCTTGCCCCATACGGATACATTCCATTCGGTGGCCGCAGCCTGTGATGCAAACGCGAAAGAGATGGCGCACACAGCGGCACCGCTCAAAAACTTGGTCATTGGTTTTCTCCCGTTAATGCGCACCCTCCTCGGCGCGCTTGGAAAGACGCTACCGTGAGGGAGAAGCGCTGCCAACCCCCCGGCGCAGGTCTGGCCGCCACCTTCGGGACATTCCACGGGTCACCGGTCTTGAAAACAGCAGGCACGCGGCCCCTGTAAGGCAGCTGCCAACCTGCAAATAAACAAAAAACCAAGGCAACCGAACAGGGTTTTGACCTGCCTCAGCGTGCCCCGGTCAGCAGAAATTGCCTTATGCCATTGACAAAAAACGTTGCGGAATAAAAGAAAACAACAGAACCCAGCTCGAGAAATTTACAAAAGGCGCAAACCAAGGGAAAAACTTTTACAAGGAAACCTCTCTATTCCAGATACTTATTTCCTTCCGTTCACAGCCCGCTATGATCGCGACGAGGAGCGGGCTAGCGATGTGATCCAGTTCATGCGCGGGCCTGAAAGACTGCCAAGGGAGGGACCTACAATGTCTGATACAGCTGCAAAAACCTATCCGCCGTCGGATGCCATGGCCGCAGGCGCTCATGTGAACGCCGACACCTATACCCGGATGTACGACGCCTCCATCAGCGACCCTGACGGGTTCTGGCGCGAACAGGGCACGCGGGTGGATTGGATCAAACCGTTTACCAAAGTCAAAGACGTCGATTTCACCTTGGGTAATGTGCATATCAACTGGTACGCTGACGGCGCGCTGAATGTTTCGGCAAATTGCATCGACCGCCACCTGGAAACACGCGGCGACCAGACAGCGATAATCTGGGAGCCCGACAGCCCCGAAGATGACGCACTGCACATCAGTTACAAAGACCTCCACGCCAATACCTGCAAGATGGCCAACATCCTGCGCGACCTCGGCGTCGGCAAGGGTGACAGGGTAATCATCTACCTGCCGATGATCCCCGAAGCCGCATATGCCATGCTCGCCTGTGCCCGTATCGGCGCAATCCATTCAATTGTTTTCGCTGGTTTCTCTCCCGATGCACTGGCCGCACGGATCAACGGGTCCGAAGCCAAAGTCGTGATCACCGCCGACGAAGCCCCCCGTGGCGGGCGCAATACAGCACTGAAGACCAACGCGGATCAGGCGCTATTGCACTGCAAGGACACGGTGAAATGTCTGGTGGTCAAACGCACCGGCGGTCAGACCACCTGGGTCGAGGGGCGCGACTTTGATTATAACGCGCTTGCTACACAGGCAGATCCCACCTGCGCGCCCGAAGTCATGAACGCCGAAGACCCGCTTTTCATCCTCTATACCTCCGGATCTACCGGCATGCCCAAAGGCGTGGTTCACACCACCGGCGGCTATCTGGTCTACGCGGCGATGACCCATGAAATCAGCTTTGATTACCATGACGGCGACATCTATTGGTGCACGGCAGATGTGGGCTGGGTGACCGGGCACAGCTATATCGTCTATGGCCCGCTGGCCAATGGTGCCACAACACTGATGTTTGAAGGTGTCCCAACTTACCCCGACGCCAGCCGTTTCTGGAAGGTTTGTGAAAAGCACAAGGTCAACCAGTTCTACACTGCCCCGACGGCCCTGCGGGCACTTATGGGCAAAGGCGATGATTTCGTGAACGGCGTGGACCTGAGCAGCCTGAAGGTGCTGGGTACAGTGGGCGAACCGATCAACCCCGAAGCGTGGAAGTGGTACAATGAAGTTATCGGCGGCGGGCGCTGTCCCATCGTTGACACATGGTGGCAGACCGAAACCGGTGGTCACCTGATGACCCCCCTGCCCGGCGCACATGCGATGAAACCGGGCGCAGCGATGAAGCCCTTTTTCGGGATCAAACCCGTTGTGCTGGAACCTACCACCGCTGAAGAACTACAAGGCGACCCTGTTGAAGGTGTGCTGTGCATCGCAGACAGCTGGCCGGGCCAGATGCGTACCATCTGGGGCGATCATGACCGGTTCGAGAAGACCTATTTCTCGGACTATCCGGGCTACTATTTTACCGGTGATGGCTGCAAACGCGACGCGGATGGCGATTACTGGATCACGGGTCGTGTCGATGATGTGATCAACGTATCCGGCCACCGCATGGGCACCGCCGAAGTCGAAAGCGCACTGGTCGCCCACGGCAAGGTCGCGGAAGCTGCCGTCGTCGGCTATCCACACGACATCAAGGGCCAGGGCATCTATTGCTACGTCACCCTGATGGGCGGCGAGGAACCTTCCGAAGAGCTGCGCCTTGAGTTGCGTAACTGGGTCCGCACCGAAATCGGCCCCATCGCATCGCCTGATCTAATCCAATGGGCACCGGGCCTGCCGAAAACCCGTTCCGGCAAGATCATGCGCCGCATCCTGCGCAAAATTGCCGAAGATGACTTTGGCGCATTAGGCGATACGTCTACGCTGGCAGAGCCGGCTGTGGTCGATGATCTGATCGAAAACCGCATGAACCGGAAATAATCAGGCACCGTCTGCACAAAATCGCCGCGATCCGGACCTGATATGGTCTGGGTCGCGGTTTATCGTTTGATCCAAAGTGCAAATGCTGCACCCGAAAAGGATCATGCAATGGGCATCACTGGACAAATCTTTTCTGCCGTGGCACCGCAGGCTGCGATGGATAATGACATGACCCCTTTCGCCCCGACCGACGGGCAAGCCTTGCGCAACGCCTTTGGCCGTTTCGGGACCGGTGTAACCGTGATCACCACGCAAACCGCCCAAGGTCCACTGGGCATGACAGCAAATTCCTTTTCCTCGGTCTCGCTCGAACCGCCACTGGTGTTGTGGTCTGCCGCCTTGCATTCGAAACGCCATGAAGCCTTTGCACACGCAACGCATTACTGCATCCATATTCTGGGCGCGGATCAACAGGAATTGGCAAGCCATTTTGCCGGTCAAGGCCATGATTTTACCGGCTTTGACTGGGTGGTTGGGCCAGACGGTGCCCCCCAGCTTGCCGGTTGTCTGGCGGCGTTTCACTGTGAACGTTTTGCTGTGCACCCCGCTGGTGATCATTCGATCATTGTGGGCCAGATCACTCATGCGGCCGCTTGCCCCGGACAAGGTGCGGGGTTGTTGTTTGATCAAGGACGGTTTGGCACCTTCAGGGCCAAAGGTTGATCCGCTTCAGTAATCCTTCTCAAAGAAGATACCGATGCTTGAGTTCCCGTCAGAGCCCAGCGTAGCCTTGCCCTTTAGGTGCGAGGTGATGTCAAGGTTCAGCGACACCTCACCCGTGCCGTCAGACGCTGCGGTCACGTCGGTATAGATATTCTCCGAAACGTATTTACCGGCACGTACCGCGGTCGCCCCACTGTCCGTCGTGGTAACATCCAGATCATCCAGCCCGAATCCGGCCCGCAGGTTGGAAATAATTCCCGTACCGCCCCGTCCCGCCAAAGTGGCCACAGCATCGGCCAATTGCAGCGCTTGAATTGGTGAAATTTCCGACAGGTTGCGGCCAAAGAGCAACTGCGCCAAAACCTCGTCCTGCGGCGATTCCGGTGTAGATTCAAATGTTACCTCTGGTGCATTTGTGGCACCTTGCACCACAACACGCACTTCACCGGTATTGGTCGCGGTGGCCGAGACAAAGCGGATGTAGGGCACCAGATCACCGCGAAACTGGATCGAGCCCTCGACCAGATCAAACCGTTTTCCCAAAATGTCCAACCGCCCGCGCAACAAATCAAAGCGGCCAGCCGAGATTACCCGGTTGGTGTTGCCCGTTACCGTCAACCCTCCGCCAAGCTCCGCGTCAAGACCACGTCCGCGCACAAATATCCGGTTGCGGGCGTTGATCCGCACGTTCAGGCCGAATCCGGCACCGGTTTTTGCCACCGGATCGGAACCGGCTTGTTCGTTTTCGATCCCCGCTTTGCGCCGTGTGGCGATCACCGGACGGGTCGCGCCAATATGGGTAATCGGCGGGATATCCCCGATGCTGGTCAATCCTGTCGAGGGCACGCTGATCTCCGTTTCACCCACATCGATTTGCCCCGAAATTTGCGCGCCACCCGTCAATGGCCCTGCCAGCCGCAGGCCGCCACTCAACGACGTGCGATACAGTTTCGGATCGACCAGAACGATATCCTGCAGCCTGATGGCCAAATCGGCAGTCAAAGCCCCGCCCAAGACAACGCTCCCGCCCAGGTTCAGGCTGCCACCGTTCGATGCCTGTCCGGTGACATCAATCTGGGCGCGACTATTGGCCAGCCGAATATCCGCCGCTATTCCCTGCAAGGCCACCCGCAGGTTCGGCGCGGTAAACGTCGCGTTGGATGTCTGGATTGTTCCCGATACAGAAGACAAGGCCGGGCGCCCGTTCACCGAAAGGTCAAACCGCGCCTGTCCTTGCAGATCCCGCGGGGCCAGAAACGGCCGGCTCAGACCCAAGGGCGCGTTGCCAGTCACATCCATATTGAGAGTACCGTCCGCATTGACGCGGCCGTCCAAACGCGCCCGAGTGCCCGCAGGACCATCAACATCTGTTTGCACCGCCCAGTCGCCCCCCTGTTTGCGGGCCGACCCTTGCAGGTTCAACGGGCCACTAATCTTATCAACCAAAGGACCGATATCGGGCATCGAAAAGGTGAAATCCACATTCGCCGCTGGCCCTGTCACTGTCCCTTGTGCGGATGCGCGCGATGCATAAGGGCCGCTTGCTTGGGTCGCAACCATGATCCCTCGCGACGTCTGGCGCAGCGTTCCGTTTGCCGCCAAAGGGCCGTTGAAACCTGGCGCAAGCGGCGAGACATCAGGTACCGTCAGATCGAAAGACAACTGCATGTTTGGCCCTGTCACCATCCCTTCAACCGCTGCTTTCGCGCCATAAGGACCGTTGGCCTTGGTATCTAGCATAATACCTGCAGGGGACTGCTGTACCACGCCATTCGCTGACAGTGGCCCGTTGATACCCGGCGCAAGCGGGGCGACGTTTGGCACCGCTAAATCAAAAGCCAGTCGCATATCAGGCCCTGTCGCCAAACCCTCAACGACGGCTGTTGCGCCATAAGGACCGCTGGCCTTGGTATCTAACAAAAAACCTTTGTCGGTCTGACGCAATTGTCCTGTGGCGCTCAGCGGACCCGAAACTTGCGGCACCAAAGGCTGCACATCCGGCAGAGAAACGTCAAAGCGCAGATCAAGTATTGGGGTCACCCCACCGTCTAACCTTGCGCGGCTTTTATAAGGACCAGTTGCATCCGTCGTGACCTGCCAACCGTCCGGTGAATTGCGCAGCGTTCCTGTGGCTGTAACAGGGCCGTCGACCTGCGCGGCAAAGGGTTTTACATTCGGGATGGCCGCAGTGAAATCTATCGCCGCATCAGGGCCGGTCGCCAGCCCCTTGGCCGTCAGTGCCGCACCGTACGGGCCTTTTGTCGTGGCCTCCAGCGACCACCCGCGACTGTCTTGAACGGCGGTCGCCTTGACTGAGACGGGCCCGTCGTATTGCGGTACCACCAGTGAAATATCGTTAAGCTTGAAATCCGCCTGCAGGCTGCTGTCATCGGTGCGCAACTGCGCTGCCCCCGTCAGGCTAAGCGCATCATTTTCAAGCACCAGATCGCGCAGGATAGTGCCGTTCTCGTCGCGCTGCGCTGCCACACTTACGATGGTGCGGCCCGCCATCACCGCATCAGCCTGCGCGATGCCCAACGCCAGATCAGTGGTACTGCCGCGTGCCGCCAGATCAAACTGACCACTCAACAGCCCGACACTGCCCTGCAACGCCAAGTCGGTCTGCCCGTCGAGTGCACGCCCTGCAAGGGCGGAAAAGCGGCTCAGATCAGTGGCCGTGAGCCGGGCATCCAACGGGGTCGACAAACCGGTATCAACCCCCGAAATCTCGGCCTTTCCAGTCAGCCCGTAATCGGTTCCCGTCACGCTCAGGCCGGAAATCCGCAGCGGCTGGTTTTCTACGTAATTCAGGGTCGTACGGCCCCTTATGGCCCGGCCCAGCGCCTCGGCCAGTGCCGTGTCACGCGGGGACAAACCCGCCATATCAAAAGTGATGTCACCGTCAAATTCACCCAAACGCCCTGCATCGCCTACCAAACTTCCGTCCAGTGACAGGCTGGTCCGCTCGATCGACAAATCCGTCAGAGACAGCTCGGCTATTTCAAAGGTCGCGGCAATCGCTTCCCCTTTGCCTGCGTCGAAATCCACGCGCAGATCAACAGCGCCGACAGTTGTTCCGTCACCGCCCAAGGGTAGCAGGATCGCGGTGCCATCCGGATCTGCGATCTGTCCTGATATGTCGATCAAGGTTGGCCATTTATCCGCGTTGAGGGTCAGCTTGCCCGCCAGATTCGCCGCCTCTGCACGCAGCGCGAAATCAGAGATCTCAACAGCGCCATCAGCCTGCAAAAGTGCGTCGATTTTCAAGGCAACGTCTTCACCGAAAAACGCGCGGTACCGTGGCGCCAGCAAGGCCGTGATATCGCCGCCAATATCCGCCTGAATACGCCGGTCCGGCGTCGTGGTGGCACGCCGCGGGGCCTGTGCGCTCAGAATGATCTGTCCTGCCAGCCGCTCCTGATCATCGGTTGTGACCTTTACGTCAGCCGTAAAATCATCCAGAGGCCCCGACCCCGCCACGTTCAGATTGACCGACGGCTGGCCGGGGATGTTCAACAGTTTGGCTGCAATCCCCTCTTTTCCCTCGCTCAGTTTGAGCAAAAGATCGAGTATGCTGTCATCGCGATTGAATTCGGCTTTGATCGCAAACGTGCCGGGTTTGGCATCTGTCCGGCTGGACTGTAAATCAATCTTGCCCCGTTCGTCGTTCAGCGTTGCCGTGGCCTGCACGGTCAGTTCTGCCGCCTCTCCTAAAATCGGGGCACCCAGACGGATCTGTTCAATCGAAAATGTGTCAAGCTGGATCGAAACCGGCAAGTCCGGCAAGGCAAAGGGCGCCGCTTCGGCGTCTGGCAATGCGTCGGTTTCAGGGAGCGGCAAACGTGGTAAGTCAAGCCGCTTGGCCGTAAGTTGCTCTACCTCCAGTCGGCCACGCAAAAGCGCAGAGCGGTTCCACTCCAGCACAACCCCCTCCAGCGTCAGCCAAATCCCATCCTTGTCCGCGATCGTCATCTGCTCGAAACTTGCTTCAGAGCTGAGCGCCCCGCGAAATCCGTCGATGCTTACCGTGCGACCTGCGCCGCTCAGGGCATCCTGAATGGTGCGCGTCAGAAAGCCTTTGTCGTCATTCTGTGCAAAAGCAGGTGACATAACGCCAAGAACAAAAAGCAAGGCGGTGGCAAGGGTCAACAGATACCGCATCAGAACGACTGCCCTATGCCGATATATACCTGAAAATTCTCGTCTGTTTCGGGCCCCGAGGTCGGCACTGCAATGTCGACACGAATCGGCCCGATGCCCGTGTTATAGCGCAGCCCCAATCCTGCACCGGAATGCCATTCGCCGGTCCCGTCGTAGAACTCTTCGGCCCCCACATAACCACCGTCGATAAAACCGACCACCGCGATGCTCTTGCTGACCGCAACCCGCGCCTCTGCGGAAACCGCCATAAAACTGCGCCCCCCGGTGACGTTGCCGCCCCCTAAATCCACGCCCAGCGCCTGATAGGCCTGACCGCGCACTGTTCCGCCACCACCAGAATAAAACAAATAATCCGCCGGTGTCACGTCAAGGTCGGGACCATAGACCGAACCCAACTGACCACGCAGAGCAAATGTAACCGGACGTGCAGTGCCAAAGGTGCGATAAGCGCGGGCATCGACCGCGGTGCGGACGCCATTGTCCGAACCACTGATGGCCAGAAACGGGGTTACACCCGCCTTGATGTAATACCCGCTTGTGGCGTTAAGCGCATCATCGCGATAGTCGAATTCGGCGCTAAGCGGCAAGGTCAGCAAGGTATACTGGTTTTCGCCAAAAGCATCCCGCGTCTGAGCGCGGCGCAACCCCAGGCCCAGCGAATAGGTGCGTTCTTCTGAGGCGATCCTTTCGATCCCCGCTTCCAGATCCAGCTGGCGCGAGAAAAAGTTCACTTCGTCAAGCTGTTCGATTTGGGCCAGGGCGTAAAAGTCTGTGTCTTCGTTAAAGGTCGCCGGACGTTCAAACCGCGCGGACAGGGAATAGTCCTCGCCGCCGGAATTGCCGCCAATGCCAGAGATTTCGCCCGCGATGCGCAAACGTTCAGCCCCCCCGAACAGGTTCCGGTGCAGCCAGAAGGCGCTGACCGTCAGCCCCTCAAGCGAGCCAAGTTCCGCCCCGTAGCCGAAGCGGCGCGGCAGGCTTTCGGTGACCTGCGCTGTGATCGGCAAGGTATCGTTCGGCCCGATACGGTCAGCCTCCAACAATGCAACAGCGTTAAAGGCACCGGTGCGGCGCAATCTGCCAGCGGCAAGACGCAGTTCCTCGGGCGAATAGACTGTACCGACGGGCAGCCCCGCGATGTCGATGATCCGTTCAGTCCGCACGGCTTTGTTGCCAGTCACTTTCAAACTGCCAAAGCGCAGCTTTGGCCCCGGTGCGAGACGCAGGTTTGCGTTGACTGTACGGTCTGCATGGCGTGCGGACAATTCCTGTGCCGCCAGCGCCGCCTTGGCGTGCCCCTGCGCGCGCCAGCCATCAACGCCCGCCCCAACGGTTTCTTTCAATACGCTGAGACTGGCGGTCTGGCCGGTTGCAAAACCCTCGGGGATTTCGGTACCCACTGCGACCGGCGCCAGCTTGGCGGTTCCGAACCGAAATTCCGGTCCGGTATCGATGGCAATAACGGCGCGGGCAATCCGGCGCGGGGCCTGCACAGCCGGAATGGCGGCAGCGTCTGTGCCATCCAGCTTGATCGTGATCACAGGGCCAAAATACCCCTTGTCATAGAGCACCGCCAAAAGCCGCCCGTAGTCGGCTTGTGCTGCCGCCACAACTTCCTGACTGGAAGGGGTTTGCTCTGCGCTGGCTTGTTCGAACAACAAGGATCCACCCGCGAGCGACTGGTAAAGGTCGCTCCCGGCGGAAACGCCTTTAAGGGTAACCTCAGCCGCCCAGACGAAACTCGCAACAGAACATATCATTCCTGTTGCCACTGCCCTGATGAAAAATTTCAGACGCATTTGCTCTACCACATTTACCACACCGCATGCCCGTTGATTTCATCAGGCGGTTGCGCAAGGGCGCAGGCCGGTCCAATGGTCGGGTCTATTGCTTATCCCTCAAGATGTAGCGTGAAGGCACGGTCAAGCGCAAATGATCAAACTGTGATCGGCTATTATTCGACGCAGCCGCCGTGCAAAAGCCAGCCACCATGACCAGCATGTCAATCTTTATGCGCCATCACGTTGAGCAACTTGCCTGCCGGATCATAAAGGTAGAACCTGCGCACGCCCCATGGTTCGTCCGTCAGCACATAGGATATCGGGTGGTCAAGCTGTTGTGCACGGGCGTAGACCGCATCTACATCATCCACTTCAATCGACAAATCGGGAACGGGCGTGCCCGACCCGCCCGCGCTGGCCAAACTGATCTGGACCGGCGCGGTTTCACCCGATGAAAGCGTCGCGATCCAGCCCATGTCCATCACCACCTCCAGACCGAACAGATCAACATAAAAATCCCGAACCTCTTGCACCGATAGAGTTGCAACATTGGCGACGATGCGTTTGACGGTCATGGCGACATCTTTCCTGGTTCGGAATTATCTGGCACTCAACCCGATCATGGCAATCCCCAAAGCCATCAACACGGCCGCTGCCAAACGCCGTTTCAGGTTGCCTTCTTTCAACAGGAAGTAGCCGATCAGCGTGGCAAAAATGACCGAGGTTTCGCGCAGGGCAGACACTGCCCCCAGGGGCGCGAAGTTTTTCGCGTAAAGCACTAGGCCGTAGGCGATCATCGACACCATACCACCGGACAGCCCTACGGCCCAGATTCTGACCGGCAGATGCGCCAAGGCATCACGCCGACGCCAGCCCGCGAAACCTGCGATGAACAGGTGCAGGAAAGCGCCCCACGCCCAATAACCAATGGTATCGCCCGATAGGCGCACGCCAATGCCATCCACCACCGAATAGACCGAAATACACAGACCTGTACAAAGCGACAGTACCAAAGCGGATGTGCCCACACCGGATCTAAGGGCGCGCCAGTTGCTCAGAATAATGCCCGCAACGATCAGCAGGATGCCCAGCCAGACAGCCACTGGCAGGACCTCGCCCAGCAGCAGAAATGCCCAAAGCGAAACCAAGGCGGGCACCACGCCACGGGCAATCGGATAGACGACGCCTAGGTCACCATGGGCATAAGCGCGGCCCAAAAAATAGTAATACCCCCAATGTACCACGGTCGAGATCAAGATGTAGGGAAAGCTTTGCGCGTTCGGCAATGGCAGCAGCACAATCATCACCGCCGCTGGCAACACCTGCCCAAGAGCGACAAGTCCCAGCATGGTGGTGCGGTCAGCGGCGGTCTTGACGATGGCATTCCATACCGCGTGCAACAAGGCCGCGCTGAGAATGATGGCAATGATCAAAGGGGACAATGGGCACCTTTCAGGGGATTGGGCCCGCGCGTTGACCCTGTGTCGTGTACCATCTCTAGGCTGATTGACAGGTCCCGTCATCACGCGATCCGCCCTTCCGGGCAGGTTTAACGACATCGGTCCTTCCACGGCCCTCGTTTTGCGCGTTACCTGAAACAACGCCACCAAGAAGGATTCGGCTCATGCATACTTCCAAGAACGTGTTGTTTATCGTCATCGACCAGTTGCGCGCGGATTGTATTTTTGGCCCACTGGCCAAACATGTGCAGACCCCGAACCTGACGGCCCTGATGGCCGATGCAGTCACGTTCAGACGGCATTATTCCGTGGTGAACCCTTGCGGCCCTTCACGGGCATCACTGCTGACGGGGCAATATGCAATGAACCACCGCTCTGTGCGCAATGGCACGCCTCTGCGCCATGACATCCCCAATGTCGCGAGCGAAATGCGCAAGGCGGGATATCTGCCAATGCTTTTCGGCTATACCGATACGGCGCAGGATCCGCGTGTCTTTCATCCCGACGATCCGGCTTTGCGGACCTATGAGCATCCGATGAGTGGCTTTGAAGAAATCCTTGAAATGCGGTTCGAAATGTCGTTTCCGTGGCGGTCCCATCTGATCACGCAGGGCTATGATTTCGATGTTTACGAGAACGTTTACCGCCCTGTTGCCCGTAATGGTGACGCACCAAAAATAAACGATCCCGCCCTGTATCGCGCCGAAGACAGCGACACCGCATTTCTGACCGACCGGTTTCTGGCCACGATGCCCGCCTACAAAGGCACCGGCTGGTTTGCCCATCTTACTTATATCCGGCCGCACCCGCCCCTGGTGGCCCCCGCCCCCTTTAACGACATGTATGATCCGGCCACGCTGCCCTTGCCCGCGCGGCTTGCCACCCCCGAGGACGAACTGGAGAACCATCCGTTCTTTGGACCGACGCTGGCAGCGAAAACCCCTGCCGGAAATGTTGTGGGCTTTCCCGATCTGGCCCCAACGGACGAGAATACCCAAACCCTGCGCGCCATCTATCTAGGGCTGATCACCGAAGTGGACTTTCACATCGGGCGGGTTGTAACGTTTCTAAAAGAGACCGGGCAATATGATGACACGCTACTGATCGTCACGGCAGATCATGGTGAAATGCTGGGCGACCGGCATTGCTGGAGCAAGTTCACCGTCAATGACGCGGCCTATCACACGCCGCTGATTATCCGCCAACCGGGCAACGCAGCGCGTGCGGGTGCGGTGGTGATGGAGCCGGTCGAGACAATCGACATCACCCCCACAATCCTGGACTGGGTTGAACAGGTCGTGCCCAATTCGATGGACGGTCGTTCGCTGCTCCCCCTGCTGGCAGGTAATGTGCCAGAGGATTGGCGCAGCTATTCTTTCTCAGAACTGGATTTCTCGGAACCTTTGGCCCCCACTCTTTGGGAAAAGGCTCTTGGCACCAGCGCCGCCGATTCATCCCTGTCGATACTCAGGGAGAAACGGTTCACTCTGATTGAATTTGCCGCTGAACTCCCGCCGATCCTTTATGACCACGACGCAAAAGGAGAAGCGCGCAACATAGCGGGACTGCCCGAATATCAGGAAGAGCTCAGCCGCCTGAGCCGTAAAATGTTGCGCCACCGGATGAAAAACGCGGACCAAACCCTGTCTTTGGTCAGTATTACAGCAGATGGCCCGAAAGACGTGCAAAGGTACCAAAGCAGATTACGAGAAAATTAGAATCCGTTGACTTCGCTCTGTTAATATTCACTACTGTTTTTATCTACTGGGGTTATTCATATAAAAACAATGCACAAGCGTCCTTTACCGGCCGCCTTCGTTGCGAGAACTGCGTGTCGATGCAGGGCGCATTCCTGCGCGTCCAGTGCAAAAGCCATGCAGGACACGTCACAAAACCATTACAGCCCCCAGTTAATTCCAGACTGCCATCCCCGTTTCGGAGATGACGAACAAGGGCACAAAGCCCGACGATCCAATCACGGACACAGCGTGAAAACCAACAAGGAGACACCGATGAGGAAGATTTTATTATCCAGTGCCGCACTGATGGCGATGGGGGGCACTGCGATGGCCTCTTGTCCGGCCGTTACCGTGGCCGATCCAATGGGCGTGGCCGCTGGCGCGTTCCCGCAGCAATACGAACTGGCCGAGTTCCAGACAGCCGCCAATTGCACGCTCGAGATGTCCGAGAACCCCGACATCGCCGCAATGAATGCCAAGATCCGTGGGAACCCCGAGATGCCTGCCTTGGCGGACCGCCTGCCAAGCGAGCCACTTGTCGTGGCCCCCTACGAAATGGTCGGCAAATACGGTGGCATGTTCAATGCCCTTTCCAATGCCACCGAAGCCGGCACGTCCGACTTTATGTCCGTGCGCCACGTCAATCTGGTACGCTATGCCGACGATCTGACCACCATCGTGCCGAACGTCGCAAAAAGCTGGTCATGGAATGATGATTTCACACAGCTGACATTCGTACTGCGCGAAGGGCACAAATGGTCAGACGGCCAACCCTTCACCGCCGAAGACGTCGAGTTCTGGTATGAAAACCTGCAACTGGACCCCAAGGTGATCGAAAGCCCGAAAGATTATGTTCTGGCAGGCGGTGAGCCGATGACCGTTGATGTCATTGACCCGCTGACGGTGCGGTTCAACATGCCTGTACCCAAGCCCGGTTTCCTTGCCCACTTTGCAAACCACTATGCACAGGGTTTCCAGCCCAAGCATTTCCTCGGCCAGTACCACCCCGCCATCAACCCGGATGCGGATACGCTTGCGCAGTCGCTGGGCTTTGAAGACGGCTACGCGCTGGTCAAAGCCTATTACGGTTCTTCGGACTGGATGGACACGCCAACACCGATGCTGGCCCACCCCGACAAAGTAGCCGGCCTGCCCCTTGATGCAGCACCAACTCTGGAAAGCCATATCGTCACATCCGAGACCACCGAGGGCCGCACGTTTGTTGCAAACCCCTACTACTTCAAGGTCGATACCGCAGGAAACCAGCTGCCCTACATCAACGAGATGGACGAGATTTTCGTCGGCGAAAGCGAAGTACGCCTGCTGAAACTGGTCAACGGCGAGGTCGATTACAAAGCACAGGCTTTGCAGATCGACTATGTGCCCCTCCTGATGGAAAATCAGGAAAAGGGCGGTTTTGTTGTCGATCTGAAACCCGACATCACGATGCCGACGTTTGCCTTTAACGTGACATCGGAAGACCTTGAAAAGCGTAAGGTTTTTGGCGACCTCAAGTTCCGCCAGGCGATGTCTGTCGCAATGAACCGGGACGAGATCAACGAAGTGGCAATGTTCGGTCTGGGCACACCCCAGCAGTACGTCGGCTTTTCGCCAACACCTGACTTCGTGCCTGCCGAATGGGAACAACATTTCGCGCAGTATGATCCCGAGTTGGCGAAATCCCTGTTGGATGAAATCGGTGTTGTCGACAAAGACGGCGACGGCATGCGCGATTTGCCAAACGGTGATCCGCTGGTGTTGAACCTGCAGGTTGCGACGCAGGGTATCTCGATCAAGATTGTTGAACTGGTTGGCCAGACATGGCGTGACGTCGGCATCAACAACACGGTTAAAGAAGTCACATCAGACGAATATCGTTCATCGCAATCCTCCAACCAGCTTGATGTAACGCTGTGGGAAAAGTCGGTGCCGCTGGCGGTTGTCCTTGGCAATGGTGAAATCTTCATCCCGCCCTACGACAACTACTTCAACATGCGCACCGCGATGCTTTGGGGTGAATGGGTGGACAGCAATGGCGCATCCGGCGTCGAACCACCCGCTTATGCCAAGCAGATGATGGAAGACGTAAAGACGTTTCAGGCAGCCCAAGTTGGCACACCTGAATCCGATGCGGCGGGTCTGAAACTGGTTGAGACGATGACCAGCAACTTGTTGTTCATCGGCACCGTGAAAGAGCAAAAGCCGATCTACCGTTCTGCCGCGCTGAAAAACGTTCCGCAGTTCAAGACGGCATCCTATGCTTACTACCGGACCTACCCTTACCGTCCGGCACAGTGGTTCCTGGACGAATAATCACCGTTTAGGTTGACATAAATACGTTGCGGGCCGGATACTTGGCCCGCAATACCCAAAAATAAGCGGGCCCAAAACGGGCCGCATCTGCTGCGGGGGCGTGAACACGAATGGTCCAGTTTCTAAGATTTGCGGGCATTCGCGCGGTCCTCGCCTTTTTCACGCTCTGCCTTGTCTCTTTCATCGTTTTCTCGCTGATGGAACTTGTCCCCGGTGATTGCGCCGAACGCTACCTAGCCTTCAAGAACTCGCAGGGTGCGCAGATTTCCATCGCGGATATCGAAGCCGAACGTGTGCGGCTTGGCCTTGACCGCCCGTTCTTTGAGCGCTGGGTCAAATGGATCTTCGGCGCTTTCCAAGGAGAATTCGGCGACAGTTGTATCCTGCGCCTGAACATCAACCAACTCCTCGGCCAAAAGGTCTGGCTTAGCATTGGCATTTGTCTTGGCTCGCTGCTTCTTGCCTATCTTATCGCGATCCCGGTCGGCATTATTGCCGCCACCTCGCGCAACCCCTATTTGAACAACTCGCTGCGTCTGGTCAGCTATCTTGGCCTTGCCCTGCCGAACTTTCTGCTGGCCCTGATGATCATGCTGTTTTCAACCGTCTTCTTCGGCAACAGCCTGACGGGTCTGTTTTCACCCGAATTTCGCGATGCGCCTTGGGACTGGCCAAAGATCAAGGATTTCCTCAGCCACGTCTGGCTGCCCGTCTTCATTCTTGGCTGGTCGGCCACTGCCTTTGCCATCCAAACGGTGCGTGCTCTGATGTCCGATGAAATCAGCAAGCTTTACGTTACCGCCGCCGCCGCACGCGGTGTATCGGGGCGCCGCCTGCTGCTGCGGTATCCGGCACGCCATGCGCTTAGCCCGATCATCAACTCGCTGGGGTTCGATCTGAACCGCATTTTCAACGAGCTGCCCATCGTCGCTCTTATCCTGACACTGACAGAGGCAGGTTCCTTGCTGATCGAAGCGCTCGCGCGCTCTAATGATCAACAACTGGCCGGGGCAATCATCTTTTTCCTCACCGGCAGCATCGTTGCGATCAACTTCATCACCGACATCACGCTGGCCCTCGTTGACCCGCGCATCCGCCGCAGCATCCTAGGGTAATTGTTATGACCGAAACCAACATCTATGATGCAAACGTCGACCAATCGGCCAAGGACGCCTATTTCACCGCCGGTCAGGGACAGCTGATCTGGGCACGTTTCAAGAAACAAAAGGCCGCGATGGTCGGCGCTTGGGTACTGGTGATCCTGATCCTGTCAGGAATTTTCGCCTCGTTTCTGACGCCCTATGATCCGACGATTGGCGGCCGCGACAAGGACTTTCTGAACGGCGCCCCAACGATCCCCCAGTTCTGTGATGACAACGGGTGTTCCTTGCGCCCCTTCGTCTATGCACTTGAACGCGAACGCTCCGCCAAGACCAATTTTCGATGGGTCACGACCGTCAACAAGGAAAAGCGACAGTACCTTCAATTTTTCGTTGAGGGGTCCGAATACAAGATGTTTTTCATGACCTTCAACACCCATCTTTTCGGGTTGGACGAAGGGTTTATCCATCTGTTCGGCACGGATTCCACCGGCAAAGACATATTTTCGCGCACCTTCCATGCCATCAACACGTCGCTGGCCGTAGGCACGATTGGTGTGTTTATCGCCTTTGTGCTGGCACTGGTTATCGGGGGCATATCCGGGTTTTACGGCGGCTGGATCGACTCGTTTATACAGATGGTGACGGATGCGGTCCGTACCATTCCCGCGATCCCGCTGTTCATGGCGCTGGCGGCTTTCATCCCCGACACCTGGAGCGCGGAGGAAAGGTTTTTCTTTATCTCGATTATCCTCGGGTTCATTGGTTGGCCGACCTTGGCGCGGCGTGTGCGCACCCATTTGCTGACGGAACGAAATCAGGAATACGTGCTTGCCGCGCAGCTTTGCGGGGCCTCTTCGGGTCATGTGATCCGCAAGCACCTGCTGCCCAGTTTCACCAGTTATATCATCGTCGATCTGGTGATTTCCTTCCCCTATATGGTGCTGTCTGAAACCGCGCTCAGCTTTATCGGGCTGGGGTTGAAGGATCCTGTGAATTCACTCGGCGTGATGCTGCAAAACGTGACCAGCGCCGATGTATTGCTGAATTATCAATGGTATTTCATCCCCGTTCTGTTTTTCATCGTCCTCGTAATGGCCTTCGTTTTCGTCGGCGACGGGCTGCGCGATGCCGCTGATCCCTACGGAGATACCAAGAAATGAGCCGGTTGATCGACGTTGAAAACCTGACCCTGCAATTTGACACCGACGAGGGGCGCATCACCGCTGTGGACAACGTGTCCTTCAGCCTTGAGGCAGGCGAAGTGATGGGGCTGGTCGGAGAAAGCGGCTCGGGCAAATCCGTGACTGCCAAATCGCTGATGAAGCTGAACCCGCGCAATGCGATTTACGGGCCAGATACCAAGATTACCCTGCATCTTGATGACGGTCCGGTTGATGTGATGTCCCTACAAAACGACACGGAAATGAAGATCGTGCGCGGCGGGGCGATATCACTTATTTTTCAGGAACCAATGGCGAGCTTTGCACCGGCGATTTCTGTTGGTGATCAGATGGTGGAGCAATTATTGATCCACACGAATTTTTCCAAGGCGCAGGCGAAAGAGCTGTCGATTGAAATGTTGGACCGCGTCGGTATTTCCGATCCCAGCCAGCGGTTCGGGCAATACGCATTCGAGCTGTCGGGCGGTATGCGCCAGCGGGCAATGATCGCCATGGCGCTCTCGACCAAACCGAAACTACTGATCGCGGATGAACCCACAACCGCGCTGGATGTCACGATCCAAGCACAGGTCATCGACCTGATGAAAGACCTCGTGACCGAGTTCGGCATGGGCATCATCTTTATCACCCACGACCTTGGTGTGATCGCGCAAACCGCTGACAAGGTGGCCGTCATGTACCTTGGCCGTCTGGTGGAGCAAGGCACGGTGCGCGATGTTATCCGCCGCCCCGCCCATCCCTACACACGTGGTTTACTGGCTGCCCTACCGACGCTTGATGACATCGATGCACCACTGACACCGATCCCCGGCGACATCCCATCGCCGCTCGAACGCCCCCCCGGCTGCGTCTATAACACCCGCTGTCAGGAGGTGTTGGGGCCGCGGTGCTCTGCCGAAATCCCCAAGTTCAGCCAAGTGGATTCGGATCACGCTGCCGCCTGCCACTTGCATGATCCGCAAGGGAATGTGTCATGAGCGACAAACCTCTGATCACGGCACAGAACCTTTCTGTCCACTACCCGTTGCGCGGCAGCATCCTTGGGCCAAAGCCCTATGTAGGTGCTGTTGAAAACGTCTCCATCGACATCGCACCGGGCAGTTTCTTTGGGCTTGTGGGAGAATCCGGTTCGGGCAAGACAACGCTTGGCCGCGCCATGTTACGCGCCGCCCCGATCTCCAAAGGGGATGTGTTGTTTGATGATGGCGAGGTAGAATATTCGCTGAAGAACCTCGGCAAGAAAGAACTGAAAGACTACCGCACACGGGCGCAGTTGATTTTCCAAGACCCCTATGCCGCCCTTAGTCCGCGCATGACCGTGCGGGACATCATTGCCGAACCGCTTGAGGTGATGGGGCTGACCAATTCACGGGCGGAAACGGACGAACGTGTGCGCGAGATTGCGGCCAAATGCCGGCTGAACGTCGAACACCTGCGCCGTTTTCCACACGCCTTTTCCGGCGGCCAGCGCCAGCGTATCTCGATTGCCCGCGCCCTTGTTTCAGCGCCGAAGTTCATCGTGGCGGATGAAAGTGTGGCCGCTCTTGATGTGTCAATTCAGGCGGATGTGCTGAACTTGCTCAAGGCCATCCAGCAGGAAATGGGCTTGACCTTCCTGTTCATCAGCCACGACCTCAGTGTCGTTGCCCATGTGTGCGATCATGTGGCGGTGATGTATCTGGGCCGGTTGGTCGAAACAGCACCCACCCGCACATTGTTTTCGACGCCGCGCCACCCCTATACGCAGGCCCTCTTGTCGGCGATCCCGTCGCTTGATCCTGATGATCGCGGCAAGGCGCAAAAGCTCGAAGGGGAAATCCCTTCACCGACCAATCCGCCACCCGGATGCAAATTCCAGACACGTTGCCCCTTCGCGATTGATCGGTGCCGCAAGGAGGAGCCTCTGCTCGAAACGGTCGGAACAGAGCACAATGTTGCCTGCCACCGCTGGAAAGAGCTTGCCGTCTGACAGAGAAGGGTTTTTGCGGCGTTTCAATTGCACTGCCGCTTGCTCCATACGATAAGGCTGACATGTCCAAGACCTTTGCCGACCTGCCGCAAATACAAACCCTTCTGGGCCTGCCGACAATCGCCTCCGTGATCGGGCGCTACAGCCATGTGGAAACCGCCGACGCCCTGCGGGCACTCATCGGGGAATTGCGGGAAGCATTGCGGGCGCAGGACAACCCTGTCTTTCCGGATTTCGCCGGTTCCGAATTCGCGGATGTTGTGGCGACACAGATTGAAACCGAACGCGCCGCTTCGCTTGGTCCTGTCATCAATGCGACGGGTATCCTGATCCACACCAATCTGGGCCGCGCCCGCCTGGCCCCCCAGGCCGTCGCGGCGATGCAGGCTGTCGGTGCCGCCCCGTCCAACCTTGAGCTGGACCTTGCGACAGGAAAGCGCGGGTCGCGCCACACCCATGTCGAAAC
This sequence comes from Sulfitobacter sp., assembly GCA_049794055.1. Lineage (GTDB taxonomy): Bacteria > Pseudomonadota > Alphaproteobacteria > Rhodobacterales > Rhodobacteraceae > Sulfitobacter. The sequence continues at coordinate 39,118 of JBARCL010000161.1, forward strand.
TTTGATTTGCGAGCTGACCGGTGCAGAGGCGGCTGTTGTCGTCAACAACTGCGCCGCTGCGGTTTTGCTTAGTCTGGTGGCAACAGCAAGCGGACGCAGCGTCGTGGCATCGCGCGGCGAACTGATCGAGATCGGCGGATCGTTCCGCCTGCCGGATGTGATTGCGCAGAGCGGGGCGACCCTGCGCGAGGTGGGCACAACAAACAGGACGCGAATTGAAGACTATGCGGGTGCGATCGACACAGAGACTGCCGTCTTGCTAAAAAGCCACACCAGCAATTTCAGGATCGTCGGCTTTACGGCGGCACCCGACCGGCGTGACCTTGCGCAGCTGGCGGCAAAACACAATCTGATCCTTGTCGAAGACCTAGGCAGTGGCGTGTTGATTGACTTGGCCCCCTACGGGCTGCCTGACGAACCGGTGGTGGCGAATATCCTCAAGGCCGGCGTTGATATGGTGATGTTCTCTGGTGACAAGCTGCTGGGCGGGCCGCAGGCCGGCATCATCGCGGGTCGCGCCGACATTTTGGCGGGGCTCAAGGCGCATCCCTTGATGCGGGCATTGCGGATCGACAAACTTTCGCTGGCGGCACTTGAAGCGACCTTGCGGTTGTATCGCCCGCCGTTTGATCCTGTGAAAACAATACCGGTTTTACAAATGTTGTCGGCCCCGCTGGCGCAGGTCGAAGCCCGTGCAAAGGCGTTGGAAAATGCGCTCGGGACGCTTGGGGTCATCGACCTCACGGTGCTTGAAACCGATGCCTACGTCGGGGGTGGCAGCTTGCCGGGGCAGGCGCTGCCCAGTTTTGCGGTAGCGCTGCGCCTGCCCGACCTCTCCGCTGAAAAACTGAGCACCGCTTTGCGACAGCAGAAAACACCCGTGATCGGGCGGATTGAACGTGATCACGTAATTCTGGACATGCGTACGGTTTGGGATTCGGAACTGCCGATGATCAGTGCCGCCCTAGGGCAGATTTCAACCCTATGAAAACCTGCTGTGTTGTTGTGATTGGCCATGTCGATCATGGGAAAACCGCACTGGTTCATGCACTGACGGGTATCGAAACCGACCGCCTGACAGAAGAAAAGGCCCGTGGTTTGTCGATCACGGCTGGCTTTGCCCATCGCAGCTACGCCGCCGGCGTCGTGGATTTTGTCGATGCCCCCGGGCACGCGGATTACCTTCAGGCAATGATCACCGGCGCAACAGGGGCACAGGCGGTCTTGATTGTGATCTCGGCGGTTGAAGGGATAGCGGCCCAAACAATCGAACATCTCAATATCGCAGGGCTGCTGGGCATAAAACAGGGCGTCATTGCGGTAACAAAATCGGATATGCTGGAACCCTCCGGGCAGGCAGCACGGCTCGCGGATATCCGGCGCGGTTTGTCACGCACCCCTTTTGCGCAGGCCCCACTGGTAGTATGCTCGGCCCACTCGGGCGCGGGCATCGATGCGCTGCACGTCGCGGTCGAAACACTCTTGTCACGGGCCCCCACTGCTGCCGCGCCTTCTCACAGCTTTTTGCCGATAGATCGGGTTTTCACCCTTGAAGGGCGTGGCACCGTGGTGACCGGCACTTTATTGGGCAAGGACCTGAACCTTGCCGACGCTGTGACCTTGCACCCAAGTGGTCGCCCCATAGCACTGCGCGGCCTGCAAAGCCGTGGCAAATCGCGAAATCAAATCCATACAGGCGAACGCATGGCGGCGAACCTGCGCGGTATTGCCGTCACTGATATCCCGCGGGGTTCCGTGCTTTGCGCAGCGGGATTGGTCCTGCCCACCACCTGCATTGACGTATATTTGCAGATGCTGGCAGATGCGCCCCGCCCCCTTAAACACATGCAAGAACTGCGCGTGCTCTTTGGCACCAGCAGCGTGGTGGCCAGACTGCGCTTGTTTGGCGGCGGCCAGCTTGGCCCGGGACTGGCGGGTTTTGCGCAGTTACGCTTCAAGGTACCCGTGGTCGGTTACGCAGGCCAACGGGCGGTCTTACGCCAGTTGTCGCCAGCAACAACTTGCGCGGGTGCGGTGTTTCTGGACCCGCAAGCCACACCGACCAAGGCAAGTGACAGGGCGCGTTCGGGTGTTCTGAAAGCGGCGCGGATCGGAGATGCCCAGGGCATCGCAACAGCTCTCAGCACGGCGGGCCAAGGTGTTTGTGCCCCGAAAGACATTGCCCGCCTGTCCGGCATACCGATTGACGGGGTGGTTCCAGCCTTGGGCGACAGCTTTACCTTGCTGACGGCCGATGCGATTTCCCCACAGGATCAAATCGACGCCGGTAAGACACGGATCCTGACCGCGCTTGCCGCCTATCACCACGCCTTCCCCCTGCGCCCCTATGCACCGCGAAACTCTGTCATTTCTCCGGCGATCGCGCCGGAGCTGACGCATCACCTTGAAACAACGATGATTGCAGGCGGGAATATCCGCTGCAAAGACGGTCAGCTGGCTGCATTTGATCATGATCCGATAGCGCACCTTGACACAGACCAGCACAAACGAATGAGCGAGATCGAAGCCGCCCTGCGTCAGGCGGCACTGTCCCCATCAGGCGATGTAATTCACTCTACAACAGATGTGGACCTTCTGGCCCTTTTGATTGACACGGGCCGGGTGCTGGCCCTGCGGAACGTGGCGCTGAACCAAACCCTGTTGTTCCACGCCGAAGCGCTCAGCGCCGCTCGCACCCGTCTGAATACCTCCTTCCCCGCGCCGAGAAGTTTTACGACCAGCGAGGCCCGGACCACCCTTGCCACCAGCCGCAGGGTCATCGTGCCTGTACTTGAACATTTCGACACTACGGGCCTGACCGTTCGAACCGGTAATTCGCGGCGGATGCAAACAAATGTGGTTTCCCCGCCAGCCGCGCCCAGATAGGTTTGCACCATACGGAGGTGACTGGAGTCTGGTGGCTTCCCTGGTCTTCAAAACCATGGACGCGCCTTTGCGGCGTGTGGTGGGTTCGATTCCCATCCACCTCCGCCATCTGCTTGAACTGGACATTCCGCATTATTCGTCAACACTGCATCTCAAACTCCGAGGGGGAATGAAATGACACCAACAGGTTTGAATTTTGCGCTGAACGATCTGGAAGGCAAACCGCAAAGTTTGCCCTCGCAGCGGGCCAGTTTGATCTGCTTTGTCAAAGAAGACTGCGAGACCTGCAACACCGCCGCCCCGGTGCTGGAGGCGTTGCACAAGGCCTATGGCACCAAGATCGCTGTCATTTTGGTTGCCCAGTCCGGCGCGGCGAATGCCACCTTTGTCCAGCGTCATAATCTGTCAATGCCGGTGCTGGATGACACGGCATGCAAGGCCGCATTCGACTGGGACATCGAGAGCGTTCCGTCGGTTTTCCATATGGACGCCAAAGGTGACCTGCATACCCGTTTCGAAGGGTTCATCCGCACCGATTGGGAGGCGCTCTGTGCCGACCTTAGCGTACGAACCGCCCTGCCCGCAGCGCAGATAGATTGGCAAAGCTTGCCGGCTTGGCGGCCCGGTTGTGGGTCGAAACATCTTGACCCTTCGGTTTTTGACCGGCTGAAAGCGGACGCAGAGAACAGCCCGATCCGCGCACGCCGCATTGACGTGGCCAGCAGTGACGACGTGGTCGAATTCATGTTCGATCAGGGTTTTTCAGACGGATTGCCACTTGTCCCGCCCACCCCCGAAAGGGTGATGCGCATGCTGTCCGGCACCCACCGCGACGCGCAGCAAGTGGTTGCAACGGTCGCCCCAAACATGGGCGAAGCCACGATTGAAAAGATCGCGATCAATGCCGTTATGGCTGGATGCAAACCTGAATACCTGCCCGTGGTTATTGCCGCAGTCGAGGCGATATGCACTGATGAATTCAACATCCACGGTGTCACCGCAACGACCATGGGTGCGGCCCCTGTAATGGTTGTCAACGGCCCGATCCGCGAGAAAATCGGGATGAATATGAAGCTTGGTGCGTTGGGGGCAGGAAACCGCGCAAACGCCACCATCGGGCGCGCTGTACGGCTGGTAGTGCGCAATGTCGGCGGCGCGTCGACCGGCGGTGTTGAACGTTCGACACTTGGCAATCCGATGAAATTCACGATGTGCTTTGCCGAATACGAGGAACGTATGCCTTGGCCTGCGCTCCATGTGGAACGCGGATTTCAGCCCGAGGATTCCGTGGTCACCGTTTTTGCCATGACCGGCGGGCCGGTGCATATTGTCGACCAGACCTCACGCGAACCGGATCAAATTGCGGATACTCTAGGGCTTGGGCTGGACGGGGTATTTTCGCCGAAAATGAAAAATCTGCCGGTGGATGCCTTACTTGTCGTGTGCCCCGAACACCTTGATACGCTTATGCGTGAGGGGATCTATTCCAAAGACCGGTTGCGGGAACGTATTCAGAAAGTAACAGCCGTCGCTGCAGCGGAATCGCGCAGCGATGACACCCTGAGCGGCCCCAAAGGAAATGCCACCCCCGCGACCGTTTCCAAATTCGCCAGCACCGATTTTATACACATCGTTGTGGCCGGATCGAACGCCGGAAAGTTCTCTTCAGCCTTTCATGGTTGGGTGACAGGCGCGGTTGGATCACAATCAGTTTCCAAGAAGATCGACCTCGGCTAAGCTTTCGAGGAGAGGAGGACTTCTATGACTACAATTCTCGACCCGACAGACGAACGCACCCCGGTTGAACGCCGGATTACCGAAAGATCCGGTACGCTTTCTGGGGTCATCGGCCTGTTGGACATCAGCAAGCCACGCGGCAATGTATTGCTGGACGAGCTTGAAAGACTGTTGGCCGAAAAAGCGCCTGATGTGACGGTGCGCCGCTATAAAAAGCCGACTTTCGCAAAACCCTGTCCGGATGCGCTGCGTCACGAAATACGCGACGCATGTGATCTGGTGCTGGAGGCTTTGGCTGACTGAGGTTCCTGTACGACGTGCAGTATGCACGACACAGTCTGGTTTGAAATCCAGGGAATCCCATCGGTTTTTATCGCCTCAAGCGAGTTTGGAGAAGCTGCCGAAGCGCAGAAGGCCGCGCTTGGCATGAACGGTGCCCGCTATATCCTGGTACCGCATCCGATACAGGATGCGACAGACGATGAAATGCGCACCAAGGCAAGCAATGCGCTGGAGCAGGTCATCAGTGCATTGACCAAAAACTGAACCTCGGGTGCGGCGTTGATTATTCAATGCCGCGCCCTTTCCTGCGGGTGTTGTACCACCCAAAACTGAATATTTTTCCTTCAATTCTTACGGGTTAAATTTACCCAAAACTGTCCTTAGACAGTCTGCGATATTCCTCGCTAAAATAAAGAACAAATTAGGAACAATTTGCCACATCACTTAACGCGCGATTAAGTCGCCAGACATATGACGTCCCTACCTCGACCGTCCAAACGGATGGACCCGAGTGATGCAAATCAAGGGGAATCTTATGCCGGGAAAGGCGCTTTTCATTGGCCACAGTCTGGTCGGGCCGGTCATGCCGGCGATGTTTAACAGCTTCATGGCCGATCAGGGTTTCGCAATGCGGGCCGACTATCAGGTCATTAATGGCGCCCCCCTGATATGGAACTGCAACAACGGACACGGGGCTGAAGGCGTGAATGCGCGGGATGTCTTGCCCAGCGGTGCGTATGACGCGGTGATCGTGACGGAAGGTATTCCGCTTGACGATCAAATCATGTGGAATGACAGCCAAGGTTACGCCAAGCGCTATTTTGATCTGGCTCACAGTGCCAATCCCGACACGCAATTCTATCTTTACGAGACATGGCACGAAATCGGCGCAAGCACGGCCGCTTGGCGGGCCCAAATCGCCAGTGATCTGTCCAAGTGGGAAGGCATTATCGATCATGTAAATGCCAACGCCCCGAACGGCGCAGCCGAGGCCCTAATTGTTCCAGCGGGACAGGCCCTTGGCAATCTGCACGACGCGATTGAAGCAGGTCTGGTCCCCGGCCTGAGCAGCATTCGAGACCTGTTCAACGACAATATCCACCTGAACGAGACCGGCATCTGGTTTATCGCAGCATTGCAGGCCGAAGTTGTCGCGGGGGCGGATGCCGCTGGCCTGCCACTCGAAACGGTTTCGGTCTGGGGAACGCCCTATGGCGGACCGAATGCCGCGCTTGCCCAAGCCATGAACGAAGTCATCGACCAAACTCTGGTAGAATATGACCGTGATGGAACGGGTGGAAATGGCGGCGCAAATCCCTCTCCTCGACCGGCACCTGATCCCGATCCGCAACCGGATCCAGAGCCCGAACCCCAACCGGCACCTCAACCTCAACCCGAGCCCCAGCCTGAACCGCAGCCTCGACCCACCCCAGCACCGCCCCCACAACCGCCAACAAACGGTAGCGGCGCAGACCCTGACATTCCCATTGGCCTCGGCTTTGGCCTGAGCCATATTGCAGATTACGCACCAGCCTCGCCTTTTCTGGATGTCTTCAAATCTTCCCGTCCTTTCTTTGGCCACAGAAACGGCCAATGGGGCGGCATGGAAAACGAAGAACTAGAGGCGCGCGGGCTTTTGGACAGCCATGGGTGGCCAACGGAAATCCCCGCGGGCCTGGACAAAATCGGTACGCTTGTCCTGACCGAATTCCCCGCTGAAATGACAGAGGCCGCGGGCCGTTACCGCGTCACTTGGGAAGGCCGTGGCGAGATCGAAATTGGTCTCGCAGCCTATGATGTGACCTACGGCGAGAACGAAGCATGGTTCTCCTACGCCCCTGATGGTCGTGGTCTTGTCACGATAGATATCCTGTCGACCGATCCCGCAAACAATGGCAATCACATTCGGGATATTTCCGTAGTTCATCAGCAGCATACCGCCGCATTTGATGCCGGTGCGATGTTTAACCCGAAATGGCTGGACATCATCGACGATGCCCATGCGCTGCGCTTTATGGACTGGATGAACACCAATAACTCCACAATCGTGTCCCCTCGGGACATGCCGCAAAGCGATGATGCCTCCTGGGTAAGAGACGGCGCGCCGCTTGACGTGATGATCCGTCTCGCCAACGAAACCCACAGCGACCCTTGGTTCACCCTGCCGCATCTTGCCACGCCGCAATACATCCGCGCCTTTGTCAGCGAGGTGCGCAATACGCTTGACGCGGGTCTTACGCCCTATTTCGAATTCTCGAACGAAGTCTGGAACTGGCAGTTCGAGCAGGCGCGGGCCGCTGATGCGGAAGGTCAGGCCCGGTTTCCGGGCGTCGGTACCGCCTGGGTGCAAAATTACGCCGGCGACGCTGTGACCATGGCAGAAATCATCGATGAGATTTACGGACAAAACAATCCCAATGTGATTAAGGTCCTAACCACTCAAACCGGCTGGCTGGGATTGGAAGACGCGATACTGAACGCGCCGGACTGGGTTGCCGAGAATCCCGGGGGGCGCGTGGCCCCCTCAAATTATTTTGATGCCTATGCAATCACCGGCTATTTCGATGGCGGCCTCGGGCGCGGCGATAAAGGGAACATGGTTCTCAGCTGGATCGAGGAAAGCCTCTCGCGTGCCCAAGCCGATGCAACTGCGCGTGGATTATCCGGTCGTGCCCGCGAAACCTATCTTGATGAACACCGGTATGATCATGCCACCGCTCTGGCGATCCGCGAATTGCGCGACGGGTCCGTCAGTGGGGATTCGCAAGGTTCTCTGGCCGATCTGGCCCGGCTCTTTGCCTATCACAAAGACCAGGCCGATGCGGCGGGACTGGAACTGGTCATGTACGAAGGGGGCACTCATGTGGTGGGCGTCGGAAACTGGCAGGGCAACGCCGCCTTGACCGACTTCTTTTCCCATCTCAACTATACCGCGGGTATGGGTGCGATCTATCAAGAGCTGCTCGAGACCTGGGTGGAGGCAGGGGGCACGCTTTTCAATGCCTACACTGCCGTTGATCGCGCCACTCAACATGGCAGCTGGGGGCATCTGCGCCATCTGGATGATGAAAATCCACGAATGAATGCGGTGCAGGAGTTTCTCGAAGCTTTTGCCAAGGGTCAAACCACCAGCCAAGACTACGTACCAGACCGTCCCGAGGTCGAGACATTGAACGGCGACAGCGCCGACAATACGTTGATCGGCGATGAAACCGTTGACGAAATTTTCGGCTTTGCAGGCAACGATATTTTACGCGGTGGTGCCGGCAACGACAGGCTTGATGGCGGGCGTGGTTGGGACAGTGCACAATATTCAGGTCGACAGGAAAATTATACGCTCACCCTCACCCCCGATGGGATCGAGATCAAAGACCGCCGGGCGGGGGGCGACGGAACGGATTTGCTGATCAACATGGAGGAGTTGCTATTTACGGACCCCAGCCAAAATAACCGGATCAGCCGATTTGACCTTTCTGAGTTTACCGGCACCCAAGGCCTGAGCGTTGCCGAAATGGAGAGTTTCATCGAACTCTACATTGCTTATTTCAACCGCGCACCCGATGCCGTCGGTCTAAATTTTTGGGGAACGGCTTTTGCAAGTGGTGCGAGCTTGCAAGAAATCGCCGGACTGTTCACCAATCAGCAGGAAACCCGACAGGCCTATCCAAGCTCGATGAACGCCGACGATTTTGCCACAACCGTTTACAGCAATGTTCTGGGCCGGGCCGCCGATCGCGACGGCTTTGCTTTCTGGACCGACGCCTTGGCGCGGGGCACAGTCACACGGGACCAATTCATCCTCGCCCTTTTGGAAGGCACAAAGAACCCGCCGCAAGCACCGATGTCAGACAGTTTCTTGACGCAACAACTCGCGGACAGGCAATTCCTGGCAGACAAAACCGACATCGGCGCCTATTTCTCGGTGCACAGGGGCATGTCCGATGTGTCGAATGCACAGACGGCAATGGCGCTGTTTGACGGCACTGCGGCAGGGTTTGATCGCGCGATTGGTTTGGTCGACTACCTTGCAGGTGAGGGAACGGATGAATTTCTTATGCCGCTGGTCGGTGTTCTGGAGGAACCCGCTTGGTGGTAGCCGGCGCTCGAAGCTTCGCCTGTTTTGAGGTAGTGGCGGGGCCCAAGCCGACATGGGCGCATGTGTCTTGCCTTTGGGCAGGCTGAAACCCGGTGAAAAGGCCGGAAGCTAGGTTCATCCCCCAACCGCACCGCATGGACAGCGACGGTTCCAATGAAAACCATGTCCTTCAGGGCGGACCTACCCGCTTGCGAAATGCGAGGGTCTGCCTGACCCAAAGCATCGTGTAGATCGAAAAGCCGTCCACGAAGATTCCTCTGCACACCCTGACAGGGAGGCTGGATTCGGTTCTTGATCCGGATTGACGCGATAAAATGAGGCGCGGTGACGCGGGGGCCGCAACCTTGCAAACCGGTGACATCGACGAAGCGGCAAAGACGAACAGCATTGCGCTGGTGTTGTCGCGCCTGCGCCGCCTTCTGTGCCGCGGAATCATCCTCTCAAAATCACCCATATTTCCTGCATCACGCTTGGCACCGGTGGCCCTGCGTTATGTCGCATCGTCCCGTGCACGCCCGAGCCCTTGCGCTTGGGAGCCGCTGCGCAATTGGGGAGCGATGGCATTCGCAGCTTCCAGAATATAGGGAAGCGCCTCCGCCTGAATCCGCGTGGCGGGCCAAAGGCGCGAGGGGAAAGAGCATTGCACCGCTGCGAACGCCACACCATCGGGCCCCATGATCGGCGCTGAAATCCCTGTCTGTCCTAGAATTGCCTGATCCTGCGTTTCGGCGTATCCTTGGGCCGACGCTCTCTTGATGGCAGCGTCAATCTCTGTGCGATCCAGCGTTGTTTGCGTGGTGATCTGGCTGATGGGCCAGGTCGCGATGGCCTGTGCGCATTCGGGCTCAGGCCATGTTGACAGAATCGCCCGCCCTGCCGCCGTGGAAAGTGCCGGCAAACGCCGCCCCACAATCGTGCTGGAGAAATGGCTGCTTTTGCCCGGAATGCGGCTAACGTACAAAATGTGGTCGCCTGATATCTCAGCGAGATTGGCCGTCGCGCCCAGATGTTGGGACAACTCGATCAGTTTGGGCATCGCCAATTGCACAAGCGGATCAGACCAGAAATAGGCATATGCCATACGCAACCAAGCATGCGAGGGGCGAAAACGTTTTGTTTTCGGATCCTTGTCGAGCATCCCTTCGATATGCAGGGTGTTTGCCAACCTTTGCGTGGCACTTTTATCAAGGCCGGTGCGCGTGGATAATTCGCCAAGCGACATCTCGGTCGCCGTTTCGTCAAAGGCCCGCAGAATGCGCAACCCCTTGGCCAGCGATCCCACATAAAGAGTATTCTGTTTGTCGCCCAAGCCTCGCCTCCACCCCTTTTGCGCCAAAACTTTCCCTTGACTCCAAGGGGTCAGCATAAGGTACGCTTATTACAAATTAGTGTTAGGTATTACATAATAATACACCACAGATATTTAAACGTCCATCGGGGACAGAATGGGAGAAATCATGAAGTTGGATATATTGAAGTCATCGGTTGCGGCCTTGGCAGTCACCGTGGCGGGCACGGCCTATGCTGATAAAGCGAGCGACACGTTGTCAGTCGCGTTCACCAAGGAACTGGAAAACGTCGACAGCTACTTCAACTCTTCACGCGAAGGCGTGGTGATGCAACGGGCGATCTGGGACGGGTTGATCTACCGTGATCCTGCGACCAATGAATATATCGGCAATCTTGCCACGTCCTGGGAATGGATCGACGACGTCACGCTTGAACTAAAGCTGCGCGAAGGCGTGAGTTTTCACAATGGCGAAGCCTTTACGGCCGATGATGTCGTCTTCACTGTCAACTTCGTTGCCGTGAAAGAAAACGGCGTCAAAACCCAGCGCAACGTCAACTGGATGAAATCGGCAGACAAGATTGACGATTACACGGTGCGCATCAATCTCAAGGCCCCTTTTCCGGCAGCCATCGAATTTCTGTCCGGTCCGGTGTCAATGTATCCAAACGAATATTACGCCGAAGTTGGACCATCCGGCATGGGGCTGAACCCTGTGGGGACCGGCCCCTATAAAGCCACCTCTGTCACACCGGGCCAGCATTTTGTTCTGGAGAAAAACGAGAACTATCACGACAGCCCCAAAGGTCAGCCCACCATTGGCAAGATCGACATCCGCACGATCCCCGATGTGAATACGCAATTGGCGGAAATGTTCACCGGATCACTTGATCTGATCTGGCAGGTGCCAGCGGATCAGGCGGAAAAACTTGGGCAGATGGATCAGTTTACCGTGGTCAACGAAAGCACCATGCGCATCGGGTATCTAACCCTTGATGCGGCGGGGCGTACGGGCGAGGACAATCCTTTCACCAAATTGAAAGTCCGTCAGGCCGTGGCCCATGCGATCGACAGCCAAACGCTGATCGACGCCCTGCTCAAAGGCAAAAGCAAGGTGGTGCATTCGGCCTGTTTCCCCAGCCAGTTCGGTTGCGAACAGGACGTCAAAGCCTATGAATACGATCCGGAAAAAGCCAAGGCCTTGCTGGCTGAAGCGGGATATCCCGATGGTTTCACAACGCCGTTCTACGCTTACCGTGACCGCGACTATGCCGAAGCGATCTCAAGCTATATGAATGCTGTTGGTATCAAAACCGAATTCAACATGCTGAAATACGCGGCGCTGCGGGATCTGCGCGCATCACAAGGCACGCCGGTTTCTTTCCAGACCTGGGGCTCTTATTCGATCAACGACACCTCCGCGATCACCAGCCAGTTCTTCAAGTTCGGCGATCTGGACGATTCACGTGATCCGCAGGTGCGCGACTGGTTGGATATTGCCGACAGTTCGACCGACGGCGACAAGCGCAAGGAATACTATTCCAAAGCGCTCAAGCGGATTGCCGAAGAAGCCTATTGGGTGCCGATGTTCTCTTACAACACAAACTACGTGTTCGGGAACGAAGTGTCTTACACGCCGACACCGGACGAGGTTCTGCGTTTTACCACAATGACGTGGAACTAAGCTGACTTGGGGCCGGACGTGATCTGCGTCCGGCCCTGCCCGCCTCTGTGCGCGCTGAGCGCTTCGATTGAAAAGAGAAATCCGACTTGCTCAAATTCATCCTAAAACGGCTGGGCCTTGCGATACTGGTGGCGCTCACCGTATCCTTCATCAGCTTTATCCTGTTGTTTCTTTCCGGCGATCCTGCGGCTGCGCTGGCCGGCGAGGGCGCCACGGATGAAGACGTCCATGCCATTCGCGCCCTCTACGGCTTTGACCGCCCGGTGCTGGTGCAATACGTCAGCTGGCTGCTGAATGCGGTTTCCGGTGATTTCGGCGAAAGTTACTATTTCAAACTTCCCGTTTCCAGCCTGCTGGCAGAACGCCTCTCTATCACCATGTTGCTAGGCCTGTGCGGGATCAGTTTTGCCTTGCTGACCGCCGTGCCATTGGGCGTTATGGCCGCGATCCGTCCCAATTCCCTGATTGACCGTTTTGCCCTGTTTCTTTCGGTTGCCGGACAGGCCCTGCCCTCGTTCTGGTTCGGGCTGATCCTGATTGTGGTCTTTGCCATCAAACTGCAATGGTTGCCGGTTTCCGGCTCGGGCAGCTGGCAGCATTTCATCATGCCCACAATTGTATTGGGCTACTATGCGATGCCAGCCATCATGCGGTTGACCCGCGCAGGCATGCTAGAAGTCCTGTCCTCCGATTACATCCGCACTGCCCGCGCCAAGGGCGCACCCGAAGGCGTGGTCATGTTCAAACACGCCCTGCGCAACGCGATCATTCCTGTGGTCAGCCTTGCGGCGGTGCAGATAGGATTCATGCTGGGGGGCTCTATTGTCGTTGAATCCATCTTTGCACTGCACGGTGCAGGGTATCTCGCGTGGGAAAGTATTTCACGCAACGACTTGCCCACGGTTCAGGCATTGATCCTGGTTTTTTCCATGTTCTATATCGTGTTCACGTTTCTTGCGGATGTGTTGAACGCATGGCTTGATCCGCGCATGCGGAGCAGTTGAGGTGACCGTGACAAACCTATCCAATTCCCCCGACTCCCTATTGCAAGAGATCGTCGGCCCGACACCGGGCCAGCGGCTGCGCACCCGCGTCTTTGGCCATAAGGGGTTGTTGTTTGGCGCCGGTGTTCTGGGCCTGTTGCTGTTCGTTGCAATCTTCGCCCCGGTTCTGGCCCCGCATGACCCCTATGCCCAAGAGCTGATGGCGCGGATGAAGCCGCCGGTCTATCTGGGCGGGACATGGGAACACCCCTTGGGCACCGACCATCTGGGGCGCGATTACCTGTCGCGGCTGATATATGGCGCGCGGGTGTCCTTGCTGATTGGTGGCGTCGCTGCGCTGATTTCCGGCGTGATCGGGACAGCCATGGGCGTGGCGGCAGGCTATTTCGGCGGGCGGGTCGATGCGGTAGTCACCTTTCTGATCAACGTCCGGCTGGCCATGCCGGTGGTGCTGGTCGCTTTGGCGGTGGTTGCGATTATGGGCGGCTCGCTTCAAGTGGTGATCGTCGTGCTGGGGCTTTTGCTGTGGGACAGGTTCGCGGTTGTGATGCGCGCCTCGACGCTACAGGTGCGCGGGCGCGACTATGTAACGGCAGCTCGGGCGATCGGGGCCTCGACGCCGCGCATCCTGCTGTCGGAGATCATGCCCAATATCGCCAACAACCTGATTGTGGTTGTCACCCTTGAAATGGCCCACGCGATTTTGCTTGAGGCGGTCCTTTCCTTTCTCGGACTTGGCGTGCAACCGCCGACACCCTCTTGGGGCCTGATGGTTTCTGAGGGCAAGAATATGATGTTGTTTGAGCCCTGGTTGGTGATGATCCCCGGTGCGGTGCTGTTTGTGCTGGTGCTGTCGATCAACCTGATGGGCGACGGATTGCGCGATGTGACAGCACCGGAAGGACGCAACTGATGACACAAGACGCGGCAATTCTCTCAGTTGAGAACCTGAGCATTGATATTCCGACGGATACCGGCACGCTGCATGCGGTGCGGGGCATCGGGTTTGATCTGAAGCCGGGCGAAACCCTGTGCATCGTCGGGGAAAGCGGGTCGGGCAAATCGCTGACGTCCCTGGCGCTGATGGGTCTGCTGGGCGGGTCGATCAAGGCCACGGCAGGCAAGATGGAATTCGATGGCATCGACCTGACCAAAGTTGGCAAGCGACAGATGCGCAGCCTGCGCGGGGCGCGGATGTCGATGATCTTTCAGGAACCCATGACCTCGTTGAACCCCGCCTTTACCATCGGGGATCAGCTGATCGAAGCGATGACGTTACACGTAAACGGACCGAAATCAAAGGCGCGAAACCGCGCGATAGATTTGTTGCAAAAGGTCGGAATCACCTCGGCGGAAAGCCGGATGTCGCAATACCCCCACCAGCTTTCAGGTGGGTTGCGCCAGCGTGTGATGATCGCCATGGCCCTGATGTGCGGCCCTGATCTGATTATTGCGGATGAACCCACAACAGCGCTGGACGTGACCATTCAGGCGCAGATCCTGCGGTTGCTGAAAGACCTGCAAAAGGAATTCGGCATGGCGATGATCCTGATCACCCATGACCTTGGCGTCGTGGCACGCGTCGCGGATCAGGTCGCTGTGATGTATGCCGGAGAGCTGGTCGAGACTGGCCCTACGTCAGAGATTTTCGCCAGCCCTTCGCATCCCTACACCCGTGGCTTGCTGCGGTGTATTCCCCTGCCCGGCAAATCCGAACGCGGCGCACGGCTGGGCACCATTCCCGGCATCGTGCCGTCATTGGTCGGAGAGGTAAAAGGCTGTGCCTTTAGAACCCGCTGCGCCCATGCCCGCGACCTGTGTCGAAAAACGGTTCCGTTGCAAACGGCACCGGGTGACAACCATGGGTTTCGTTGCATCGACCCCGAGGGTTTTGCAAGTGCGGACAACGACGAAGAGGCCATCGCATGACTGCAGTAGAACCGCCTTTCCTCGAACTGCGCAATGTAACCAAGACCTACAAGATCAAACAGGGACTGTTTGGCGCGCCCAAATCCTTGACCGCGCTCAAGGATCTGTCCCTCAAGCTCAGCAAAGGCGACGTGCTGGGCCTGGTCGGTGAAAGCGGCTGTGGCAAATCCACCCTCGCCAAAATCTTGCTGGGGTTGGAAGCGCCGACCTCGGGCGAGGTATTTGTGGATGGCACTCCCATTGGCGGGCATGACCGGCTGGCGCTGGCACGGCGCATTCAGCCGATCTTTCAGGATCCCTATTCCTCGCTCAACCCGCGCAAGACCATTCACGACCTCATCGCCCTGCCCTTGCGGGTGCATAAAGTCGGAGACGAGGCCAGCCGAACAAAAGCGGTGCGCGAAATTCTGGATGTGGTGGGCCTGCCGTCACGGGTGTTGACCAATTACCCCAGCCAGATGTCGGGCGGACAGCGCCAGCGTGTGGCGATCGCACGGGCTTTGGTGATGCGGCCGCAAATCGTGATCTGTGACGAACCGACCTCGGCGCTGGATGTTTCGGTACAGAGCCAGATTTTAAACCTGCTGGGAGATTTGCGCCGCGAATTTGGTCTGACATATCTGTTTATCAGTCACGATCTGGCCGTTGTTGAACATCTGGCGACACAGGTGGCCGTGATGTATCTGGGTCGGATCGTCGAAGAGACCAGCGCCGCTGCACTGTTTGACCATGCCCGCCACCCCTACTCACAGGCTTTGTTGAAATCCGTCCTCACACCCGATCCGGCGATGGACGTACCCGATACCCAGTTGGGCATGGCCTATCCCAATCCGATTGACCCGCCGTCGGGCTGTCATTTCCACCCCCGTTGTCCGTTGGCCACACCGCTGTGCAAAACACAAACACCACGCCCCGTCACCGATGCACGGGGTCTGGTTGAATGCCATTTGCACGACACTGCGATCAATATGTCCCGCAAAATTCAGGAGGCCCTGACGTGAGCCGGAACCTTTCGACTTCGATGCAGATCACCAAGGTGGTGATCGAAACCGAACACGGGGTGGTCGCCGCACAGCACCGTGTCGCCGCAGAGGCTGGCGCGGCGGTACTGGCCGCCGGTGGAGACGCCGTGGATGCGGCCATTGCCACCTCTTTTGCCATTGGAGTTGTGGAACCCTGGATGAGCGGTCCTGCTGGCGGCGGCGGCCTTATGCTGTGGCGCGCAAACGAGGGCCGTGCCCATGCGCTGAACTATGGCATGCGCTCGCCCGCGGCTCTTGATCCGGCGGACTATCCGCTCAGCAGCGCCGGAAAATCCAGCGATCTGTTTCCATGGGACACAGTCGAGGGCGAACGCAATGTGCAGGGCGCCACGGCGGTTGCCGTTCCGGGGCTTGTCGACGGCATGGGCAAGATGCACGCGCGGTTTGGCACCATGCCCTGGGCCGATCTGCTGGCCCCCGCCATCGCACTGGCACGGGAGGGAATGCTGGTCGATTGGTTCGCGGCGCTGAACATCGCCTCCTCCACCCGCGTCTTGGCACAAGATCCGGATGCCGCCGCTCTTTTCCTTGAAGACGGCCAATGGCCACCGGTCTCGGGTTGGACCGCACTGGCCGACAAACGACTGGACATGTCCACCATGGCCCGCAGCCTGCAAGAAATCGCAGATCAGGGCGCACGTGCCATGTATGACGGTGATCTGGCGCAGTTGCTGGCCCGTGATGTGCAGGACAAGGGCGGTTCGCTTTCTGTCGGAGATTTGCGTAACTACAATGCCTATTTCTGTGACCCGCTGTCGTTTGATTATCGCGGCACGCGTTTTGATGTCTTGCCCGGTTTGACTGCTGGTCCCACCCTGCATGAGGCAATGAAGGTGATGGCGTCCCGTGAAATGGGCGATGCGCCAGACCTGGCCGCGTACGGTGCCTATACGGACGGCTTGAATGCGGCCTATGCCTCACGGCTTGCAACAATGGGCCATGACGGCGAGACCCATGGCAACGAAGGCTGCACCACGCATTTCGCAGTGGTCGACAAGCACGGCAATATGGTGAGTCAAACGCAGACACTGCTGTCAATTTTCGGCAGCCGCGTTGTGTCGCCCTCAACCGGCTTCCTGCTCAACAACGGAATCATGTGGTTTGATCCGGCCCAAGGACGGCCAAACTCCCTAGCCCCCGACAAACCCTGTCTGATGAATGTCTGTCCCGTGCTGGGATCAAAGGGCGAAGATCGCTTTGCCTTTGGCGCGTCGGGCGGGCGCAAGATCGTTTCTGCGGTCACACAGCTTGCCAGCTTTGTCGCCGACTTCGAAATGGATCTGGCTGCCACTTTCCATCAACCGCGCATCGACGTTTCCGGGGGCGACACCATTGTCGCGGATGAAACCCTGCCCGAAGCGGTGATTGCCGGGTTGCGTAAGAAACAACCGGTGGTCACCACAAAACGCACCATCTTTCCCTATGCATTCGCCTGCCCCGCAGGGGTGATGCGCAAGGGCGGCAAGAATTCGGGCTGCACCGAAATCATGTCACCTTGGGGCGATGCGATTGCCGAAGAAAGGGAAACCACATGAGCCGCCAAGCCGCCATTGAACACGCGACCGCCTACTTTGAAACGGGGCAGTTGCAGACCGATCTGGCCAAGCTGGTCGCCTTTGAAACCGAAAGCCAGAACCCCGAAAAAATGCCCGAGTTGCGCCGCTATCTGAATGAGGCCATCGGCCCGCGGCTGACGGCGCTGGGATTTGATTGCAAGGTCCATGACAATCCGGATGCCACCGGCGGCCCCTTTTTGGTCGGGATACGCATCGAAGACCCCGCATTGCCCACCGTCCTGACCTATGGGCATGGCGATGTCATCCGCGCCCAGACCGGTGCCTGGCGGACCGGGCTTGCACCGTTCACCTTGGTTGAGGAAGGTGAACGGCTCTATGGGCGGGGCACGGCGGACAACAAGGTCCAGCATATGATCAACATTGCCGCTCTTGAAAGCGTTGTGGCCACGCGCGGCAGCCTCGGATTCAACGTCAAGATTGTGCTTGAGACCAGCGAGGAAATCGGTTCGCCCGGATTGGCCACCTTTATGGAAGCCAGCAAGGATATGCTTGCTGCTGACGTTTTGATTGCGTCGGACGGACCACGCCTGCGGCCTGAACGGGCAACAATGTTTATGGGCGCGCGGGGCGGTATTTCTTTTGATCTTTGTGTCAATCTGCGAGACGGAGCGCATCATTCGGGCAATTTCGGCGGATTACTGGCGGATCCGGCGATCATATTGTCGCATGCTCTTGCCAGTATTACCGATGCACGGGGTCAAATCCAGATCGCTGAATGGCGCCCCGACAGCCTGACCCAATCTGTGCGCGACGCGCTCAGTGACCTGCCCATTACCGAAGGCAGCTCTCCCAAAGTCGATGCAGACTGGGGAGAGGAAAGCCTGACCCCGGCCGAACGCGCCTATGGCTGGAATTCTTTTTCGGTTTTGGCGATGAAAAGCGGTGTGCCCGAAGCCCCCGTTAACGCGATTTCCGGCCATGCCCGTGCGACCTGCCAATTGCGCTATGTTGTCGGCACAGACCCCGCCGATATTATTCCCGCATTGCGTCGGCACCTTGATGCACAGGGGTTTGAGGTGGTCCGCATCGAACAACATGAGCGGGGTTTTTTCCCGGCCACGCGGCTTGACCCGAATGATCCATGGGTCAGCTACGTCAAGAAGTCATTGACCGAAACAACCGGCCAGACGCCACATATTCTGCCAAATCTCGCAGGTTCTCTACCCAACGAATGTTTTGCCGACATCCTTGGGTTGCCCACGGTCTGGGTGCCACACAGCTATCTGGGATGCAGCCAGCACGCACCGGATGAACATGTGCTAAAGCCGGTTTGCCGCAGTGCCATGGCGGTAATGGCGGGACTATTCTGGGATATCGGCACAGGATCGCAGCTGCCCTGAGAAGCTGCCGCTTTCGCTCTGCATACTACAGTATACTATCGACGTTCCCCCTTGCTTGCGCTACAGACAGCGCAATCGTCCTTCACAGTAAACTCAAGGGGTTTTCCATGTCAGATATCATCTACACCAAAGTCGACGAGGCACCAGAGCTGGCGTCTGCGTCGTTTCTGCCGATCATCCAGAAGTTTGCGGCCGCAGCCGGTGTCTCTGTCGGGACCAAGGACATCAGCCTCGCCGGCCGTATCCTTGCGACCTTCCCCCAGCATCTGAAAGAAGAGCAGCGCCGGTCCGACGACCTTGCCGAACTTGGCCGCCTGGTGAAAACGCACGATGCCAACTTGATCAAACTGCCAAACATCTCGGCTTCGGTCCCGCAGCTTGTAGCAGCGGTAAAAGAATTGCAGTCGCAAGGTTTTGCCCTGCCCGATTACCCCGAGGCGCCTGCCACTGATGAAGAAAAAACGATACGTGCGAAATATGACGGGATCAAAGGCTCTGCCGTGAACCCCGTACTGCGCGAAGGCAACTCGGACCGCCGCGCCGCCAAAGCGGTGAAAAGCTTTGCGCAAGCCAACCCGCACCGCATGGGCGACTGGACGGCGGATAGCAAAACGCAGGTTTCCTCCATGTCGGGCGGCGATTTCTTTTCCAACGAGACCTCGGCCACGCTGAATTCCGAAGCCACAGCCAAAATCGTGCTGGTCACCAGTGCAGGCGAAACCGTGTTGAAAGAGGGCATCACCTATCCTGCGGGCACCGTGGTGGATGCCACATTCATGAGCGCCGCAGCCTTGCAGAGCTTCCTTGCCGAGCAGATCGAAAAGACCAAGGCCAACGGCACGCTGTTTTCGCTGCACATGAAAGCGACGATGATGAAGGTTTCCGACCCGATCATCTTTGGCCATGCGGTCAAGGCCTTCCTGGCACCGGTTTTCGACAAACACGGTGATGCAATGGCCGATCTGGGTGTGAACCCCAATTCCGGTCTTGGCGATCTGCTGGCCCGCGTCAAAGACGACGCGGCGATCATGGCCGATATCGATGCCTGCATGGCCGCGCGTCCGCCGATGTATATGGTCGATTCCAACAAGGGCATCACCAACTTGCATGTTAGCTCTGATGTAATCATCGACGCCTCGATGCCCGCGCTGATCCGTGCAGGCGGCAAAGGCTGGGGCCCTTCAGGCGAAGAATCTGACGCCAATTGCGTGATCCCCGACAACTCCTATGCGCCTGTGTATGACGAAACCATCAAGTTTTTCAAAGAGAACGGCAAGATGAACCCCGCCACCGCCGGCACGGTTCAAAACGTCGGCTTGATGGCGCAAAAGGCCGAAGAATACGGTTCTCACCCCACCACCTTCGAAATTGCCGAAGCGGGCACCGTCAAGATGATCCTCGATGATGGCACCGTTTTGCATGCGCATGAGGTCGAGGCCGGTGACATCTGGCGCTCTGCCTCTGCACGCAAGGCTCCGATCGAAGACTGGGTAAACCTTGCCATCGACCGTCAGAAAGCCGAAGGCTGCCGCGCGATCTTCTGGCTGGACGCGAACCGCGCCCATGACGCCGAGCTGATCGCCTATGTAGAACCGATCCTCAAGGCAAAAGGCGTGGCTGACAAGTTTGAGATTCTGGCCCCTCGCGAAGCAACTCGGGCGTCTTTCGAGACCATCACCAAAGGCCAGAACACCATCGCAATCACCGGCAACGTGCTGCGCGATTACCTGACCGATCTGTTCCCGATCCTTGAACTTGCGACATCGGCAAAGATGTTGTCGATTGTGAAACTGATGAACGGTGGCGGGTTGTTTGAAACCGGCGCGGGCGGCTCTGCTCCGAAACACGTTCAGCAGTTGCAGGAAGAAAACCATCTGCGTTGGGACAGCCTTGGTGAATTCTGCGCCTTGGGCGAGAGCCTGACCTTCTTGGCCGATGCCAAAGGTAACGAGAAAGCCCGCGTTCTGGGCCAGGCAGTGGATGCCGCGACCCAAGGCATTCTGGATCACGGTCGCTCTCCCTCGCGCAAGGTAGGAGAACCGGACAACCGCGACAGCCACTACTGGTTTGCACGCTATTGGGCCGAAGCCTTGGCGCGCCAGAACAGCGATGCAGAACTTGCAACGCATTTTGCACCTATCGCCGAAGCACTGGCAACGGGCGAAGAGCAAATCCTGGCGGAGCTGGCCGCCGTTCAAGGCCCTGCTGTCGATCTTGGGGGGTATTACCACGGTGATCCTGCGAAAACCGCTGCCGTCATGCGCCCCTCGAAAACACTTAACGGCATCATCGGTTAAATCGGGCATCAGAAACGAAGGAGCCGCGCGTTGAAAACAATGCGCGGCCCTTCTTGTTTCTGATGTTATGGTCAAACCGGTGCGCGTTGCCGCCGGCGCACGCTGATCAACAGCCCCACCGTCAAAAGCGCGATGGCAAGGATGCTGATCCAGCTCAGGCTTTCGCCCAAAATCAAAGCCCCCAGAATGCCACCGCCCCCCGGCACCGCCGCGAGAATCGACGAGGTATTTGCTGTTCCAATATTGCGCGAGGCATGGGCGATAAACAGCAACCCAATCAGGTTTGGCACAAACCCCTGATACACCGCTTGCAACAAGAGCGGCCCGGTTGGGGCATCGGCCAGGCCGGATGGCAGCCAGATCGCCCAGACCGGCAGGTACAAAAGGGCATTTACAACCGTACCACAAAAGATGATCTGCATCGCCGTCAACTGCCAACGCTCTGACAGGATGACGTAACTGGCAAAGAACATGGCGCCGATGATAAAGAGCAGATCCCCGATCCACGCGCCCTTTGAGCTTGTCACACTGCCATCCCACGCCAGTACGACGGCGGATACGAAAATCAGGCCCGCCCCCGACACCTGCCTCAAGGACGGGTTGGCGCGAAACAAAATCACACCGAATATTATGCTGATCAGCGGCAGCACACCGTTCATGAAAATCCCGCCATGGGCCGCCGGTGCATATTGGAAACCGCTGAAGACACACAGGATATAAACCGGCCCCAAGATAAACGAGAGCACGGCAATCTGGAACATGCGCAGCCCGCGCCACGGTTTGTAATAGAGGCAAAGCGGCAGGGCGATCAGCGATGCCAGGCCATAGCGCATTGCCGCCAGATCATAGACGGTCAGCCCGCTGTCATTGGCAACACGGCTGACGATCAACCAGAAAGACCAAACAAGAACGATGGTCCAGGCAGCGGCATAGCCCGTGACTTGGGAGGGAGGGCTGCTGGACATGACGTTACGCTAAACCTGAAAACTGGCGGAAATCCCGCCGCCTAGCAGTAAAAGCGCCCCCGCGCAGAAACAAGAGGTGACAGGCACAAAACGGCGGGTGCAGTTTTTGACTTTCCGCGGCATGAAAGGATACGCATTACGCCGCATCTCGGATATGACTGGGCCAACTCAGCAAACAGTACGAGGCACAGCATGGCTATCAGAACTGTAATCATCGGCTTGGGGATCATGGGACGGCGAATGGCCGAACATATGATGCTGCACCCCGCCTTTTCGGTAGATGCCATGTGGGATCCCGATCCCGCCTCCTGCAAGCGCGCGCAGGATCTGGCACCGGACGCCGTTGTGACAGCAAGTGCCGAAGCAGCGATTGCAGCTGCTGATCTGGTCTACCTCGCCTGCCCGCCAGTGCCGCGCAAAGCCTATGCCTTGGCGGCTGCAGCAGCTGGCAAGGCGGTGTTTCTGGAAAAACCGCTGGGTGTCGATATCGGCGAAAGCCGGGCATTGGTTGACGCCCTTGCAGACTCAGGCGTGCCTGCTGCGGTCAATTACACCCAAGCGGCAGGCGATGCCTTGACCGAGGTGACTGCGGCAGCGCAATCGGGTGCATTGGGTACCCTGATGGGGGCCGATATCGTTGTAAACTATGCACATTGGCCCCGCGCATGGCAGAAAGCGGCGGATTGGCTGCGGTTCCGCGAAGAAGGCGGGATGACACGCGAAGTTATCTCACATTTCCTGTTCTTTTCGGAACGGGTGCTTGGACCGCTGGAACTGGTTTGGGCGCGCCCCGATTACCCGGCGCAAGACGATCTGTGCGAAACCCACGTAGCCGCCCGTCTGGTTTCGGCCACCGGCATGCCTGTGACGATCATGGGCAGCGTCGGGGGGGCCCAGCCTGATCGGCAGGAAGTGACCATCAAGGGGTCTGTCGCAAGCAGGCGCATCACAGATTTCTACCGCAATGCCGCGTCGAGTGGCGGCCCGTTTGAACCGCTTCACGGGGAATTTGACGACCCTCGCGCGTCCAGCCTCAAGGTGCAGCTGGACGATCTTGCCCTGTTGATCGCAGGTAAACCCAACCGCCTTGCCACCCCCGAAGAGGCACTGCGGGTTCAGGTTCTGGTGGAGGGCATTCTGGCTCTGTGACCAATTCTTCCGAAGCTCTGGAGCAAACGGCGAAAGGCCGCGCCCTGCCGGTTGGTCTGAAAGATCGTCAGCAAATTTCGCCCCCCTATTGGCGGCCATAGCGATCATGCGGCCTTGTCCGACTGAAGCTATGCTAAGGGCAAGCATGGATCTGGAGCCCCCAGATCGACGGAAGGGCAGTATCACGGTTCCTATGTATTTTTAGGCGAAAATATGATAGCTTGAGCCAGATCAAAATGGTTCGGCAGGTTTTCAGACGCGTAAATAGCCAGGTGAGTGACTTACCCATGCCGACTTCTTGACAGTACGGGGGAATTCGTCCGATGCCAAAAAGGATTGAACTTGGTCCAAAAGAGAAAGCACTTTTAGACAAATATCTGTCAAAGGCAGAAGCGCAGACTACAAAACATATGAAAGAGCTCGCGTCTCGCTTTCACAAGCGCTTTAGCAGCGTGACATCTATCGATACCGAATGCCGCAATAACCGCGCCAATCATCCTAATTTGTGGCCAATTATGGAAACACTCGGCGGCGCGAACCTGCCGCCCGTCGCGCTCTATACCAAAGGCTACAAGGCCATGGCCGATCTTCAGGCGGCCATAGCAGGGAAGAAGTGGACGCTCCTTCAGAAGGCGATCCAGAAGGCCGAAGAGGCAATAAACAAGTATGATGTTGCGGTTACGGAGTACATCAACAAAGTCGTTAAAGGTTCTAATCGCAGCGTGAGCGCATTGAGCTTCAGCAAGACGGCCGGCATGGTTGCCTTGGGCGTTCTGTGCGTAACTTTTGCGGCCCCTTTTGCAACAACCGCGCTTGCAGAGGCAGGCGTCGTTGGCGCTCTTGCTGAAGGAACTGTAACGACGGCAATGATACACGGCTCTTTAGGAGCGTTCTTGGCAACTCAAGTAAAGGGCGTCGCATCTGCAACAGGTAAAATAGCTTTCGACAGCCCTAAGAAAATTGATTGTAAAGCGCATCTCTACGACACTGCTTATCAGACCGTATTCGGCTTTTTCGCGGGTGGCGGCGCCAAAGGGTTGAACCCGAAACTTTCGAAATTTTTCGGCAAGAACCCAAGTTTGCTCAGCAGTCAAATCAAGACCCGCGTGTCGGTTGGGACCATGAAGGCAGCGGTCGAGTCCATCCCAAACTCGGTTTTTAAAAGCCGCGCATCCGCAGTTGCAAAAGTCACAGCAAAAAACATGACCGGCAAAGAGACCCAGCGCGAGTTAGAGCTCCTCGCGATCATGAATTTAGCTCAGGATCCGGTCTATAGAAAAGCACTAGGAGAACAACTTTTGCGATTACACAAGAAAGAGCGGGAATACGGCCCGTTCCCAAAAAAATAGTGGCGCCATTCAAGTGACAACAGTTTCATCAGTCCCAAAGACCGGTGATACGCCGGAACCCGCGATGGTCGGTTTCCGAAGCTTTTCTCGTCAGTATGCCTGAAATGCCGTCGTCTTGTTCCATCCTTCAATCCTGCACATGGTTGCCGCGATCTGATGCCAAACCCAAGGGAGCTTACCCAGATCCAACCAAATGGACACTCGTTCAACAGCAACCACATTGGGCCAAGCAATGGTATCATCCGGATCAAGGCAGGTTTTGAAAGGCGGACTGATTGCAGGGTCAACACCCAGAAAAACACGTAAGCGCCTGTTATATATTGGATAAATGAAAAGTGATGTGGTTGGGGGGGCGTAACCTAGAACCGTCGAGGCTCCCATCGCTTCTTCGAAACGACTGCCGCTCAGTGTTATCCGGTAAGAACAGCAGGTCTTTCGCTACGCGAAAGTCCTGTGGTGCGGTCGGAGAGACTCGAACTCTCACGGGTGTTACCCCACAGCGACCTCAACGCTGCGCGTCTACCATTCCGCCACGACCGCAAGCCATGGTATGCGCGGGGTTTAGCGGGGAAAGCGCGGCTTGTGAAGAGCAAAAAGTCACGAAAAAAACCCGCTGCTTTTGAGCAGCGAGGCTGGTTGCGAAAACCTGTTAACGGGAACCTATTCGCTGACCGAAAATGTCGGCAAACCCGTGCTGGATGCGGCCTGCGGCTGCGGAAAGCTGGGCAATGAGGGCGCACCGCTCATGCGTTGCGACGCGACGCGGATCAGCTCTGTGCGTTCGGGTTGTCCCGGCACAAACACCGTGGCAGCACCCGAGTCGATAGCCGCCAAACCCGCCTGATACCAATCTGCAGCCTTGTCGGCCCGTTTGGCGGTGCCAAACCCTTGACTGAGGTGATGCCCCATCAATTCGCCGTAAACCCCCTCGCCCATCGTGTAGAGAAGCAAGGCAGAACCGACAGCGACTTCCATGTTGTCAGTGCGATAACCGACGCCCATGCAGATCCGCGCCGTGCCGGCCAGTTGCGCGGGCGACATGCCTGTGGTCAGGACAAAAGACGAAACATCAGCCACAACGGCATCGCGTGATTTAAGCGAGAGCGAGGAAACGTAATCTTTCATTGCCGGACCGAAACCCGCACATTGTTGGGCGACCTGATCAGGTGTGAAACCCTGAATTTTCCCGACCAGCTCTTCGGATTTGGCGATGGCATAGGTCCGCGCCAGGCAGAACTGTTCGTTGATGGCCACATTGGGGTCGGACATGCTGGCCAATGTCGTGAAACCACCGTTGGTATTGGTGATCAGCGAGACCGTGTTGCAATGCGAGGCCAACGAGGCCTGCGAGGCCGCCCCCATAAAGCTGGGCAAGCCGGTTGCCGGTGCTGCGACGACCACAGGAGCTGTCGGTACGGGTTGAGGGGTGACTTGCGGAGCCACAACGATGGTTGTTTGCGCTGCCCCGTTGCCAGCCGGGGACTGCCCAGCCATTTCGGCGCGATAGGTTTTCAGCAACCCGCGCGTACCATCCTGTGTCGCAGCAACCTGTTGCTGCACCGCATAGCCACCCGCCTGGGCACGGTTGTAGCTGGATATCAGCAGATTGTTTTCAAATGCCGACAGTTGCCCCGTGACAGGGTAACCCAGATAGGCCTGATACTGTGAAACCGCATTGCGGGTCTTTTGGCCCAGCTGGCCATCAACTGTACCTGCGTTAAAGCCAAAATAGTTCAACGAGGCCTGAATATTGCGCCCTTCCTGTGTGGAGGGAATACCGGGGCGGTAGGTTTGCTTTTTGTAGCGCCGCGTTGTGGTGCGCTGTTTCTTGGCGTTGGCGCCGACGATCCCGCCGATGATCGCGCCCGCGATAAAGTCACCCGCGTCGGCCTGGGCCGTATCGGCGGGAACAAAGGCCAAAGACGCCCCAAGCAGCGCTCCGGTGATGGACTTAAATGCCATGGTGAATTCTCCAAAATAAATGACTCGCTTTATTGATCCATTTTCTATCACATTTTGGTTCAACGCCAAAGGTGGTTTAGGCGATTTCCTGCAACCCTTGGGAGAAGGCGCCTTGAAACGCCTGAAAAGAATATCAACTTATGATGATACCCCCCTTGAAAGAGAGCGACATGTTAGAATCTCCGCAACACGCCGACGCCCCTGTGGTTCAGGTCGACATCGTGTCCGATGTCATGTGCCCCTGGTGCATTGTCGGGTACAAGCAACTGGAACAGGCTCTGGGAATGGTTGGCATCGGGGCCTATGTGCGTTGGCATCCGTTTGAACTCAATCCTGACATGCCGCCCGAAGGTCAGAACCTGTCCGAACATATTACAGAAAAATACGGCAGCACTCCCGAACAGTCCGCCCAAAACCGCGCGCACCTGCAACAACTTGGCAAGGATCTGGGATTCGAATTCAATTTCAGTCCTGACAGCCGGATCGTAAACACTTTTGCCGCGCATCAATTATTGGGTTGGGCGCAGGACCAAGGGCTGCAACACCCGTTGAAGATGGCGCTGTTCGCAGCACATTTCACAGAGGGCCAGAATGTATCGGATATCCCTACCCTGTTGGATTTCGTCGGCACTGTCGGGTTGGACCGCGCGGCCGCCAAAAACGTGCTGTCCAGCCAAAGCAAAGCCGAAGAAACCCGCGCCCATCAACAATTCTGGACAGAGCGCGGTATTTCCGGCGTGCCCTCGATGGTCTTTGACGGGCAATATCTTTTGACCGGCGCACAGGGCGCCGAGACCTATGCACAGATGCTGCGCAAGGTTCTCTCAGAACAAGAAGCCGCCTGACAACCGGGGATAATGCCCTTTCAGCCCCCTAAACCGCTCTGCTAGTTCGGACCGGGTCTGTGGCCGGCAGAAAGCAGCAGGAACAGAACCCGCGCCGCATGTTTCACGGGCGGTCACACAGCATCGCTATTGTAAAGGATCTGCATGGCCGCTCGCTTTGGGTCGCGATTAAAACCGTATAAAACCGCAGAAAGCGATGGGCGGATCACCGCGTGTTACCGGCAGTTTCAAGGCTTTGGTACTCATTTGTTTTCAAGATCGCCGCGGCGCTGGCGCTGAACAAACTGAATAACACGTGAACTGCCCCCTTCACGCGCCGCGACAGATTGGATAGATGGCCCCTATGGTGGAATGGATCACAACCGATGGCTTGACCGAATATCGCGCAGCAGAAGCGTGGATGGAAAGCCGTGTCGCAGCCATTGCCGAAGGGACTGCTCCTGAATGCATCTGGCTGGTCGAACACCCGCCGCTTTATACGGCGGGCACTTCGGCCAAAGCCGCGGATCTGACCGACCCGGACCGGTTTCCTGTTTATGAGACCAAACGTGGCGGGCAATATACCTATCATGGGCCGGGCCAACGGGTCGCCTATGTCTTGCTGGATGTCGGCAAAAGGGGACGCGATGTGCGCTGCTTTGTACGCGACCTTGAGGCTTGGGTGATCGACACGCTGGACCAGTTCAACCTGCGTGGCGAAATTCGCGCGGGTCGCGTCGGCGTTTGGGTCCAACGCCCTGAAAAACCCCGACAAGCGGACGGTTCCCCCGCAGAGGACAAGGTTGCGGCCATCGGCATTCGCCTGCGCAAGTGGATCAGCTTTCACGGCATCAGTATCAATGTCGAACCGGATTTGAACCATTTTACCGGAATCGTCCCTTGTGGGATCAGCGATCACGGTGTGACATCGCTGGTTGATCTGGGACTGCCGGTCAGCATGGAAGATCTGGATGTGACCCTGCGCAGCAGTTTCACCGCTGTTTTTGGTGACGTGCCGGTATCGTCGCCTTCTTAATGCTGTAATCGGTTCCGGCAGCACAGAATCGCAGCCGGCCGGACACATAGCGGTGCCAAAATTGCACAAGGCCCTGTCTCAAACAGCGCAATTGATTGAAACTTTGATCAAAAACGCAAAGTGTTTTAGTCAAAAAGCCGACCGCTCAAGGCAAAGATGAACCCAAAGAAGCATAATTTAACGCAGATTTCCTGTCCTGCGACCATCGCGCCCATTGCCCCTGTGCTGCGACAAGACTAGAACCAATCTATATCGCTCCGCACGAAACCAATAGGTGTGGGGTATCTAAATTCCATAGCGAGGAGGCACCGCATGGCCGACGCAGCCATCAACGGGCACGATCACGAAGACGAACGGGGATTCTTTACCCGTTGGTTCATGTCCACAAACCACAAAGACATCGGTATCCTTTACCTGATCGTCTCCGCTTTTGTCGGGTTCATTTCCGTTCTCTTCACCGTATACATGCGGCTAGAACTGATGAACCCCGGCGTTCAGTACATGTGTATGGAAGGTGCGCGTTTCATCGCGGACAGCACTACATTGTGTACGCCTAACGGCCACCTTTGGAATGTCCTGATCACCGGTCACGGTATCCTGATGATGTTCTTTGTTGTTATTCCGGCGCTTTTCGGCGGTTTCGGCAACTACTTCATGCCTCTGCAAATCGGTGCGCCGGACATGGCGTTCCCACGGATGAACAACCTGTCCTTCTGGCTTTATGTGGCTGGTACAACCCTTGCCGTTTGTTCCGTTCTCGCCCCTGGTGGTAACGGTCAGGCCGGTTCAGGTGTGGGCTGGGTGCTGTATCCGCCGCTTTCCGTGAAAGAGGGCGGCATGTCGATGGACCTCGCGATCTTTGCGGTGCACGTCTCGGGTGCCTCGTCGATCCTGGGCGCGATCAACATGATCACCACCTTCCTGAACATGCGCACGCCGGGAATGACCCTTTTCAAAGTGCCGCTGTTCAGCTGGTCGATCTTTGTCACAAGCTGGCTGATCCTGTTGTCCTTGCCGGTTCTGGCGGGCGCGATCACAATGCTTTTGATGGACCGTAACTTCGGCTTTGCCTTCTTCGATCCAGCAGGCGGCGGTGATCCGGTTCTGTACCAACACATCCTGTGGTTCTTTGGCCACCCGGAAGTGTACATCATCATCCTGCCCGGCTTTGGTATCATCAGCCATGTCATTGCCACCTTCTCGCGCAAGCCGATCTTTGGCTATCTACCAATGGTCTGGGCGATCATCGCGATTGGTGCCTTGGGTTTCGTCGTTTGGGCGCACCACATGTACACTGTTGGTATGACCCTGAACCAGCAGGCCTATTTCATGCTGGCAACGATGGTTATCGCGGTGCCGACCGGCGTAAAAGTCTTCTCGTGGATTGCGACCATGTGGGGCGGTTCGGTTGAGATGAAAACACCGATGCTTTGGGCCTTCGGCTTCCTGTTCCTCTTCACCGTTGGTGGTGTGACGGGCATCGTATTGTCCCAAGCAGCAGTGGACCGTTATTACCATGACACCTACTACGTTGTGGCACACTTCCACTATGTAATGAGCCTTGGTGCAGTGTTCGCGATCTTTGCGGGGGTTTACTTTTACTTCCCCAAAATGACCGGGCGCATGTACCCTGAATGGGCAGGCAAGCTGCACTTCTGGGCGATGTTCATCGGTGCAAACCTGACCTTCTTCCCACAGCACTTCTTGGGTCGTCAGGGCATGCCACGCCGCTATATCGACTATCCTGAGGCATTCGCCTACTGGAACCTGTGGTCCAGCTGGGGCGCCTTCCTGAGCTTTGCTTCCTTCATCTTCTTCTTCGGGGTCATCGCCTATTCGCTGAAACGCGGCGCGAAGGTGACACAGAACAACCCGTGGAACGAATATGCGGACACGCTGGAATGGACACTGCCCTGCCCACCACCAGAGCATACATTCGAAATCCTGCCTAAGCAGGAAGAATGGGACAAACAGCCCGGCCACTAAGCTTCGCTGTAATTTGATTGAAAAGGCTCCAACTCCGGTTGGGGCCTTTTTTCGGTTCCGGCGAGGTGCATCACAATGACAGGGCGTCCCGCTCACAGAGCTACGGCGCCTTATCTTGTCTATTGCTTTGACATTTCCTTTAGCCGACGGTCCAATCCGCGACCGGTTCCAAGCATTAAAAGGTACGATCATGACCATCACTATCACCCCGATCTACGCATCCCTCACCGCCTTGATATTCCTGGTGCTCACTTGGCGCGTGATCCGTTACCGTCGCGCACATATGATCTCGCTAGGCGATAACGGCGACAAGAACCTTTTGAAACGGATGCGCGCACAGGCAAATTGTGCCGAATACGCGCCCCTCGCGTTGCTCATCTTGTTGCTGGTCGAGCTTGCCGCGGCACCCGCCGTTGCCGTTCATGTGATGGGCATTGCCCTTGTTGCGGGTCGCGCACTGCATGGCTACGGATTTGCCTCTACCCCCCAGAAAATAATCCTGCGGCAACTCGGCATGCTGCTGACCCTGCTCGTCATCGGCCTTGGGGCGCTTGGGCTATTAGGGCACGCTCTCCTTTAGAGGATTGCGCGGCGCCACGCCCACAAGGAAATCCAAAATACCATAGGCAGAGGGCGCTGTTCCTACGGAACCACCCTCAAACACGCTTCCCCAAGGGAAGCTGCGAACCGAGACCAGCCCCATCCAAAACCTGGAAAAACCACCCAGCGAAGAAGTTTTCAAAAAAATCACCAAGGGGTGAATTTCTCTCTTGCACGGCCCCCGCAGGATGGGTATTCGGTCCACACCAAAGGATGCGGGCGTAGCTCAGGGGTAGAGCATAACCTTGCCAAGGTTAGGGTCGGGCGTTCGAATCGCCTCGCCCGCTCCATTTGGTCCTGTTACCCCAGCAGGCTAGCAAAGGTCACCTTCGGGTGGCCTTTCTGCGTTTGCGCATAGGCCCACAACCAGAAAGCAGATTGGGCCCCGTCGGGCTTGCCGGACAAGGGCAATGCGGTTAAGAACGAAGGCGGAACATTTGTGCAGCATCGAGTCACCTGTTGATCTGGGCGACCACAAGGGGTTGTATGTGCAAAAAAGGGGACAGGCGACATGCTGACATCTGTAGAACTCTGTGCCGGTGCTGGTGGCCAAGCCCTCGGACTGGAGAAAGCCGGGTTTTCGCATACCGCACTGGTCGAGATCGACAAACATTGTTGCAATACTCTGCGCCACAACCGACCTCAATGGAATGTCCTCGAAGAAGACATGCGGATCTTCAAGGAGCGCGCGGCCGACTATAAAAACATCGACCTGCTGGCCGGTGGCCTTCCCTGCCCGCCCTTTTCCATCGCCGGGAAACAACTTGGCGAGAAAGACGAGCGTAACCTGTTCAATGATGCCATTGACATCATTGATGCCGCACGCCCCCGCGCGGTGATGATTGAAAATGTCCGTGGCTTTCTGGGGGCGGTCTTTCACGATTACCGCGAACGCCTCAAAACACAGCTGGACAAGCTGGGCTACAAGACAGACTGGCGTCTCCTGAATGCGTCGGACTACGGCGTCCCGCAATTGCGGCCCCGCGTTGTGATTGTCGCGATCCCGAAAGACCGTGCAGACTTTTTTGACTGGCCGGAACCAAATCCTCATAACCCTCCCACGGTTGGGGAAACGCTGGGTGACCTGATGGCAGCACGGGGCTGGCGGGGCGCGGATGACTGGGCCGCCAAGGCGGATGAAATTGCGCCAACCATCGTAGGCGGATCCAAGAAACATGGCGGTCCTGATCTGGGCCCTACCCGCGCCCGCGCTGCATGGGCCACGCTGGGCGTTGAGGGGCGGACCATTGCGCCCGAAGCACCTGATGCCTTCCACAATGGCATGCCGCGCCTGACAGTGCCCATGGTCGCCCGCATTCAGGGTTTTCCGGACGATTGGCACTTTACCGGCGCCAAGACAAACGCCTATCGACAGGTCGGAAATGCCTTTCCACCGCCAGTCGCACAGGCCGTGTCAGGGCAGATCGCGAAAGCCTTGCGCAAACGGGTACTGCGCGTCGTCAACGGCTAAGCCTCTCGAAGCTCTCCCATGTGATAGCTATTGAGAAACAAATAAACCTCGGCGTGGTGGGCATTTGAAAAAGACCATTCCAGAAAGCGTTGTTGTTGCGGGCCACCGCGATAACCCTCTGCTGCGCGCAATTGCGGATGAGATCATTAAACGCGCGGGCGGTGAGGCGGCCTTGTCCTCCAGATTTTCAGAAATGCTGCGTCAATGCGTTGACGATGTGATCATGACCCCAAAGACCGGGCGGCGCTCTTACGACGAATTGGAGAAAACAGAAAAAACCTATATCGGCACCAGAGTCGAAATCGAGTTGCGCGCCATGCTGAAACTACCCAAGGGAAAGCTGGATACCGTCATTCTGGATCAGGACGTGGACATCAAGAATACGATGGGCAGCAACTGGATGATTCCGACAGAGGCGATCGACAACCCCTGCATTCTGGTGGCCGCTGACGAGGAACGGGCCACCTGCTATCTCGGGCTTTTCGTCGCACGCCCCGACTACCTTACCCTTGGCCAGAACAAGGACTCCAAGAAAAGCGTATCGGCACAAGGGTTTGCGCATATCCTCTGGCTCTTGCGTGACCACCCCTATCCGCCGAACTTCTGGCGCACCGTACCCTCTGACGGGATCGAACGGATATTTGCGGGGCGTTCGGGCAATGAGCGTATGGCAACCCTGTTTCGTGAGGTTCAGCGCGAACCGATAACCCGTGATGTCATCGAGGCCGTGGCGCAACAACAGGACTTCATGCGGCGCATCCGCTCGGACAATGGCAGGGGTACGCGCGACCATCTGGCCCGTGAAGGCATATTGCTGCTGTCAGGTCACTACGACGCACCGCTGATCGCCGCCTTGGGGCTGCCCGCTTGTTCAGGAAGTGCGTTTGTTTCCTACCATCCCGTATCGCAAAAAGAGGCGGATTTGGCAGGCGCGCATGGCATCGCATTGGACTGGGCGCCCGCTGTCTCGGTTCAAGCCCCCTAGACATGGCATCTTGGGCTGCAATCCCGACCGTCAGAAAATGCCACGGTCGCATTTTCGTCTTCACGATCCCTGTGCGCCCTGTCGCAGGCCCTAGGGTCAGGACCCATTAGTCCTGCACCTCTGGTTTGACGGACTTTTTTTCTCTAACAAGGAGCCGTGCCGCAGGAATAGTGGTTCTATTTCAAAGCACTGTAACGCTGTTCAGAGGGAAAATCCGTCTAATCCTCTGGACGAGAAAACCGCTGAACTTTCGCGATTTTGACGCCAGAGGTGCAGGATTAATGGGTCCTGACCCTAGTTAATGGGAAACTGGCGCAAACAACGGGCCGCGTTCTCGCGGTAGTCCTCCAATGTGTCAGGCAGGTTGCGGCGGTCGCGCATCACTTCCAAGGCGCGTTTCTTCTGCGCCCATGTTCCTTCAACATGCCGGTCAAGAATACGTATGGTGATGCCCAACATCACGTCCTTTTCCAGATCCGAAATCATACCGGCGCGCGACAAGGTGACAGCCGTCAGCGCCAGCGTGTTTGAACAGCGCAGGGCTGCTGCCTCTTCGCCTGCATAAATGCGTTTTGTTTGCGCCGTGACAGGAAAGCTTGCCGCGAGGTTTAGGGCCACCCCGATCAGCAGTACCCGCATCAAAAGATTTTGAACGTCATCGTGGTCAGCGACCGCTCGATCCCGACAATATCGAGCAGGTTATCATTGATATAGACCCCGACATCGGCGCCTTTGGGCACGTAAAGCTTCATCAGCAAATCGAAATCACCGGAGGTCGAGTAAAGTTCCGAATGGATCTCGCGCAGGGCGATTTCTTCTGCGACACGATAGGTGGTGCCGGGTTTGCAACGGATCTGGATGAAAACGCAGGTGCTCATTAGGGGCCTCGGGGTTGGGATGGGTAAAACTCGCACGAAGGGTCGCGCCCCGCAATGGCTGATATAACGATCTGTCGCGATCCATCTTGGCCTGCCCGCCCTGCCTGCTATAAGGGCGCCAACCTACCGCACCGGAGAAAGCCCATGCGCCGCACGACCCTGACCCGCACCACCGCCGAGACCGACGTGAGTGTCGAGATCAATCTCGACGGCACTGGTGTTTATGATAACCAGACCGGTGTGGGTTTCTTTGACCATATGCTGGATCAACTGGCCCGCCATTCCCTGATCGATATGACGATCCGTGCCAAGGGCGACCTGCATATCGATGATCACCACACGGTCGAAGACGTTGGCATCACGCTGGGTCAGGCGCTGACAACAGCGCTTGGCGACAAACGCGGCATCCGCCGGTACGGGGCCTGTCTGTTGCCGATGGACGACGCCTTGGTGCGCACGGCACTTGATCTCTCCGCACGCCCTTTCCTGATCTGGAACGTGGACCTGCCCACGGCAAAAATTGGCATGTTTGATACCGAACTGGTGCGCGAGTTCTTTCAGGCTCTCAGCACCCATGGCGGTATCACCCTGCATGTGGACCAGCTGCACGGGGTGAACAGCCACCACATTGCAGAAGCCGTGTTCAAATCCGTCGCCCGCGCCCTGCGCGAAGCGGTCGAGGTTGATACCCGCAAGGCAGATGCGATTCCCTCCACCAAAGGCGCCTTGTAACGCCCTCGTTTCTGGAAAGCCGCCCATGCTGACCGCTATTATCGATTACGAATCAGGCAATCTTCACTCGGCCCACAAAGCCTTCGAGCGGATGGCGCTTGAGGTCGGCGCGGGCGACGTCATCGTGACGGCAGACGCCGATGTCGTGGCAAAGGCCGATCGCCTTGTCCTACCGGGTGACGGGGCGTTTCCCGCCTGTATGGCGGCGCTAAAGGGCGCAGGCGGGCTTTATGATGCAATGGTAGAGGCCGTTGAAGTCAAGGCACGCCCTTTTCTTGGCATCTGTGTCGGAATGCAGCTCATGGCCAGCGTCGGCCGGGAATATGAAGACACCCCTGGGTTGGGCTGGATTCAAGGCGAAGTAACCAAGATCACGCCATCCGATCCAACGCTGAAAGTCCCGCATATGGGATGGAACGATCTGGTTATTGATCACCCCCATGCGGTGTTCGAGGGCCTGAAAACCGGCGACCATACCTATTTTGTACATTCCTATCATATGGTTGTCGCGCAGGACGCGCAGCGCCTCGCCCATGTGGATTACGCCGGCGACGTCACCGCCGTTATCGGGCGTGATACAATGCTGGGCATGCAGTTTCATCCCGAGAAAAGTCAGGCGACAGGCCTGCGCCTGATCGCCAACTTTCTGACGTGGAAACCCTAGTTAGGGGGGGACATGGCACTCACCTGTCAAACGGCGCAGGGGCGGTGCAATCTGCCCCCCTGTCAGCACATGCAATCAGCGCAACCTGGTCCAGACCACATTGGCACAGGCATCACCATCACAGGTGTTCAACTCCATCATATTGCCGCGTACCCGCATCTTCGCCGTCAGCATCCGGTTTCCCACCGGCTCCCATACCTTGCCGGTATAGCTACCGTCAGACTGTGCCTGCATGTTCAACAGCATCCGCCGCCCCAGATCGGTCGAAGGCGTATCATAGCCGCGTCGGTCCTTGGCGCGCTCGATGCGTCCGCAAATCGCACCCCCGCAAGGCTTGGTACGCACATGGACAACCACGCCGCGGCGGTCCGGTTTTGCTTCCCACAGTCCAACAGGCACATCTGCCAAGCTGAGCACTGGCAGAGAGGCAAAAATTAAATATGAAAACAATAACTTAAGTAGGTTCATCTGCATCACTCCCCAAAGCGACACGGGCCCGCCCCGGACCTGCCGAATACTCGGAGATTGATAGGGCGCATCGAGTCCCTTACGCCTGCTTTGAGGGTCTGGCAAATGGTATTTTCAGGCGCTGAAAGTCGACCGACTTTACCTGTTTCTAACGACTTTAGTCAGATCGCCTTGCAAGGTGTTGCCCCGCGATTGTTGCTCAAACCGAATCTGTCCCAACAACTGGCAACTATGCGACACCCGACAAATCCCCGACATGTTTGCCGATGGCGCCTTTTCCGAAACACGCATTTGTGGCCACCAATCCACGCCATCAAAGCGGCGTCTTCCGGCAAACCTACTTCAGACGGTTCCATGTCTGTTTGGAACAAATCAGCCCGCCCAGAACGCAACCGCCGATCTTTAGGGCATTGCCGTTCAGTTTTCCCGATCCGTTATAGGTTTTTCCATTCGAGGGCTTCCAAGCTTTGCCTTCATATTCACCGTTGCCAGTAGGCACCATGTCAAACATCGCATTCTTTCCGATTACGTCGCTCGCCACCTCGGCACCACCTTCAAACTTCTGCCGGAAAACGCCACAGATTTTGGGACCACAAGCCTGCATTTCGACGTGATAATAAACACCTTTGTCAGGCTGGGTCTGCCAGAGCCCGAAAACCGGATCAGCCGCCCAGGCCGCTCCCGTGCTCATGATTCCCACCAGAACCGCAGATATGACCGTTTTCATTGTGAAATCCTCCCAAATTCAACTGCACTCTGATCATCTGCCCCTATTCTGGCAAGCATAACCTCGGGTCGCGTTGCAAATCATCGCGCCCCATGCAAAACCCAGACACAACAAAAACCAAGGGCCAATGACATGATCCTCTACCCCGCGATTGACCTCAAAGACGGTAACGCCGTGCGCCTTGTTCACGGCGATATGGACCGCTCGACCGTTTTCAACGACAACCCTGCCGCCCAGGCGCTGGAATTCGTAAAGGCCGGTTGCACATGGCTGCACCTGGTCGATCTGAACGGGGCATTTGCAGGCACTCCGGTCAACGCCGCCCCTGTCGAGGCGATCCTCAAAGCCTGCAAGGTGCCCGCACAACTCGGTGGCGGTATCCGCGATATGGCGACAATCGAACGCTGGCTGGACAAGGGGCTTGCCCGTGTCATTCTTGGCACCGTCGCGGTGGAAAACCCCGATCTGGTGCGTGACGCGGCTCGTGCCTTCCCCGGCCAGGTCGCTGTGGGGATCGACGCAAGAAACGGCAAGGTCGCCACCAAAGGTTGGGCGACGGAAACCGACGTCATGGTTACCGACCTCGCTAAATCATTCGAGGACGCAGGCGTGGCCGCAATCATCTACACCGACATTCTGCGTGACGGTGCCATGGGCGGCCCCAACATCGACGCCACGGCGGCTCTTGCCCGTGCCGTAAATATCCCCGTTATCGCGTCCGGCGGCGTCTCCTCCCTCACCGACCTCACTGCCCTCAAAGCCACCGGCGTCATAGAGGGCGCAATCTCAGGCCGCGCCCTCTATGATGGCGCAATCGATCTCAAAGAAGCACTCACGGCGCTGAAAACCTAACGTCATCTTGCCCTTAAACTCATCTGCGCAACATCTGCACCAAACTCACCACCGGATACCCCGCACCCCATGCTCAAAACCCGCATCATCCCCTGCCTCGACGTCGCTGACGGCCGCGTCGTAAAAGGCGTCAACTTCGTCGGCCTGCGTGATGCAGGTGATCCTGTCGATGCCGCCATCGCCTATGATGCGGCCGGCGCGGACGAGCTCTGTTTCCTCGACATCCACGCCACCCACGAAAACCGCGGCACGATGTTCGATCTGGTGCGACGCACCGCAGAACATTGCTACATCCCGCTCACGGTCGGGGGGGGTGTCCGCACTGCCCAGGACGTACGTGCGCTGCTTCTTGCCGGCGCCGACAAGGTCAGCTTCAACTCTGCCGCTGTGGCCGATCCCGATGTGATCGCAACCGCCGCCGGCCAGTTCGGCAGCCAGTGCATCGTCTGTGCCATCGACGCCAAAACCGTCGCCCCCGGGAAATGGGAAATTTTCACGCACGGCGGGCGCAAACCCACAGGCATCGACGCGGTCTCCTTCGCCAAAAATGTCGCCGCCAAAGGCGCCGGAGAAATCCTGCTCACCTCGATGGACCGCGATGGCACAAAACAGGGTTTCAACCTCCCCCTCACCCGCGCCATCTCGGATGCGGTGTCGATTCCCGTCATCGCCTCCGGTGGTGTCGGTACTCTCGATCACCTCGTGGATGGTGTCATCATCGGCGGCGCATCCGCCGTCCTTGCCGCGTCAATCTTCCACTTTGGCGAATTCACCATCGCACAGGCCAAATCCCATATGGCGGCCGCAGGAATCCCCGTGAGGCTGGCATGACTTTGGATGATCTTTACGCCACAATCCTTGCCCGCAAGGACGCCGATCCAACCAGCAGCTGGACGGCACAACTCCTCGCCAAAGGCCCCGAAAAATGTGCCGAGAAATTCGGCGAAGAGGCCATTGAGGCGATCATCGAAGCGATCAAAGATGACAAACCGGCGCTCACAAGTGAAGCCGCTGATGTGCTCTACCACCTCATGGTCATGCTCGCTTCCCGAGACATCCCCCTCACGGACGTGCTGAATGAACTCGCCGGTCGTCAATCCACATCCGGCATCGTCGAAAAAGCTTCCCGCTAACCCACAGGTTTTCTCTCTTTTTGGCCTTAAATACTGCGGGAGTTTGAGGGCAGCGCCCTCATCCGGTTTTCCCTTTGAGGAAAATGACCGAAATCGACCGCGGGCTTGCCCGCCCCTTTAACTCACAGCTTGCTGGAAATCACGCCGGTTGCAAAGCCGCCCTTGCGCAGCTCGCCAAACAACCGCTGATACTCGATCTTGGGGCAGCGGTCCTGAATAACCGTGACCCCCCGCGCCTGCGCCACCGCGGCGGCCTCGGCATGCTCAACCCCGATCTGCATCCAGATGGTTTGCAAGTCGGGAAACACCGCCAAAGCATCCTCGACAATCTCCGGCACCGCTTCCGAGCGGCGAAAGATATCAACCATATCGACCGCGCCCTCGATGTCGGACAGTTCACCCACAATCTTATTTCCAAACAATACCTTACCAGCATACATCGGGTTCACTGGCACCACATCGAAGCCCCGCAGCCCCAGATAACGGGCGACGAAATAACTGGCGCGTACCGGGTTCATCGACACGCCGACCACCGCCACCCGCTTGGTTCGGCTCAAGACATCGCGCAAAAGAGCATCTGAATACATCATCCAGACAACCTATCCAGAAAGATCGGCAAAAAAAAGCACCCTCAAAATAAACCTGAGGGCGCCAAAGTGTGGAACGAGGGACAGTTAAAAGACAGGCCGGCATTCCAATCCGGCGCGTCCTGAGACAGAGGTATGATGCGCCCTTGCCTGCTAAAAGGGGTAGCGCGAATTCGTGAACAAGATGTTAAGCATCTCGGCGGAACCTTGCCTAAAACCGTGTTTCCAACCCAGATTGACCTAGTCGAAAATATCTTCGACGAAATCGAACACCTCTTCTGCGATATCTTTCAGCCACCCTTTGCGTTTTTTCACTTTGCGCGGTTTCGCCTTCTGGGCGGCGGCCGCTTTTGGATTCTGTGCAAACTGACGCAAGGGCGGTTGATGGATCAAGGCAGGGCGCGTGGGGGCCGCGACACGCAGCGCTTTCAACTGGCGCAAAGGGGCCCCGCAACTGGCGCAGGCCAATGCGTGCCGCCCCTGATCCAGCTTCAGCGCCGCCTTGCTGCCACAGTGACAACAGGTGGCGATTTTTACCGGATACCCCATAATATGCAGCCCTTATGCATTGCGTCTTGCTGCATATAGGGCGATTGCAGCGGCATTCGAGACGTTAAGCGATCCAAATGCCCCCTCTGCGTCAATCCGCACCAGGGCGTCGACCGTCTCGCGGGTCTTTTCACGCAGGCCCGGCCCTTCCGCCCCCAGCACCAGCGCCACCGGATGGTGGCGCTTGCCCTCTACGGCAGCTTCAATCGTCAGTTCCGCCTCACCGTCCAGCCCCAGCACAAGATATCCCATGCCCTGCAAAGCGCGAATCGCATCTGCCAGATTGCGCACCCGCAAATAGGGTTGGCGTTCCAATGCACCCGATGCGGTTTTGGCCAATGCGCCGGTTTCCGGTGCCGAATGGTGGCGCGTCCCGATGACGGCCGAAGCGCCCAAAACCTCGGCAGAGCGCAAAATTGCCCCGACGTTGTGCGGATCCGTCACGCGGTCAAGCAGCATCACACGCGGGGCCGCATCGCCAATACAGACATCCTCAAGCCGCCCCCAATTCAGCGGTTTCACCTCAAGAACCGCGCCCTGATGCACCGACCCCGGGTCCAACGGGGGCTTGAACTTACGGGGATCCACAACCTCGGGGGTGATGCCCGCATGCGCAATCGCCTCTTCCAGTTTTGCCTGTGCGTTCGGCGTCACCATCAACTTAAGCTTCTCGCGACCGGGGTTCATCAGCGCGTCGCGCACCGCATGCAAACCGAACAGCCAGACGGTCAGGTTTCCTTCGGCTTTCTTGTCTTGTTCTTTCTGAACGACCCACTTGGGTTTCTTCATCTTTTTGTCCTTATTTGCGGTCTGTGCAAAAGGCTATGGTTTTTGCCTTGACGCCCCTTAGGGCCGCTTGGTATCACGCCCTCACGTTCAGCGCAATGCGAAGGACGTAGTGGGCGACAGGCCGCAAGGTGTGGCAGGGGACTGTAACTCCCTCGCGGAGACGCACGCCTGGTTCGATTCCAGGGTCGCCCACCATTTT
>JBARCL010000162.1:0-2000 GCA_049794055.1 Sulfitobacter sp.
GAAAACGGCACGCCGTAGTGCTCAAGCTCGTAAACCGCCTTGGGGGCTTCGCGCGCCAGATATTCCATCGCGTCGGTGTCGCCCAACCAGTCGGAGCCCTTGACCGTGTCATACATGTGCCACTGCCAGTTGTCGGGGCCCATGTTGGACAATGACGCGGCGATCCCGCCCTGCGCGGCAACCGTGTGCGAACGCGTCGGGAATACTTTGGACACACAGGCAGTGCGCAACCCCTGCTCTGCCATCCCCAATGTTGCGCGCAGGCCAGCCCCGCCAGCGCCCACAACAACCACGTCATATTCGTGGGTTTCATACTCATATGCGGCCATATCGGTCTTCCTTCGGGAATGTGTTGGTCAGAGCGCCGGAATTACAGTGCAAGACGGGCAATGGCGAAGATGCCAACTGCCGCTGCGCCGTAACTAAGGCAGGTCACCAGAATAAGTACGACTTTCTGTGCCGTGCCATGAACGTAGTCTTCGATCATGGTTTGAGCACCGTCGTTGAAATGCTTGAAGCCCACAGCCAGCGTCAGCGCCGCGACGATCGCGGGGAACGGACGGCTGTAATAGGCGATGATTTCCTCGTAAGTGCCACCAAGCGCAGCACCAAAGGTAAAGACAAACAGCGGGATCAAGATCAGCAAGGCCACTGCGCTGATTTTCATCGACCAGAAATGGGCGGTACCGGTTTTCGCAGAGCCAAGGCCTTGGGCGCGTTTACGATCTGTCAAATATGCCATGTGAATGCTCCCTTACACGATCAATGCGGTGAGGACGGTCAAAACCACCGCGCCACCAATACAGGCCCAGCCCAGCTTTTCCGCTGTCGGGATATCCATGCCGTGGCCGGTGTCCCAGATCAGATGCCGGATGCCCGCCAGCGTGTGATACCACAGCCCCAGCAGAGAAAAGAACATAATCAGATCGCCGAACCAGCTGGTCACAAAGCCGTTTGCGATTGCGAAATATTCCGCAGAGCTGGCCGCAGCCAGAAACCACCAGACGATCAGCAGGGCCGCGACCAGCATCGCATTGCCCGTGATCCGCGTCAGGATCGACGTCATCGAAGTAAGTTGCGGACGGTAAATCGTCAGATGTGGCGACAGGGGACGATTGCCCCGGTTTACATCGGCCATGGCACGGGTCCTTTGAGGTGGCTACAAAAAGAGTGGCTGCGTATTTTCATTCATTATGATGAGTCATAGCGGTTTTTGAAGCAGTGTCACGGGGGTCGATGCATTTGGCACATGGTTTCGCTGACAATTGCGGCTAAAATCAGGGCAATACCTTAACTTTGCGCGTTTTGTGATCACAGCGGAAAGGCGTGTGATCACATTTTCCGAGTGGTGCGAGCCGACTCAGTTGTTTTGTCGTTTCACGCTGCAACTTGCGCCGGATTTGCGCCGGATAGTCGTCAAACCCCTGTGCCGTGATAACGAACGCGCCCTCGCCTTCGATCAGATGTTCATAGAAATAGGCGGTCAGGTCGCTGCCCTCTGCCTCGATGGCCAGAGCGTTAACGTTGATTCCGGCCCGCCGCAGAACCTGCCGCATCTCCTGCGGTGGCGGCCCCTCGTTCGATACCCCATCGCCGGACACGTCAATAACCCTGCGCTCACACCGCGTGGTTTTCTCAAGCGTTTCAAAGGCTTCTACGGCGAGGGCCAGAGCCTCGCCAATGGCGGTGGAATAATTGCGCCATCGGCGCGGCGCGGCCTCGATCGCATCCGCCAAGCGGTACACATCCTCAACAGTTGCCAGCTTTGTCCAAGGCACCGATTGTTCTTGTCGCGATGAACCGGACCACTGGATCAGGCTGACCTGCGCCTCTTGGTCTGTCAGGGCATCTACGACAATCCCGTCGCGCAAGGCCGCGGCCAATCCGTCCATCTGGATGCGGTATTCCTGCCGATCAACGGAGCCCGACACATCAACGGCCAGCACCAAGGCCAGCCTGCACGCGGTGGCTGGCAAGGGCAAG
Source organism: Sulfitobacter sp. (assembly GCA_049794055.1). Lineage (GTDB taxonomy): Bacteria > Pseudomonadota > Alphaproteobacteria > Rhodobacterales > Rhodobacteraceae > Sulfitobacter. The sequence goes on from JBARCL010000162.1 coordinate 1,984, forward strand.
ATCGTGAAAATGACGTA
>JBARCL010000163.1:0-95059 GCA_049794055.1 Sulfitobacter sp.
CGCAATTCGCTCCGCTCGCTCAAGAACCGGCACCGTGATTGCCGCGTTGTGCGTCGCAAGGGCCGCGTTTACGTGATCAATAAAACGCAGCGCCGGTTCAAAGCCCGCCAGGGTTGATCCCGCGTTCATCTCGGGCTGAACCTTTCCGCCTGATGCGTATGATTTGAAAAGGCTGCTCTTTCGGGCGGCCTTTTTTGCTTTGGAAAACGGCGATGCGGGCCGGGGCGCCTATGGCCCAGCTTACAAATCCGCCATACCGTCGATAACGATCGTAGTGTGCCCGCCAATCAGCACCTCATTGCCGCGACGACGTATAAAAACACGCCCTAAACAGCCCATCACCGTGCCCTGCGCGATCACGATATCCTTATCCAACCGCCCTTCATCTCGCAGCCAGACCGCAATCGCCGCATTCATCGACCCTGTGATCGGGTCTTCGGACATCAGCGAAGCCGGCGTCAGGTTGCGCGTCTCATAAGCCACCTCGCCACCAGTCGGATACCGGCCCAGAACACTGACCCCGACAAATTCCGGCAATGATACCGCTGAGGCGTCCAGTTCCAGGACCCGCTGCGCATCGGCCAGTTCCAAAAGATTGCGCTCAACACCATTGTCCAGATGCACCGCCGCCAGCACTTCTTCTTCGCGAATCGCCAGTGCCGCGCAAATCCTCGCCTGCTCCCTTGGTGCCATAGACACCGCTTTTGTCGGGGGCGCAACAAACGCGGGTGCCGCCCCTGTCAAGTCAACCTCGACCAGACCGATGGCACATTCCTGCACCAGACACCCCGCATCCTGCGCCTGTCCGCCACCATGGATCCAAGCCGCAGCACTGCCCAAGGTTGGGTGCCCTGCAAAAGGCATCTCGCGGGTGGCAGAAAAGATTCGCACCCGATAGTCGGCCCGCGCGTCGGTTGGTGGCAAAATAAATGTCGTTTCGGCCTGCCGCGTCCAGATCGCAAAGCGCTGCATCTGCTCCGTACTCAGCCCCTCACCATCCAGCACAACAGCCAAGCCATTGCCACGCAGGGCCGTATTGCTGAACACATCACATTGAATAAACCGCCGCCGCATCACACTCTCCCTAATCACACATAATTGCACTGGAACTCGGCAGCGCAAAGGCCCACCTTACACCCAACCCGTAAGGTGGAGGCCTCCTCCACCCCCACCAAAAGGATTACAGCATGACCGATACTCCCGAATACACCCCGCCAAAAGTCTGGACATGGGACGCAGAATCAGGCGGCAAATTCGCCTCGATCAACCGCCCCATCGCGGGTCCAACCTCGGAAAAAGAGCTGCCTGTCGGCAAGCATCCCCTACAGCTTTACTCGTTGGCCACCCCCAATGGCGTCAAAGTCACAATGATGCTCGAAGAACTGTTGGCCGCCGGTCACACCGGTGCCGAATATGACGCATGGATCATCAATATCGGTGAGGGCGATCAGTTTGGTTCCGGTTTTGTCGACGTAAACCCCAACTCCAAAATACCTGCGCTGATGGATCACAGCGGCGACACCCCGCAGCGGGTGTTCGAATCCGGCTCGATCCTGCTCTATCTCGCTGAAAAATTCGGGGCCTTCCTGCCAACCGATCCGGCACAGCGTACCGAAGCGCTCAGCTGGCTGTTCTGGCAAATGGGCAGCGCGCCTTATCTGGGTGGCGGTTTTGGCCATTTCTTCGCCTATGCGCCCGAGAAATTCGAATACCCGATCAATCGGTTTGCGATGGAGACGAAACGCCAGCTTGACGTGATGGACCGCCACCTTGCCGAAAACACCTATTTCTCCGGCGATTATTCCATCGCCGATATGGCGATCTGGGCGTGGTACGGGCAGTTGGTGCTGGGGCGGCTCTACTCGGCGGCCGAATTCCTTGATGTGACCTCTTACAAAAACGTGCTGCGCTGGGCCGAAGCAATTGATGCCCGCCCCGCCACAACTCGGGGCCGCATGGTCAACCGTGCCTTTGGCGATGATCTGTCGATGCAACTGCATGAACGCCACGATGCTTCCGATTTCGACACCAAAACACAGGACAAGATCGAAGCGGCTGAAAGCTAAGCAATTGTAGCAGTACAATAAAATCATGGACGCGGCGCAACCCGCCTCCCCATACTAAGGGCGCATATGTTGAACCATGCGCCCTTTTTTGTGGACCCTGCCATGCACCTCGAATTTGATCCGCAACCCGTTTTGCAAGACGACACGCTCTTGCTGCGCCCCCTGCGCGACAGTGATCTTGAACCGCTTTATGACGTGGCCAAAGATCCGGCGATCTGGGCCGGTCATCCCGCCAAGGACCGTCACCAGCGGACAGTGTTCTCAGCGTATTTCACCATGCTGCTGGCCAGCCAGACGACGCTGGCGATCACTCTTGCCGCCACGGGGCAAGTGATCGGCTGCTCCCGCTATTACACACCGCCGGAGGATGCGCACAGCATCGCCATCGGCTATACGTTTCTGGGTCGTGACTGGTGGGGCGGGCCCAGCAATTTCGCGATGAAATCGCTGATGCTTGCCCATGCGTTTGCCCATGTCGACACTGTCTGGCTCCACATTGATCCCGCCAACATCCGCTCGCAACGCGCCACCGCCAAGCTTGGGGCCATCTGCGCGCATGAGGGACCAATGCAGTTGAACGGCAAAGACGGCGTCTGGCAAAGCTGGCGCCTGGATCGGGGCAAATGGGAACAGGTTGTCGCCGCGAAACAGTAACGCGCGGTTGATTTGCCACCTGACTACCGGCCGCGCCCGACCTGGCGGCAAATCAGTATGACCGGCAGCAGCCCCATAGCCACAATCACCAGCGAGGGCACCGCGGCCCCGTCCAACCGTTCATCACTGGCCAGCCGATAGGCCTGAACTGCCAAAGTATCAAAATTGAACGGCCGCATGATCAACGTCGCGGGCAGTTCCTTCATCACGTCAACAAAGACGATGAGCAGCGCGGTCAGTAAAGACGGCGCGAGAATCGGCAGATGCACACGGCGCAGGGTGCCAATCGGCGTCTGCCCCAAGGAACGTGCCGCGGCGTCCATATTTGCATGTACCATCGCCTGCCCACCTTCATAGGCGCCCAATGCCGCCGCGAGAAACCGCACCATGTAAGCCGCGATCAGCAACCAGATCGAACCGGTCACAAGCAATCCTGTCGAAATGTCGAAGGTGCTGCGCATCCAGGCATCCACCGCATTGTCAAAAGCCGCAAAGGGCACCATCAGCCCCACAGCAATAACGCCGCCCGGCACCGCATAGCCCAACCGCGCGACATAGCCGGTGGCCCCCGACACGCGGCCCGGCTGCAAGCGCTGGAAAAACCCGACAGCAATGGCCGCAGCCACGGTTACCACCGCCGCAATGCCCGCCAGCGTCAGCGAATTCCGGATAAATCCCAGGTAACGCGGGCTGAGCAAATTCTGCTCTGACCCCAATCCCATGCTGAACAACACAATGATCGGCAAAAGCGCGCCAAACAACACCGGCACACCGCATAACACCTGCGCAAGGGTGGCATTCCAGCCTTTCAATTCAATTGGCGCCATCTGCTGGGCTTGCCGCGCAGGGTCATGGTACTTTGCACGGCCCCGTTGCACCCGCTCCAACATCGCCAACAGCAAGGCGAAACTCAGCAAACACAGGGCCAGTTGTGCAGCACCCGTCCGGTCAAACAGCGAAAACCACGACGTATAAATCCCCGTCGCAAAAGTCTGCACACCGAAATAGGCAACCGTGCCGAAATCCGCGATGGTTTCCATCACCGCCAACAGGACACCGGCCGCAATCGCCGGGCGCGCCAAGGGCAGGCTGACCTTGAAAAACGCCACCCATGGGCTGGACCCCAAGGCGCGGGCGGCCAGAAATGTTGTGCCGCTTTGCTGCAAGAACGCCGCTCGGGCCAATAGATAGACATAGGGGTATAGCACCAGCGTCAGCATCACAGCCGCGCCGCCCAGTGATCTGATATCAGGAAACCAGTAATCGCGCGGCCCCCATCCCATCACATCGCGCAGTGTCGTCTGCACAATGCCCGGATGGTCCAACACATTTGTATAGGCATAAGCCAGCACATAGGCCGGAAAGGCCAGGGGCAGCACCAACGCAATTTCCAGCAGCCGCGCCCCGGGGAATCGGGTCATCGTCACCAGCCAGGCTGCACCCACACCAATACAGAACGTTCCGACCGAAACCAGCAATACCAGCGCCAGTGTCGTGCGCGTATAATCGCCCAGAACAGTGTCGATCAGATGGCGCACCGTATCTGTCCCGCCGCCAAATGCGGCCAGCCCCACGGCAATCATCGGCAGGGCACAGACAGCGGCGGCGAAAATCGCAATCACCGACAGCCCGCGCAGCCCGTCGCGGGTTTTTATCGGGCGCAGTTCTGGGTCTGTCGCAGAGGTCATCCCTCTATTTCGATGATTTCAGTCAGGATTACCAGAGGGCTAGTCGTAGCTGCGCTGGTCCTCGATCACCAATCCGTCCTTGGGCAAGGAGCCCGGATCAACAATCACGATCTTGCCTTTCAATTTCAGCAATTGTGCCACCGATTGCGCATAGGCATCCGCATCGCCACCGGCAGTTTCGATATGCACGGTCATCACGTCTTGCTCGCCTGCGCGGCTGGCCACAACGCGGGCCTTGCTGATTTCGGGGTGGTGCGCGACCAGGGCGGCAACCTGTTCGGGGCGCACGAACATGCCCTTGATCTTGGTTGTCTGGTCGGCGCGCCCCATCCAGCCTTTGATGCGCAGGTTCGTCCGTCCGCAAGGCGAGGTGCCCGCCATAATCGCGGACAAATCGCCCGTCGCGAAACGGATCAACGGATAATCAGGGTTCAGCGTCGTCACGACAACTTCGCCCACCTCTCCTGCAGGTACGGGATTACCGGTGCCCGGGGTCACGATCTCGACAATCACGCCCTCATCCAGAATCATGCCGTCCATCGCCGCGCTTTCATAGGCGATGTTGCCGACATCCGCGGTGGCATAACACTGCAAGCAGGAAATCCCCCGATCAATGTAATACTGGCGTAGCGACGGAAACAACGCGCCGCCCCCAACCGCCGCCTTGGTGATGCCAAGGCTCACGCCCATCTCGTCGGCTTTTTCAAGGATGATCTTCAGGTAATCCGGTGTGCCTGCATAGGCGGTCGTGCCAACATCCCGCGCCGCGGTGACCTGCAATTCGGTCTGACCGACACCAGCAGGTAATACTTTGGCCCCTACCGCCCGCGCACCGCTTTCAAACATATGGCCTGCAGGGGTCAGGTGATAACCAAAACAGTTCTGCACAATGTCTTCCGCCCCCAGACCTGCAGCATGCAGGAAGCGGCCCATGCGAAACCAGTCGATGCTTGATCCGCCGGGTTCATAAATCGGGCCCGGCGATTGAAACACATGGGTGATGTTCTGGACGTTGATGCCGCCGAACGGGGGCTGGGCCTTTTGCGCCTCGGTCAGATCCGATTTGCGCAGCACCGGCAACTGCGCCAACGCCGCCAGATCGGTGACAGGCGCGCTTCCGACACGGGCCAGTTGCGCCTGCAAAGCTTCCAGCTGGGCGGCATTACGTGCATCCGCACTTCGGGTTTCGAGGTCATCAAAATAGGTCTCGGCCATGGCAAGTCTCTTCTCAGGTAAAGGCAATCTGTAGGGCGGGGTTTACCCCGCCACCCAGCTCAAGACAGCCAGCGCTTGCGGCGGCGGTAGGAGCGCACATCGCGGAAGGATTTGCGGCCCTCATCGGACATACCGAGGTAGAATTCCTTAACATCCTGATTCTCACGCAGATCAGAGGCAGGGCCGTCCATCACAACGCGACCCGATTCCAGAATGTAGCCATAATGCGCAAAGCGTAGCGCCACATTTGTATTCTGCTCGGCCAGAAGAAAGGTCACGCCTTCCTTTTCGTTGATCTCTTTCACAATGTTGAAAATCTGTTCAACCAGCTGCGGGGCCAGTCCCATGGACGGCTCATCCAGCAAAATCGTTTCGGGCTTGGACATCAGGGCACGGCCCACCGCACACATCTGCTGTTCCCCGCCAGAGGTATAGCCGGCCTGTGATTTACGGCGTTCGCGTAAACGCGGGAAGTAATTGTATACCATCTCAAGATCAGCAGCGATGGCACCTTTGCCCTCGGTGCGCGTGTAGGCACCGGTCAGCAGGTTTTCCTCAACCGTCAGGTGTTCAAAACAGTGACGGCCTTCCATCACCTGTACGACACCTTTTTTGACCGTCTCGGCAGGGTCGGTATGCGCAATATCAACACCCCGATACTTGATCGTGCCTTTCGTGACCTCGCCCCGCTCCGAGGCCAACAGCCCCGAAATCGCCTTGAGCGTCGTCGTCTTGCCGGCACCGTTGCCCCCAAGCAAAGCGGTGATGCCGCCCTTGGGTACGTTCAGGCTGACGCCTTTCAACACAAGGATCACGTGATTGTAGATCACTTCAATGTTGTTGACCTCCAGCACGTTATCAACCTGTGCGTCAGCGGCTTTTACGTCATCCAGCATGGGGCAAACCTTTGTTTGAATTCTTGGTAGGGTCCGGGCGCGACCAATGCCGCGCCCGAAAGAAAGCGCTTACTTACAGCTGCCTTCGATGTTGTTTTCGGCGGCATAAGCGGCAGAGTCTTCCGCGATCAGCGGGCCGATCACGTCTGAGTCTGTCGCGGCAAAGTTGGACACCAGCGACCAGCTTTTGGCAGATGCATCCCACTGGGTCACCCCAACAAGGCCGTCACCGCCGTGGTTGGCACAAGACACGTCAAACGAAGGACCAAAGTTTGGCAGACCAAGGGCCGCCATCTTTTCTTCGGTGATCGACAGGGCTTCCATCCCGTCACGCATCTGCGCAGGCGTGATCTGTGCAACACCGTGGATTTCCTGCGCTGTCTTCACCGCTTCGGCTGCCAGCATCGCGGCATAGAGACCCCGGTTGTACAGAACTGTACCGATCTGGTCACCCGCACCCGCTGCATTGCCTGCGTCAACGACATGCGTCTTGATGTCGTCAAACACGGGGAAGTCGCTGCCCACACCGTGGAACGTCAACGCCTTATAGCCGTTAGCCGCATCACCCGCCGCGAGAACGTCGTTCTCGGAACCGGACCACCAGATACCGATGAAGTTTTCCATCGGGAAACGGATGTTCGCTGCTTCCTGTACCGCAACCTGGTTCATCACGCCCCAGCCGTACATGATCACATAGTCAGGCTTGTCACGACGGATCTGCAACCACTGCGATTTCTGCTCCTGACCGGGGTGGTCAACGGGCACTTCCTTGAACTCGAAACCGTGCTTGGCGGATAGCTCCTGCAGGGTGCGGATAGGCTCTTTGCCGTAGGCAGAGTTGTGATAAACCAGAGCGATCTTCTTGCCCTTCAGGTCACCGCCGTTTTCACCCAGCAGATAGTTGATCGCACCAGATGCACCGTTCCAGTAGTTCGCAGGATAGTTGAACGTGTGGCTGAACACATCACCGTTTGCCGCAGATGTCCGGCCGTAACCCATTGTGTGCATCGGAATATCGTCAGCAGTCGTTTTGGGGATCAGCTGATAGGTGATACCTGTGGACAGTGGTTGATACACCAATGACCCTTCGCCCTTGGTGGACTCATAGCATTCAACACCCTTTTCGGTGTTATAGCCGGTTTCGCATTCGATTACCTTGGTCATCACGCCGCCGATACCGCCGTCACGGGCGTTCAGCATTGTAAAGTAGTCCGCATAGCCATCTGCGAACGGGATACCACCCGCCGCGTAAGGACCGGTGCGATAGCTGAGTGACGGGAATACAAGGTCCGCCATTGCAGGTGCTGCCGCCATCATTGTGGCAACTGCCATTGTACCTAGTTTATATTTCATCGGTGTTTCCTCCCAGAATGTTATCCGATTTTCCGTAGCGCGGGGTTCACCCCGCCACCATAACGGGGTTCTCCCCGCCGTTCTCACATGGCCCCCCTAGTGTGGGAAGGGCCACAATCTCAGTTTCTCTTTCGCCACGCGCCACAGCTGCGCAATCCCGTGCGGTTCAGCGATCAGGAAGACAATGATCAAACCACCGACAACAACAAGCTGCAAATGCGCCACGATATCCGTGGGCCAGCCAAACCAGTCGACGCCAACCACCTTCAGGGCCACCGGCAACAGCACCAGAAACGCCGCCCCCGCGAAAGAGCCAAAGATGCTGCCCAATCCGCCGATAATGATCATGAACAAGACAAGGAACGACTTGGTGATGCTGAACGCTTCGCCCACCTCAACCGCACCCAGATAAACCGCGAAAAACAACGCGCCCGAGATGCCGATAAAGAACGACGATACAGCAAAGGCAGTCAGTTTCGCCTTCAGCGGGTTCACCCCGATGATCTCGGCCGCGATGTCCATATCCCGGATCGCCATCCACTTACGCCCCGCCGCCCCGCGCGTCATGTTACGGGCAATCAACGCGCTGACGATCGTGAAGAACAGACAGAACATATAGGTCGCCCAGGCCGGTGTGCTGGGCCCGGTGATCAACACCCCGAACAAATCCCGTTCCGGTGCCGAAATCTGACCCGAGGCGGAATAGTTGTAAAACCACGCCACTCGGTTGAATAGCCAGACCAGAAAGAACTGCGCCGCCAGCGTTGCCACGGCCAGATAGAAACCCTTGATCCGCAACGACGGCAGGCCAAACAACACCCCCACAAGCGCGGTCATCACCCCGCCCATGATCACGCTGAAAAAGATGTTGAACTCCGGCAAACGGAACAGCAATTCGCCACCCCACCAGATGTCCACGCCGGTCATGAATTTGTAACAGCTATACGCCCCCACTGCCATAAACCCGCCGGTGCCAAGGCTGACCTGCCCGCAATAGCCCACAAGAATATTCAACCCCAAGGCCGCAATCGCGTAGATCAGGAAGGGCAACAACAGGGAGTTGGCCCAGTAGTCGTTGATCACGAACGGTACGATCACAATCGCGATGAACAACACCACGTAATAGCGATAGCGGTCGAATTTGATCGGAAAGGTCTGTTGGTCGTCAGCATAGGTCGTGCTGAAATCGCCTGCTTCACGGTAGAACATTTACGCCTCCAATGTGGTGGGGTTCACCCACCCAACGGTTGGTTTGGTAGGGTGGGTGAATCCCACGCGCTGCAATAAATCAAACACGCTCAATGATCTTCTCCCCGAACAGGCCCTGCGGACGGAACACCAGGAACAAGAGCGCCAGCATATAGGCAAACCAGTTCTCCGTGGCGCCGCCAAGGAAGGGCGCACCGATCAGGAATTCAAACAGCTTCTCCCCCACACCGATGATCAGGCCACCCACGATGGCCCCCGGAATAGAGGTGAACCCCCCCAGCATCAGCACCGGCAGCGCCTTGAGCGCAATCAGCGACAGCGAGAACTGCACACCGGATTTCGCGCCCCACATGATCCCCGCAACCAGCGCGACAAACCCCGCCAGCGACCAGACCAAAATCCAGATAAAGTTGAGCGACACGCCGACAGACAGCGCCGCCTGATGGTCATCCGCCACAGCCCGCATGGCGCGGCCCTGCTTGGTATATTGTGCGAACATGATCAGGCCCGCCACCAGCACCGCCGCAACAATCGTCGCCACGATATCAAGGTTGTCGATAAAGAACCCGTAGCCCAAGGCCTCATAGGTCGTGCCCTCAAGCCACATATTCATACCCTGCGGCAGGCAAGAGCCCTCGGCGGCACAGACGTTCAGCGCCTTCAACTCGGAGCCCCACATCAGATCCGCCACCCCTTCAAGGAAATAGGCCAGACCGATGGTTGCCATAAACAGGATGATCGGCTCCTGTCCGACCAGATGCCGGAACACAAACCGCTGCACGGCCCAAGCCAGCGCAACCATCACCCCGACCGTAAACGCAATCGCCACAAACGAATGCACATGCCAGCCGAAATGATGCACATCTGTCCCGAATATCGCATTGATCAGATGGGCAAAGGGCACCTGCCCGTTCTGGATGCCGACAAGGGTCATCGCCGCAAACAGCGCCATCACCCCCTGGGCATAGTTGAAAATCCCCGAAGCTTTATAAATCAGCACGAACCCCAGAGCGACAAGCGCGTAAAGCACCCCCGCCATCAGCCCGTTCGCAAAGACCTCGATCGTATAGGCTAGTTGTTCATTCATTGACACGCTCTCCAGAATGCTGCGCTGCGGCGGTGTACAGAGGGTGCACGCAGGGTGCACGCCCGGTGCACGGTGGAATCCGACCTCAAATCAATCATGTGCAACCCCCAGATAGGCATCAATCACATCCTGATTGCCGCGCACCTCATCTGGTGTGCCGTCCCCGATCTTCTTGCCATAATCCATCACAACAACGCGGTCCGACAGGTCCATGACCACGCCCATATCATGCTCGATCAGCGCAATCGTGGTGCCAAATTCGTCGTTCACGTCCAGAATAAAGCGGCTCATGTCCTCTTTCTCCTCGACGTTCATCCCCGCCATCGGCTCGTCCAAAAGCAGGATCGACGGCTCCGCCGCCAGGGCCCGCGCCAGCTCAACCCGCTTCTTCAACCCATAGGGCAAACGTGCGACAGGCGTCTTGCGAATGGCCTGAATCTCCAGAAAGTCGATAATCTTTTCAGCGACTTCGCGGTTGGCCACCTCTTCAGCCTCGGCCTTGCCCTTCCACAGGGACTGGGCAAACAATCCCGTCTTCATATGGGTCAGCCGGCCCGTCATCACGTTGTCCAGAACACTCATCCCCTCAAACAAGGCAATGTTCTGGAATGTCCGCGCAATCCCCTGCTGGGCCACCTCGAACGGCTTCATCCCCGGCCGGCGTGCGCCCTTGTACCAAACCTCACCCTCCTGAGGCACGTAAAACCCCGAGATGACATTGAGCATCGAAGACTTACCTGCCCCGTTCGGCCCGATGATCGCACGAATTTCACCCTCGCGAATGTCAAACGAGATATCCTTGATCGCCTCGACCCCCCCGAACCTCAGGGTAATGTTCTTCATCTCCATCACAACAGGCCCAATGGTGCGCCCGTCCGCGGTGACATAGCTGTCCGCAATATCTTTCACGCCGCCCCATCCTTCATCTTGCAAACTAAACTCAAAACCGCCCTCTCCCGGGCCACGACATCCGCGTTGATCAACCTCACGCGGTTCGCTTTCGCAAATCTGTATCTGACACTCATTGCGCTGCGATCTTCGCTGTTGTCACCGGCATGACCTTCGCATCACGGACACCCAGGGTGGCCTTGATCGACCCTTTGCGCCCGTCTTCATAGGTCACTTCAGTCTCGGTGCTGACCTGCGCCGACCCGTCGTAAAGTGCGGCAATAATATCGGCGTATTTCTCTTCGATGATCCGGCGTCGCACCTTGCGGGTGCGGGTCAATTCGCCGTCATCCGCATCCAGTTCCTTGTGCAGTACGACAAAGCGGTGCACCTGACAGCCTGACAGCATTTCATCCTCAGCCACCGAGGCATTCACCGCCTCAACGTGATCCTGTATTTGCGAAACCACCAGAGGGTGCTGGGCCAACTCCTGATAGGACGCATAGCCAATGTTGTTGCGTTCCGCCCAGTTCCCGACCGCGGTCAAGTCAATATTGATGAACGCTGTGCATTCGTCCTTACCGTTTCCAAAGACCACCGCTTCCAGAATGTTCGGAAAGAACTTCAGCTTGTTCTCGACATATTTCGGGGCGAACAGCGATCCATCCGCCATCTGGCCCACGTCTTTCGCCCGATCAATTATGCGCAGATGGCCCGAGCTTTCCTCGATAAAGCCCGCGTCGCCGGTGGCAACCCAACCTTCCGCATCCTTGGTGTCCGCCGTGCTTTCGGGGTTTTTGTAATACTCTACGAAAACGCCGGGAGAGCGATAGAAGACCTCGCCGTTTTCGGCAATTTTCAATTCTACACCGGGGCATGTAACACCGACCGTATCGCTGCGCACTTCGCCGTCCGGCTGCGCCGTGATGAACACTGTCGCTTCGGTCTGGCCATAGAGTTGCTTCAGGTTAATCCCCAAAGACCGATAGAAATCAAAGATTTCCGGGCCGATCGCCTCTCCCGCTGTATAACCGACACGCACCCGTGAAAACCCGAGCGTGTTCTTAAGCGGTCCATAGACAAAAGCCTCGCCCAGCTTGTATTTGAACCGATCCCACTGGCCGACTTCTTTGCCGTCCAGGATCGCCGGTCCCACTTTGCGGGCATGTGCCATGAATGTATCAAACAACCACTTCTTCATGCGGCTGGCATCTTCCATGCGGATCATCACATTGGTCAACTGTGTCTCGAACACACGCGGCGGGGCGAAATAATAGGTCGGACCGATTTCGCGCAGATCCACATGCATGGTGTCGGCGGATTCCGGACAGTTCGTACAAAACCCTGTCCACAATGCCTGTCCGACGGAAAAGATGAAATCACCCACCCAAGCCATCGGCAGATAGGCCAGAATATCGTCGCTCTGGCGCAGATTATCGAATTCGGACGACGACTTGGCGGTTTCGATAATGTTCCGGTTGGAAAGCACCACACCTTTGGGCTTGCCGGTTGTGCCGGAGGTATAGAGCATCACACCGGTGCTGTCGTAATCCAGCTTGGCCTGACGCGCTTCCAGTTCCTTGATGTGCTTGTCACGGAACTGGCGACCGATTTCCTGCACGTTGGAATATTGCTTCATCGCGTCATGGTCGTATTTGCGCATCCCCCGCGGATCGAGGTAAATCATCTGCTCGAACTCAGGCAGTTGCTCCTGCACTTCCAGAATCTTGTCGACCTGCTCCTGATCCCCGACGATGGCAAAGCGTGCCCCGCAGTGGTTCATCACATAGGCCATCTCTTCGGCATTGGCGTCCTGATACAGCGGCACCGGCACAGCGCCGCACATCTCGGCCGCCATCATTGCCCAATACAGATAGGGACGGTTGCGTCCGATGATCGCAACAAAGTCGCCCTCGTTGATGCCCATCTCCATCAGGCCCAGCGCAAGAGCTTCGACTTCGTCGCGGGTCTGCGACCACGTCCAGCTTTGCCAGATGCCATATTCTTTTTCGCGATACGCCGGTGCGTTCGCAAATTTGGTGGCGTTACGATGCAATAGAGCTGGTACGGACCCGGGTCCGTCAGCGCGCGTCAGTGGCGTGGCCAAAGTTATGTCCTCCCTAACCTGCCCTTATCAGCAGGGTCGACCGCTTTATGCGATTCTCACACCCCGTAGGATGATGGGTTCAACGTGGAGGTCAACTTTTTCCTGAATTTTTCTAAAACCTTACGAATTGTAACAAGCACAAGAAGGCCGTCGTCGCCCTTTGATCTCGCCCGCGTCAGTGCTAGCGATAAGGGCGGAGGGCAGGATGCAGATTACCGACGAACAAGCCAAGGCAATGACCAGCGCAGGATTGAACCTGATCGCGCAAGCGTTGACGATCTATGATTCCAACCTGAAACTCGTGGTCTCGAACGCCCCTTTCCAGCAGATGTTCAATCTGCCCGACTGGCTGGTCACCCCCGGTGCCCCCTTCGAAGACACCATTCACCACCTCGCCGCACGCGGCGAATACGGGCCGGTCGAAGATGTCCACAGTTTTGTCACCGAACGCACCGATCAGGCCCGCGCCTTTAAACCACATTATATGGAACGCACCCGCGCCAACGGGCGCACCATCAGCGTCGAAGGATCGCCTCTGCCCCAAGGGGGCTGGGTGACCGTCTATACCGACATCACCGCGACGAAACGCCAGGAGGCGCTGCTCAGTGCCCGCTCTGACGCCTTGTCTGACCAGGTGCTTGCCCATACAGAACAGCTTGCTGCGACCAACCGTGAACTGGCTGCGATGATTACCACGCTTGAGGAAACCCAACGTCAACTTACCGCATCAGAGGCCCGCACCCGCCTGACAACCCAGATGATGCCCGCCCATATCGCCCATGTCGACGCGCGCGGCCATTACACTTTTTCCAACAACAAACTCTCCAGCGTCTTTCCCGGTCGGCCCAGCGATATCGTCGGCCTGCACATCAGCACCGCCCTTGGCGCTTCTGCCTATGACCGGATCAGACCGGCCCTCAGCGATGCTTTTGGCGGCATCTCGACCCTCAAGGAATTCACCGACGATACCTCGGCCCGCCGCATCCGCGTCGCGTTCACACCTGATACCCTTGGCGGGGCCTATATCCTTTCCATGGATGTAACCGAGGAAACCCAGACCCGCGTTGCCTTGCAACAAACCCGCAAACGCGAGTTGGCCGCGCAAATGATTTCCGGCCTCGCCCATGACTTCTCGAACCTGCTGACCATTATCCTCGGAATGCAATCCCGCATCGGCCGGCTGCCCGGCGTGCCCGCCCAGGTATTGGAGCTGGTCAATGGCACACTTGCAGCAGCACGGCGTGGCGGCACCCTGCTCAGCTCGATTGCCGATGTCACCGGCCCGCGCGCCCAGCGCCCCACGGCCACAGCCCCGGCGACAGTACTGAGTGATCTGGCGACGCTGGCCAAACCGGCCCTGCCGGACGGTATGACACTGAACATCGAAAACGGCGCCCCCGATCAAGCTGTGCTGCTGGACAAGGGCCATGTGACGGACAGCCTGCTGAACCTCATCCTGAATGCCCGTGATGCCTGTGGCGCAACTGGGCAGATCACCGTTACCCAACAGGTCATCAACGATACATGGATTGAATGGACCGTGCAGGATACCGGCCCCGGTTTCTCGCCTACCGCCCTTGAACGCGGCATCGACCCTTTCTTCACGACCAAAGGCAGCGAAGGCAGCGGGCTGGGCTTGTCGATGGTCTATGACATGACAAAATCCGCAGGCGGCGACCTGCGCCTGCGCAATGGCGACACCGGCGGCCATGTCACGCTGCGCCTGCCCTATCGTACGGCCCTTCCTGCCACTACCGGTCTTGCCCTGCTGGTCGAGGATGACGGCGACATCCGCGCCACGGTGCGTGATATGCTGATGCATCTGGGTCATTCCGTCATCGAGGCCACCAGCGCGGACGAAGCCACCGCCCTGCTTGCCGATCTGCCCGACATCGCGATGATCCTGTCCGATATCCAGCTTGTCGGTGAGGCCACCGGCCTGGACCTCGCACAGCGCAACGGCGGCCGCGTGCCGATGCTGCTGATGACGTCGCTCCCGCCGGACAACACGCTGTTTCGCGAGGGGCAACGCCTTGCTCCCGTTCTGCGCAAACCCTTCACCGCGGACGATCTCGCGGCCCTTATCACCCCGACCCGCGAGGCCACGCAATGACACGACCTTTGGTAACCATCCTTGACGATGAACCCGAGATTCGCACGCTTCTGGCGGATGCACTGGAAGAGGCAGGCTTCGACACGCTCAGCTTTGGCCGCGCGCGTGCATTCGAGGCCGCCCTCGCCAAACGCACCCCCGATGTGTGTCTCGTCGATCTCAGCCTGCCCGATACGGACGGGCTGACACTGGTGCACCGGCTGGCCCTGGAACTGGGCGCGGTTGTGATCATCATTTCGGGCCGCGCCCAGGTGCAGGACCGTGTGACCGGGCTCGAACTGGGGGCTGACGACTATATCATCAAACCCTTCGATCCGACCGAGGTCGTGGCCCGGATCCGTGCCCGTTTGCGCAGCCCGAAATCCGCGACCACCACCGGCAACACCGCCCGTTTCAACGGCTGGACCGCCTATTTCGACCGCTACGTCCTATGCGACGCCGAGGGCGCAGAAGTGCCGTTTTCTCACGCCGAAAGCGAAGTCCTAAGGCTTTTTCTTGAAAGTCCCAAGCGATTGATTAGCCGCGCCCAGATGCAGGAGATCCTTGGCGGTGCTGCCTCTGAGTCTTTTGACCGGGCGATGGACGTACGGATCTCGCGGCTGCGGACCAAACTGCGCGAAGATCCCAAGAATCCGCGCCTGATCAAAACAATCTATGGTGCAGGATATATATTTCTGGGCGATGTCACATGGGACTGACGCCGCCTTTTTGTGGCGCACCCGTCGCCACAACCCTCTTTTCTTTTTGGCTTTGAATACTGTGGGGGGTCAGGGGGGCAAAGCCCCCCTGATGTCTAAAGATGATCCCGACCCCGCGGGCCCTCAGATCACTCTGCTGCGACCTGCGCCTTTACCGCTTCCACTTTCACCGCAGAGAACTTGAACTCCGGAATTTTCCCGTAAGGGTCGACCGCCGGATTGGTCAGAATATTTGCTGCCGCTTCAACATAGGCGAAAGGCAGGAACACCATATCCGGGGACACCGCGCGATCCTCCCGCGCCATGATCTCGATACTCCCACGCTTGGTGGTCAAACGCACGGCCTCACCAGCAGCTACTCCAAGCTTGCGCAATGTACTGGGGTGCAGGGAACAATTCGCCTCAGGCTCCAAACCATCCAGAACCTTTGACCGCCGGGTCATCGACCCCGTGTGCCAATGCTCCAGCTGGCGTCCCGTCGTCAGGATCATCGGGTACTCGGCATCCGGCACATCGTCCGGCGCGATGATCGAGGCCGGCGTAAACCGCGCCCGCCCGTCAGGCCGCGGAAAACCATCGGCAAAGACAATGGGCTGCCCCGGATCGGTTGGCGACAGCGACGGGTAGGTCACCGCATTTTCACGCTCCAGCCGTTCCCAGGTAATGTTATCAAGCGATTTCATGTTCAGCTTCATCTCGGCAAAAACATCCGCCGGCCCCGCATAATCCCAGCCAAGGCCCAGCCGTTTGGCCAGTTCGACTTCAATCCACCAGTCCTGTTTCGCATCCCCTGGCGGCGGCACAGCGACTCGTCCCATCTGCACCTGACGGTTGGTGTTTGTTACCGTGCCGGATTTCTCTGCAAAGGCCGAAGCGGGCAGGATAACATCAGCATAATTCGCAGTCTCGGTGATGAAAATATCCTGCACCACCAGATGCTCCAGCTTGGCCAGGGCGTCGCGGGCATGTTCCACATCCGGATCCGACATCGCCGGATTTTCACCCAGCACATACATGCCCGTGATATCGCCATCATGCACCGCATCCATGATCTCGGTCACGGTCAGACCCTTCTGGTTTGAAAAATCCCCGGACTTCCAGACATCTGTAAACGCCGAACGTACACCGTCATTCATCACCGACTGGTAGTCAGGCAGGAACATCGGCACCAACCCTGCATCCGACGCGCCTTGCACGTTATTCTGCCCGCGCAACGGATGCAGACCGGCACCGGAACGTCCGACTTGCCCGGTCATCAAAGCCAGCGAAATCAGACAGCGCGAATTATCTGTGCCGTGGATATGCTGTGAAACACCCATGCCCCAGAAAATCATCGCCGCATTGGCGCCCGCAAAGGTCCGCGCCACATCGCGCAGGGTCTCGGCGTCGATACCACAAACCTCCGCCATTTTCTCTGGGGTAAAGTCCTTGAGGTGCGCCTTCTCGGCTTCCCAATTCTCCGTATAGGCTTCGATATACTGCTTGTCGTACAATTCCTCTTCGACGATCACATGCATGATCGCGTTCAACATCGACACATCTGTGCCCGGCCGGAATTGCAGCATATGCGACGAGAACCGCTTGAGCGCTTGTCCCCGCGGATCCATCACAATGAGCTTGCCACCGCGTTTGGTGAACTGCTTGAAATAGGTCGCCGCAACCGGATGGTTTTCAATCGGGTTACAACCAATGGCAATTGCCACATCGGCGTTCTCGATCTCGTTAAAGGTCGCGGTCACAGCGCCGGATCCGACGTTCTCCATCAACGCCGCAACAGACGACGCATGACACAGTCGCGTACAGTGATCGACGTTATTGTGGCCAAAACCCTGCCGGATCATCTTCTGGAACAGATAGGCTTCCTCATTGGTGCATTTGGCCGAGCCGAAACCCGCCACACCTGTGCCGCCAATGTCCTTCAATCCCTTGGCCGCAAAATCCAGCGCCTCGTCCCATGATGCTTCGCGGAAAAATTCCTGCCAGTTGTCAGGGTCCACATTCAGCCCCTTTGCAGGCGCGTCCGCGCGACGGATCAGCGGTTTCGTCAGGCGGTGATCATGGTGGATATAGTCAAACCCGAACCGCCCCTTCACACAAAGCCGCCCCTCGTTCGCAGGGCCGTTTATGCCCTCGACATATTTCACCTTGTTGTCTTTGACCTTCAGCGAAATCTGGCACCCCACACCACAGAACGGGCAGATGCTTTTGACCTCTGAATCAAAATCAGCGCTATCCCCGACCTGGTCCGCATCGACAACTGTCGACGGCATCAAGGCCCCTGTCGGACAGGCCTGCACACATTCGCCGCAGGCCACACAACTGGACGCGCCCATCGGGTCCGCCATATCAAACGTCGGATAACTGTCATGGCCACGCCCCGACATACCGATCACATCGTTCACCTGTACTTCGCGGCAGGCACGCACGCAAAGTCCGCAAGAGATGCAGGCATCCAGATTGACGGACATCGCGACATGGCTGTCATCAAGCAGCGGAATACGCCCGTCTTCCAGCTTGGGAAACCGGCTGGTGTCCACACCGTTCATCTCGGCCATATCAAACAGATGGCTGGATTTGTCATGCGCTACAGCCCGGTCCGGCTGGTCTGCCATCAACAACTCGACCACCATCTTGCGTGCCGATTTCGCACGCGCATTATTCGTAACAACAACCATCCCCTCAGACGGTTCGCGGATGCAGGACGCCGCCAAGGTACGCTCACCCTCGATCTCGACCATACAGGCCCGGCAATTGCCATCAGGGCGATACCCAGGCGCAGGTTTATGACACAGATGGGGAATCACAAGACCGCGACCATTGGCGACTTCCCAAATGGTCAGACCGCTGTCCGCCTCAACAGTTTCTCCGTCGAGTGTGAATGTGATCTTATCCGCCATGCTGCTTCTCCTGAATACCGTTCCCAATTCTATAGCGATTTCATACGCCCGACAGGAGTCCTAATCCCGACACCCTGCCCAAGTTTTACGCCAAGCCGGGTTTCCGATAGGCGCAGCCGGTCCTTCATCTTGCCAATTAAACTCAGCCGCACTTTCAACCTGCGCCGCCCTCGCCTATCAAAGCACCAAAGGAGCCGCGCATGTCCCACATCACTCTCATCCGCCACGGTCAGGCCAATTCTGGCGCCAAAGACGAATTGAGCTATGACAAACTCAGCGATCTTGGCCACGAACAGGCCGGATGGCTGGGCGGTTACCTGCAAGACAGCGCAACCCATCACACCCGGCTGTTCACCGGGACCTTGCGCCGCCATGTCGAAACCGCAGATGGCATGCAGACCGGATTAGACGCGACACGCGACCCCCGACTGAACGAACTTGAGTATTTCACCATGGCCAAGCTGCTCGAAGAACAGCACGGCATAGATTTCCCGACCGAACAGGGCGCCTTCACCACGCATCTGCCGACCGTTTTTACGTATTGGAAAGACGGCAAGATCGAAGGCACACCAGAAACATGGGACCAGTTTCACACCCGCGTTGACGATGCCCTGCAAGAGATTGCAGCGGGCCATGGACCGGCCTTGGTGGTTACTTCCGGCGGGCTGATCTCGATGGCGATGTCTCAGGCGATGCATCTGGACATACCCGCCATGGCGCGTCTGGCCCTTGCCATCATGCACACTTCGATGCACCGATTGTTTCCGATTGGCGGGCATTGGTCGCCGGTGCTGTTCAACGCCGTACCGCATCTGGAAACACCCGAGCGCCGCGGCGCGCAGACTCATATCTAACCCTTTCGAAAGGCCCGCTCATGCTGAAACTCTTTTTCGCCACCGGCACTATTTCTGTGGCTGTCGCCATCGCATTGGAGGAAGCCGGGCTGGCCTACGACCCCATCAAGGTTGATTTCGCCGCTGCCGAACAGACCAAACCCGACTACCTCGCGGTGAACCCCAAAGGCCGTGTACCTGCCCTCATCACTGAAAGAGGTACGGTCCTGACCGAAACCGGCGCATTGCTCGATTACATTGCCGCGTTGAACCCAGACGCAGGGCTGATCCCACAAGAGATAGAGGATGCCGCCCATATGCGCAGCGTCATGTATTACCTCGCCTCGACCATGCACATTGCCCATGCCCATAAATTGCGCGGCAGCCGCTGGGCCGATCAGCAATCCAGCTATGACGACATGAAAGCCAAGGTGCCCCAGACCATGACCGCCTGTGCAGCTTACGTAGAGTCCGACTGCCTGCGCGGCGATTTCGCAAACGGGACGGCTCTGACCTTGGCTGATCCTTATCTGTTTGTCGTATGCAACTGGCTGGCAGGCGATGGCGTAAACCTCACAGACTTCCCCCGGATCAGCGCCTTTCTGAACCGCATGGAAGCACGCGACAGCGTGAAAGCCGTCCGCGCAAAGGGCATGTTATGATCCATCTTTGGGTCCGCGCCGAACAGCGGAACAATGAAACGCGGGTGGGCATCACACCCGATGGCGTAGCGGCATTGATCGAACAGGGTATTGCGGTCACAGTCGAAGCCTCTGGCACACGCGCCATCGAAACGGCGGCTTATGTTGCGACAGGATGCACCATCGCGGCAACGCATTCCTGGCCGGATGCCCCCGCAGATGCGATCGTCTTTGGCCTAAAGGAACTGCCCGACGACGGGACGCCCCTGCGCCATACGCACATCATGTTCGGCCATGCCTTCAAAGGGCAACTGTCTGGCCAGACCCTGCTGCGCCGGTTTCAAGCGGGAGGCGGCACGCTGCTTGATCTGGAATATCTGACGAACGAAGCGGGCCGTCGTGTTGCGGCCTTTGGTTATTGGGCCGGATTTGCCGGGGCGGCAGTGTCGCTGAAAGCCTGGGCGGCGCAGCAACGCGGCGCGATTTGCGGCCCTGTCACGCCCTATGTAAATGCCGCCGCTCTCAAGGCCGATCTGGCCCGCGACATGCAAGTCGCTGGCAGCCCCCCGACCGCCCTGATTATCGGGGCCTTGGGACGTGTCGGCAGCGGTGCCGCAGGTCTGTGCAAAGCAATGAATGTCCCTGTCACCGGTTGGGACATGAAAGAGACCGCACACGGCGGGCCGTTTCCCGAAATCCTGTCACATGACATCTTCCTCAACTGCATTCTGGCTGGGCCGCAGACCCCTGTGTTTGTGCCAAAGTCCGCGCTGACTGTGCCGCGCAGCCTAAGCGTCATCGGTGACATCGCTTGTGATCCGGATAGCGACTACAATCCTGTGCCAGTCTATGACCGCGCCACAACATGGGCGGCCCCTGCACTGCGCGTCCATGACGATCCGGTGATGGATGTCATGGCCATCGACAACCTGCCGTCAATGTTGCCCCTCGAAAGCTCTGAGGATTTCGCAAGGCAGCTGTTGGCGACATTGATGCAGCTCGGTTCCGACCAAGACGGCGTTTGGACACGGGCGCGGGCGACCTTTAAAAGCCACTTGAACGTGCTTAGCTGAAAATGCGGAAATACAACCAGTCGGGCAAAAACTGACTGCCGCGAAACAGCAGTGAAAACAGCCACGGAAAGCTTTTCTTGAAGCTGTCCGTGTTCATGTGATCAAACACTTCCTGCGCGGCGTCGTCGGCTTCCATCAGGAAAGGCATCTTAAAATCATTCTTGGCCGTCAGCTGTGTCTTGATGAAACCGGGGTTCACGACTTGTACCTGAACACCGGTTTTGCGCAGATCGGCATACATGCATTCCGCCAGCGACATGGTGCCCGCCTTGGACGCGGTATAGCCGATCGACCCGGGCAATCCGCGAAACCCCGTCAGGCTTGACGTGATCACGATATGCCCCGCGTCACGTGTCACCATCCCGGGCACCACCTGCCCCATCACCCGCATCAGACCGGTGAAATTGATATCCGCCATCGCTGTCGCCTGATCCGCGTTCCATGCCTTGGCCCCGAAGGGCCAATAGACACCGGCCAGAAACACCACTCCGTCCACTTCGCCCACCGCTGCGGCAGCGTCCTTGACGCTGTCGTTGTTTGCCACGTCTATCGGCTGGTAACTGGCCTTGCCCGGCAATGCCGCAACCAGATCCGCCAGCTTGTCCTTGGAACGTGCTGACAGAATAACTTCCGCTCCCGCGCGGCTCAGCTTTTGTGCCAGGGCCGCGCCCAGCCCGTCACTGGCGCCAATCAACCAATAGCGTTTGCCTTGCCACTCTTTCATCGTTTCTCCTTGGGCCGGGTCAACGTGGCCACTATTTTTCGTCAACGTCGCGTATGGTGGCCAGCAAAGCGATCGCGACCAGCTTTAGCGCACAGGGCACAGCGGCATAGAAGACCACCAACAACCGCACCGCTTCCGGCGGGCTGGCCTGTCCGGCGCTCTGTAGCCCCGCACGTTCCAAGGTTGGAAGTAGGGCAACAGCAGCAAATGCCAACGTGAATTTTGAAACAAATGCCCAAAGGCCGAAACCTTCAGCCGCCGAAGGGGAAATTTTCGCCATCCTTGTGGCGAACATCGCCGGCAACAGGGTCAGGTCCGCGCCCAGCACGGCCCCCGAGGCAACGCAGACCAGCGCAAAGACCAGCGCATCACCCGGCCCCAAAAACACCGAGCCGCCAAAAGCGAAAATACCCAGCACCATGGCGCACAGCAGTATGGGTTTGGGGCCAAACCCTTCGGCCAGCCTGCCCCAGATCGGTGCGGCACCCGCAGCAGACAAGAAGAACAGCAAAAGCAGCGGGCCTTCCCAACCGGAAGCCTCGAGCGCGATTTCGACGTAGAACAGAAACAAGGTCGAGCTGACCGCAACCGGGGCTGCATTGACCAAGGCAATTAACAGCAGTTTGCGCGCAATCGGATCTGCCAGCACCGCACCAAAACCGGTTGACGGGGCAACGCCCGTGTTGCGCCATTCCCCTCGCATCGCCAAGACCGACAGCCCCGCCAAGACGGCGAATCCCACTGCAAACCCCGCGAAAGGCGCGCCCATCACGGCGCCCAGAACTATCGGCGTAACCGAGGCCACGCAAACCCCCAACAGGGCACCGGTTTCACGCCAGCGTGCCAACGCCAGATGGCCCGATGTGCCCATGCTGTCCGCCTTGGCGACCCCTTGAGCGTAAAAGCAAATGGTCAGGAAACTGAAGCCCGAAAAGACCAGAGTCAGCATCATGGCAAACCACAAGACCGGGTTGACCGGCGGTGCAAGCGCAAACAAACCGAACATCGCGGCGGCCATCACGCCAGCGCCGATTCCGACCGCCAAACCGCGCCGGTTGCGCAATACCTCAGACAGTTTTCCCAGCAGCGGGTCCTGCACAACGTCCAGCAGCCGCAGCCCGAACAATACCGCCCCGAGGGCGGCCAACGATACGCCGTATTCGTCCACATAGAACTTGGGCGCGTGAATATAGATCGGCAGCCCGGCCGCTGACAGCATGGCAGCAAACAAGGCATAGGCGGGCAGGTTGCGGGCGGAACCTGCAGTCAACGGCTTGTCCCGGACGTGGGCGGTTCCGGCCGGTTACGAAACCCCGCGCCCTTCCACCACAACTTGGCCGCTTGCCAATGGATCAGCGCCAGCACGCGGCGCGATCCGAAAGGACGGCGCAGCATGACTTTTAGCACCCCGATGTTGCTCAGCGATTGCCGCTTGCCGGTCAGTGTTGCGATCAGCCCGCCGCTGCCTGCGGTATAGTCGATCCAGATGCCCACCTTTTCGTCGGTAATATCGAAACGGAACCCATATCTGCCCTCAACCGGCTGAAACGGCGAGACATGGAAAATCTTGGTCGCGGTAATCTCGTCTGTTGGCGCAATTGGTCGCTGGTCAGGATGGGCACACAAATAACAATGCCGGTCGCCATAGGTGTTGGACACTTCGGCAATTACGGTGATCAACGCGCCGTGGCGGTCGCGGCACAGCCAGAAACTGACCGGATTGAACACATGGCCCATGATGCGCGGTTGCGCCAATATCTCGATCTGCTCAACGCCGGTGATCTGATGTTCCTGCAACACCTGCCGAACCCATTTCGCACCCGCGCCGTGTTTGGGCGCGCCGCCGTGATCCACGTCCTGCAAGGATGCCACGCCGCCCGTGTTGCGCCCGAACAACGCGGGCGTCTGCAACTCGGCCTCTGCGTCACACAGCACATAGTCAATCGAATACCGAAACGCGTTCGTCACTGCGCCTTTGCGCCCGTGAAACGTCTGCCCCGCGATATGATCGATTGTCTTTGTCATTCGGCAGCCAGTGGCGGGGCAGCCCGCCCTTTGATCGCGTCAACGACCGTCATTGCCGAGGCCAGACCATCTTCGTGAAATCCGTGACCCATCCATGCGCCACAGAACCATGTACCGCGTGTACCGTTAAACGCCGCCACTTGCTTTTGCGCCGCCAAAGCGCCCAGATCATAAACCGGATGGCGCAGAGTAACCTGATCATAAATCAACTCTTCGCGGATCAGGCGTTTGGTGTTGAGCGTGACAAAATGCGGATCGCTTTGCGGGATCGGTTGCAGCGAGTTCATCCAATAGGTCAAGTCAATCCGTTCCGACGGTGCGTTCCTGTCCTCGGTATAAACCCATGAGGCCCATGTTTTGCGACGCTTTGGCATGACGCTGGCATCCGCATGCAAGACTACGTCATTGGGTTGATATTTGACCGCGCCGAGCGCCTTTTGTTCGGCCGCATCGGCGTCCGTCAGCATCGCAAGGCTGTCATCGGAATGAGTGGCGAAAACCACCTCGTCAAAGACCTCCCAATCTCCGCCCCATGATTTCACCTCGGCGCCGGTTTCGGTTCGCCGCACGCCCTGCACTGCCGCGTTCAGCCGGATATCCACGCCCTTCGCAGCCATCGCCGCCTCAAGCCGCTGGACATATTGCGTCGAACCGCCCTGCACCGTGTACCATTGGTGCTGGCCGGCGTAATCCAGCAAGGCATGGTTATCGAGGAAGCTGACCATCGCATGGGCCGGAAAGTCCATGATCTTTTCCGTCGGCGTTGACCAGATCGCGCCTGACAAAGGTGCCAGATAATAGTCGCGGAAATAACGGCCGAGCCCCAAAACCCTGATAAAGCCCCCAATCGTGAGCGATTGGTCCTGCGCCACCCGCACCGCGTGTTTGTTGAACTTCACGATGTCACGCACCATCCGCAAAAAGGCAGGGTTCAGCGCGTTTTTACGTTGGGCGAAAATCGAATCTATCGAGTGCAACGCATATTCCAAGCGCCCCCCGTCAATCGACGCGCCAAAACTCATGTCGGATTTGACGACCGGCACGTCCAGCTCTTTGAACAGCGCGGCCAAATGCGGATAGTTCGCATAGTTGAACACGATAAAACCGGTATCTACTGGCTGATCCCCGTTTTTGCCTGCCGTCACCGTGCGCGCATGCCCGCCAAGCCGCGCACCGCTTTCAAAAAGCGTCACCTTGTGGGTGTCGGCCAAACGATGTGCAGCCCCCATGCCAGAGATACCTGCGCCGATCACGGCAATAGAACGGCGGGAAAGAGGGGGAGAAATCTCGCCGTGTTGTTTATCAAATGGCATAAAGTAAAGGGTCCTGTTCTGGCGCGTATGTGGTCTGTCGTTGCGGTGCATCTAGTGCGCTGAAACCACGTTGCCAGCAGGAAAAGAGTTGCAAAGGAATATTTGTACGGGCTCAGACCACCGCGCGGCGATCAACTATCGGGCTTGAGCATGGGCACGACAGTGCTGACCGCCTTATCTTCGCTCAGCTCTTCAAAGTC
Organism: Sulfitobacter sp.; assembly: GCA_049794055.1. Classification (GTDB taxonomy): domain Bacteria; phylum Pseudomonadota; class Alphaproteobacteria; order Rhodobacterales; family Rhodobacteraceae; genus Sulfitobacter. Next base: position 25,681 of record JBARCL010000163.1, read on the forward strand.
GAAGTTATGCAACCGACCTGACCGTTTCGCTGCTTTTTCGGAACTGATAAGAATGTCATCAACGTCCTTGCGAGCCTGAGCAAAATGACGGTCCAGATTACCTACCCGGGTCACCAGTCGCTCTACGTCGCTGTTCAGAAGGCCCAGTTCCTTGCGGATCGCACCCGCCTGTTCGCGCATCCGTGCATCTTTCAGTATCGCCCGCATCGTGTTCAGCGTCGCCATGCAGGTTGTCGGCGACACGATCCAGACACGTTTTTCAAAGCCATAACGGGTGATCTCACCAAAGTTGGCATGTAATTCAGCATAGACCGCTTCGGATGGCAGGAACATCAAAGCCCCATCCGCGGTTTCCCCTTCGATGATGTACTTATTGGCGATCGCGTCGATATGCGCCTTGACCGCCACCCGCATCGCCCGTGCGGCTTCCTTCACTTCGTAATCCGTCTTTGAGCGGCGCAGCGCCTCATAGGCTTCTAGCGGGAACTTACTGTCGATCACGATGGGGCCGGGGGGGTTTGGAAGATGTATCAGACAATCGGGCCGCTTGCCGTTGGAAAGTGTAGATTGCATCGAATAGGCGTCAGCAGGCAGTGCTTTGGAAACGATGTCATGCAGCTGGATTTCGCCGAAACTGCCGCGGGTCTGCTTGTTGCTCAGGATGTCCTGCAAGGACAGCACATCACCGGACAGCTTGGTGATATTGTCCTGCGCCTTGTCGATCGAGGCCAGTCGTTCCTGCAATTGGGTCAGGCTGGTGGTGGTCTGTTTTGAATTGCCATGCAGGGTTTCATTCATCCGCGCCTGCATTTCGGCCAAGGCGCGTGATGATTTCGCGGCGTTATCCGCCAGCCGGTCCTGCATGTTTTGTTGCACATGGGCCAGCCGCGCTTCCATGCTCTGGATCAGCTGGGTTTGCGCATTCGCCTGCGTATCGGACACGGTCTGCAATCCCCCCTGAAGCCGCTCCTGCGCTGCGCCCAATTGCTGTACATACCCGCCAAGCCCCTGGATTTGCTGCCCCAACGGGGCCGCCATCCGCGCCGATCTGCCCGCTGCGCGCACAGCGACAATCAACAGGATCAGGATAAGCAGCACCACCGCCCCAGCGACGAGGACGGCAAGGACGACAGGATCGTCCAACTGGTAAGTCTGTCCGTTAACCTGGATCATGTGCGCCCGAAAAGCCGTTCAATATCGGCCAGTTTGAGTTCTACATAAGTGGGGCGGCCGTGGTTGCACTGCCCCGAATGCGGTGTTGCTTCCATCTCGCGCAACAGCGCGTTCATCTCTTCACCGCGCATCCGTCGACCCGACCGGATCGAACCGTGACAGGCAATCCGGCTGAGGATCGCTTCGATCTTGGCCTGCAACAGGTTGCTGTCGTTCTGATCGGCCAGTTCGTCCAGAATATCCAGCAGCAGGGCGCGCGCGTTTACCTCGCCCAGAATCGCCGGCGTTTCACGCACAGCGATGGCGCTGCCGCCAAAGGCTTCGATGCCCAGACCAAAGCGATACATTTCAACCGACATATCCAGCAAGCGCCCGCAATCCCCTGCGGACAGTTCCACAATTTCGGGGATCAGCAGGGCTTGTGCAGCCACGCCATTCTCGGCCATCTGGCGTTTCAGCTTTTCATAAACCAGACGTTCATGCGCGGCGTGTTGATCCACGATCACCATGCCATTGGCGGTCTGGGCGATAATATAGTTTTCATGTACCTGCCCACGCGCCGTGCCCAGTGGAAAATCCTGATCCGCTGTCTGCACAACCTCTTCTACCGGCGTTTCGACCCGTCCCCAAACACCTGCGGTTTCCGCAAATCCGGGTGCCTGCGCCGTATAGGCCGCCGCGCGTGCGCCAAGCGATGGGCGGTCCATCTGATAAATCCTTGCACCCGTCGGTTCCGGTGTCATTGCGCCCAAGGTCGCGCCCGCCACGGTGGTCGAGGCGCGGTGCCCCGCGTTCGCCAAAGCATGGCGCAAGGCCGATACAATCAGCCCGCGTGCAAGTCCTGGATCGCGAAACCGGACTTCGGATTTGGCGGGGTGGACGTTCACATCCACCATTGTCGGATCGCAGTCCAGAAATAGGGCCGCCGCCGGATGGCGGTCTCGCGACAGGAAATCGAAATAGGCCCCGCGCAGCGCCCCAACCAGCAGTTTATCCCGGACGGGCCGCCCGTTGACGAACAGGTATTGCGCCACTGCCGATCCGCGCGAATAGGTCGGCAGTGCCGCGAACCCTGTCAGGTGCAGCCCCTCACGCTCAGCATCAATCGGCAAGGCGTTATCTGCAAATTCACGGCCCAGAACCTGCGCCAGACGACCTTGGAGCGCATCAAAAAGATCGCCCTGCTCGGCGCCAACGCGGAAAACATCACGCCCGTCGCCATCGCCCGATACATCGCGCAGGGTGAAGCTGACGAAAGGGTCCGCCATCGCCAGCCGTTTGACCACATCGCCAATCGCCTGTGCTTCGGCGCGGTCGGTGCGCAGGAATTTCAGGCGCGCGGGTGTGGCATAAAACAGATCGCGCAGGGTCACGACAGTGCCGCCATTCAGCGCCGCGGGTTTGACCGCGCCGGTCTGGCCACCGTTTACCGTTATTTCAGCACCTTCATGGCCCGCGGCCCGGCTTGTGATGGTCAGCCGACCCACTGCCGCCAGTGACGGCAATGCCTCGCCGCGAAACCCGAAGGTATGGATGTTGAGCAGGTCCGAGCCATCAATTTTCGACGTCGCATGGCGCGACAGTGCCAAAGCCAGATCACCCGGCGCAATACCGCAACCGTCATCCGTAACGCGGATCAGGGTTTTGCCGCCGTCGGCATATTCGATGGTGATGCGCTTGGCACCCGCGTCAACGGCGTTTTCGACCAGTTCCTTGACCGCGGATGCCGGGCGTTCAACAACTTCGCCGGCTGCAATCCGGTTGATCGCTGAGTCGTCGAGTTGACGAATAACCGGCTGCGTATCGCTTATATTGGGGTTTGGCTGGGACATGCCGCTAAACTTAGCATGACAGCGGCCCAGACTGAACCCGATTCGGACAGTGTGCGGGACAGGATAGTTGCCTTACCGAACGGTAAGGGCACGGGCCGTCAGTCTGACGTTGCGGCCTTATACCACGCTACAATCTGCGCCCGTTCGCTTTGCTGCATATAGCTCAGGTTGGCAGGTGGCATGGCATGGGTCAGCCCCGCTTGCAGGTAAATCTGTTTGGCGGCCATGGCGATTTGATGCTCGGTCTCCAGCCGCACACCTTTGGGTGGCCAATGCATGCCTTCCCATACCGGCTCTGCCGCGTGGCACATGGAACAGCGTCCGGTGACGATGTTTTGCACGGTCTCGAACCCTTCGGCTTGCGCGAACCGCACGGCCGCGCCCTGCGCTTCCTCAGGCTCACCCGCGCGGAACATCGGCGCTGTGGACAGCCACATCACCAGAACGAACAAAAGCGCAGTCACCAACCACGTCCAGATCGGATCGCCTTTGCGCATGTGGATCGTGTTGAAGTAATGCCGGATCGTCACGCCCATCAGAAAGACGAGGCTGGCGATGATCCAGTTCGCCTCGGAGGCGAACGCCAGCGGGTAATGGTTGGACAACATCAGGAAAATCACCGGCAGCGTCAGATAGTTGTTATGGGTGCTGCGCTGTTTGGCGATCTTGCCGTATTTGGCATCCGGCGTCCGGCCCGCTTGCAGGTCCGCGACGACAATACGCTGGTTCGGCATGATGGTGAAAAAAACGTTGCCGGACATGATCGTCGCCGTGAAGGCCCCAAGGTGCAGAAGCGCGGCGCGGCCCGAAAAGACGCTGGTGTAGAAATATGCCATCGCGACAAGGATCACGTACAGACCGATCATCAGGCGGGTGTTGTCATCGCCGAATTTGCTTTTGCAGATGAAATCATAGGCCAGCCAGCCAAAGGCCAGCGACGCCAGAGAGATCAGGATGGCGGTGGGGATGCCGATGTCTGCCACGGCGGGATCGACAAGGTAAAATTCCGCACCAAAGTAATACACCAGGATCAGCAGGACAAAACCCGAGAGCCATGTGGAGTAGCTTTCCCATTTGAACCAGACCAGATCGTCGGGCATCTGGGACGGGGCAACAAGGTATTTTTGAACGTGGTAGAACCCGCCGCCATGAACCTGCCATTCCTCGCCGTCGGCCCCGCTTTTCAGGTTGCGGTCGCGGTGCAGGCCAAGGTCGAGGGCAATGAAATAAAACGAGGAGCCGATCCAAGCGATGCCCACAATGACATGCACCCAGCGCACGGCAAATTCGATCCAGGAAGAGATGGCGGCGAGGTCGTACATGGGCATGCTTTCTTGGGTGAGGCGTTTGGTTCAGGTGTTGTGCAGCAGTATTTAGGGCCAAAAAGAGAGGAGACCGCGCCTGTGTCTTCATGCGCGGTCCGGTTTCAGATCAGTCGAGATCTTCGGGCAATGCAAGGTTCAGCACAATCGCGATCACGGCGGATGGCAACAGACCGGAGGTCAAAAGGATTTGAGCGGTTTTGCCAAGATGCTGCAGCGCTTCCGGCACCAGTTGCAAACCCAGACCAACCGACAAAGCCGTCGCAAAGATCACCATGTTGCGACGGTTCCAATTCACCTCGGACAGCATGTTGACACCAGATGCCGCCACCATGCCGAACATCACAATCACACCGCCGCCCAAGACGTGTTCGGGCATGGTACGGATAATTGCGCCGACAATCGGCATACATCCGCAAATGATCAGAAATACCGCGCCGATCGAGACAACATTGCGGCTCATGACGCCTGTCATCGCAATCAGGCCCACGTTCTGGCTGAACGAGGTGTTGGGCAGGCTGCCAAAAACACCGGCAATTGCTGTACCGGCCCCGTCCGCAAATGTCGCGCCGGTGATTTCGGCATCGGTGGCTTCGCGGCCCGCGCCCCCTTTGGTGATACCGTTGGTATCGCCAACCGTTTCTATCATCGACAGAACGGCCATAAAACACATGCCGATGATAATGGCCCAGTTCATTTCCCAGCCGTATTTGAATGGCATGGGCACTTCAAACAGTGCCGCCTTGCCGACATTGGCAAAGCTGACCTGCCCCATAAACATCGCGACGACATAGCCCGCGACGATGCCCAGAAAAACGGCTGCTATGGACAGAAATCCACGGGTGAAAAACTTGATCGCCAGGGTGACGCCAACCACAACCAATGCCGGGAACCAGTATTGTAGGGTGCCGAAGGCCTCGGCGTTGCCTTTGCCCGCATCCGGCAGACCCGAAAAGACAAAAGCGTTTTGCGCGGCGGATTGCAAATGGATCGCGTTGTAGTTCAATACACCGCCGGCGGAGTACTGGATGCCAACCTTGACCAGCGCCAGTCCGATCATCAATACGATCAGGCCGGTGATCAGGGGCGGCAGGGCAAAACGAAACTTGCCGACAAAGAAACCAAGGCAAAAGTGGAATATGCCGCCGATAACAACACCTGTCATCAAACCGCCAAGGCCCGCAGTCCCGGCGCCAAGTACGGCAGGGATCATTATCGGGACAAAGGCAAAACTGGTGCCTTGCACGATAGGCAAACGGGCACCGACCGGTCCGATGCCAACTGTCTGTATCAACGTCGCAACGCCGGCAAACAGCATGGCCATCTGGATCATGTAGCTCATGTCAGGAAAGCCGAGCGCGCCCTGATCCGACCCGAACCCGATGCCCGCAGCGCCGCAAACGATAATTGCCGGTGTCACGTTGGAAACGAACATCGCCAGCACGTGTTGGATGCCCAGCGGGATTGCTTGTGCCATGGGGGGCGTATAATTCGGATCGCGCAGTTGCTCTGGCGTTCCCAGTGTCGAATCTGTCATGCCTTATGTCCCTGTCTTATTATAGCTGCCTATTTTTTAGGCTACAGAAGTTATGAGACGACAATATACGATGGGGCAAGCAAAACCTCTTCGAGGTTGGCAGTTGCTCCGATCCGGTCCACCACAGCGAACAAGCCGGGGGATGACAGAGGAGTAAGCACCCCATGCCAGATCCCGCGGTGAAAGTTGATGCCCTGATGCGGGCTGGTCCGAAAGGCGCGGGGGGTGCCCGGGTGGCCACTTTCATCGGGGGCGACGATCACCAGAAAGGGATGTTCGGTCATGGGGAGAAAGGCTTGCGACCCCTCGGGATGGCGTTCCAGCAAGGTCAGCTCGTAAGGCAGGCTGCGCGGCGTCGCGTTGAAAATACTGATGCCCGCGCGCCCGTGTTGGCCAAAGTCCAGCAGCGCCTTGTCGTGATGGCGCCCGCAAAGCCCCGCGTTGATCATTTTGTCCGGTGTGCCAGACGCGTCCAGTACATCCCCAAACGGGGCAAACGCCGCCGCACTCAGCAGCTCGACCCTGATTTCGCGGCTCATAAGGGCATGTGACGGTTCACGTCCTTATACAAAAGATAGCGGAACGGTTCGGTGCCGGTCGCGATACAGGCCTGCGGACAGAAGGCGCGCAGCCACATGAAATCACCGGCCACAACCGGCACCCAATCCTTGTTCAGCAGGTAATCCGCCGTTCCTTGCAGCACATACAGCCCGTGTTCCATCACATGGGTTTCCGCAAAAGGGATCCGTCCACCCGGTTGGAAGGTCACGATATTGACGTGCATGTCATGGCGCAGGTCGGTTGGCTCAACAAAGCGCGTCGTCGCCCAGACACCATCGCAATCAGGCATTACGATGGGTGCGGTTTCCTGATCCGAGGTCACAAATGCCTCGGGCAAATCCACGCCCTCGGCACCGACATAGCGTTTGCGAATCCAGTGGAACTCGGCCTTTGTGTCGCCGTCGTTCCAGACCGTCCAAACCGCATCCGGCGGAATATAAGCATAGCCACCTTCCACTAATCGGTGCCTGGCGCCATCGATGTTCAGCGTCAGTGCGCCGGTGGCGACCAAGATCACTGATTGCGATTCAGGATCAACCTCGGGGCTGTCCGAGCCCCCGTTCGGGGCAAGCTCTACTGCATATTGCGAAAAGGTTTCGGCAAAACCGCTGAGCGGACGCGCCAGCACCCACATGCGCATACCGCGCCAGCCGGGTAGAAAGCTGGTGACGATATCGCGCTGGGTATTGGCAGGGATCACCGCATAGGCGGGGGTAAACACGGCGCTGCCTTCGGGGCTGACTGTTTGGTCCGGCAAACCACCGGGGGGGAAAGCATAGCTCAAAACATATCCTCCAGCCGCAGACGCGCGATGCGTTCGACCTGTTTGCAGGCGGTGGTGAATTCCGCCTCTGTGGTATTCGCAATCCGTAGATCAAAGGCCCGCAGGATGCCCGCCTTGTCGTGATCTTTAACGGCGATGATAAAGGGGAAGCCGTGTTTGGCGACATAGGCCGCGTTCATCTCCGAAAACTGCGCCCGTTCTGCATCGGTCAGCGCATCAAGGCCGGCGCTTGCCTGTTCTGCCGTGCTTTCCGCCGTCAGCCGTTTCGCTGCCGCCAGCTTGCCCGCCAGATCGGGATGCGCGTTCAGCACACCCAAGCGTTCGTTGCGCGATGCAGACCGGAACATCCGGCAAAGCGCATTATGCAGACTAGCCGCACAATCATGTGCCGGACCCAGCTCCAGCGCAAAGGCCCGCTCAGCGATCCAAGGTGAATGTTCGAAGATGCCCCCAAAGTGATCGACAAATACCGGTTTTGCCATCTGGCTGGGGCGTAAACCCTGTCTGGCCGGAGGGTGCGCGGCCCGCCAATGATCGGCAATCTCGATCCGGCGCGGAGTCCAGACACCTTCAAATCCTTGGATATATTCGACAAACCGTTTCAGCGCCTGCACCCGTCCGGGCCGCCCCACCAAACGGCAATGCAGGCCAACTGACATCATCTTGGCCGCGCCCGCCGCGCCCTCGGTATAGAGCGCATCAAAGGTATCGCGCAGATAGGCGAAAAACTGGTCGCCCGAATTGAACCCCTGCGGCGTGGCAAAGCGCATATCGTTGCAATCCAGCGTATAGGGAATGATCAACTGGTCGCGCCCGCCGGCCTGCATCCAATAGGGCAGATCGTCGTCATAGGTGTCTGAGATATAATCGAATGCCTGCGTCTCGGCGGCCAACGCCACGGTGTTCACCGAAGTCCGACCGCAGTACCAGCCGCGCGGCGCTTCACCAACGACTTCGGTGTGCAGCCGTATCGCCTCGGCCATATCCGCGGCTTCTGCTTCGGCGCCGTGGTCCCTGTAATCGATCCACTTCAACCCGTGGCTCGCGATCTCCCAACCGGCGTCTTTCATCGCTTCGACCTGCTCAGGGGCGCGGGCCAAGGCCGATGCCACACCGTAGACCGTTACCGGAACACCCGCCGCCGTGAACAGGCGATGCAGCCGCCAGAAACCGGCCCTTGCCCCGTAATCATATATTGATTCCATGTTCCAATGCCGCTGTGCGGGCCATGGGGCGGCCCCGACGATCTCTGATAGGAATGCCTCGGATGCGCTGTCACCATGCAGGATACAATTTTCGCCCCCCTCTTCGTAATTCACGACGAATTGCACGGCAATACGGGCGTTGTCCGGCCACGCGGCATCAGCCGGTGTGGCACCATGGCCGCGGAAATTTCTGGGGTAACGGTTCATTCTGCCATCCTGAATCGGGTGCGCTCACGTTGCACAGAAACAACCCCCTGCGCAATCCGCTGTCCCCAAACGGCAAGCGGGCCGCCATTCAAAGACGACCCGCTGCCAGATTGGCTGCTGCAACTGTTTTTCTTTTTATTCTGGTATTATGAGTTGCTGGCCAGTCCGTATGCCGTTTGCGGTTCGAAGCAGGTTCCGGTTAGCCTCGAAAATCCATTCATGCAGATTTGGGTGGCCATAAAACTGGAGCGCGAGATAGGCGAGACTGTCACCGCCCTGCACAGCATAGATCCGCTCTCCATTCTTAAATCGAGTTTTGGCGTCCGAGGCTGCAAAAACGCGGCGGTTCATTTCTCCCGCTGCATTGGACCCTTCCGCTGTGCCCTCGTTGATCAGCGAGAACTGGATAAAATCAAACAACGCCATATCCAGATCGACATCGCCGTTTGCCTTGTTCAACCACGCGGGAAGATCGAGGGCCCCGGTCTCTACCGCGCTGCGCAGCGCGATGTAGGTCGAAATCAGCGCTTCCTCGGCTTGCGCAGCAATAGGAACCAGCCGGTGTGTGCCGTCATCGCCTTGCTTGGTTAAATTGTAATCACCAGCCAACACTGCCTCGCGCAGCAGGCGCATCTTGTCGGCATCGATCAAAGATTGGGCCGCCAGTCTGGTCTCGTTCATTCCGTCTTGTGCCAGCAGTGCAGCGGCTGGCGTGAACGCAATTCCGCCTTGAGCCGAGGCAGATGTCGAGATCAAATCGGGGCTTTGTTGCCGTGTCACCGATGATTGCGTGTCCTTGACCGAAGCAGTCATTTCCGGGGTCGTGGGCCGTGCAAACTTCAGTGTCCCCATTACCCCAAGCACAAAGGCCAGCAAGGCAATCGCACTGACCGCCCACATCATACCGGAAACACGCAGCTGCTGCTGTCCCTGGGCCTGCGGCGGCACCTGCGTGCGCGTCTCGCGATGGACGGATTGCGGAATGACGTAATTGTCAAACGTCACATGCGGGGCGATCGGATCCGCCGGCTTCTCCATGTCACGACTGCCCTTTCTCGATGCTGAATCCCAGAACCGACCAGACCTGCATGCCACCGCGATAATAGCGGATCATTTCTGGCGGATAGCCTGCCAAAAGCAGGTTAGAGACCAAACGGCCCGCATCGTCGCTGCTGGGGCCGTTGTCGTAAATCAACAAAATGCGGGCATCGCTAAAGTTGAAAACATCCTGATAACTACGCCCGCCCAAAGCCAGCAGAATATCTTTGCGATAGGCGTTTTCCGGTGAAAGGGTGTTATGCGGCAGGCTGACCGTGCCCGGGATAAACCCTTTCGCCCGGTCTGTCGGCGCACGTGCATCCACCATAAGGCCCTGTCCGGTAGCGACCTGAGTGACCAGAAAATCCAGCACTTCGGCTTCGCCCAGGGTCACGACCCCTTGTGCGACCTGCATCGGTGCGATGCACGGCCCGCCACAGCTGGCGTCAGCAGATACAAATGTCTGCGCAATCCGCAAGGAATCAGGGTTGTCACGGGCAATGGTGACCTGCTCACCGTTAAAGACAAACGATGCGCTGGCTTGTGTCAGACGCTCTTGGGCATGGCTTACAGATGCAGCAAACATCAAGGCGGTGGCGACCCGTACGGTCCGCAATAGCATATCATCCCCCCAAAGGATTACCCGGTTTAGTGTGTTTTCCCTGCGGCAATCACACCTTTTGGTTGTCGGCACCATATATGCAAAGGTTGATTGACACAGTCAAAGCAAAAACGAATCAGTTCTGGGAAAATCTGCGAATCAGATGTAGATTCGGAGAATTCTGCGTGAAACATCCCGCCATGCGTGCATTTACCCTGTCGCATGGGCGGATAGACCGTATTGGCAATCAAACTAAAGGAAACCTTCGATGGCTGGTGGATACCTCACGACGCATGTTCTGGATACGGCGCGCGGGTTGCCCGCAGACGGCCTTGAGATCACTCTGTACCGTGTAAAGGAGGGTTCGAAGGTTGAGCTCGTAAGGATGTTGACCAACGCAGACGGGCGCACTGATACGCCGATCCTGCCAGCGGATGCGTTTGACGTCGGCACCTACGAGCTGACCTTTGCAGCTGGCGCTTACCTTGATCGTATCGGCACACCGCCAGAGGCGCCACGGTTTCTGGACCTGATCCCGATCCGCTTTGGCATCTCGGATGTCAACGCACATTACCACGTGCCGCTGCTGCTTTCGCCCTTCGGCTATTCCACCTATCGCGGCTCCTGACCCCAACGTCACGCTCCGGCTCTGCCAAGCGCCACCTTGCCAAGACCTGTGGCGTCGTGGCACCTTGGCGCTCTGAATGGACCGGAGACCCCAATGGCCGCGCCTATGACACCCACGCCACACGCCACACCAACGCAAACCCTCCTGCCGCAGGTAACCGAACTGCGCAATCCGGGGATGCCGCTTGATCTGAACTGGGTGCTTGGCGCACAGGCCAACACCTCAGCGATTGAACGCCGGGCAGGCAACATCGGTGCGCGGCGCTCTGTTAAAAAGGCGCATCAGGCCGCGTGGCTTTTGCGGGCGGTGACCTGCATTGATTTGACCACCCTATCCGGTGACGATACCGACCGGCGCGTTGCACGGCTGTGTGCCAAGGCACGCCAGCCTGTGGCCCCTGCCCTCCTCGAAACACTGGGCATGCCCCCGATCACCACAGGCGCTGTCTGTGTCTATCACGAGATGATCCCCGCCGCCGTCGCCGCGTTGCAGGGCACCAATATTCCCGTGGCGGCTGTTTCAACCGGTTTTCCTGCGGGCCTTTCGCCGTTCGAATTGCGCTTGCGTGAAATCGAGATGAGCGTCGCGGCCGGCGCAGCAGAAATCGACATCGTGATCTCGCGACGCCATGTTTTGTCCGGCAACTGGCAAGCGCTGTATGACGAGATGCAGGCCATGCGCCTTGCCTGCGGCGAGGCCCATGTAAAAGCGATCCTTGCCACCGGTGAACTGGGTTCCCTGCGCAATGTCGCACGGGCGTCGCTGGTTTGCATGATGGCGGGTGCCGATTTCATAAAAACCTCGACCGGCAAGGAAAGCGTCAATGCTACCCTGCCCGTGTCGTTGGTGATGATCCGTGCGATCCGCGATTATTACGATCACACCGGAATCCGCGTGGGGTACAAACCGGCGGGCGGCATTTCCAAGGCCAAGGACGCGGTGACCTATCTGGCGCTGATCAAAGAAGAGCTGGGCGACCGCTGGCTGCGCCCTGACCTGTTCCGCTTTGGCGCATCATCGCTGTTGAACGACATCGAACGCCAGTTGGAACATTACGTGACGGGCAATTATTCGGCGGGCTACCGCCATGCGACAAGTTGAGGGTGAAACGATGAGCGTCTCGGAGATTTTCGAAACCATGGGCTATGGTGTTGCCCCTGAATCCGCCGCCGAAGCGCTGGCGTGGCTGGTTGATCAGGGCGACCGCTTTGGCCACTTTATCGACGGTGCCTTCACCGCCCCCGGCGACGGGTTCGACAGCAGGAATCCCGCCACCGGCGAGGTGCTGGCGACCCTCAGTCAAGCCACCCAAGCCGATGTTGATGCCGCTGTCAAAGCAGCCCGCAAGGCGCAAAATGGCTGGGCAAATCTGGGCGGTCATGGCCGGGCAAAGTACCTTTATGCCCTCGCACGCCTGTTGCAAAAACACGCACGCCTTTTTGCGGTGCTCGAAGTGCTCGATAACGGCAAACCGATCCGCGAGGCCCGCGACATCGACGTGCCGCTCGCCCAGCGGCATTTCTATTATCACGCGGGCATGGCGCAGCTGATGGAATCTGAACTGCCCGACGCCGAAGCGCTGGGCGTTTGCGGCCAGATCATTCCGTGGAATTTCCCGCTGCTGATGCTGGCATGGAAAATCGCGCCTGCGCTGGCAATGGGAAACACCGTTGTATTGAAACCGGCGGAATATACCTCCCTTACCGCACTGTTGTTTGCGGATATCTGCTTGCAAGCGGGTCTGCCCAAGGGTGTCGTCAACATCGTCACCGGTGACGGCGCCGTAGGCGAAATGATCGTTGCCGCCGAGGTCGACAAAATCGCCTTTACCGGTTCCACCGCGGTGGGCCGTCGCATCCGCGAGGCAACGGCGGGCAGCGGCAAGGCGTTAAGTTTGGAACTGGGTGGCAAATCTCCCTACATCGTATTCGACGATGCTGATCTTGATTCAGCCGTCGAAGGGTTGGTTGATGCGATCTGGTTCAATCAGGGGCAGGTCTGCTGCGCCGGGTCGCGGCTGTTGGTGCATGAACCGGTGGCCGATCTGTTTTATGCCAAACTGCGCGCGCGTATGGACAAGCTGCGCATCGGCTCGCCCTTGGATAAATCCATCGACGTCGGCGCATTGGTCGATCCTGTTCAGTTGCAGCGCGTTACCGCGATGGTTGACGCAAACACCAGCGGGCAAACCCATGTCGCTGCTTGCGCGGTCCCTGATCAGGGATGTTTCTATCCGCCCACCTTGGTCACCGGATTGAACCCCGCCGATACCCTGATGCAGGAAGAAATCTTTGGGCCCGTCTTGGTCTCGACCACTTTCCGCACCCCGGCAGAGGCGGTGCAACTGGCCAACAATACACGCTACGGGCTGGCCGCGACAGTTTGGTCCGAGAATATCAATCTCGCGCTCGACATTGCGCCGCAACTGGCCGCGGGTATTGTATGGGTGAATGGCACCAATCTGATGGATGCGGCGGCCGGTTTCGGCGGCGTTCGTGAAAGCGGCTTTGGCCGCGAGGGCGGTTGGGAAGGTCTGGCGGGATACACACGACCCAAGACAAAATCCAAACCGCTGAAAGAGATTGCGGCGTTTTCTGGCGAGGGTGGTCCAGCAAATGGCGTGGACCGGACGGCGAAACTTTACATCGGCGGCAAACAGGCGCGACCGGATGGCGGCTATTCTGCCCCTGTTTACGGGAAGACCGGTAAGCTTTTGGGTCATGCCAGCATCGCAAACCGCAAGGATGTGCGCAACGCGGTTGAGGCCGCGCAGGCCGCCAAGGGCTGGTCGAAAACTACCGGCCATCTGCGGGCACAAATCCTGTATTACATTGCAGAAAACCTTGACGCACGGGCAGAAGAGTTTGCCGCGCGGCTGGACGCCCTGCAAGGCGGCAAGGGTGGCACAAAAGAGGTTTCGGCCAGTGTGAAACGGCTGTTCACCTATGCCGCCTGGGCCGACAAATATGACGGGCAAGTCCACGGCGTGCCCATTCGCGGCGTCGCTTTGGCGATGAAAGAACCGGTCGGCGTGATCGGTGCCCTTTGCCCGGCCGAAGCTCCCTTGCTCGGGCTGATCTCTTGCATGGCTCCGGCGATTGCGATGGGCAATAGGGTGATCTTGGCTGCGTCTGAACCCTTCCCTTTGGCTGCCACGGACTTTGTGCAGGTCTTGGAAACCTCGGACGTGCCTGCGGGTGTGGTGAACATCCTGACGGGACCGCAAACAGATGTGGCAGAGCCTTTGGCACGCCATCTGGATGTGGACGCCGTCTGGAGCTTTGGCGCGGCCGACCTTGGCAGCGTGATCGAACGGACCTCGGCCGGGAACCTCAAACGCACTTGGGTGAACAACGGCAAGGCGCGGGATTGGGCAGGCGCGGCGGGTGAAGGCCGTGCATTCCTGCAAGCCGCAACCGAGGTCAAGAACATCTGGGTGCCCTACGGCGAATAACGGGGCGGTGGACGCGCGCCGCGTTCCAGACAAGAATGGGGCTGTCCCGATGGGGACAGCCCTTGATTTTCGCGCAGAGTCAGGTGGATAGCTGACCCGTTTACCTCTTATTCACGAACGGTGGTTTCCAAACCTTCGGGCTGGCCCACCACCACGAAATGCAGGTTCTCGGGGTCCAGCAATTCGGCTGCGACGCGTTTCACATCTGCCAAGGTTACCGCCTCAACCTTGTTATTGCGGGTCGGAATATAGTCGATCGGCAGGCCCAGCATCTGCATGCCGACAAGGATGTTCGCAATCGGCCCGTTGCCATCAAAGCGCAACGGATAGGCCCCCGTTTCATAGGTCTTGGCCGCGTCCAGCTCTGCCTGCGTCACACCGTTTTCAGCGGCCTTTTTCCATTCCTCACGGATCACCTGAATGGCTTCGGCTATGCGATCATTGGAAGAGCTGACCGACCCCAAATAGACATCCGCCAGATCGCGCGAGGCGAGGTAGGAATAGACGCCGTAGGTCAAACCCCGTTTTTCGCGGACCTCGTTCATCAAGCGGCTTTCAAACGATCCCCCGCCCAGCACCTGATTGAGGATCAGTGCGGAAAAGAAATCGGGATCGTTTTGTGAAATGCCTGCATGGCCAAACAAGGCAACCGATTGCGGTGTCGGGAAATCCACCACTGTGACACCAGAGGGGATGTTAACCTCGGCGCGTGGCGGCTTTGGGGCACCGGTCTGTGGCAAACCGCCCAGCAGGTCATCCAGCAAAGTACCAAGGGTTTCCGGCGTGATATCTCCCACTGCCCCGACATAGATTTGATCCAGCGCGAACACCGCTTTATGTGCCTCAAGAATATCGTCGCGGGTCAGTGCGGTAACACTTTCGGTGGTGCCGTTTACGGGATGCGCATAAGGATGATCCCCAAAAGCAATCTTCGAAAAGGTCACGTTGGCGATGTCGTCGGGATCTTTCTTGTCGGATTCAATGATCGACAAGACCTGCCCGCGCACTCGCTCGATCGCAGCGGCATCAAAGCGCGGGGTTTGCAGGGCCGAGCGCAACAAGGCGATAGAGGCCTCGCGGTTTTCGGTCAGGAAGCGGGCCGAGATCGCAACGGAATCACGTGAGACATCGAATCCCAAGCTGGTCGCCAGTTCTTCTTGGGCGCGGCTGAAGTCCCGCGCGTCCATGTCGCCAGCGCCTTCTTCCAACAGGCCCGTCATCAGGTTGATGGCGCCCCGCGTGTCGGGATCATCCAGCGACGCCCCACCGCGAAACCGGATTTCAAGCGCAACAAAGGGAATTGACGGTTCTTCAACCAGCCAAGCGGTGATGCCGCCGGGGCTGGTGACGGATTTGATGTCGACTTCGGCGTGGGCGGGCAAGGACGCCAGCAGCGTGAGGGCAAGGGCGTAGATCATCCTCATTTTGCGGCCTCCTCTTTCATAAGCCAGCCGGTGACGGATGCGCGCCGGTCGAACAGTTTCTCGGCGGCTTGCATGATGTCTTTGGCGGTCACGGCATCCAGTACGTCGGGCCAGTTCTGCACGTCCTCAACGGTTAGCCCGATGGCCAACGCAGAACCGTAACGGTTGGCGACACCCTCGGCATTGTCGCGGGCATAGATTTGTTCAGCGCGAATTTGCAGCTTGATCCGTTCAAGCTGGGCCGCATCCACACCGGTTTTCATAAAGCTGTCCATCGCCGCGTCCATCGCGTCTTCGGCCTGTTGTAGGGTCACGCCTGCGGCAGGCACCACGACCATATCGAAAGCCGTATCGTCAAGCGACAATCCACGGTAGTAGGCGCCGGTATAGGTTGCAATTTGTGTGTCGAATTGCAGCTTTTCAGCCAGAAACGATGTCGTACCGCCACCAAGGATTTCCGCCAGTATGGTCAATGCCGCGGCTTCTTCCTGAGCACCCGGATCACGTTCCTGCGCGAGGTAGGCGCGGCTGATATAAGGTTGCGCAACGCGACTGTCGCGGAAAATCAGACGGCGCTCGGCGGTTTGCGGCGGCTCTTGGGTGCGTAGGCGTTCGGGCAAATCGGGGTTGGCCGGGATCACGCCGTAATATTTCTCGGCCAGCGCTTTGACGTCATCGGGATTCACATCACCCGACACCACAAGGATTGCATTATTCGGCGAATAATAGAGCTCGTAAAAAGCAAGCGCATCGTCAAGGTCGAGTGTTTCCATCTCGTGGCGCCAGCCGATGATTGGTGTACCATAGCGATGGTTCAGATATTGCGCGGCGTTCACCTGCTCATTGAACAGCGCGCCGGGGTTGTTGTCCGTGCGCTGGTTGCGCTCTTCCAAGATCACGTCGCGTTCGGTGCGAATATTCTCTGGCGTCAGGCGGATGTTCTTCATCCGGTCGCTTTCCATCTGCATCATCAGTTCCAGACGGTCGGCGGCAACACGCTGGAAATAGGCAGTATAATCATAGCTGGTAAAGGCATTGTCACGTCCACCGTTGGCGGCAACGGTGGCGGAAAACTCGCCCGCTTCCAGCTTGTCCGTCGCTTTGAACAGCAAGTGTTCCAGAAAATGCGCGACACCGGATGACCCTTTAGGTTCATCCGCTGAACCTGCGCGATACCATACCATTTGCTGAACGGCGGGGGCGCGGTGGTCTTCGACCACTACGACATCCATCCCATTATCGAGGGTGAAGAAGGTCACTGCTTCGTTATCGGCGGCTTGCGCCATGAGCGGGGGCAATGCAAATGCCAAAAGGGCTGCAAGCGTCGGCAGTCGGAGCATTATGAGTCCTTTGAAAAAACCATCTGTCAGACAAGTACGCGCCTGCGGCGCAGATTCAAGTTAGATGACAAATTTGTAAGCTTTGTGAAGGCCCCCCTGAAGAGGCGGCCGTTCTTTATTCGTCAGGCGCGTAAGATGGGGTGCGGGCACCGGCACGGCGCCAGCGGGCGGCCTCGTTGCTGGCATCTAGCGTTTCGCGGCGATAGGCTTGATTGTAGCGGTCGACCTTGACGATGCGGAACTGGGTAAAACGGGCCTTGCGTTTACGGAACTGCGCATCCCTCTCGGCCAGATCACCACGAATGTTCGGTGCAACGCCCAGCCGCGAGGCGTGTTGCACCAATGCACCGTCACCAGCAGGAATACCCGCATCTGCCGCTTCGGGACGGCCGCCAAAAGCTGTAATGCCTTCGTTCAGCGCGGACCGATCTGTCAGATTGGCCTGCCCCGGCGTGGGCGGTGGCAGGTCGTTGTAGCTGGCCGGCGCTTCCAACGGTTTCGCCGGTTGCAGCATGAATTCATTCGGTCCGTCCGACACATTCTGCAAATCCCGCAGGCCCTTGTTGGCGCAGGCCCCAAGGGCCAGCGGGATCAGGACAAGTAAAGCGATACGGCGCATGTGTCGTCTCCTAACGGGTGCCCTGTTCATACCTTGGTCGGGCAGGCAATGTCACTTAGGTTTTTTCCCAGTCTTCTTGGCAGTCTTGCGGCTGTCGTCGGCAAAGAGGATCAATCCAATGGCACCGGCAAAGATAAAGACATCCGCGATGTTGTAAACAAAGGGGTTATTCCACCCCGGCAGGGAGTTGTTGAGGAAATCCAGCACATAGCCGTAGACCAGCCGGTCCACCACATTGGCCAGCGCCCCCCCGATCAGCAACCCGGCGCTGATGCGTTCCTTGACGCCGAATTTTCCCCGCCTGATCCAGACCAGCACGCCCAGACAGATCGCCAGAGCCAGGCCGATAAGAATATAGCGGCTGGCATCGGATCCATCCCCGAAAAGACCAAAATTGATCCCCCGGTTTTCTCCATATCGCAAGTTCAGGTAGGGCGGCAGTACATTGATTTCGCGCACCCGCCATAGTTCCCACATATGGACCACCAGATACTTACTGGCCTGATCTATCAGGAATGCCGCGAAGGCTGACCAAAAGAGGGTGCGCATCGGTGCCCTGCCTTAATGCCGGAAGTGGCGCATGTTGGTGAACACCATCGCAAGGCCCGCCGCGTCCGCCGCTGCAATGACTTCGTCATCGCGCATGGAACCGCCCGGCTGGATCAGGGCCGTGGCCCCTGCTTCTGCGGCAGTGATCAACCCGTCCGCAAAGGGGAAGAAGGCATCAGAAGCGACAACCGACCCTTGGGTAAGCGGAGCGGGCAGGCCCATAGCCTCGGCCATGTCCTGTGCCTTGCGGGCGGCGATGCGCGTGCTGTCCACGCGGCTCATCTGGCCCGCACCGACACCCACAGTTGCGCCGTCCTTGACGTAAATAATGGCGTTGGATTTCACATGTTTGGCAACGGTCCATGCAAACAAAAGATCGCTGAGTTCCTGCTCGGAGGGCGCGCGCTTGGTCACCACTTTCAGATCATCGCGAGTGATCCGGCCTACGTCCTTGTCCTGTACCAGCCAGCCGCCTGAGACTTGCCGCGCAGTCAGTTGCGCGGCGTCGGGCGCGGCCAATCCATTGGTCGTCAGCAGGCGCAGGTTCTTTTTCTTGGCGAAGATCGCCAGCGCATCCGCGTCAGCATCCGGCGCGATAACCACTTCGGTGAAGATGCCGCTGATCGCTTCGGCAGTGGCCCCGTCCAGAGTCTGGTTCAGGGCGATGATGCCCCCAAAGGCGCTTGTACGGTCACAATCAAAGGCCCGTGTGTAGGCTTCGATCATCGTTTCACCTGTACCCACACCGCAGGGGTTGGCGTGTTTGATGATTGCGCAGGCCGGACCCTGTGCGGGATCAAATTCACTGACCAGCTCGAAAGCCGCATCGGTGTCGTTGATGTTGTTATAGGATAATTCCTTGCCCTGATGCTGTTTGGCGGTTGCTACACCGGGGCGATTGCTCCCGTCGGTGTAGAATGCCGCCTGCTGGTGCGGGTTTTCGCCATAGCGCAGTGTCTGGGCAAGCGTGCCGCCGAAAGTGCGGCGGCGTGGGGTTTCGCCCACTTGCGCGGCCATCCATGTGCTGACAGCTGTGTCATAGGCCGCGGTGCGGGCATAGGCCGTTTGGGCCAAACGCTGGCGCAAGGCATAAGTCGTTGCACCCTTGTTGGCATCTAGCTCTGCGATCACGGCAGTGTAATCTTCGGTATCGACGATGACATTCACAAAGCCGTGGTTTTTGGCCGCGGATCGGATCATCGCGGGGCCGCCGATGTCAATGTTTTCGATCACCGTGTCATAATCCGCGCTTTTGGCTACGGTTTCCTCAAACGGGTACAGGTTCACCACCACAAGATCGATGCCACCGATGTTATGGGTGTCCATCGCCGCCACATGATCATCATTGTCGCGCAGCGCCAGCAAACCGCCATGTACCACCGGATGCAGGGTCTTCACACGACCGTCCATCATTTCGGGAAAGCCGGTGACCTCGGCAACATCCTTTACGTCCAGCCCCGCCTCGCGCAGCGCCTTTGCGGTGCCGCCTGTCGACAACAATTCAACCCCGTGCCCCGCCAAAGCCTTGCCCAGATCGACCAATCCGGTCTTGTCGGAAACAGAAAGCAGGGCACGTTTTACGGGATACAGATCGGTCATGGGTGGGTCCTTTGGTCAGTCTTCGTTTAGATACGGCTCGTCCATCGACAAGTCTCGCACGCCAATCGCAGTTTCCTGCGCTTTGGACAAGGACCAGCGGACACGTGTGGCATAGGTAAACGCACTGCCCGAGAGGACGATTTGCTGCGCGGCCCGCGGTTTCAAACGGGTGGTCTCAAGGTACGCCCCAGGTTCCACCGTCAGATTATGAGTGCCGTCATGGCGAAAAACCCATATTTCCCCGCTCTTTAGCGCCATCGAGATGGCCGCACCGCCAAGGTCCAATGTGGCATCCACATCGGGATGCAGATGAAAGCGGATGTCAAAACGCAGCCCCTTCAACTTTCCTGCATCCAATGCCGCGTCAAATCGGCGCTTCTCGACGTCTTCCAGCGCGAGCAGCATATCCTCGCCTGCAAGGCCGCGTCCGTCAAAGGTCAGTTCCAGTGTGCGGGCATGGGTCAGCCCGTGCGAGGCGACATATCCGTCGTGACCGCCCTGAAATTTGATGCCGTCGGATTGCTGGGAAATTTCGACAGGCACATGGGTCGGCCCGCTGATCAGCGCTTCAAGGCCACTCGCGGAATCCGGATCTGCCAGACGGGCACTGGAATACCCGCCAAGGCACAATGTCGAATGCGACGGGGTGGCGCGGCCCGCGCGTCGCCAGTCCAAGCCGAACGACGCACCAGATCCGCAGCTGACCACCAGCGGGCGGCGCCCCGAGGTCAGTTCAAACCCAAGCGTCGAAGCATGGGCATTGTGGCTGGCGGCCCCCTTTGGCGGCGTGGCCGCATCAATGACAATACTGGTGCGCCCACCGGACAAACGGGCATATCCCATCGCAAGCCCGTCAGGCTGGCTGCGTTTGACGCGGCTGGCGGCCAGTGCATGGTCCAGCCAACCTTCGGCCCCGCGCCCGCCCCCGTGAAACCGCGCAAGCGCCCCGTCGGTGTGGCGCAGGGAGCGCAAGGTCGGGGCGATGCGTTCGATCGCGGCCAAATGTTCTTTGGGACAGCTGCGGCCCACATCACTTAGAGCGGCGGCGGCCCATGTCAGCAGGGTGAACACCGCCAGCAACTCTTCTGGGTTGCGGGTGGGCAAGCCGCCCTGATCGTCAATCTGGGTGGCACATTCACGGGCCAAAGCCTTGATCGCTGGATCGGCCAGAGCCTCTTGGCCCTCAAGCGAGAGGCCGGCATAAATGAGACCGGTCAACGCCTCGAAACGCGGTAGGCCGGGGGCGGCACCGCGCCATCGGCGTGACAGGAATTGGGTTTGCTGGACAAGTGAGCGATAAAAGGCTTTGCTCTGATCGGGTTCCTGCCCGCGCAGCACAAACAGCGCATGGTTAATCCAGCGGATCAGGCGGCGCCCCGTCAGATCAGGCGTCCAGCCCGGACCGCGCCCCCTGCCAAACCCGTCGATCCAGCCCCAAAGCCAGACCTGCGCGGCATCGCGTGCCGCAGTATCGCCAACGGAGGCCAGATCATCGAGCCATGAAAACCCATGTAAATCAGCGGCGTAATTTGCATCTGGCGGCACGACATCCCACAAGGAATGACCGGGTGCGTTGATCAACGTACCCGCAAAGAGATAATTGCCCGCCACCAACTGCCGGCCCCGCGCAAAGGACCCGATCGTACGGGGTTCGGGGGAAGAAACAAAACCCTTAACACTCGCGGTTGTGCGCGTCGCCAATGCGGCATGCATTGCATTCAAAAGCCGCGCCTGACGCGCTTTCAGTGAGGTTAGGTTAAACATATTCCGGCTGCCCTTGACGCTCTGCTGGCGTTTGCGTGCACCATAGACCGCCTGCAAGAGGGTGTCACCGTTTTTCGGCCAGCCCTTGCCCGATCGGCAGGTTTGGCCGGTTTGCATCTGTCGCACCGGCAAGCGCTGCGCTAGGAAATGCAAAGACCGGAAGTGGAGTGCCCGATGATTGCCAGCCTGATGATGTACGCCCGGCCTGAACTGGACGTCGACAACAATGCCTATTGGGCGGTGTTGCAGGCGGCACTGGATGCAAGGGGGATCAAAGCCCCAAAAACCATGGACAACACCAGTGACGCATTCGACGTGTGGTTGTCACCCGAGCTGGTGTTTAGTCAGGTCTGCGGCATGCCGTATCGGACCCGTCTGGCCGACCACGTAGCATTGATCGGCACGCCGGATTTCGGGTTGGAAGGCTGCCCTGCAGGGTACTACAACAGCGTCGTTGTAGTCCGCGCCGATGATCCCCGCGAAAGGGCGTGGAATTTTGCCGACGCACGGTTTGTTTTCAATCAGGATTGTTCGCAGTCGGGATACGCGGCGGCATACATTTGGGCGCGGGATCACGGGTTCTGGTTTAGCGACCGACAGGCCAGCGGCGCGCACACCGAATCGGCCCGCATGGTCGCCGAAGGAAACGCCGACATTGCCGTTCTGGATGCTCAAACGTGGCGGTTCATTCAGCGGTTTGACCGCTTTGCCAAAGACTTGCGCGTCCTTGACCACACCGTGCCGACACCCGGCTTGCCCTATATTTCTGCCAAAGGCGCGAACGGGTCTTTGCTGTTTGAAGCGGTGGTTGAAGCAATCGAAAAGTTGGAGGCGACACACCGCGAGGCACTATGCCTGACAGGCGTGGCCCACGTGCCGCACGAGGCCTATATGGCCGTTGAGAACCCGCCGACTTAGGCAGTTTTGCGCAAGCAAACAATGTAAAAACCGTCCATACCACCCAGATCGTACCAATAATCGGGCCGCAGCCTCAGCCCGCCCTCGGTCGTGATCCACCCGGGCTCGACACCGGCAACCAGCAAGGCATCGGTATCCACGCTCATATCGTCGTGACGGGCCAGTGCTTCATCAACCTGCACTTCGCCCTCGTCCGGCAAAAGGCTGCAGGTGCAAAAAACCATCCGCCCGCCGGGTTTCAGAAGGGACCAGGCGTGGTCGATAAATTCACCCTGCATCTCGATCAAATCGCCAAAATCAGACCCGTCTTTGGCATAGGGCAGATCCGCGTGGCGGCGGATGGTGCCAGTAGCGGAACAAGGTGCATCAAGCAGAATCGCATCAAACGTGCCTTTGACCGCACGTACATCCTTGGTCAGTGTCTTGGCCTTCAGGCCGACACGGGCAAGGTTCTCACTGACCCGCTGCATACGGGGCGACGAATCATCAACGGCCGTAACATCGGCGCCAGAGGCGGCAATCTGCATGGTTTTACCGCCCGGAGCCGCGCAAAGGTCGAGGATCGTCTCGCCCGCCTGCGGCTTCAGGATCTGCACGGGGATCGCGGCTGCCGCGTCTTGCACCCACCAATCGCCCGACGCAAATCCCGCCATGGTCGATACCTGACCGGGGTTCATAATGCGGATGGAACCGGTGGGTAGCAGGGTGCCACCCGTCGCTTCGGCAACCGCTGCGGCATCAGATTTCGCCGTCAGGTCAAGCGGGGCACCAGCAAAATGGGCGACTTCCATCGCCGCCATCACATCCGATCCCCAAGCTTCGGACAGAGGGCCGCGCAGCCACTTGGGCAGACGCGGGGCACGCAAGGCGTCCCATGCTTCCGGCCCTTCCGCCGCGATCTTGCGCAGGACGGCGTTGGTCAAGCCTTTGAGGTGGCTCAGTTTATTGTGTTGCCCCACCAGATTAACCATCGCGTTCACAACACCATGGGCGGCACCACCCTGGCACAGTTCAACCGTGCCGACCCGCAACACATTCCGGATCGTCAGCACGGGCGGTTTGTTCAGATGCTTTTGCAACAACCGGTCCGCACGTTCCAAACCGCGCAGGGTCTCGGTTGCCAATCGCTGCGCACGGGCGCGGTCTTCGGGAGAGAGTTTGTCAAGAACACCGCTGGCCAGCAGTTCGGACATCAGGCGTGGTTCCTCACCAAGGATCTGGTCGAGCAGAAAAACAGCACTGCGGCGGGCTTGGACTCCGGTATTTGACATGTGCTTGCTTCCTATACGGCTGATCTGACCTATCCGGAGCATCTGCGCTGTCCGGCCGATCTGGGCTATCAAGCTTGTCCGTGTTGAATTGCGACGTATATCAAAGGAAGATATGGCTCAAGAGGATGATATGACAGAACCTTTGACACCTGATGCACAGGGGAGTGACGAGCGGACGCGCCCGATCCCTGATAAACCGACACCGCCAACACCGACGCCTGGACCGGACCTGCCCGCCGGACCAAACCCGGCCCCCGCGCCGAAACCTATTCCGCCCGCCGCCCAGCGCGCTTTGGCGGAAGCCGAAGAGAGACGGAAAAAGGCAACGGAGCTGGCGTTACCACCAGAGTTGGGCGGGAGAGAGGGGCCAGAGCCCGTGCGCTATGGGGATTGGGAAAAGAAGGGGCTGGCCGTCGACTTTTAGGCTTAACGCAGTCGGAATTCGGCAGAATCGCCGCTGCCCTCGTCAGAGGTGAAACGCATACGGCTGCCGTCAGATTTTATTTCCTGACAGTTGTATCCCAGGTCGTCGCCGCCCCAAATCAGGCTGCGGCACATATACCCGTTTTTCCAGGCCCATTCACCACTGATTTCCCATGTTGCCCCGGTGCCGGTGATCTGGCCGTTCGGCAGTACGCGGAGTTTGACCAAGGGCCGCGTCAACGTTTTACCGTTGACCAAGGCGACAAAGGCATCCCGTGTGGTGACCGGCTGAAGTTCCGCAAATGCAGGGGTCGAAAGGCCGATCAGCGCGGCGCAAAACGTCAAAGCAGTCACTTTCATCAGGGCCTCCTATACAAGGTCTCCCAATAGAAACGCCTGAAGTCTTAAAAGGTTTCACGATTCCTGAAATTTATTTGTCGTCTGACAGACCCAGCACGTCCAGCATATCATATTGTCCGGCGGCACGACCATGCCCCCATTGCGCCGCCTTGAGTGCACCACGTGCAAAAACACTACGATCCGATGCGATATGGCGCAGGATGATCCGTTCGCCCGCTGCCGCAAACATCACGTCATGTTCGCCGATGATGTCGCCGCCGCGAATTGCGGTAAAGCCGATGTCGCCTTGTTTCCGGGCACCGGTAATGCCGTCGCGCCCGCGATCCGACACATCGGCAAGGGCAACGCCACGCCCCTCGGCTGCGGCCTCACCCAGCATCAGCGCCGTGCCTGAAGGGGCGTCGACCTTTTGATTGTGATGCGCTTCGATGATTTCAATGTCGTAATCGGTATCAAGCGCAGCAGCGACACGCTTGGTCAGCTGGGTCAACAGGTTGACGCCAAGGCTCATGTTGCCTGCGCGGATGATCGTGGCCTTTCCGGCATAGGGAGCAAGCGCCGCAATTTCGTCGTCAGACATGCCGGTAGTGCCGATAACATGAACAATACCAGCCTGCGCCGCCAAGGCAGCAAAGGCGATTGTGGCTTGCGGCGCGGTGAAATCAATCACCGCATCTGCCGTTGCCAAAGCCGCGGCGGCATCATCGGTGACGATCACGCCCAGCGCTGCACCGCCCATCATTTCGCCCACATCCTGCCCGACCCAAGCATGGCCGGACCGTTCAATCGCGCCTGTCAGCACCATCTTGTCAGAGGCATTCACCAGCCCGATCAAGGTTTGGCCCATGCGGCCGGAGGCACCGGTGATCGCGATAGAAAGGGTCTGGGTCATGGCGCGTGCTCCTGCGGCTAAATCACGCCCCGTTTAGCGTGACCGCACCCGCTTGGCAAAGACAATGGGAGCGCTTAGGTAAGGCCCATGGGAAAGAACAACACACATGAGGGCGCTGGCCCGACACAACGCCAGCTTCGGGTCGGTGAAACGATCCGGCGGGCATTGTCCGAGGTTCTGGCGCGCGGCGATGTCCACGACCCGGAACTGAATCGTCTGTCAATCACTGTCGGCGAGGTACGCTCTTCCTCCGATCTTAAGGTCGCGACAGCCTTTGTGCTGCCCCTGGGTGGTGAAGGTAAGGACGAGGTTCTGAAACTGCTGGCGCGGAACAAATACGAAATCCGCAAGCAGGTGGCGAAGAAACTGACGCTAAAGTTCTCGCCTGAATTGCGGTTTCAGCTGGACCAGACCTTTGACCAGATGGACGAAACCCGACGCATGCTATCGGATGCGCGGGTGCGCCGCGACGCGGAAGCACCGGACGACATTCCAGACGGGGCATCTGAGGAATGAAACCCCTGGCGGCATGGCTGTGGCTGATGCTGCTTGCAATACCCGCAGCGGCCGCCGAATGCCGTCAGGAAGCCTATCTCGACAACACTTATACGATTTGCGAGGTCGATCTGACCAGCGAACGGCTCGAACTGTTTCTGGCAGATGACACAGGCGCCGTTTATGGCCATTTCGGCACTTTGGATGCGGCTTTACGCGATCAGGGGCTGATGCTGGGTTTTGCCACCAACGCAGGTATGTATCACGATGACCGCCGACCCGTCGGCCATTACGTTGAAAACGGGGTCGAGGTGCAGCGGGTGATCCCGAATGCCGGGCCGGGTAATTTCGGGCTGTTGCCTAACGGGGTGCTATGTTTGCGCCAAAGGCGCGCCGACGTTATCGAGACCTTGGCATTTCTTGCACAAGCGCCCGACTGCCGTTCGGCCACACAGTCAGGGCCGATGCTGGTGATTGACGGCAAACTTCACCCGCGGTTTCTGCTCGACAGCACCTCGCGTTACATCCGCAACGGCGTTGGCACATCGCGAGATGGCAAACGGGCCGTTTTTGCCATTTCGGATAATGTGGTGACGTTCCACGCCTTTGGCACCCTGTTTCGCGATCATCTGAAACTGCCCAATGCCCTTTATTTCGATGGCAATATCTCGCGGATGCGTGCCCCTGATCTGGCGCGCAGCGGCACGGGGTTTACCACTTTGGGTCCGATCATCGGGGTTGTTGAACCTGCACAATAGAATTCCCTCTGGGAAGTTTCGCGCCCGCACAGTATAGCGCGGGCCTGATTTGGACAAAGAGGGCATCATGGGACGCACACGCAAAGGACGCGACATTTCGGGCTGGCTGGTGGTGGATAAACCCGCAGGGCCAACGTCCACAGCGGTTGTCAACAAGGTCCGCTGGGCGCTTGAAGCCAAGAAAGCAGGCCATGCGGGCACGCTTGATCCGGAAGCGACGGGCGTTCTGGCAATTGCTTTGGGTGAAGCGACCAAGACGGTGCCCTATATCACCGACGCATTAAAGGCCTATGAGTTTACCGTCCGCCTTGGGGTATCGACCAACACGGATGACGCCGAGGGTGAGGTTCTGAAAACCTCTGATCTGCGTCCCGATGACGAAGCGATCAAGGAAGCATTGGCGGGTTTCATCGGTGACATAGAACAGGTTCCACCTCAATTCTCAGCCGTGAAAATTGACGGTGAACGCGCTTATAAACGTGCCCGCGGCGGTGAGGAAATGGAGCTGGCCGCGCGTCCGTTGTATGTCGAGAGCCTGCTGCTGACAGACCGGCCCGACGCGGATCATGTGACGCTTGAGATGGTCTGTGGCAAGGGCGGTTACGTGCGGTCTATCGCGCGGGACCTCGGCGCGGCCTTGGGTTGTTACGGCCATGTGCGCGAATTGCGCCGGGTCTGGTCGGGGCCGTTTGATGCGGCGGACGGGCTGACCATGGAACAGATCGAAGCGATGGCGCGCACACCCGAGCTGGATACGCATCTGTTGCCTTTGGAACAGGGGTTGGTTGATCTGCCCGAGGTCAAGGCCACGGCGGAAAGCGCGGTAAAGCTGCGCAACGGCAACCCCGGCATGGTGATCGCCCATGACGTTGAATACGGCGATGAATGTTGGGCCTCGTATGACGGGGTCGCGGTGGCGGTCGGCAGGTTCAAGGCGGGGGAATTGCACCCGTCACGGGTGTTCAACACTTAAGGACGGATAGCCCATGATCACCCGCAGCCATACCAAGGGCGATGCGCCATCAAGCGCTGTCTATTCGGACTGCGAAAAATACCGCTACAGTTTGACGCGGGTTTGGGAAGTGGCGCACCCCAAAGTCCTGTTCGTCATGCTTAACCCCTCAACCGCCAGCGAAGTCCAGAACGACCCGACCGTTGAACGCTGCGAACGGCGGGCGCGGCATTTGGGCTTTGGCGGATTTCGCGTCACCAATATTTTTGCATGGCGCGCTACCGACCCGCGCGATATGCGGGCGGCGGATGATCCGGTTGGGCCGGACAATGACGCAACCCTGCGCGACGGCACGACTTGGGCAGATCAGATTATTGCCGCTTGGGGTGCGCACGGCATTCATCGTGGACGGGGCCCGGAAGTTGCCCAGTTGTTACGCAGACTGGACAAACCATTGTTTCATCTGGGCCTGACAAAAGACGGGCACCCCAAACATCCTTTATACCTTCCCTATGCCCAACAGCCGATAAAATGGCGCTAACAGACTACAAATAAACAGGAATTCTTAACCATTTTACATGTTTGGTTTTGACCTGAAGGCGTCGATATGGCTTTTATCCTCCAACGGCAGCGGGCCGTTTTGGTTCAGGGTTGGGTATTGCCATGTTGTGGTTGGCGGGTTTGATGGGTCTGATGGCGGTCGGTGCTACCGCTTTTGTCAATATTGGCGAGGACACGGACGATACCGAAGAACTGCTTCCCGACCCTTCAAGCGAAGTTGAACAGGTCAACCTGATCCTCGGGTCCGAACAGGCAGAAATTATCAATGGCAGCGACCTGGACGACCGGATCGGCGCGGGTAGCGGCGAAGACCTTGTTTCCGGTGGCGCAGGCGATGACGAGCTACGCGGTGACAACGGCAACGACACTCTGACTGGCGACATCGGCAACGACAGCCTGATCGGTGCCGAGGGCAACGACGACCTTAACGGCGGTTCCGGTGACGACACGTTGATCGGTCAGGATGATGATGACGTCCTGTCAGGGGGCGACGGTGATGACGCCTTGAACGGATCCGACGGCGATGACACGCTCTTTGGTGGGGGCGGTGATGATGCGGTGTCGGGCGGGCTGGGCAATGACGCGCTGCGCGGTGACGCAGGTGAGGACACGCTGTTTGGCGGGGCCGGAAATGATACCTTAAGCGGCGTGGCAGAAGGCCCTTACGGCAACAGCAACCAAGACACCGACGGGCTTGATTATCTGAATGGTGGCGGCGGTGATGATGTGATCATCGCTGGTCAGGGCGACGTGATGCATGGCGGTACAGGCAGCGACATGTTTGTGCTGGGCGGATGGGCCGATGGTGGTGGAAACGCTAATATCATTGATTTCGAACCGGAAGACGATGCACTTTTGTTCATCTGGGACGACAGCGCCAATAAGGGCGATGCCCCCGATATCAGGGTAGAACCCGATCCCGATAACGCGGGCCAGCTACAAGTCTGGATGGATGAACAGATTGTCGCGCAGGTCAGCGGCCCAACCCAGCTTGCGACGGCTGAAGTTACGCTTATCCCGCTCAGCGCTGCCATGACGATGAACCTGCCCGGGGCATAACCGTTGATCGCCTCTGCAAATAGGCTTTGCCATCTGCCCCAATCTTTCCTATACGCCACCGTCGCCTGTTGATTCCCTCAACGGGCAACACCTCCATGGGCCTGTGCTGGACGACATCCCGGCCTGCGCCATAACTCTAGACTCTGAAAGGAGACCCCGATGTCGATTACGCCGGAAGAAAAAGCACGTATCATGAAAGAATTCGGCACCAAAGAGGGCGACACTGGTTCCCCCGAGGTGCAGGTTGCTGTTCTGAGCTCGCGCATTGCGACACTGACAGAGCACTTCAAGACACACAAGAAAGACAACCACGGCCGTCGTGGTCTGCTCAAGATGGTTGCGACACGTCGTAAGCTGCTGGATTATGCCAAAAGCAAAGACGAAGCACGTTATCAGGACCTGATCAAGCGTCTGGGCCTGCGCCGCTAAGCGCTTGCCGCATCGTTAGGTTATAGAAAACCGCGTCTGTCTCAGGCGCGGTTTTTTGCTGTTTTACGCCGGTGTGACCACGGTGATTTGTGGGCTGCGTTGCTCAATCGCCTCTGCCGCGTCCAGCAAAATATCCTCGCGGTAGCGGCCGCTGATCAGTTGGGCCCCAAGCGGCGTATGCCCCGCCTCGCCCATCGCGAACCCCGTAAAGACAGACATGCCCGGCAAACCCATCAGCGGCAGACCAACCTGTGTCAGCTGTGCCTCAAGGCAACGTGGAAAATCGTCGAGATCGAGCAAATCTGGAAACGGGGGTTCTGACGACACGGGGCAGATCAACACCGGATATTCGGCCAGGAACATTTCCCATTCCCGTAGAAACCCCAGGCGGGCCTGGAGCGCATCAAGCACCTCGTTCAAATCGGGCAAGGCTGTGATCTTGTGCATTTCGGCCAAGACATGCAACGCATCCGGATCGTCCTCTTGTGTGACCATCGCTTTGGCTCCCCGCTCCATTTCCGCGAGCCACAGTTGCGCTTGCAGGCGTGCCGGCGCGCGAAACGGCGGGCTGGCCACCTCGCTCACCTGCCAACCCGCATCATTTAACCGTGCGGCAGCTTGCTGCAACGATTGCACAACCAACGGGTGCGTGTTCAACCCTTCCGGATTCACGCAAAGCGCGGCGCGGCGGGGGTAATCGGGGCCTTTCATCGGGACGGGCACATGCCACGGGTCTTGCAGATCGGGTTGCGCCATCACATTCAAGCTTAGCCGCAGATCCGCCACAGACCGCGCATGTGGACCGGACACCGCCATCAGCTGCGCCCCGATGTGACGGTCGGGGGCAGAAGCATTGCGGGCCGCGACACGCCCCAAGGTTGGGCGGATGCCCTGCAAGCCACAAGCGTAAGCCGGATACCGGATCGACCCGCCTATGTCGGTGCCGTGGCCCATCGCCCCGATGCCGGCCGCCGTGGCCGAGGCCGCACCGCCAGAAGAACCACCGGGTGTGATCGCGGGGTTATGCGGGTTTTTGGTATGCCCATGCAGGGAATTTCGCGTGAACCAGCGCAAGGAAAATGCAGGCGTGTTGGTGCGCCCGACGATCACGGCGCCGGCGCGGCGCAGGCCGGAAACAACAGGATTGTCTGTAGCTGCGATCAGGTCTTTCTGGATGCGCAGACCGTTGGTCGTCGCAAATCCAGTCTGATCGACGTTTTCCTTGGTCGTCACCGGAACACCTGCCATCGGTCCCAGTATTTCGCCTGATGCACGGGCGCGGTCGACCTGATCAGCGGCGTGCAATGCTTCGTTGTCGTTGCGCGCAACAACGGCATTGATGGCTGGGTTCACCGCATCCATGCGGGTCAGGATAGATTGCGTTACCTCGCGCGCGGTCACTTCGCCGGCGGTCACAGCTGCGGCAATTTGTGTTGCGGTATATTCGAACAATTCCATAGGTCCCTCCGTTTACATCAGACTGGCATGAACACGCGGTCTTGCACAGGTGCCGGTTTGCTTTTACGCCATTCAAGGATCAGGCACTTGGGAGGGTGACGATGCAAAAGACCGTAGTGAACAGCTGGAACGAATGGGATCCGTTAAAACATGTGATTGTGGGCCGCGCCGACAATTGCCACATCCCGCCCGCGGAACCGGCGCTGGATGCCAAGGTGCCCGAGGACAGCGACATGCGTGGCCAATGGGGGCGGCGGCCGCAGGAAACCATCGACCGCGCGAACGAGTTGTTGGACAATTTCGCATCCCTGCTTGAAAACCGCGGCGTTCAGGTCGACCGTCCCACATGCATTGACCATTCCTTGCCTGCGACGACACCCGATTTCCACACGGAATCGCAATTCGGGTGCATGCCGCCACGCGATGTCTTGCTGACGGTCGGGTCAGAAATGCTGGAAGCGACAATGTCTTATCGTTGCCGCTGGTTCGAGTATCTGAACTACCGCCCCCTGATGCAGCAGTATTTTGAGGAAGACCCGAAGTTCCGCCATGAAAGCGCCCCCAAGCCACGCTTGACCGATGCGAATTACCATCCCGATTATTTGAGTGAGAAAATCGGCGATACCAAGCGGCTGGAATGGGCGGCACGAAAGTTCTTTGTCACCACCGAGGAAGAGCCGCTGTTTGATGCGGCGGATGTTTTGCGGTTTGGCAAGGACCTTGTGGTGCAACACGGGTTTACCACCAACCAGAAGGGCATTGAGTGGCTGCGCCGGCATTTCCCCGATCACCGCGTGCATACAGTTAACTTTCCGGGCGATCCTTATCCCATCCACATCGACGCGACCTTCACACCGCTGCGCCCCGGTCTGATTCTGAACAACCCGCAGCGGCGTCTGCCCGAAGACCAACGCGGGATGTTCGAGGCGAATGGCTGGGAGATTGTCGATGCCGCGCAGCCTGCGCATAACGCCCCTCCGCCGCTGTGTTATTCATCGACCTGGCTGTCGATGAACGTGCTGGTGCTGGACCCGAAAACGGTTTGTGTCGAGAAATCAGAGGTCTATCAAGCCGAGCAGATGGACAAACTGGGCATGAACGTCGTCGAGGTTGAGTTGCGCGACGCCTATGCCTTTGGTGGCGGGTTGCATTGCTGCACGGCTGATGTGTACCGCGAAGGCGATTGCGAAGATTACTTCCCAAGTCTGAGTAAATAGAGATGTCTAGTGCTTTCGCCGATTTCCTGTTTTTTGTGATCGGTCCCCTGCTTGCGCTATCGGTTCCCGTTGCAGCCGTCGTTGGTGCAATCCGCGCCAAACGCCGCAAAGCGTCAACACTGGGGATCGTGTTTTCGGCCCTTGCCGTTGGATTTATCACAGCAGTGATAGCCGCGGTCGTTGGCTGGGTGGGGTTGATGGGTATTTGGGGGATGAGCATTTGATGCTCTCCCCTACGAACCCGCGGGCCAAACATGCTGCGCAACCGCTGGCTAAGAAGTTACGTTTTGCTTTTGCCTAGACAGGCATGTTGTCGAACATGTCGTCAAAGGCGTCTTGCTCCAGCGTTTTCTGGATCCGCTGCAAGTGACGCGGAATGGGTTGCTGACGCGCATCCAGCTTGCAGGCGATCTGTTTCACGCGGGGCGCAAGCTTTAGCCGTTCCCTTGTTGGGGCTGCATCAAATGCCCGCTCCAACTGCTCTATCTGGCGTTCCAAATCATGAGTATTCATCTTGGCATCCTCCCAGTTGCGATTCCCTTAATGGTAGCAGTTTACTGCCTGAGGAGGGTTAATGAATGATTTACGCGGGCGCATCGGCCAATTGTTGCTCTTGGTGGGGGCTACCTTGCACGGAAACAAGGCGCAGCCCCGCTGTCTGGCACTGCCCGCCGCGGGGGGTGTTTGGTATTTAGGCTGCGAGTACTGAATAAATACCTAGTTCGCTGACAACAGCACGCTGTTGATTTCATGAATTGGCAAGAGCACCAGACCTTCATCATTCTTGATAATCATCATCGTTTCGGAGGAAGCAAGAATGACTGCTTCCATATCACCGCTATCCAAAAAAATTCGTACAGGATCGGAACCCAATAGTGATGCCGCTAGGCCCTGCCCTGCGAAGAATGAGACAACTAGTGTTGGCGCAATGACTGCTCTAATCGCTAGCTCTCTATTTCGGAGAGGTCCAACAAACCGATTCCATTTCCCCTCACCTCCCACTTCTGAAAAGAAGACCAGATAAAACAATCCCATCATCGCTAGACCGGCTAACAAATACAGAAGTCGCGTTCCAATTGAAGCATCCATTGGGAAGTATTTTATCGCGAGTCCAGCGCCATAGAGGCCTGCAATTCGCATTAGATCAACCGGGTATCCATCATCAGTTTTTTCGGGCAATTCGACATTGGAAAGCTGCACTATCCCAACCAAAAACCCCTTCAAAAAACCTCCAACCAAAAGAAATACAGAGACGATGAGAGACGTATAAGCTAGAGTTGAAACCAGCTCCCATGCAACCCGATTTACTAGCGATGGAAACATTACGATAAAGTAATCATTCGCGATCGCTGAAAAGAATCCGATGTAGTGTATCGTGACAACGACAAATGAAGCTGAAACAACTCGGAGCACAAATCCGGCCCACTCAAGAACGGTTCTTTTTCCATACAGCGTTGGTTCAGAAGTCACAGCCTTGCCAGTCCTAATTCCCAGTTGTCTCACGTCTAGCGCGGTTGGTTCTTGTCGTCACCAAAAACGAAGGCTCTAAAGACAGACCCCGCACCACAACACTTCCCCTCCCCCTCAATCTCATGTACACGCGCGACATCTGAAAGCCGGCGCCCGGACTCCAGCGCCGACCAAATAAGATACCGGAGTCAGAGGCAATTCGGCCTCTATGCAAATGGCCCGACGTGGGCCAACACAGGAAACGTAAATGTTTAACGAATCGAAAAAATCCATGCAGTGGGGCGAAGAGACGCTGACACTGGAAACTGGCAAAGTGGCCCGCCAAGCGGACGGTTCTGTCATTGCGACGCTGGGCGAAACCAGCGTCATGGCAAACGTCACTTTTGCACGCCAGCAAAAGCCGGGGCAGGACTTCTTTCCCCTGACCGTGCACTATAATGAAAAATACTATGCCGCGGGTAAAATCCCGGGTGGCTTCTTCAAGCGTGAAGCGCGTCCGACCGAGAAAGAGACGCTGACCAGCCGCTTGATCGACCGTCCGATCCGCCCGCTGTTCGTGCCCGGCTTCAAAAACGAAGTTCTGGTAATGTGTACGGTTCTGTCACACGATCTGGTCAACGATCCGGACATGGTTGCGATGATCGCCGCCTCGGCCGCGCTGACAATTTCAGGCGCACCTTTCATGGGACCGATTGCGGCATGCCGCGTGGGTTATGAGGGTGGCGAATACATCCTGAACCCAGAGATTGACGACATGCAGAACCTGCGCATGAACCCTGATCAGCGTCTGGATCTGGTTGTTGCCGGCACCAAAGACGCCGTGATGATGGTTGAATCCGAAGCTTATGAGTTGAGCGAAGAGGAAATGCTGGGCGCGGTCAAGTTTGCCCATGAGAGCATTCAGCCGGTGATCGACCTGATCATTGATCTGGCCGAATCTGCTGCGAAAGAGCCGTTTGATTTCCAGCCTGTCGATTATTCCGCGCTGTCCGCAGCCGTGAAGAAAGCTGGCGAGAAAGAGATGCGCAAGGCGTTTGCGATTGCGGACAAGCAAGAGCGCACAACTGCCGTTTCCGAAGCACGCGAGTTGATCAAGTCCAAGCTGTCCGAGGACGAGCTCGCCGATGCGAACCTCGGTTCCGCGATGAAAGGTCTTGAGGCCTCCATCCTGCGCGGTGACGTTGTTAAAACCGGCAAGCGTATCGACGGGCGCAAGACCGACGAGATCCGCGATATCGTTTCCGAGACAGGCATCCTGCCACGGACCCACGGTTCTGCGCTGTTCACACGCGGTGAAACGCAGGGTCTGGTTGTGACCACACTCGGCACCGGTGATGACGAGCAGTTTATCGATGCGCTGCACGGCAACTTCAAATCCAACTTCCTGCTGCACTATAACTTCCCTCCCTATTCGGTTGGTGAAGTGGGTCGCGTGGGCCCTCCCGGCCGTCGTGAAATCGGTCATGGCAAGCTGGCATGGCGTGCGCTTCAGGCGGTTCTGCCTGCGCCAACTGATTTCCCATACACCGTACGCGTTGTATCCGAGATCACTGAATCCAACGGGTCGTCTTCCATGGCATCCGTTTGCGGTGGCTCCCTGTCCATGATGGACGCGGGCGTGCCGTTGAAGGCAGCCGTTGCCGGTGTTGCGATGGGTCTGATCATGGAAGAAGACGGGTCTTACGCGATCCTGTCCGACATTCTGGGTGACGAAGACCACCTTGGCGACATGGACTTTAAGGTGGCGGGTACCGAAGCAGGTATCACGTCCTTGCAGATGGACATCAAGATCGCGGGCATCACGCCAGAGATCATGGAAAAGGCATTGGCGCAGGCCAAAGCGGGCCGCATCCATATCCTTGGCGAGATGAACAAAGCCTTGTCCGGTGCTGGTGAATTCTCCGAGCATGCCCCCCGCATCGAGACAATGCAGATCCCGACGGACAAAATCCGCGAAGTGATCGGTTCTGGCGGTAAAGTCATCCGCGAGATCGTCGAAGTGTCCGGTGCCAAGGTCGACATCAACGACGAAGGCATCATCAAGATCGCATCGCCAAACGGCGAAGCCATCAAGAAGGCCTACGACATGATCTACTCTATCGTGGCTGAGCCGGAAGAAGGCATGGTTTACACGGGTACGGTTGTGAAAATCGTCGACTTCGGTGCTTTCGTGAACTTCTTTGGCAAGCGCGACGGTCTGGTACACGTCTCCCAGATCGAAAACCGCCGCCTGAACCACCCTTCAGACGTTCTGAAGGAAGGTCAGGAAGTTAAGGTTAAACTGCTGGGCTTTGACGACCGCGGCAAGGTGCGCCTGTCGATGAAAGTTGTCGATCAGGAAACTGGTGAAGAAGTTAAGGAAGAAAAAGCAGACGACTAAGCCGACTGCATTTTTGGTACGACACAAGAGCCCCGGTGGAAACGCCGGGGCTTTTGCACGGATAAGTCGCGCCTTCTCAAAGCTTTCGCTCACTGTGGCTCGCGGCGTCTAGTACCCGTGATAACGATCCGCTAAGATCGGCCACGATGACAGATTTGCCCGTTTTTCTAATCAATCTTGATGGCTCTAACGACCGGCTGGTTGCTGCAACAACGGCAATGCAAGCCGAGGGCGTCTCTTTTGTAAGGCATGCCGCATTTGATGGCCGGTATCTGGATTTGACACAGGTACCAGAATATAGCGCAAGTGCTGCACGCGCCTATATGGGGCGCGATCTGACCGGGGGCGAGGTTGGTTGTTATATCAGCCATGTGCAGGTCGCAGTCCGTTTTCTGGAGACCGATAGCACCTATGCGCTTGTGCTTGAGGATGACATGCGACCCCTGCCCGGATGGATGGCGATAACCCGGGCACTTGCAACGAACTTGCAGACCAGCGGGTGCGAATGGGATGTGGCGCATCTGGCGGCCCAACGGCTAAAGATTGCGACACCGATCCTGGATGTGACGACGCAGTCACAACACGCAACAGTCCACCGCGCGCATTACTTTCCGATGCGCACCACTGCCATGCTGTGGTCACGCAAAGGCGCAGAGCGGTTCGTGCGCACCGCTTACCCGATTACCTGCCCGGTGGACATTCATCTGCGCCGTCTCATGCAGCAAAACGACGGTGGCGTTGCCCTTGAACCACCGTGTTTTTCCACGACTGACGTGGAAAGTGATATCGTGGCAGGACAGACCGCAAAGCGCGGCACAGACAGCCGTGGCATATTCTACCCCGTCAAACGCGCCGCCCGTGTCGTGAGCGGGAATCTGCGGGCCGCAATACTGCGACACCGCGCAAGAAGGAATGTTTGATGTCCACGCCCGTCGTCCAAACCTATTATCGCAAGAATATTCCTGCTGAACTGGTCGCGGCACAGGCACGGGTGTTTGCGCATTTCGGCATACCGCTCAATCAGTGCCTTGATGACAGCCTCAGTCACGCGGGCTGGATGGCGCGGACTCTGTCGCAGCCCCAGACATCAGATGTTGTAGTTATTGCTGATATCGACGCCTTCCCGCTCTCGCGCGGTGCATTCGATCATATGGTCGCCGAAGCCCGAAAGGGGGCACTGGTCGGATTGTCACAGGTCGCCAACCACAAAGACCCCGACCGAATTTACGCGGGGCCCATGTTCATGGCGCTTCCGGCTTCAATGTACGGTGATTTTGGCACACCTGCGCTGGAAAGAACGCAGACCTGTGATGTGGCACAGGTCCTGACCGACACAGCCCAGGAACGCGGAATTCCCACGCTCCTGATTCCCCCAAAGTTCGCCATTGCGCCAAAATGGCCGCTGTCGGATCAGGGGGTATTCGGTGTCGGGACGTTTTATGGCGAAATGGCGTTTTTCCACCTGTTCCAGTCCCGCAAGCGCAATGCCGTGGCACTATTTGGCGCCGTGGCCGATGCGACGATCGCAGGGCGTCATGATTTCCAGAAATATCTGGACACCATGGCGCCCCGCAAAAAGGTCTTCGGGTTGTTTTAACCTGGGGCTTTCGTCTTGCGCAGGTAAGGCAATACGGTTTCGAACTCACCGAACTTGGCCTTGGCCTCTGCATCTGACAAGGCGGGAGGGATGATTACATCATCACCCACATTCCAGTTGGCTGGTGTCGCTACACCATTGCCCGATGACATCTGCAAACCGTCAAGCGCACGCAGCACCTCGGCAAAGTTGCGGCCCACGCTCATTGGGTAGGTCATGGACAATTTCAGCTGCTTGTCCGGCCCGATGATAAACACGGAACGTACGGTTGCGCTGTCGGCAGGTGTACGGCCGTCGGGCATATAGGCCTCAGAGGGCAGCATATCGAAGGCTTTGGACACCTCAAGACCCGTGTCAGCAATAATCGGGAAGCCGGCCGTGGCGCCTGCAACTTTCTCGATATCGCCTTTCCATTTTTTGTGTTCCTCAACGCCGTCTACGCTGACGCCGATGACTTTGGTGCCGCGCTTGTCCCATTCATCCGCAAGCTGTGCCACTGCACCAAATTCGGT
The DNA here is from genome assembly GCA_049794055.1 of Sulfitobacter sp. Classification (GTDB taxonomy): domain Bacteria; phylum Pseudomonadota; class Alphaproteobacteria; order Rhodobacterales; family Rhodobacteraceae; genus Sulfitobacter. Next base: position 64,070 of record JBARCL010000163.1, read on the forward strand.
TGTGCAAACGGGTGTGAAATCTTTGGGATGCGAAAATAGGATGGCCCAGCTGTCGCCCACGAAATCATGCAGCGAAAGCGTTCCCTGGTCCGTTTCGACGGTCAAATCCGGTATCGTGTCGTTAATGCGCAAGCCCATGGTGTCCTCCTGTGGGAATGTAGATATCTCATCACTATGTAGTCATTAATCTCGGGCACACCACCCCCTTGCAGCGGCTGCGGCAGGGTGACACAGTGGCTCGAATTTAGGTATGACCCGTCGGTTTGCCACACCTCAGGAGGAGTTCCACCATGTTGGAAAAACGTGATTTCTATATCAACGGCGCATGGGTTTCCCCCGCCGCAGCCAATGACTTTGCCGTCATCGACCCATCAACCGAAGAACAATGCGCAGTAATTTCGCTTGGGGGTCAGGCCGATACAGACGCAGCTGTCGCTGCAGCCCGCGCGGCGTTTGACAGCTGGTCGCAGACCTCGCGCGAAGAGCGCATGGCATTGCTGGAAAAACTGGCCACCGTTTATGACGCCCGTCAGGAAGAGATGGCGCAGGCCATGTCGATGGAAATGGGCGCCCCGATCGAGTTGAGCCGCGCGCAGCAAGTCGGTGCAGGCAGCTGGCACATCGGCGGCTTTCTGAAAGCCTTCAAAGACTTCTCCTTTGAGAAAGACTTTACCGCGACAGAGAAGACCCTGCTGGAACCGATTGGCGTTTGCGCGTTGATCACCCCATGGAACTGGCCGATGAACCAGATCATACTCAAGGCAATTCCGGCGATTGCAACCGGCTGTACCGTGGTTCTGAAACCTTCGGAGGTGGCGCCGCTGTCGGGTCATCTGTTCGCCGAATTCATGCAAGAGGCGGGCTTCCCCGCAGGCGTGTTCAATATGCTGAACGGCGATGGACCCGGTGTCGGCTCGCAACTGTCCAGCCACCCCGATGTGGACATGGTCAGTTTTACCGGATCTACCCGTGCCGGCATCGCAATCTCGAAAGCTGCGGCCGATACGCTTAAACGCGTTTCGCTCGAATTGGGCGGCAAGGGTGCGAATATCATCTTTGCGGATGCGCACCCCAAGGCCGCCAAACAGGGCGCGATCCGTTGTTTCCGCAATTCCGGCCAGTCGTGCAACGCGCCGACGCGCATGCTGGTGCACAAGTCGCGCTATGCCGAAGCGGTCGAGATGGCCGCCGATGTCGCCAATAACACGCACGTTGGTCCAGCATCCGAAGAAGGCAAGCACATTGGGCCGGTTGTTTCCGAGGTGCAGTTCAACAAAATCCAGGGCCTGATCGAAAAAGGCATGACAGAAGCACGTATGGTTGCTGGTGGTCTGGGCCGTCCGGATGGCTTGAACCGTGGTTATTATGTTAAGCCGACGGTCTTTGCTGATGTGACCAACGACATGACCCTCGCCCAGGAAGAGATCTTTGGCCCGGTACTGTCAATCATCCCCTTCGAGACCGAGGAAGAAGCAGTCGCCATCGCCAATGACACGCCGTACGGCCTGACCAACTATGTCCAGACCGAAGACGATGATCTGCGCCGTCGTGTCGCACGCCGGTTGCGGTCCGGCATGGTAGAAACCAACGGTGTCGGCTTTGCGCAAGGTTCGCCTTTTGGCGGCTATAAACAGTCTGGCAATGGCCGTGAAGGTGGCGTCTTTGGATTAGAAGAATTCCTTGAGGTAAAGGCTGTTTCCGGTTGGGCAGCTGAATAGCATATTCCAACATAGAAAACGTGAAGGGCGGCTTTCGGGCGGCCCTTTTTCATGCCCGACCGTAACGCGCGGGGATGGCCGGGAAATGAGTTTATGAGCAAGATGAAGCCGATGTGTAGCGCTTCATCATTTCTTTACGACTTTTGGCGAATGTTGACCTGCGCGGATAGCTGGAGAGCGATCCCGCGTGCAAGGTGAAGCCCTGTCCTCGTGCGTCCTGCGACCGAGGCAGGGTGACCACGCCCCAGCTTCATCTTGCTCATAAACTCAAACCTGCCGCATCAAAACGGCGCTTTGGCCCGAATTTTCACTGAGCGTCCGCCTTGCGGATGATTGAACCGCAGTTCTTCGGAATGCAGCATCAGCCGGGGAAAATCCAACGCAGGACCTTTCGCATAAAACGGATCACCAAGGATTGGATGGCCAATCGCCAGCATGTGCACCCGCAGTTGGTGGCTGCGACCTGTTTTGGGGTGAAGGCGGATGCGTGATGTCACGCCATCGTCTTTGATCCGCTTCCATTCGGTTTGGGCGGATTTACCGGTCTCGTGACAGACCATTTGCAGGGGACGGTTGGGCCAGTCCACGATCAGCGGCAAATCGATCTCGCCCGTCTTTTCCTCTGGTACGCCCCAGACCCGCGCCACATAGGTTTTGCGCGTCATCCGCTTTTCGAACTGCAAGCCCAGATGCCGTTGCGCATAGGGCGTCATCGCAAAGATCATTACACCCGAAGTGTCGCGGTCAAGCCGGTGCACAAGCAGGGCTTGGGGAAAGACCTCCTGTATGCGGCTCATCAGGCAATCGGCCAGCTCCGGCCCCTTGCCCGGTACACTCAGCAATCCAGCGGGTTTATCGACCAGCAGAACCTCGGCATCTTCGTGCAGCACGACCAGCGGGTCTTGCGGGGGGGCGTAATGTGTATCCATGACATCTCGTCACAGATGCGGCGCGTGTTTTCAACCCACCTCGGGGCGGTGCTGCCGCATCTGGCGCAGCATTGAGGTGGAATAGATGATCAGCGCTAGCCAGATCATCGGGAAAGCGATCATACGGGCGCGTCCGAAAGGTTCGTCAAAGACAAACACCGCAACGAGAAAGATCATTGTCGGGGCAATATATTGCAACACACCGATGGTCGACAGACGCAGAAGTTTCGCACCATTGACATAAATCATCAACGGCACTGCGGTGACGAGTCCACACCCGATCAAAAGCCAGCTGTCGCGGTCGAAGCTGAGCGAGAAATGAGATTGGCCGGTGGCCGTCAGATAGACGAAGTAACCGAGCGCGGGAAAAAGCAGGATCAGAACTTCGAGTAGGAACCCCTGGTTAGGGCCGATGGGCAGGCTTTTCTTGGCCAGAGCGTAAAAGCCCCAAGACAAGGTAAGCGCCAAGGCGACCCAAGGGACCTGCCCCGCCTCAAGTGCGATGACCACAACGGCAGCGGCGGCGAGAGCAATTGCGACCACCTGTGCACGGCTGGGCCTTTCACCAAGAACGACAGCGGCCAGAAACACGCTGAACAAGGGGTTGATGTAGTAGCCAAGCGAGGCTGCCAACGCGTTGCCCGTGGTGATTGCATAGACGTAGATGCCCCAATTGACCGAAATCAACGCAGCGGTAACACAGGCCATACCGAGCATTTTCGGGTTGCGTAGTGCCTCGCGCAGGGCGTCTGTGCGGCGCAGGATGATCAATACCACAGCAGCAATCGGCAGGGACCACAGAATGCGGTGCACAACCACTTCGGCGGGTGAAATATGCGAGAGCAGCTTCATGTAAAGCGGCAGGAACCCCCACATCACATAGGCTGTCAGCGCAAAGGCCAGCCCTTGTGGCGTGTCTTGGTTTACCTTGGGCGGCAGGCTGTCTGGATTACGCATCAGGGATCTCCGTTTGCCCATGGGGTAGGATAAAGCGACGCGGCCCGAAAGGGTTAGATTGTACCCGTTACATTTTCACCCGTTCCGCATTCGGATCATACATCGGTTTGAGAGACGCCTCGGCCTTGAACCTTGTCCCCATGACGTCGATCTCGTAGCTCGACGCCAGCACTTCTGCCACGCTTTCGCCTTTGCACGGCACATACCCCAGCCCCATCGCCCCGCCCAACGCGTGACCATAGCCGCCAGAGGAAAGGTAGCCGACGATCTCGCCATTCCGCACAATCGGTTCGTTATGATAAAGCAGCGGCGCTGGGTCGGTCAGTCTAAATTGCACCAGACGCGCGTTCAGCCCTTGCTCCTGCTTGTCCAGCACCGCCTCACGACCTATGAAATGCGGCTTGTCCTTTTTTACGGCAAAGCCAAGACCCGCTTCCAACACGTGATCCTCTGGCGTGATGTCATGGCCAAAATGACGAAACCCTTTTTCAATGCGGCAGGTGTCCATCATATGCATGCCGCAAAGCTTGAGGTTCATCTCTGCGCCCGCCTCTGCCAGTGTTTCGAACACATGGGCGGCCATGTCGGTGGAGATGTAGATTTCCCAACCCAGTTCGCCCACATAGGTCACGCGATGTGCGCGGGCCACGGCCAATCCAATTTCGATGTCCTGCGCCGTACCGAAAGGATTGGACGTGTTGGAGAAATCATTTGGCGAGACACGGTTCAGCAAGTCGCGCGAACGCGGCCCCATGATTGCCAGCACGCCTTCACCTGCCGTTACATCCGTAATGACCACGTTGAAATCACCCTTGTGGCGCATCATCCATGTCTGGTCGGCCAGCCGTGTTGCGGCGGGGGTGACGACCAGATAAGCGGTTTCGCTCAGACGGGTAACGGTCACATCCGCTTCGATGCCACCGCGTTTGTTGAGGAATTGGGTATAGACGATCTTGCCATTCGGCACGGAATAATCACCGCCCCCGATATAGTTCAGGAAAGTTTCTGCGTCCCGTCCTTCGACACGGATCTTACCAAACGACGTCATGTCGTACATCCCAACATTTTCGCGTATGGCCATGTGTTCATCGCGGATGTTGTCGAAAAAGTTCTGGCGCTGCCAGCTGTAACGGTATTCCTTTTCTTGTCCGTCCCGCGCAAACCAATTGGCGCGTTCCCAGCCGGCGATTTCCCCCATCACAGCGCCGCGTTCCAGCAGGTGGCGATGGAATGGCGTGCGCCGAATGCCGCGGGCGGTGGCCTTTTGACGGTAGGGGAAGTGATCGGCATAAAGCAGGCCCAGCGTTTCCTTGGACCTTTCGGCAAGGTAGGTTTTGTTGCCTTGAAAGGGCTGCATGCGGCCAATATCAACATCGCCCAGATCAAAGGGCTTGTCGCCATCTTCCATCCATTGGGCAAGCGCCATGCCCGCACCACCAGCCGATTGGATACCGATAGAGTTGAAGCCCGCGGCGACCCAGACATTGTCCATCTCGGGCGCAAGACCAAGGTGATAGGCGTCATCGGGGGTAAAGCTTTCGGGGCCGTTAAAGAACGTATGGATGCCCGCATCTGCGAGCATTGGCATGCGATTGACAGCGTGTTCGAGGATCGGTTCAAAATGGTCGAAATCTTCGGGCAATTGATCAAATTCGAAGTCTGACGGAATGCCGTCCACTGCCCACGGTTTCGACACAGGTTCAAACGCACCAAGCAGCATTTTGCCCGCGTCTTCCTTGTAATAGGCACATTCATCCGGCACCCGCAGTACGGGCAGTTGCTTGAGGCCTGCGATGGCTTCGGTCACGATGTAGAAGTGTTCGCATGCCTGCAATGGCACGTTGGTGTTCAGCATCCGGCCCACTTCATGGCCCCACATGCCACCGCAGTTGACCACATGGTCGCAGGTGATGTGACCGCTTTCGCTTCCGTTTTGCCAGTCAACGCCTGTGATGCGTCGCCCCGCGCGGGTAACGCCTGTGGCCTTGGTCCGCTCGATCACCGATGCCCCACGCTGACGCGCGCCCTTGGCCAAGGCCAACGCAATATTCGCCGGATCGCCCTGCCCGTCTTTGTCCAGGTAAACCGCACCGGTAACACCTTCGATGTTCAGATGTTCATATTTCTCCAGCACCTCTTTCGGGCTGATCTCTTCCACATCAACGCCAAAGGCGCGGGCCATGGCGGCCTGCCGGTAAATCTCTTCGCGGCGTTCTTCGGTCAAGGCAACGGTGATTGAGCCGACCCGTTTGAAACCTGTTGCGACCCCGGTTTCATTGCCAAGATTGCCGTATAGTTCCTGTGAATACTTCGCCAGTTTGGTCATATTCGCCGTTGCACGCAGCTGCGCGATCAGGCCCGCCGCATGCCATGTGGTGCCGGACGTCAGCTGTTTGCGTTCCAGCAGCACCACGTCTTTCCACCCTAGTTTTGTCAAGTGGTAGGCAACAGAACAACCGATAACGCCGCCACCGATGATGACGACGCGGGCGTGGGAGGGGACAGTAGACATGAGGCTGATCCTTTAGACGATGTCGCACCAGTGGCGCGCGAGACGATGTCGTGCCAGAGGCACGCGAGAGGATGGGTGTGCCAGAGGCACGTCAGACAATGGTGTGCCCCGCGGCGCGGAGGCGGCGGGCGATTTCGGCAATATGGTCGGGGGAAACTTCACAGCATCCGCCGATGATAGTGGCACCATGTTCGACCCATGCCATTGCATGATCGGCATAGGCCTCAGGCGTAAGATCCTGTCGTCTGCTCAAAGACGCTACGGTTGGTTTGTCCTTGAGAAAATCATCGGAGATCTGTTGGAACCCGTTGGCATAAGCGCCGAAGGGCAAGCCCGATTGCGCAAGGACATCCAAAGCTGACGGGATCGCTTCAGGGGCTGAGCAGTTGACCAGTACCGCTGCGGCACCCGCGTGGAGCAGGGGCAGGATATCGCTCAGCGGCTCGCCCGAACGCAGGCGCGTACCATCGTTGTCTTGAACAGTCAGCGCGAGCCAGACAGGCAGGCCCGTCCCGTTTGCCCCTTCAAGCACATCGCGGGCATGGGCCACCGACGCAACGGTTTCACAAATCAGCAGATCGCAATCCGGCGCGAGTATCTGTGCCACCTCGGCAAACAGTGGCACAGCGGTCTGCGCGTCAGGGTGCAAATCGGGGCGATAGCTGGCCTTTAGCGGGCCAATGGCACCGGCAATACGCGCCGCACCGCTGTTTTTTGCTTCTTCCAACGCCATCTGATGCAGCGCTTCGAACTGGGTCTCCACATCGGTACCGACCAACCTGTCGCGATGAATGGCGTATGTATTGGTGGTGGCGATACTGGCACCCGCTTGCGTGAAATCACGGTGCACCTCGTTTACCAGACCAGGACGCTCGATCATCACTTGGGTGGACCACAACGGCGTGGGACGGTCGCCTGCGCGGTGGATCAGTTCCTGTCCCATGCCGCCGTCCAGAAGGGTGATTTCGGTCATGCGCGGATTCTTTCGTTTTCAGGGTCCCAGAGCGGCTGGTCCGGTTGCACAGTGGCTTTGCACATGTTGCCGAAAATGTTGATTTCGACCTGTGTGCCTGGCACCGCCAGATCAGCACGGATGGTGCCAAGGGCCACAGACTTGTTGATGCGGTATCCCCAATCCCCCGATGTCGTTTCACCGACAACCTGGCCACCGTGCCAGACGGTCGACATATAGGGCGCGTCCTGATCACCCGCCTCGACGGTCATTGTCACAAAACGTTTCTTGCTGCCTGCCTGCTTTTCCGCTTGCAGTGCGGCCTTGCCCGGGAAACACTGCGGTTTGTCGAATTTAATGAAACGCTCAAGGCCACCTTCAAGCATCGAATAGTCTGTTGAAAGGTCGCCTTTCCACGCACGGTAGCCCTTTTCGATACGCATGGAATTCAGCGCCCACATACCGAAAGGTTTCGCACCTGCGCTGGTCACGGCGTCATAAAGTGCAGGGACATCAGCATTGGCAGCATGGATTTCCCACCCCAGTTCCCCCGCGAAGGACACCCTTGCCAAAGCACAGTCTATACCCGCAACCTTGGCGGGCTGTATAGAAAGCCAAGAGGCTGTCAGGTCAGCGTCTGTGTCCAAGGTTTCGAACAAGGCACGCGACTGGGGGCCGGTGACAATAAGAGTAGAATATTCAGTGGTGTGATCGGTCAGGGTCAGACCCTTTGCAAGGGAATTTGCGAGGAGCTCATAATCATGCCACTGCGCCGTCGCAGCAGTGATTAGGGTAAAGAAATCCTCGCCATGACGCATCACCGACATTTCCGTCAGGATACGCCCACGGCTGTCAGGGAAATAGGCAAGGTTCATACGGCCAATCTTGGGCAGGGCACCTGAAATGCGCCCCCGTAGCCATTCAGCAGCCCCGTCTCCGGTCAGGTTGAAACGTGAGAAACCTGGCAGGTCCAACACGCCAACGCCATCGCGCACCGCTTCAACTTCTTCCTGCACGCGGATCGCCCAAGGTCCACCCCGGTCCCATGTTTGGGTGGTCTCTTCGGAAGTATCGTCCCCGTCTTGGGCAAACCAGTTGGCGCGTTCCCAGCCGTTGAAAGCCCCCATCTGGCCGCCCGCCGCGATGATTTTATCGTGGACCGGCGACAGTTTCTTGTCCCGTCCCGCAAGCCATGCGTGGTGCGGAAAATGCATGGCGTATTCGTGGCCGTAGGTCTCCATTGCTTTGGCCAAGCAATGATCGTGATCGGTGTAATCGGTATACCGACGCGGGTCGCAGGCCCACATGTCCAGTTCGGTTTCGCCGTTCATGATCCATTCAGACAGCACCTTGCCCGCACCGCCCCCTTGGGCGATGCCAAAGGTAAAGGAATGTCCCTCAAAGGCATTTTTGACACCCGGCATCGGGCCGATCATTGGCAGGCCATCAGGCGCATAGGGGATCGGACCGTTGATGTTGCGGCCGACGCCAGCGGTGCCCAGAACCGGCACACGGGCCATGGCGTCTTCGATGTAGTATTCCAGCCGCTCCAGATCATCGGGGTAAAGCTGGAACGAGAAATCCTCGGGCATTGGATCCTCCGGCGTGACCCAATGGGCCTTGCAGTTGCGCTCGTAAGGGCCCAAATTCAGGCCGAACTTGTCTTGACGCAGATAGTAGGACGTGTCGACGTCGCGCAGCAGCGGGACCTTGTGGCCCTTCTCCTTGGTCCATGCTTCCAGTTCCGCGATAGGCTCGGTCAGGAAATACTGGTGGGACATGGTTACCATCGGCACGGTGCGACCACCGAAGGGCTTGAACATCTCGCCCACACGTTGTGCATAGTACCCTGCGCAATTGACCACAATTTCGCAGCGGATTTCGCCTTTTGTGGTTTTGACAATCCACTCGTCCCCGTCCCGGTCAATGCCGGTGACCGGGCTAAACCGTTCGATGCGGCCGCCCGCATCTCGCGCGCCTTTGGCCATCGCCTGGGTCAGCTGTGCAGGATCGATATCCCCATCCAGCGGATCCCAGAGCCCCCCTTCAAGGTCATGGGTTTCCATGAAGGGATGCATTTCCTTCAACTCGGAAGGTGTGCAGATCTTCATCTCCAGCCCCTGATACTGGCCCATGGAAGCGACCCGCTCGAACTCCATCATGCGTTCGCGGGAATGGCCAAGGCGCAGTGAGCCTGTGACGTGGTAGTTCATCGGATAGTCCACATCGTCAGCGAGCGTGCGATACATTTCCAGCCCGTAGCGCTGCATGTTCATCACCGCCCACGAGCTTGAGAAGTTAGGGCAGTTGCCTGCAGCGTGCCATGTGGAACCGGCGGTGAGTTCGTTCTTCTCGACCAGAACACAGTCTTTCCAACCCGCCTTGGCCAGATGATACAATGTTGAGGTACCGACGACGCCGCCGCCGATAATGACCACACGGGCTGTTGATGGGAAATCTGACATGGGGGATTGCTCCGTTACTGGTCGTGCTTTGGCACGGTGTCTGTGAGGTCGTAATAGTCGCCTTTATCAGCGACGAAGATGTGCTTTTCCGTATGGATACCTGTGGCCCCGTCCAGCGTACCGGACATCACAGATGTTGCCCCGTTGTCCGCCTCGTGCCGCCAGAACAGGGAAGAGCCGCATCGGTTGCAGAACCCGCGCTGCGCCTGTGGAGAGGATTGATACCATTGCAAGCTTTCGTCGTTGGTAATCTTCAACTGGTCGGCGGCAACTTGGGTGGCTGAGACGTAATGCCCGCTGGTCTTGCGGCATTGTACGCAGTGGCAGGCAACTGAATTGCGCAGCGGGCCCGTAAGTTCAAATGTAACGCCAGCACACAGGCAACTACCTTTGATCATGTCAGATCCTCCTTGTGTTGCTTCAACACCCACTCAATACACCGGCGGCGCAATGACCCAGATGGCAACAGCGGGTTCGGAAAAGGGGTTGGCCCAGCGGAATGCCTGCCCGCGAATGCGAAAACTGTCACCGGGGTTGATCAGATGGATCACGCCCGCGATCTCGATCTCAAGCCGGCCTGAGAGGACATAACCCACCTCTTGAGTGGGCCGCGCGACCGTTTCCTTGATCCGGCTGTGCGGGGCAAAGGTGGAATGAACCATTTCGAAATCATCTGTCAGATCGGGCGACAGCAGTTCCTCGACCAATCCCGCCACCTGCGAACCGATGGGGCGGCGGGCACCTTGGCGCACGACATACCCCGCCTCATGTGCAGGGGCGGCTGCATGGCGAAACAGCATGGAAACCGAAACCCCCAGCTTGCCTGCGATGTCACGCAGATCGGTGATCGAGGGTTCGGATATATCCCGTTCTACCTGGCTGAGCCAGCCGACCGAGCGGCCCAGCATATCCGCCAGATCCGCAAGCGTAAGACCGCGGGTCTTGCGTAGGGCCCGCAAGTCGGCCCCAAGCGTTTTCGGCGTATCCGGTGAACTGTGTTGCATTGCGATTCCGTGAAAAAACAGGTCTGAATTTCACGTAACTACAGTCGCGTGAAAAAATCCAGCCTTATTTCACGGCGCCGCTATTTTGCCGTCACGAAGGTTTGTCGGAGGATATCCGCAAGAGCATCGGCATCTGACGGGGTAAATGCGTCCGGCTGATTGCTGTCGATGTCGAACACCCCGATTAAGGTGCCGCCCCCGTCAAAGACCGGCAGCACCAGTTCCGAGCGGGTTGAAGAGGCACAGGCGATGTGGCCGGGAAAGGCATCCACATCCGCAACCCGTTGGACCGCCCGCGTTCGCGCCGCCGCCCCACAGACACCCCGCGAAAACGGGATTACCAGACAACCGTGCCCCCCCTGATAGGGACCGATCTTGAGCAGTTCCGGAGCGACAACGCGGTAGAACCCCGTCCAGTCGAAGCGGTCGTCTGCGTGGTGCACTTCACAAGCGACTGTCGCCATAAGGGCAACCGCATCGGTTTCCCCCTCGGTCAGGGCAGCGATGGATTTGGCAAGGCTTGGGTAATCCACTTTCATAGGACGGCTTCCTGTGGCGGGTTGCGGACAGTATTTATGGCCAAAAAGAGGGGCTAAACCCGTTCAATCGCAATGGCTGTGCCTTCACCGCCGCCGATGCAGATGGCTGCAATGCCACGTTTCAGTCCACGTTTTTCCAGTGCATTCAGCAGGGTAACCATGATGCGTGCACCGGATGCGCCGATGGGGTGACCCAGCGCACAGGCCCCGCCATTGACGTTCACAATCGCATGGTCGATGCCCATTTCATGCATGAAGGCCATGGGGACAACGGCAAAGGCTTCGTTCACTTCCCACAAGTCGACGTCTTCTTTGGCCCAGCCGATTTGATTGAGCAGTTTTTGCGCGGCGGGCACAGGGGCGGTGGTGAAGAGGCCCGGGGCCTGTGCATGGCTGGCGTGGCCAAGGATGCGGGCGCGGATGTTCAGGCCCTGCGCATTTGCAGCGTCTTCGGAAGCAAGGACAAGTGCTGCGGCACCGTCCGAGATCGAGGAGGAATTGGCGGCCGTCACGGTGCCGCCTTCGCGGAAGGCGGGTTTAAGTTGCGGAATCTTGTCGGGGCGAGCATTGGCCGGTTGCTCGTCGGTACTGACCGTCACACTGCCCTTGCGCGTCGTCATTTCAACGCTGGCAATCTCGTCTGAGAAGGCACCGCTTGCCTGTGCCTCTAGCGCGCGGGACAGGGAGGCCAATGCATAGGCGTCCTGCTTCTCGCGGGTGAATTGAAATGTCTCGGCGCAATCTTCGGCAAAGGTGCCCATCAGGCGGCCTTTGTCGTAGGCATCTTCAAGACCGTCGAGGAACATGTGGTCGATCACCGCCGCATGGCCCAAACGAGCACCGCCGCGCATTTTGGGCAAGACATAGGGTGCGTTGGTCATGCTTTCCATACCACCGGCGACCATCAAATCGGTGTGCCCTAACGCGATCTGGTCAAAGCCGATCATCGCCGCTTTCATCCCCGAGCCGCACATTTTGTTTAACGTCGTGGCGGGAACCTCTTCGCCGAGACCGGCGGCGAAACCTGCCTGACGGGCGGGAGCCTGCCCTTGGCCAGCAGGTAAAACGCATCCCATCAACACTTCTTGTACCGTAGCGGTTCCGGCGTTTTCAAGCGCCGCCTTGATTGCATGCCCCCCAAGCGCAGAGGCTGACAACCCCTCGAATGCGCCCTGAAAGCCCCCCATCGGCGTGCGGGCCGCCCCTGCTATTACGACGTTTCTCATTTCGATCTCCTTTGGTGCGCATGCTCATCAGTTGGTAAGAAATTGAGCTTAGGTCTTTTGCTATCGGTCAGGTATGCGGGATTTTTTTATGGAACTACAGATCAAAACAGAAGACGACATTTGTATCGTCAGTATTCATGAAAGTCGGCTTGATGCGGCCATCGCACTGGAATTCAAGGAAGCGATACGGCAAGGGACGCAGGGCGCCAAAGCCGAGGTGGTACTAGACCTGACACAAGTGGGCTTTATCGATTCAAGCGGTTTGGGTGCGATTGTCGCGACCATGAAACATCTTGCCCCAAACCGGCGGCTTATTCTGGCGGGACTGACCCCACCGGTAGAGAAGGTATTCCGCCTGACACGCATGGATTCGGTTTTTCAGATTCACCTGACACTGGAGGAAGCCTTGCGTGCACATTGTGAGTGAAACCCCGAAAATCCAGCCAACCGGCGTTTTGCAACCTTTCGACGTGCAAGTCATCAGTGGCCCGCTTGCAGTCCGCACGGCGTTGCAGATGGTTTTTGACCGGCTCACTCCGCTGGCCCTTGAGGTGGAGGAAACAAGTACTGTTGAACTGGTGCTGGCCGAAGCGTTGAACAATATCGTTGAACATGCCTATCCATTACCCGACGCAAGCGGCCCTATTCACCTGCATCTGCGCCAAGGCCCGGACGGGCTACATGTTCGACTGCGCGACTGGGGGCGCGAGATGACGGATGTCAAAACACCAGATGGGCGGGCTGAATGCTGCAATGTTGACCTGATGGACCTGCCCGAGGGTGGATTCGGCTGGTTCTTGATCAAGGATCTGTCCCGGGACGTGAAGTATGAACGCATTGACGGGCGAAACCAGCTAGAGCTGCGGATCGCTGTGGCGTTTCGAAACTAGCGCTTCATCGGAAAGGTACCTTTTTAACAGGATGTTGTATTTCCCTGCCCCCCGCTAATGCAACATTTTAGCTAGAATTAGCGGTGCCGCAATGCTGCCGTGAAGCTTCCCAAAAACGCCGCGATCCGATCACAAAAGGGCCATGCTCGAGCGACATACAGGATTTTGTAGCTGCATATGGCTTCCCTCGGCACCGCGTTTAATAGCCCCCACCCAGTACGTGGTGCCGAGGACCTAATCCCAAAATATCCACAGCCACACAAACAGCCCGCCCGTCACGCGGTCATCTGCTTGCAATGCGGCGCTTTAGTTTAGTTGGAAATGTAGCGGATAGGCACCATCAGTAAAGGGGCCAAACAGATCGGGAATATCGGGATGCTCCACCGGTTCACCGGAATAATCCGCTACCAGATTTTGTTCTGACACATACGCGACGTAATAACTTTGATCATTTTCCGCCAACAGGTGATAAAACGGCTGGTCTTTGACCGGGCGGCTTTCCTCTGGAATAGCCTCATACCATTCATCTGTATTAGCAAATTCAGGGTCCACGTCAAAAATCACCCCGCGGAAGGGGTGTTTTTTGTGCCTTACAACTTGGCCAAGATGATATTTTGCGCGTGTGCGTAGCATAACTTGCAGCCCCTACCTTTCGTTAGTAACGGGATCAAGGGGCTTTTGTCCAATCACGTCACGCTATTTAAAGGAAACAGACTGTTGACCCTCATTTTCACCGTTCTGGAAATCGTCGCACCTGTATTTCTATTGGCCGGTATCGGGTTCGGCTGGGTCAAGCTGGGATTTGAATACCGGCTTGAGTTTGTCACGCGGCTGTCGATGACGCTGGCGGTCCCCTGTCTGATTTTCACTGCACTGGTGAATACCACACTCGATCCGACAGCATTGACCACACTTACATTGGCCAGCCTGGCGGCTTACATCGCGGTGTCTGTCACAGTGCTGGCGCTGATCTGGGCGCTACGGCTGAACCAACGGACATTTTCCGCGCCCCTGATTTTTGGCAACACGGGCAACCTTGGCTTACCGCTGGCGCTGTTTGCTTTTGGTGAAACGGGGTTGGAATATGCCGTAGTTGTTTTTGCCGTTATGGCGATTTTGTCGTTCACTTTTGGTATCTGGCTGGTTGCCGGTGCCGGCTCCTTTGGCAAGGTGCTAAAAGAACCGCTGGTCTGGGCAACTGTCGCCGGCGCGTTGTTCTTATGGCGCGGCTGGGGCTTGCCTACCTTTGTGGACAATACCATGGGGCTGATCGGACAGATGGCGATTCCGTTGATGTTGATCACCCTCGGCGTTGCAGTCGCACGGTTGTCGCCCAGTGGCATTGGTCGCGCGGTTGTCCTGTCTGCTGTCAAACTGGTGATTTGTGTAGGCTGTGCATGGCTCGCTGCCGATTTTTTCACCTTGGACAAAACCGCTTTCGGCATCCTTGTTTTGCAGGTCGCCACGCCGGTCGCTGTCACTTCTTATATGCTGGCGGCCAAATACGGCGCCGACTCAGATTCGGTTGCTGGGCTTGTCGTTGTGTCGACTTTGATGTCAATCGGCGCATTGCCGCTGCTTTTGGCGGTTTTATTGTGAAAAATGTGATGTGACGCGGCTGAAAAATCAGCTAAACTGTGCCAAAATAAAATAATCGATAAGCGAGAGGCACATGAGCAGAACCCTTCGCGCCCTGATAATAGTATTGCTGGTTGGTTCCTGTGGCGGCGGTCAATCGTCCGCACCGCGAGATTTGGACAACGCCTGCAACCTTCTCAGAGAGCGCCCTAAATATCTGAAAGCATTCCGCAAGGTAGAGCGTAAATGGGGCGTTCCCATGCACGTCATGATGGCGACGATTCATCAGGAAAGTAAATTTGTCGCTGATGCCCGCACACCATTTCGGTACGTAGCAGGAGTCATCCCGATGGGCCGCCAGTCTAGCGCCTATGGCTATTCCCAAGCTTTGGATGCCACTTGGGATGAGTACCGCAAAGACCAGAACCGCCGTACGGCCAAACGGAACCGCATCAATGACGCGACCGATTTCATGGGCTGGTATATGAACCAGACCCGTGACCGGAATAACGTTTCCCTGTCGGATGCCCGCAACCAGTATCTGGCCTATCACGAAGGCCACACAGGTTTTGCCCGGCAAAGTTATAACAGCAAATCATGGCTGGTTGGCGTCGCGGGCAAAGTCGATGCCCGCTCGCAACTTTATCGTGCGCAGCTGGCGGCTTGCCGACTGCGTTAACGGCTGCGGCTGGCGCCAGGGCGGCCCACGTCAAACAGGCTGTTAGGCAGGCTTCCACCCTTCTGCAGATCACCCAGGATCACGGTGGTCTGCCCACCATTGCCGTCGTTGATCACCCACTGGCGCAGCTCAACCGGGTTACCGGTGAATTTCAACTGGATGTTGCCATATTGCGGGTTCTCGGGATCTTGCGCTTTGACCACCGTTGCGGTGCCATCAAAGCTGTGGCCAGTAACCATATTTGCCCTCCCCAGATCGACGTTCCGCGCCAGAATAATCGACAGCGGTGTGCGCGCCAAAGGATAACTCTCGGCGGGCTGGTTCGATTTCTTGTCAAAGATCACAACCGTATTGCTGCCCGCGACAACAAGCGCGGATTCAGGCGGGTTATACTCAAACCGCACCTTGCCGGGACGTTTGATATAGATGGTACCGGTGCTGATCGACCCGTCATCATTGATCTGGGTGAATTCCCCCTTAGCAGTCTGTAGTTTGTTCAGATAAGCGGAAATGTCATTCAACGGCAGTTTTTGCGCCGCAGCCGCGAGCGGAAGGGCGAGCGCCAGCCCAAGGGAAAGAACGGCGGTGGATAGAATTCGCATAATGATTACCTGTTTGCCTGTGTTGGATCAGACATAGGGCGTCGGCCCGTGATATACGATATCACAAGGCGGTTTATTGCTAACCACCCGATAGAATCCTCGGGCTTGGACGACTATTTGGCCACTTTCAACTTCATGACCTGCTTGCGCAGCAACTCAGCCTCCTTGACCTCTTTTTTCATTTCTTTCCAAACCTTCTTGAGCATCTTCTTCGCCTTAAGTGCCCCGTCTTTCGCCCCGGTGACATCAGCAATCCACGAGAAGATCAGGCGTAATACGCTTTGGAAGGTGGAGATCACGCCGAATACCGCGCCAAGAATATCAAGCTGCTGGATCAGGTTTGTTACAAAGGCAAAGATTTCCTTGATCAACCGGACATAGCGGGTGAATAGCTTTTTGAGCGGCGCGATAACCTCGTTCGGATCGACGGCCTTCTTGATCTTCGCGATAATTCTCTTACCCAAAAGCAGCGCCACTTTCAGAAGGTTGGGGATAGTGGTGATCATCTCCTCCACCATCTGTCCTGCTCCAACCACCTTGTCGACAACGGATTTCCCGACTGTCGCCGCAAGTTCTTTACCGACATTCACCACTTTTCTGACGAACGACACCATAGATTTGAGGTGAGCGGAAACTTTCTTGAAAACAACCTTCCACAAGTTGAGCAACCGCTCTTGGTATTTCTCTGTCGCGTCTAAAAACTTTTTGGTCGGGTCATTGTCTTCGGCCATGCGAATTTCCTTTCAGGACTGCCAGTTGACCATGAAAAAACCACAATGCTTCGGAGACAGGGCTGCCCCATCCAAAGGAATAACGGAGAATTCCGACCGTCTGACAAATGCGGTGCTGCTAAAATAGCGTTCGAAAAATGGGTTGTATGGCCCGCGAAATAGGAGCCGATGCATGAATATACCCGAATTCCGGCGCATCGGTCCAGAGATTTACATCTATCTGACACGTGGCGCGCCCAAGCGTTTCTAAAACCGACAAAAAAACACCGTCGGGGGGGAGGAACCCGACGGTGGTTGATGCATCAACAGGTCCTTGAGGAGGTAAGCCTTAGCCCTGTTCCGGCACCAGTATTTCACGTTTGCCCACGTGGTTTGCCGGAGAAACAAGACCTTGATCCTCCATCTGCTCTACCAGTCGCGCGGCCTTGTTATATCCGATTGCCAGTTTGCGTTGGATGTATGAGGTCGAACATTTGCGATCCTTAATGACGATAGCAACCGCGGTGTCATAAAGCGCATCTTCGCCATCGGTATTACCGCCCAACCCGAGAACGGCATCAATGCTGGCCTCACTGTCATCACTTGGGCCATCGACCACGCCACCAATATAATCCGGCTCACCGAACTGCTTGAGGTGGTTGACGATCTCCTCGACTTCTTCGTCGCTGACAAAGGGCCCGTGACAACGGGTGATTTTCGCACCCCCCGCCATATAGAGCATGTCGCCCATACCAAGCAGTTGTTCGGCCCCCATTTCACCCAGGATCGTGCGACTGTCGATTTTCGACGTCACCTGAAATGAAATCCGCGTCGGGAAGTTCGCCTTGATCGTACCGGTGATTACATCCACCGAGGGTCGCTGTGTGGCCATGATCAAGTGAATGCCAGAAGCACGCGCCATCTGTGCCAGGCGTTGAATACAGGCTTCGATCTCTTTGCCCGCGACCATCATCAGGTCCGCCATTTCGTCAACGATGACCACGATATAGGGCAGTGCCTCTGGTGTGTTTTCTTCCGTCTCGAAAATAGGCTCGCCGGTATCGTCATCAAAGCCGGTCTGAACCGTGCGGCTGAACATTTCACCTTTCGCCAGCGCATCACGCACCCGACCATTATAGCCTTCGATGTTGCGCACGCCCATTTTAGACATTTTGCGATAGCGTTCTTCCATCTCGCCCACAGTCCATTTCAGGGCCACAACCGCCTTTTTCGGGTCGGTCACAACAGGCGACAGCAAATGCGGAATACCGTCATAAACCGACAGTTCCAGCATCTTGGGATCAATCATGATCAGGCGGCATTCTTGCGGTGTCAGCTTGTAAAGCAGGCTAAGGATCATCGTGTTAATCGCCACGGATTTGCCCGAACCGGTGGTACCCGCAATCAAAAGATGCGGCATCTTGGCAAGGTTGGCGACCACAGGATCACCGCCGATGTCTTTGCCCAAGGCCAGTGGCAGGCGCATGTTGCTATCGCCAAAATCACGGGCGCTGAGAATTTCGCGCAGGACAACTTTTTCACGGTTCTCATTCGGTAGTTCGATACCGATGACACTGCGCCCCGGCACGGTGGACACACGCGCCGACAGCGCCGCCATCGAACGGGCGATATCATCGGCAAGGCCAATAACCCGGCTGGCCTTGAGGCCTGGTGCCGGCTCAAGTTCATACATGGTAACCACTGGACCGGGGCGTACAGCGACGATTTCCCCCTTAACACCGTAATCATCCAGCACGCTTTCCAGCATCCGCGCATTTTCTTCCAAGGCTTCGTCAGAAAGGTGAAGTCGCTGAATCTCTTCAGGGTTTTCCAACAGGCTCAACGGCGGCAGCTCAAAACCGGGGTGGGTATCTTCAAAGCTGAGCGCCGGTTGGGCTTCGGCGATCGCCTGTTTTGATGGTGGTGTGGGCTTGCGGGTGGGTTGCTGCACAACCTTGCGCGGCTCGACAACAGGGATCGGCGGGACAACCGGTGCAGGCGCTTCTTGCAGCGGCAGAACCTCTTCTACAGGCGCCGCCTCCCGCATGGGGGCCACGGGAATGGGCGCGGAAGGAGTGACCGTCGTAATCGACAGGCGTGGTTCTACGCGGGCTGCTGGGGTTGTCAGCGGTGGTTCCGGCGGCAAATGGCTGCGCGATGACGTATCCAGTAACAAGGCGTCAGGACCACGCCCGCGTCCTCTGGTCAGCGGGGCGGTGGTCGGCGTATGCAGGGCCGTTGCCGTGCGCACGCGGTTCTTGATCACATCAGCAATCTTGGATCGGATCCGTTCCTCGCCGGGGGCTTCATCGACGACTGCGTCGCAATAGGTTTCTACAAGTTCCTGTTCCGGCATCTGGTCTGGCCGTTTGATCAGCGCGGGCATGCGGGCCAGGAGGCCGGTTTTGGCTTCTGGCGCGTCGGGCACGAACAGCGGTTCGGTGGAAACTTCAGACGCAGGCGGTGCATTAAATTTAGGCTGGTTAGCCTGCCATGCGGCAAGCTCTTCGGCCTCAACCCGGCGCTGTTCGCGACGTTCCGACTGGCGGGCCTGCAGGTTCTGTGCGACATGAACGGCACCGCTCGCCCCGCGCCCGATCAGGTTCATGATCATCGCATAAGCCATGATAACACCAACCAGCAGGAACCGCGCCAGACGCTGCAATTCGACCTTGCTGAAACCCAGAACAAATGACCCAAGGGCAAGGATTGCAACACCCATCAGCAGCGACATCAGCTTGACCGTAAAGGTCGAACCGATTGGAAGGATCGTCAGGATTGCGCCCATAACAGTATCGCCAAACAACCCGCCCAAGCCAAAGCTGTGGGTTTGCAGCCATTCCGACCCCGGCGCCAATGTTGCGGCATAGATTGCACCCAAAGCCACTGCAATCGGGGCAAAGATCAACCGGCCAACCGCGCGGTCCTGCCCCCAATGCAAGGCGAAACGCGCACCCCAGAACAGCAGCACAATCGCCACGCCCCACGCCCCCCAGCCCACAATCATGAACAGCGGTGCAGCAATCGACGCGCCCATCCGGCCCATCCAGTTCTGCACCGGCGCATCGGTGGATACCATCCAGTTGGGATCATCCGGCGTATAGCTAAAGATCATCATTGCGGCCATGACGCCCAACAGGATCAGCAGCAGACCCAGCAATTCCTTGCCACGTTTTTCGATGGCTTCTGCCATGTTGCTGTCCAGTAATGGATCGCGTCCGCGTGTCTGATAAGCCATGCTTCGTCCCTCGTTCCTAATCGGCGTAAAGGCAGTCGCGGATCAATTGTAGCCCGCGCTCTGTCTCGTCCTTGGGGGCGACAAGCGCCACCCGAATGTACTTGTTACCGGGGTTTTGCCCGTTCGTGTCCTGGGCCAGGTAGCCTCCCGGCAATACCTTGACGCCGGTTTCACGCCACAGCTTCACGGCTGCTTCTTCATCATTTTCGACCGGCAACCACAGAAAAAATCCCGCTTCGGAGCTGACGTATCCGGCGACATTGCCAAAGATGCGGTCGGCGATTTCAAATTTTTCCTGATACAATGCGCGGTTTTCGATCACATGCGCTTCATCTTTCCAAACAGCAGCAGCGGCTTGCTGCAAAGGCAGCGGCAAGGGCGCCCCCGCATAGTTGCGCAATTGTTTGATCTCGCGGATCGTGTCAGGACCAGAGGCCACAAAACCGGAACGCAATCCCGGCAGGTTCGAGCGTTTGCTCAGCGAATGAAACATCACGATGCGATTGCGATCCACGCCGAGTTCGTCCGCCACCTGCATCGCGCCAACGGGGGGCGTATCGCGGTAGATTTCAGAATAACATTCGTCGGCAAAAATCTTGAAGTCGTACTTCTCGGCCAAGGCGATCAGCTTTGTCCAATACGCGCGGTCCGCTACAGCACCCTGCGGATTTGCGGGCGAACAGATATAGGCAGCCGTGGTGCGTTTCAGTGTCTCTTCGGGGACGGTGTCGAAATCAGGCAGATGGCCGGTTTCACTGGTGGCATTCACCATAACCGGGTCCGATGCACCAGAAATCGCGCCGATCATATAAACCTGATAAAACGGGTTCGGCATCAGGATCGCCGGTTTCATGCCGTTCTTGGTTTCCGGGCACAACGCGATTACGGCATTATACAACCCCTCTCGGGTGCCGTTCAGCGCCATGACTTCCGTCTCGCCGTTCATCTCGATGCCATAGCGCCGCTTGATCCAGTCTGCGATAGCCGCCTTCAGTTCGGGCGATCCGTCATTCGGCGGATAACTGTTAAAACCGGCGGCGTTTTTGGTGATGACATCCGTCACCCAAGCCGGAAATGCGTGTTTCGGCTCGCCAATGGTCATTTGGATCAGGGGGCCGCCCCCTTCGTGCACGTCCAAAAGGGCGCGCAGGCGCGGCCACACATGAGCCGGAAGGTTCGAAAACCGCTCTGGGTAAATCATCTAAAACTGCCTCGGTTCGGGATCATGAACGCCCCGTTACCGACAAAGTACCCAAGCACCGCCGCGCCGTCCAGAAAAACCGGAACGCCATCAGGGGTTTGTGGCATTTAGGCCAAAGTCAGCGCAGCGCTTCTTCGACAGCCGTCCCCACGCGCAGAAGATGTTCCTCCATATTTGGTGGGCACATCAACATCAGACCACAAGAAGGCGTGTCTGTGGGCAGGGTAAGTGCGCAAAGACCCATCAGATTACCGATGCGGGTGTTGCGTAGGGCAAGTAGGTTTTCCGAAACATAATAATCATGATCACTTTCCAAACGCGCCATATTGGGCGGTAGCATCGCAGAACTCGGCAATAAAACGGCATCATAGCCTGCAACCGCCGTGTCATATCCGGTGCGCAGGTTCTCGAGCTTGGCCCAGGCAGCAACATAGTCGGCGCCAGAGTGTTCCTTGCCCAGCCGGAAACGCCGCAAGATTTCATGATACATCGCGTCAGGATTGGCCTCGATCACATCGCGCCATAACCCATAAGCCTCCGTTGTGATGAGACAGCCGCTCAACGGCATGGCGTCTGAAACTTCCGGCACTTCGATTTCTTCTATTAACGCACCTGCCTCGCGCAGTTTTTCCAAAGATGCGTTGAATGCCGATAATGGAGCTTCGCGCACATCCTCCAGGGCAATGGTTTTCAGAACCGCAAACCGGCGCCCTGCGATGTCGGCATGGCGCAAATCGGCAGGTTTCGTTCCTTCAAGGGCCGCCAAAAGCAACCCTGCGTCTTCAACCGACCGGCACAGGGGGCCAATAGTGTCAAACTTTATCGCCAACGGCACAACGCCTTCGAGCGTCACCCGCTCAGATGTTGTTTTCAGGCCCACCAAATCATTCCACGCAGCGGGAATACGCACAGAACCACCGGTGTCAGACCCGATGCCTGCCGCCGCAAGATTGAACGCAACCGACGCCGCAGCACCAGAAGAGGATCCACCTGAGACCGCATCCAAGTCGTTCACACAGGGTGGCGTTGCGGTGCTGGGGTTATGGCCCAGCCCCGAAAACGCCAGTTCGCTCATGTGGGTTTTTCCCAGACAGACCAGACCGGCGGCAGTGGCATTGGCCAGTACAACCGCGTCGTGGTCCGGCACGCGCCCGTCCAACAATTTCGATCCCGCCTCGGTCACCGTTCCTGCCGTATCAAACAGGTCCTTCCATGAGATCGGCACACCGTCCAGTGGTGAAAGGCGATGCCCCGATGCGGCCCGCTCGCCCGCAGCCGTCGCTTCGGCCAATGCCCGTTCCGCTGTGACACGTGCATAAATGCGGTCGCGCAAGGGGTGGGCCGCGATTGCGTCCAGATAGGTTTGGGTCAGCGCAACCGGGTCAATCTCGCCTGCGCCGATCCCGCGCCCCAAATCCGCTGCGGTCATTGTCAGCCAGTCCTGCATGGCGCGTCCCTTTTTTCTGTGTCTGGCGCGAAGGTAGCGACGCTTGCGCACATGGACAATCCCCAGCGGCTCACCATATTGGTTGGTATGGATTTTGATACAGATATCGCGATCATTGGCGGTGGGTTGAATGGCACAACGCTTGCGCTGGCCCTGGCACAGGCCGGGCAACGGGTTACGCTGGTTGACGCGCAAAAGGCGGCAATGCGGACAGATCCCGAATTCGACGGGCGGTCTTATGCGCTGGCCTTATCCTCAACCCGATTGCTGGACGCGGTCAGGATTTGGGAAAATGTGGCGCAACACGCGCAGCCGATGTTGGAGATCAAAGTGACCGACGGGCGGGCCGGTGACGGTCCATCGCCGATGTTCATGCATTTTGACCATGCTGAAATTGAAGAAGGCCCAATGGGGTTTATGGTTGAAGACCGGTATCTGCGGCAAGCGTTGCAAACTGCTGCGTCGGGAACTGGGGCGATCACATTGCTGGATGGTGAAACCGTTGTTTCACAGGATGCGGGCGTGAGCGGTATCATCTTAACGCTTGCCTCTGGCAAAACGGTGCGAGCACGGCTGGCGGTCGGGGCAGACGGACGGGGTACGGGCACAGGGGAACGTGCAGGGATCAAGCGGATCGGCTGGTCCTACGGTCAAACGGCGCTGGTCTGCGCGATCGATCATGAGCTGCCGCATCACGGTGTCGCGCATCAGTTCTTTATGCCACCGGGGCCCTTGGCAATTCTGCCTTTAACCGGCAACCGTTCATCAATTGTTTGGAGCGAGACAGCGGCAAACGCCGATGCCATTCACGCCTTAAACGATGATGCATATCTTGACGTGCTGCGCCCCCGCTTCGGCCGCTTTCTGGGCGAGGTCAAGCTGGCGGGCCAACGTTATACCTATCCGCTTGGCCTTTCACTGGCCCATACCATGGTCGCACCGCGGGTCGCTTTGGTCGGCGATGCCGCCCATGGGGTTCATCCGATCGCCGGGCAGGGATTGAACGCCGGTTTGCGCGATATTGCGGCGATGGCCGAAGTCATCGCAGATGCCGCACAGCGGGGCGAGGACATCGGATCAGATGCGGTTCTGGCGCGGTATCAGGAATGGCGCAGATTTGACAATGCCGCGCTGGCGCTGGCCACGGACAGCTTTAACCGACTGTTTTCAAATGATAACCCGATAGTTCGTATGGCGCGTGACATAGGAATGGCGGCGGTGAACGCCCTGCCAGGTTTGCGCCGCGGTTTTATCCGTGAAGCAGCAGGATTAAGTGGTGATTTGCCGCTCCTGATGCAGGGCAAGCCGCTTTAGTCGAGCACTCGCGCTTCGTCGATCAACATTACGGGGATACCGTTGCGGATGGGATAGGCAAGGCCGGCGGCTTTTGAAATCAACTCCTGGCGCTCTGCATCATAGCTAAGGGTGGTCTGGCTGCGCGGGCAGATCAGCGCCTCCAGCATACGGCGGTCGAATTTTACGCTTGTGTCACTCATTGCATCATTCCTTCGTCCAACCCGCCGCGCAAGGCAAACTCGATCAGTGTCACCAAAGTCTCGCGACGGGTTTCCAGAGAGGGCGCTTCGAGCAGCGCCTGCTTGTCTTCGAGATCAAGATCCAGCATCATCGAAAGCGAATTGATCAGCAACTCGTCGTCAGCCTCTTTCATTGTATCCCAATCTGCCGACAGCCCCTGCACGTCAAAATAACGGCCCAGCAGATTGAGAAAGCTCTCGCGGTGAAATCCGGGGTCTTTCTCATCGCTGCCAAGATCACGCTCAAAGCCGTCCCAGCTGACGTCGCATTTGCGATAGGGGCTGAACCCTTCGACCTCGTTCACAACACGAAACCGCGACATGCCCCCCAAGGTGATCATATAACGCCCGTCTTCCGTTTCGGAAAACTGTGTAATGCGGCCGGCACAGCCGATGGTCTGCAACCCGGTACCGTCGCGGCCCGATACCTCATTGGGCTGGATCATGCCAATCAAACGATCATCCGTTTTCAACGCGTCTTCGATCATCTGAAGGTAACGCGGCTCGAAGATGTGCAACGGCAGACGTGCGCGCGGCAACAGCAACGCACCGCCCAACGGGAAGATCGAAATGGTATCTGGCAGGTCTGTGTTCTTGTTCATACCAAGGGACCTAGCGCGGCACGCGCATCAGGCAAATATCATCGAGCTAAGCTTGCGTCTTCCGTTCAAGACAACCGGATCATCCGGCTTTTGCGCATCAAAGATCGTGAATAACTGGGTTTTCGCAGCCCCGTCATTCCACTCGCGATCCCGTCGGAAAAGTTCAAGCAATTGATCCACAGCACCTTGCGCATCCGCATTGGCGTAAAGGGCTTGCGCGAGATCGAACCGCGCCTGCAGATCGTCGGGTGCGGCCTCGACAGCTGCCGTCAATTCGGTCACGGGGCCCGCTTCCGCCGCTTGCCGCGCCAGCTGCAACTGCGCATGGGCCGCTTCCAGTTCAGGTGCTTTGGAAATCTCGATCGGGGCGCCGTTCAACAAGGCTTCTGCCTGATCTAGATCACCCATTGCAATCACCGCGCGAACCTGCCCGCCGTAAGCCTTGGCGTTGTTCGGATCTTCGCCCAAAACAGCGGCAAAAGTCTGCGCCGCGTCTTCAAACGCGCCCTCGGTCAGCATTTCCTCGGCTGCCGTGATGGCGTCGTCCAACCCGTCGTCTGCGACTTCACCGCCCGAGGCCTTGATAACGCGATCGATAAAATCCTTGATTTCCGAAGGTGGCACCGCGCCTTGGAACCCGTCAATCGGCTGACCTTTGTGAAAGGCATAAACGGTTGGCAAGGACTGGATTTGCAACTGGCCCATGATCATCTGCGCTTCGTCTGCATTAACCTTGACCATTTTGACCGCGCCTTTGGCGGCTTTCACGGCATCCTCAAGCTGCGGACCAAGTGTTTTGCAAGGGCCGCACCATGGTGCCCAGAAATCTACGATGATCGGCGTGTGCTGGGACGCATCTACGACGTCCGCCATAAAGCCGGCTTCGTCGCTGTCTTTGATCAGGTCGTCATCGGTTACACCGGTTAGGTTCAGTTCCATGTCTTATTCCTCGCTTGGTCGCGTTTGAGGGTATATGGGCGTTTTGCCACCAGAATCAAAGGTCAAACGTTGCAAAGACCGGGGCATGGTCGCTGGGCTGTTCCCATCCGCGTGCCGCGCGGCCAATATGGCTGGAGTGTGCCGCGTTAGAAATGTCCGGCGTGGCCCAGATATGATCAAGGCGGCGCCCTTTATCCGCAATGTCCCAATCGCGCGCACGATAAGGCCACCAAGAATAAAGCTTTCCCTCCGGGATGTCCTGACGGGTGATATCGACCCAATTCCCAGCATCCTGCGTCGCGCCAAAGGCTTCGACCTCGACAGCGGTATGGCTGACGACCTTAAGCAGTTTCTTATGGTCCCAAACGTCATCTTCACGCGGGGCGATGTTCAGGTCACCCACAAGAATGGCTTTCTCGGGTGTTTCTGCATGAAACCAGTCGCGCATCTCGGCGAGGTAATCCATTTTCTGGCCAAACTTTTCGTTGATCGCACGATCCGGCTTATCGCCGCCAGCGGGCACATAGAAGTTATGGATGGTCGTGCCATTTTCCAGTTTCGCGGCAACGTGGCGGGCATGGCCCAGTTGCGCGAAGTCCTTATCGCCCATGTCTTGCAGTGGCAATTTTGAAAGGATGGCGACTCCATTATAACCCTTTTGCCCGCGCGCAACCATATGGGAGTAGCCCGCTGCCGCGAACCCTTCGAGAGGGATCTTATCAACCGGGCTTTTACATTCCTGCAAACACAGTACATCCGGCCCGTGTTCGGCCAGCATCCGCAAGACAAGCGGTTCGCGCAAGCGGACCGAATTAATGTTCCAGGTGGCAAGCGTGAAAGGCATGGGAGACTCCGCAAAAAGTGATTTGTGCGGACTTTAACTTGCACCTGCCCCAGCCGCCATGAAGAAAGCCAAAGTCACCAGATCAAGCCCGGCGGGCGACAAATGGTCAAGGCAAAGAAAATGGCCGGACACGATGGTCCGGCCAAGTTTAACAGGCAGGGATGTGTCATTCCCCGGACACAAAATTCGGGATCAATGCGGAGCAGAAACTCATGAAAAAATACTCCGACTGACCAACTTCGCGCAGCGAGAATGGTTCCCGCTTTATGTCATTAATCTGTAGCCACCCGATTCGGTCACCAGCAGACGGGCATTAGAGGGGTCCGGCTCGATTTTTTGGCGCAAACGGTAAATGTGCGTTTCCAACGTGTGGGTGGTGACGCCTGCGTTATATCCCCAGACCTCGTGCAGCAGCACATCGCGCGGCACGACGCCATCGGTCGACCGATGAAGAAACTTGAGGATATTGGTTTCTTTCTCGGTCAGGCGCACCTTTTTGTCATCTTCGGTGATCAACATCTTCATCGACGGCTTGAAGGTATAGGGCCCCAGCTGAAAAATCGCATCCTCGGATTGTTCATGCTGGCGCAGTTGCGCACGGATGCGGGCCAGCAGAACGGGAAACTTGAACGGCTTGGCAACGTAATCATTCGCGCCGGCATCAAGGCCCAGAATGGTATCGGCGTCGCCGTCATGACCGGTCAGCATCATGATAGGGCTTTTGACCCCTTGTTTGCGCATCAAACGGCACAACTCACGACCATCGGTATCGGGCAGCCCTACATCGAGGATTACCAGATCGTACAAAGCTTCCTTGGCGCGGGTCATTGCATCAGCGCCGTTGCCAGCCTCGAAAACATCGAAGTCTTCGGTCATGATCAACTGTTCGCTAAGTGCTTCACGCAGGTCCTCATCGTCATCCACCAGCAGAATTTTCTTAAGCTGTGCCATTGTTGGGCTCCTTATCCGTTCCTTTAGAGATGTAGCTGCACAGTCCGCAGGACAAGGTTTCCGGCCCCAGTTTCACGAGCGCGTGTACGAAACCGGTTGAAATGTTTCATTTCCCGCGCCACTGACATAGATATCCAGCAACCAGTTCGTAAAGTTGTAACACCTTCATGAGCCTAGCGCCTGACATAACAGAACAAATTGCCCGCGCCCGTGCCGATTTGCGCATGGGGGTGCCGGTGGTCATTACAGGCCGGACTTCCGCCGTTGTGATTGCCGCAGAAACCCTGTCACCGCAACGGTTGGCAGGCATTCTGGCGCTCGGCGGAGATCCGGTTCTGGTCATCACGGCGCGTCGGGCCGAAACATTAAAGGCGCGGGTGTATGATGTCGATCTGGCACGTATCGCCCTTCCTGCCGATGCGAATCTGGCATGGGTGCAAAGCGTTGCCGATCCGGCGGATGATCTGCGCGCCCCGATGAAAGGCCCGTTTTCATGTCTTCGGAACGGCGAGGCGATATTGCATCGAACCGCGCTTAGTCTCGCGAAAACCGCCCGGTTGTTACCCGCGGTTCTGGTTTTGGAGATACCCGACAGCTATTCATTTGCTGCCACGCATGGGCTTACACGCATTGACTTGGAAAGCACTTCCGCGGCCCTGTCAACGCGCAGCCCCTTACATCCTGTTGTTCAGGCCCGCTTGCCAATAGTGGCGTCGGAAGCCGGCAGGCTGCATATCTACCGCCCCGAGGATGGCGGTGAGGAGCATTACGCCATCGAAATCGGCCGCCCCGACCGGAGCAAGCCAGTGCTGGCAAGGCTGCATTCGGCCTGTTTTACCGGTGATGTCATGGGCAGCCTGAAATGCGATTGCGGCCCGCAACTGCGCAGCGCACTGGCGCAGATGGGATCGGAAGGGCAAGGCGTTCTTTTGTATCTTAACCAAGAAGGGCGCGGGATTGGTCTGGCCAATAAAATGCGGGCCTATTCCCTACAAGATCAGGGGTTTGACACGGTAGAAGCCAATCACCGTCTGGGATTTGAGGATGACGAACGCGATTTTCGACTTGGCTCTGACATCTTGAAATCCATGGGATTTTCATCGGTGCGCCTGTTGACCAACAATCCACGCAAGGTTGAGATGATGCAGGCCAGTGGCATCACCGTGGCCGAACGCGTGCCCCTGCGGGTCGGCGAGAACGCCCATAACACAGCGTATCTGGCCACCAAAGCCGCGAAGTCGGGACATCTTTTGTGACACAAGGGACCGGCGTTTGGGACATGGTGCTGACGCCGTCCGGGCTGCGTTTCGACGGGCGGACTTACCCTTGCACCATCGGCAAAGGCGGGATCAACCGGCGCAAACGCGAAGGGGACGGGGCCACGCCGCGCGGCATTCACCGGATTGTCGGAATGCTGTACCGCGCTGACCGGATCGCGCCACCAACGGATTGGGCCGTACCGATTGGCCTTGGGGATCTGTGGTCGGATGATCCAACCACTGAGGATTACAACATGATGGTGCGTACGCCCTATCCGCATAGCCATGAGAGGCTGCGCCGTGCTGATCCGCTGTATGATCTTGTGCTGTTGACCGATTGGAACTGGCCTTATGCCGTAAAGGGCCGTGGATCGGCCATTTTCATCCATCAGTGGCGCCGCCCCGGTTATCCCACCGAAGGGTGCATCGCGCTCAGCCGGTCCCATCTGCACGCAATTGCACCCAGAATCAGGCAGCGCACTCGGTTGATCGTAGCGTAGAGCGGGGTTCACCCCACCTTCCGTTCCCCGAAAATCGCGGACCCGACACGCACATGCGTCGCGCCCAAGGCAATCGCGCGGGCAAAGTCGCTGCTCATGCCCATCGACAAGCCGGTTAACCCGTTGCGGGCGGCAACCTTGGCAAGCAATGCGAAATGCAAGCTGGGTTCTTCGTCTACGGGCGGGATACACATCAAACCACGAACCGGCAGGTCCATCGCTAGGCATTCCGCGACAAAGGAATCAGCATCGGACGGCATGACACCGGCCTTCTGATCTTCCTCGCCGGTGTTTACCTGAACAAAAAGGTCAGGGCATCGCCCTTCTTCCTGCGCGAGGCGGGCAAGGGTTTTGGCAAGTTTCGGACGATCAACCGAATGGATGGCGTCAAATAATGTGATCGCCTGACGTGCCTTGTTGGTTTGCAGTGGCCCGATCAGATGTAGATCGACCTTACCAAAACTGTCTTGGAAAGACGGCCATTTGCCAGCAGCTTCCTGCACCTTGTTTTCGCCGAAACAACGATGACCTTGGGCCAGAACCGCTTCAACCCGCGCATTCGGCTGGACTTTGCTGACGGCAATCAGCGTAACAGAACCGGCTGCACGCCCTGCGTCGGCTTCGGCTTTTGCAATGGCATCTTGAATATCGTGCAGGCTCATGCGCGCTGTCCCCCAATGGTTAGGCCGGAGATAGCACCAGCATGGCGCAAAAGAAAAGGGGCAGGCCATAGGCCCACCCCAAATCGTTCAGGTTTCGATCAACTTAGAAGTTGAAACGAACACCCAGATCGGCGCGTGTGTCGCCGTTCAAGCGCTTCGCAACACCACCGCGAAGTGACGTGCCGCCACCCAGGTCGTGGTTGAAGTCGATACCGTAGCCTGTGTCGGAACCCATGTCCGCATCAGCAACGTAAACTTCTACGTTTGTTGCTGCGCCTACGTCAAACGAACCGGCCAGAACGACGTGATCGCCTGCTGTGCCGTTGTCTGCGTATGCCAGAGTAACTTTGGCTGGGCCAATGGAACCACCAACAGATGCTGCAAACTCGGTGTCAGCTGCGTTGTCGGAGTCCTGAACACCCAAAGCAACTGTCCAACCGGAGAACGTGTACGCTGCGTGTGCTGCGATACGGTCGGATGTGTCAGAAGCAGAAACGTGTACGGACAGGTCGCCTGCGGAGTACATTACTTCAACGCCGTTGGAGCCAGAAGCACCCAGACCGCCGGAAGAGTACGCGTCAGCGCGGAAGTTGTAGGCTGTGTAGTCATAGCCCAAACCGGTCAGACCCAGATCGATTGGGTACATGCCAGGCATGAATTCCAGAGCGCCGAAGATGTTACCAACACCGACTTCAAGACCACCGGAGCGTGCGAAGAAACGCGCGCCGTTTGTCATGCCGCGCTGACCTTCGTTCTGCTGGATACGAACGCGTGCACCGAATGTGACGCCAGCGTCAGATTCTGCTGTTGCGTCGATCTGCAGGCGGAAACGTGAAGTCACGTTTGTGGTGTCTGCACCTGTTGCATCATTCTTGTCGTACTGGATACCAAAGCGACCGTAGCCGCCGAAAGTAACGTCTGCTGCTGCAACGCCGGCGGTCGCAACCAGAGCTGTTGTAGCGAAGAGAACTTTTTTCATGAGTTTACCCTCGGTTTATAATTCACATGCCCAAGCCGGGGAATCCGGAAAGGGTATGAAGGGTGTTTGCCC
>JBARCL010000164.1:0-10296 GCA_049794055.1 Sulfitobacter sp.
ACGGCATATTGACCCCCGATGAGGCCTATGTCAGCAAAACAGAACCAATGAGATTGGCAGCCTAAATGAAACCCTGATCCATCTTAACAAGGCTGCAAACTGGTCGAAAAACTAGGACCACCTCTAAATGTCTGTCATTCACTGCAGAAATCGATGTCACGCTACAACAGCGCTACACTCCCGATAATACCCAATTATGGTAACATCTGCCCTGCCCTCGCTACAACGATTGCCCGAAGCCGCCCGATCCGAGCACCGTCACAACACTATTTCGCACAGATTCACTCCTCAATATACTGATTTTGCTGAGATTCTAAAATAAATGTAAATAACATTCACATTTCTTCTTGCATGCTGCCCAACAATCCCCATCTTGGATAATGTAAAAGGCATTCACATAAGACCTTTTAAACAGTTAGGCCGCAGTCAGGCCTACACATTCGAAAGGCCCGACCATGAACACACTCGCACCCGAGCAAACCTTTGCACAGCGTCCAAACTGGTTTGCACGCACCGAAAACTGGTTGGACGACAAAGGCAAAGGCGCGTGGATCGCCGCAATGGTCCTTGGCTTTATCTTCGTCTGGCCTGTTGGCCTCGCCCTACTCGCCTATATGATATGGAGCAAACGTATGTTTTCTGGCAAATCCTGCGCCAAACGCCGCAGCCACACTGTAATGTCGACCCGAAGCACCGGCAACTCGGCTTTCGATGCCTATAAAGCCGATACGCTGCGTCGTCTGGAAGAGGAACAGACCAACTTTGAAGCCTTCCTCGAACGTCTGCGCGACGCCAAGGACAAGGCCGAGTTCGACCAGTTCATGGACGACCGCGCCAAGCGTGAAGACACAGGCAGCGAAGCTTAAAACCCCGCGCCCTCCGGCCTTGTCCGGGGGGCGCAACCATACCCATAGAAAACGAGACCATGATGACACCTGATCCCGATACCCAACCACAATTTTACACAGGCGTACCCACCAAACGGCTTGTGGCATGGATTCTCGATACAATCCTGATCGTCCTGATTGGTGTGATCATCCTGCCTTTCACAGCCTTCACCGGTTTGTTCTTTTTTCCATTTCTGATGCTGGTGGTCGGGTTTTTTTACCGCATTGCCACCCTGGCAAGCGGGTCGGCCACTTGGGGTATGCGCCTTATGTCGGTTGAAATCCGGCAAGGTGATGACCGTCCGCTCGACGGCGCAACCGCCTTTTTGCACACGCTTGGCTATTCCCTGTCCTTCGCCATGCCGGTTCTGCAGCTTATTTCAATCGTACTGATGCTGACCTCGGCCCGCCGTCAGGGACTGACAGATATGGTGTTGGGAACAGTTGCCTTGAACAAACGCCGTCAATAATTGGCTTTTTACAGGGTATTTTACTAAAAACACGGCTTGGCGACATGGGAGCACAACGCTACACTTCTGAGGTTAGAGATCGGAACCCATGCGCCATACACTTCCCCTTACGCCACAGTTCTATGTTACCGCGCCTCAGCCCTGCCCTTACCTTGAGGGGCGGATGGAGCGGAAACTGTTCACGGCATTGCAGGGTGACAACGCAAGCGCATTAAATGACAGCCTGTCCGCACAGGGGTTCCGCCGGTCGCAGAATGTTCTGTATCGCCCTTCCTGCGCCGATTGTGCCTCATGCCTGTCTGCACGCATAGACGTTGCCGCCTTTACAGCCAGTCGCAGCCAGCGGCGCACAATGTCGCGTAACGCAAGGCTGGAACGGCGGGCCACCTCGCCTTGGGCCACTGAAGATCAATACGAGCTGTTTCGCCGTTACCTGGACAGCCGCCACGCGGATGGTGGCATGGCAGATATGGATGTTTTCGAATTTGCTGCCATGGTCGAAGAAACCCCGATCCGCAGCCGCGTGATCGAATATCTCGATAAGGAAAACCATGATCTGGTGGGCGTCTGCCTGACTGATGTGCTGGCCGACGGGCTAAGCATGGTGTATTCATTCTACACACCGGACCGCCCTAGGGACGGGCTGGGCAATTACATCATCCTCGATCACATAGAAATAGCGCGCAGCGCCGGGCTGCCATATGTCTATCTTGGCTATTGGGTGCCCGGCAGTCAAAAGATGGGCTACAAGGCCAAGTTCTCCGGTCTTGAAGTCTATTTCGGCGGCGCGTGGCAAAAACTGACAGACCCTCAAGGGTTTGTTCCGGAGCAACATCCGCTCAGCAATGATCCCATTGCGGAACAAGTCGCAAATATCGCTTTGCCTGACATGGCACAGCGACGGCGCTGACACAGCTTTCTCTTTTTGGCCTTAAATACTGTAGCACAACATCGCCGCAGGCTGGAAAGCTGTTTTACACGCGCCCTGCGCACCACAACGCAGAACCAAAAAGGAAAAGAGGCCGCCTTCTTCAGGCGGCCTCTCGATCAGGTCATTGCTTCGGGCGTAGGCCCTAGGGGATCAGGTCAGGGACAATCGTCACAATCGCAGGGAAGAACCACAAAATGCCAAGCCCTGCAATCTGGATCAGTACAAAAGGTACAATCCCGCGGTAAATGTGACGGGTGGTCACGCTCGCCGGGGCGACCCCGCGCAGATAGAACAGCGCAAAACCGAATGGCGGCGTCAGGAAGGACGTTTGCAGGTTCACCGCAATCATAATTGTCACCCATTTGGGATCAAACGTACCGCCGTAGATCACCGGCCCGACGATGGGCACAACGATGTAAATGATCTCAAGGAAATCAAGCACAAAGCCCAGAACGAAGAGAACCAGCATCACAAGCAGGAACACCGTCAGTTCGTTGTCGAAAGACTTGAGGAACTGCTGGATGTAATGTTCACCACCAAAGCTGATGACCACCAGGTTCAACAATTGCGAGCCGATCAGGATCGTGAACACCATCGAGGTTACCTTGGCAGTTTCGCGTACGACCGGTGTCAGGACACCGTGCGTGAACAGGATCCAGCAAGAGAACAGCAGACCGAAAACCGCATAAAGATAAGCGCCATAGGCAACAAAGAACGCGATCCAGCTTTCAACTGTAACACCATCCTGATTGATCCTCAGGTCAAAGTTTACGCCGACCAGAATGCAGACGATGATTGCCAGCGTCGACCAGATGATCACCTTGGGCGAACGGTCTTCGTCCCGCAGCTTGCGGTAGGCCGCCAGCATGATCGCGCCCCCTGCCCCCAGCGCTGCAGCGGGTGTCGGATTGGTGATGCCGCCCAGGATCGACCCCAGCACAGCAACGATCAGCATCAGCGGGGGAAAGACCACGCGGATCAACTCGTTCGCCGCGCAAAGCTTGGTCGCATAGACCACACCGTACAGGATCAATGCAAAAGGAATGGCCATCAACACAACGGTAGCCCCCGCCGAGGTCGTTGGCCCGAGGAGCAGGATATCCACCAGCACCGCCAGCACCACACCAACCCCGCCAATGATCAAGGGACGGGTATCAGACGACGGGGACACACCGCGCCCTGTGGTCAGGAACAGCGACAGCAGTACCAGCAGGATGGCAATGCCCGTACCGATAGGCGCAGCGTCCGAAATCTTGGCAGCCTGCTTGGCTGCAAAGTCTTCTTCGCTCAGCTTTTCGGATTGGGCAAGACCACCGGCATCTTCGATAACTTTCTGCTCGGCCAGTGCTTTGTCCCACGCCTCCTGACCGTGCAATTCGATCATCGACGCTTGGCATTCCTCGCCTACGTTGGTGCGCAGGCTAGCTGCTTCGCCAATGTCCGAAAAGCTTGAGATGGTAGTGGACTGACTGCCCACAAGGCCGAGGTTACCAAGGAATATCGTCCCTACAACCAGCAGGATCGGCGCACCAAGGAACCATGTGAAAGCTTCGTTTCTGGTAATCGCTTCTGAGTTGGTGGAGCCCATGGCGACGGCAGGCGCTTTTTCAGGGTTCAGCAGGGCATAACCGAAGGCATAAAGCGCATAGAGCAATGCCAGCATGATACCGGGCAACAAGGCTGCCTGAAACAACGTACCAACCGAAACGACTGCCGGTTCGCCAAGCAGAGTGAGCGCGTCGGTACAGCCTGCGACCTGCGCACGGGCTTCCTGCGCGGCAGAATACAGATCGCCAGCAAGGGTTCCGAGCAGCACAATCACGATTGACGGCGGGATAATCTGCCCCAAGGTACCAGAGGCCGCGATGACCCCTGTGGCGATTTCGGGCGAATAGTTATTTCGCAACATGGTCGGCAACGCGAGCAAGCCCATGGTGACCACGGTGGCACCCACAATGCCGGTCGACGCGGCAAGGAATGCACCCACCACCACAACGGACACGGCCAGTCCGCCGGGCAATGGTCCAAAAACTTTGGCCATTGTGGTCAGCAGATCGTCGGCGATCTTGGAGCGTTCCAACGTGATACCCATCAAGACAAACATCAAAACCGCCAGCAAGGTTTCGATCGATTGGCCAGCAAGAACACGTTCGTTCATCCGGTTGACGATGAATGACACATTGCGATCCAGCGCGGTTTCCCAGCCGTCAGGAAACACGGATATGCCGACCCGCGGAAGATCTGGATATCTAAACAGCGATACCGTATCTTCCTTGACCCCGGAATTGACCAACGCCCGGAAGGCGTCAGAGGACGTATCAATCGCCTGATGGATCAACAATCCGGCTGAATCCAGTGCCGCGATGATGGCAAAGGAAATGATACCCGCGCCGCCGATGGCAAAAGCCACCGGAAAGCCGGACAGAATGCCGCCGAACAGGCAGACAAAAACGATAATCAGGCCGACTTCGACCCCGTCGAGACCAAAAAACATCAGTGTGTTCCCTCGTATGCTTCTTCGCCTTCGCCAAGGGTATCCTTGTCGAGATATTTGCCTTCGGAGTCTGGACCTTCTTTGAACTCGCAATAGCTGCGGTAGAAGACAGCGATGGCCTGCAAAATCACCATGATACAGAACAGGCACAGCAAAATTTTGAAGATGAAATAACCGTTGAACCCGTTGGGCGAGAACCCGATGGTTTCCACGTTCCACTTGAGCACCCGCGCCTTGCGCAGCAACAATTCCAATGAGTCAGAAGCGGAAGGGTTCGGTGTTACCAGATGGCGCCACATGAAGAACCAACCGTACAGCCATGTAATGACTGCGAATGGAATCATAAAGAACAAGGCGCCAAACATGTCGACGATCTTTTTGGTGCGGAATTTCGCACCGGCATAAAATAGATCAACCCGTACATGACCGCCCTGCACAAAGGTGTATGAAACACAAAGACAGACCACCAAAGCATTGAAAAGTTTCAACTCTTCCGCAAACCATGAGATATCGAACTGCAGCGGGATGCCAAAGCCGATTGAGATATCAGGGCGGGTAAAAATCCGCTGCATGAAAACGATGATAATCTGCTGCAGCACCATGATCAGACCGGCCCACGCAAACAGACGGCCAACGCTATTGCCCAGCCATTCCAACCCGCGCACCATAGACCACATCATTTCGCGACGGCGCATCGCAACAACGGTCAAGATCAGCAGCGCAAAAGTCATAACAAAGAAGAGCTCTGCGGAGGCTCCGTAATAGATAAACCGCATCATCGCCTGAGGGTCTGTCCAGTTCAACCAGAGCGCAGGCTGCAAAACAGCCGCAAAGAGGTTATAAGGTGCCTCTACGAAATTCCCCAGAATATACTGGAGCGAGCCAGAGTCTTGGAATTTATCAAGACAGCTAAGCTTTGCGCCCTCAGCTGCACGGAAAAATCCCGAACATACCACGTCGTCGGCCATTATGTCCCCTCCCCGGAGCGCACATCGGGGTTTACCCCGTTTCATGCGTATCGGGCGTTTGCGCCCGTCGTTTAGATTGCATCAAGGGCCGCGACAATCTGCACGGCCCTTAAGTTTTTTACATCAAAGGTTTAGCCTTTGTTGCGCACTCGCTCACGCTGCTCGACATAGAAGGCGTCAGACTTGGACAGCCATTCGGCAGAAGATGTCAGCGAGGCTTCAAAGCTTTCGCGTGTACGTGCGAACAGTTCGTCGCCCATGTTCTCGTCCATAACTTCGGATGAGGCAGCACCGAATGCGTCCCATACATCGTCAGAGAACTGCATGGTTTTCACACCCTGCTGCTGCAAACGCTTCAGCGCCGCACCGTTGTTGGCCAGTGTTTCGGCCAGCTGGATGTGGGTGGTCGCCATTGTGGAATATTCGATGATCTTCTGGTGCGCTGGGGACAGCTCGTTAAAGACATCAAGGTTCACCGCACAGGCAAGACCGGAGCCTGGCTCGTGGAAGCCCGCTGTGTAGTACACTTTGGCAACTTCCTGGAAGCCGGCGCGTTCGTCGGCAAACGGGCCAACCCACTCCAGACCGTCCAAAGCACCGGAAGACAGCGCCTGATACAGTTCGCCGCCCGGGATGTTCTGAACGGATGCGCCCAGTTTACCCAGAACCTTGCCACCAAGGCCCGGCATACGGAATTTCAAACCGTTGAAGTCTGCTGCAGAACCGATTTCCTTTCGGAACCAGCCACCGGACTGGGAACCGGAGTTGCCCGCAAGGAAGGATTTCAGGTTAAAGATTTCGCCCAGCTCGTTGTGCAGGTCGTGGCCGCCACCATGGTGGTACCAGTTTGTCAGCTCTTGCGCGGTGCCACCGAAAGGAACGGCTGTGTAATAGGCATAGGCAGGGTGCTGACCGATGAAATAGTAATCGGCAGAGTGGTACATGTCAGCCTGACCGGAAGAAACCGCGTCAAAAACTTCAAAGGCACCAACCAGTTCGCCGGGGGCTTTTTTGTCGATGGTCAGCGTGCCGTCAGACATCTCGTTGACCATATTGTTCAGATAGGTTGCCGCATCGTCCAGCACGGCAAAACCGCGCGGCCAGGATGTGACCATTGTCAATGTGCGCTTGCCTTGTGCGTAAACTGGTGCGGCAAGTGTGGTTGCAGCGGCGGCTGTACCACCGAGGGCAGATGTCTTCAGAAATGAACGACGATCCATAGGGTTACTCCTCCCGAGTAGAATGCCCGCGTCGCGCACAGTCGCACGCGCAGGTCGTTTCAAGTGTAGTCACACTAACGTCGGGTTCGAGAAGTGGAATACCTAGTTCTACGTAGGGAAAGGCTCAATCAGGCGAAAATCTCTGTTTTTCTGTTGAAATCTTCCGTGAGTTCCTACCCGGAATGGCAAAAGTCTATGCGTCCCCCCGCACCTGCCCTTTGATTCGCGCCCGATTCGGCGTATCGAATCAATTATGCGATTTTTCTTCCGCTCATTCATTCTGAGTTATGCACAAAAGCTCACGCTTTTGGCTGCGATCCCGTTGATTGTGGCGGTCGCGGCAATTGCGATGATTGTTGCCCTTCAGGCCCGTGCCCTCGCTGAACGCGAGATTTTTACCCTTGAGGCGCAACTGATCGAAGCAAAGAAGGCAGAGCTGCGCAACTACGTGACCCAGGCCCGCAACGGCTTTTATTTCATCTACGGTAATGCGGCCCCCGATGATGACACGGCGAAGCGGCGAGTGGCGCAGATTCTGTCGGCGATGATCTACGGCGATGAGGGGCAGTTCTTTGTCTATGACTACGACGGTACGCAATTGGTAAGCCCACGCCAGACAGACCGGATCAACCAGAACTGGAGCGGCCAGACCGACAGTGAAGGCACCGAAATTGTCAATGATCTGATCCGCATTGCACGTGAAGGTGCCGGATATCACAGCTATCTCTGGCCCAAACCCAGCAGTGGCGAGGAAGCGCGGATGATCACCTATGTGACGTCTTTCCCGTCATGGCAGTGGGCGGTTGGAACCGGAGTGTTTATCGACGATGTGCTGGCGTCGGTTGCCACCGCACGTGCAGATGTCGAAGCGCGGGTTCAGCGTACCTTTATCTATATTGGTGGGATCACTCTGGCGGCCTTGTTTGTGGTGTTTGCCACGGGCATGGGTGTGAACCTGCGCGAACGACGCCACGCCGATGCCAAGCTGAAAAAGCTCACCGAACGGGTGTTTGACGCCCAGGAAGAAGAACGTGGTCGTGTGGCCCGCGAATTGCACGACGGGATCAGCCAGATCCTTGTCGGGGTGCGCTACGCACTGGATAATACGCGGCGGCGCCTGGAACGCGGTGACCCGAAAGCGGGTGAACCTTTGGCCAAAGGTATCGACAGTCTGGGCGAGGCCATCATCGAAGTCCGGCGCATCAGCCGCGATCTACGTCCTGGCGTGCTGGATGATCTGGGCCTTGGTCCGGCGATCAAGACTCTAGTGGAAGACTTTGAAGCCCGCACCGGCGTTGTAAGCCGGTTTGAAACCGCGGTGTTTCGCAACCGTCTGGACGACGAGGCCAAAATCGCCCTCTACCGCATCGCCCAAGAGGCCTTGACCAATGTCGAACGCCATGCCGGTGCCCAGCAGATCGACGTCAGCCTGCGGGGTCACCGCCACGGCGCAACCTTGTCGATCCGCGACAACGGGTGCGGCATAGGTTCTGACCGCTCTGCTGCGTCTTCGGGGTTAGGTCTGCGCAACATGCAAGAACGCATGGAGCAACTGGGGGGCACCCTAACGGTACGCAACGGCAAGGCGGGTGGCACAAGTATTGAAGCCACGGTTCCGTTAAGCCATATGTTGCCGCCTCAGGACTCGGAACACCCCAAGGTTGCTGCTGAATGATAAAACAAGTGCGCGTCGTAATTGTGGACGACCATCCCATGGTCGCCGAGGGCATCCAGTCCATTCTGGAAAGCTATGATGACATCTGCGTTGTCGCGACACTCAGCAATGGCCGCGTAATGATTGACCAGCTGGACAGGTTGAACCCCGACGTGATCCTGATGGATCTGAACATGCCCGAGATCGGCGGACTGACTGCCACTGAAATCGTGCTGGAGCGCCGCCCCGAGACCCGCATCGTCATCCTGACCATGCATGACAACCCCGAGTACATTGCAAGCGCATTAAGTCACGGGGCAATGGGGTATCTGCTTAAGGACGTGCCCACCGACGAGATCAAACAGGCCATTGATGCCGTGATGCGCGGCGACCGGTATCTATGCACCGGGGCACAGGGATCGATTGCGCCAAAGGATGACGGCCTCCGCGAGGCGCTGACAGAACGCGAACAGACGATCCTGCTGCAGCTGGCATCTGGCAAGTCAAACAAGGAAGTCGCCGGGCTGCTGGACATCTCGGTGCGCACGGTCGAGACCCACCGCAAGAACATCAAACGCAAGCTGGGGATTTCGAGCACGGCGGGGCTGACGCGCTATGCCATGGAACACGGCGTGTTACAGGGAACCGGCGCGCGGTTGTGAGCAGCATGGCGTCAAGGTCGGCTGTGCGGACGAAGCGCATTTGATGAAGTGATGCTTGGCTTTTGCGCGCGTGATGCTGCAAACCGCGCGGTCATCTTGGGAAAATTGCACCTGAACCTCAAATGTTGCTATCTGGTCTAAGCCAAGCTGCAAGGTCAAAAAAGACGGCCAGTGCGTCCTGTACTGTTCAACTGCCTACTGGACAGCGCGCACCTTAACACCAAGCTGCATGCCGTGACTGACGCGTCTGGACGTCCCATTCGCCTGTTCATCTCCGCTGGACAGATTAACCACTATACGGGTGCTGATGCCCCTGTAACCAGCCTTCCTGCGGCGGAATGGTTGCTGCAAGATCGTTGGCGGGATGCGGATTGGTTTCGCAAATAACGCCCTGTATCCCGGGACGGAACTCGCGCGACAAAATCATCTTGTACGACAGGCGCCGCGACACATGGCATAACCGAATTGGGATTAAATTTGGCCCTCCGAAGGTTTGGCAACGCGGCATGACAGATGCCCGAAGGTCCTTCTGTCAGTCATCGCTTTTGCAGCAACTGTATATTCTGGTTCGGAACGCTGAGCCCAATAATACCATTTCTCACACCCACAAGTCGGCTATTCATCCGGTAAGACTGCTGTATCCGGCGTCTAATCTTGCTTGGAATGCCGCCCTACTTTAAACTTATGTCGATTAGCGCCCGTCAAACGAAACATAATTCCAAAAAATTCACCCCCAAGGACATATTTTTCGTGCCATTGCCTGTTGACGCCCCCCAAAAGCCCTCATAATGTCCCCAAACGCAGTAAGGAGCCTTTGGGCATGACCAATCTAGTCGTCATTCTAGGACAAACGCGCATGGGCCGGTAACGGTACACCATATCTTGACCCATGCGCCCCCGACATCCTCGGGGGCTTTTTTATGCGCCACACAAATTAACGCCGCACGGAGCAATACGATGAAACGCCAAATGACCGGAGCCAAAATGATCGTCCAAGCCTTGATCGATCA
>JBARCL010000165.1:0-9234 GCA_049794055.1 Sulfitobacter sp.
ACCCAAGGCCTTTGGCCTGATGGGGCATTAGCTCAGCTGGGAGAGCGCCTGCATGGCATGCAGGAGGTCAGCGGTTCGATCCCGCTATGCTCCACCAAGGCTTTCCTCAGGAAAGCCGAGGCTCTGAAATCCGTTCTGCGAGAACGAAGTGAAGAGCAAACATTCCAGCATTTCCACGACAGAACGGTTACGCAATCGCCGCATGCCGAGGCACGTCTGCTGGCAACTCCTTGGAGACAGCGTTTTAGCCCTACCGATGTAGCGCACAGGCAGCAGAAAAACCCTTCTGATCGTCACCCGCCCGACTTCGTGACCTTCAGCGCCCACTGGATTGCCGACACCCCAAAAAACCGCCCTCGCCCCTGCCTGCGGCGAGAGTACTTTGACCAAAACCGGACGCAAGCGGGGTACATTTTTCGGATGATCGCGGTCGAACTGTCTACTACGGCCTTCTGGGGCCTTGCCGCCATCGAATCACATCCCCTTTCCGGCACACTCATCCATCTGGCATAAGCTGCGGCTTTGCCTATTCAGCTCCGCACGTTGAACTGTGCCGTCGCCGCCATTCCGGCTGACCGCAATGTGATCTTTTTATGCTTTACCCAGAGTTGATCATTATGCGGCGCTGACCGCTGGACCTTACCCCCAGACCAGATACATAGGGGACGTACTTGCAACAAGGCATCCCATGTCCCCCTTCACCCTCACGTCACTGGCCGACCTTCAAACGCTGAAGGCCGACACCATCATTGACGTGCGTGCCCCGATAGAGTTCGCGCAGGATCATATCCCCGGCGCCATAAATCTGCCGGTACTAAATGATGCCGAACGTGAAACCATCGGCACGATCTATACCCAAGACAGCCCGTTCAACGCCCGCAAGCTAGGCGGTGCCCTTGTGGCACACAATACCGCCCACCATCTGCGAAATACACTGGCCGATAAGGACGGCAGCTGGCAACCGCTGGTCTATTGCTGGCGCGGCGGCCAACGCTCGGGGGCGTTTGCGACAATCCTTGATCACGTCGGCTGGAGGGTGCAACTGTTGCAGGGCGGCTATCGCAGCTATCGCCGCGCGGTGGTACAGACCCTGTATGATCACCCCCTACCGCACCGCTTGATGCTGATTGAAGGCGGCACCGGCACCGCCAAAACCGCTCTGCTGCACCATCTGTCACAGCTCGGGGCGCAGACGCTCGACCTTGAAGGGCTGGCCGACCACCGGGGATCACTGTTTGGGGCCATAACAACACCGCAACCGGCGCAGCGGATGTTTGAAAGCCGCGTTGCCAACGCCATTGGCAGGCTGGACCCGAACAAGATCACCTTTGTCGAGGCGGAAAGCAGCAAAATCGGCCAGCGTATCATCCCGCCGTCCCTCTGGACATGTATGGGTAACGCGCCGCGTGTACAGATCAACGCCCCGCTCGCAGCCCGCAGTCATTTCCTCTGTCGCGCCTATGCTGACCTAACCCAGGACGCAGGCACCCTAAACCGCCTGATCGACCTCCTGCGCCCTTATCATGCCGCCAGTCGCATCGCTCTGTGGCAGGCCCAGGCTGAAGCGGCAGAATGGCAGGCACTGGCCGCAGGGTTGATCGCCGAACACTATGATCCACGCTACACAAAATCAGCCGCCGCAAATATCTCCGCCATCGCGCAGATCGACATGCCCGATCTGGATGACACCACACTTGCCCGAACGGCCAGAAACTTGTTGGAAAACTTTACCTGAGCGCTATCAACCCGCTCCCCCGTGACAACCGTCCAATCTTGTGCCCCTCGCAACCCTGCGCCGCCAAGGCGGCAAGCACCGCAACGGCCTGATCCACGGGCACAGCCGCCAGCAAACCACCCGCGGTCTGCGGATCAAACAGCAGCGGATCGTCTGCCCCCGACACCGGCGTATCTGCCCGGTTTGACGGCATCAGACTTGATGATACACCCGCGTCCGACAGGGCCCGTGCCCCTGCATAAACCGGTATCCGATCCCGCCACAAAACCGCATCCAGCCCTGATGCCACAGAAATCGCCTGTACATGACCAGCCAGCCCAAAACCGGTGACATCCGTCATCGCATGCGCCACCTCTGCCAGCATAGCCGCCTCGCGGTGCTGGGGCCGGGCCATCACGGCCAAAGCTGCGGCCACGTCGCGCCCGTCTGCCTGCCCGGCCATATCCGCCGCCAGAATTACCCCGGACCCGATGGGCCGTGTCAGGATCAACACATCGCCATCCTGCGCACCTGCAACAGTCAGCGGCATTTCAGCCCGCGTGCCCGTGACTGTAAATCCGATGGTCATCTCCGCTCCCATTGTTGTGTGCCCGCCGACCAATTGCGCCCCCGCCGCCTGCACCACTTCCTCTGCCGCGCGCGTGATTTCCGTTAATGTGCGGGCCTGCAATGCCGCCGACATCTGCGGTACGGTCACCTGCGCCAGGGCCACCTGCGGCTGCGCCCCCATGGCCCAGATATCGCCCAAAGCATGTACCGCCGCGATTCGCGCCATCTGCACGGGATCCTCGACCAAGGCCCGCAAATGGTCCGTGCTGATCACCTGAAACCCGCCGCCGGGCTGACGCAGCACTGCCGCGTCGTCCCCCGCCCCTGTCACAACGTCCCCCTCAGATGGGGCAATCCCCCGCAAGGCGCCCGACAGGACACCGCGCCCCACTTTCGCACCACAGCCCCCGCACAAGGGTTTGGCCGCCAACATCCCGGCAACCCCAATCGCCGCAACCTCCGTGACTGCGGGCGCCGCCATCGTCGGCAAATCACCCAACCTGTACATAAACTTGCGGTCAATCCGGTCTTTCCAACGCCACAGCAACGGCCCCGTCACGCTAAACCCGAAATTCTCGGCCATGGCAGACTTTCCACCCAACGAAATCAACTTGAGGTAATGCTTTTGCGGTTGCCAGGTCTTGCGTTTGCCACCGCTCAAAGCTGCCCGCAAATTATGCTGCAATACCGGTGCCGCCCGCACCGCAAAAACCCCCGCTTTGGGCCGTGGCGCATGCGGCATCACCGCACAGTCTCCCACCGCAAACAAAGCCGCATCACCGGTCACGCCCAGATCGGGCCCGACCTCGATAAATCCGCCGTGTTGCGGTAAATCCGTCTGCGCAATCCAGCCATGCGGAAACGCCCCTGCCGCCCCCACAGTAAACGCCGCAGGCACAGACGGTTTATCCTCCAACAGCACCTGATCCACCATAATCTCACGGACCCGCGCATCAAC
Source organism: Sulfitobacter sp. (assembly GCA_049794055.1). GTDB lineage: Bacteria > Pseudomonadota > Alphaproteobacteria > Rhodobacterales > Rhodobacteraceae > Sulfitobacter. Next base: position 3,243 of record JBARCL010000165.1, read on the forward strand.
ACGCAATTCAACCCCGAGGCCCTCCATCGCAGACAGCAGCTTGCGCCGCGCCGCCGTACCGACACCCGATATCTGCGGCCCTGCCTCAATCACTGTTACGCGCGACGCCACACCAGCCTCGCGCAGGGCAAACGCCATCGCCAGTGCCAGTTCGCAACCCGCCACACCGCCACCAATCACCGCCACATCCGGCGCAACCTCGCCCCGCACAGCACAATCCAGAAATCCACGCCACCGCGCCGCATAGACATCCAGCGGCTTGGCCCCGATGCCATGCGCCGCAAATCCCGGCAAAGCCATCTCTGCCGTGATCCCCACGTCGATCGAAGCCACGTCATAGGCCACCGGCCCGCGCCCCGCCAATATCACCTCGCGCCGCGCCCGATCAACGCCAACCGCACGATCCAAAATCAACCGCGCCCCCGCATGACGACACAGCCGCACCAGATCAATCTCCAGATCATCCCGCCGATAATGCCCTGCCACATGGCCCGGCAACATCCCTGTATAGGGTGCTGTAGGCCCCGGATTGATCACCGTCAGCCGTGCGCCCGCCAGCGGGTCCATCCCCCATGCCCGCAACACCAGAGCATGGGCATGCCCGCCCCCGACCAACACCAGATCCTGCGTATAAGGCACGGTATTCAACACAACTTCATTCTCTTTTTGGCCCTATTTACTGCGGAGGTTTGGAGGCAGAGCCTCCAATCATATTCATCAAATGCGGGCTTTCCCGCACCTTTGCTACCGGCACTCCCGGGCAAACCGCCAATAAAAATCCGGTGACTTGGATCGCACTAGCGCATCAGCGGCCGCCCCAACCGCATCTCAAGCAGCTTGCTGTTATGCTCCGTCAATTTGTGAAGGATGGCATCAAGTGCGCGCACCTCATCGCTGTTCAGCACTTCAAGAACGCGTTCGTTGCTGCGCATAACCTCTGCAAAGACCCTACGATACAAGGCAACCCCGGATTCCGTGGGCTCCAGCGCAATCGCCCGTCCGTCATCCGGATCCGGAAAACTGCGGATCAGCCGCTTTTTCAACAAGGATTTCGTGACGCGACTGGTCCGGCTCTTGTCCATCAGCAAGAAATCGGCCAACCCGCCGGCCCGTGCGGGCGCGCGGCTGTTGACCAGTGCCAGCAAACGCCATTCGTTCAAGCTAAGGTCGAACATCCTCTGGGACCAATCCCGCCCGGCCCGTTCCCCGATGGCCACCAGACGCTGCAACCGAAAGGTCATTACCTCCTCGATGGTTTCCGCTACGGGGTGTTTACGCAGATCAGTCTGCACTTTGGGATGTTTCCGCCCATCCCCGGAATCGTCAAAGGCAATTCGAAAACCATTAGCCATAACATTCTCCTGCTTTGCCGAATACAAAATCTAGGGGCTTATGTCACTAGACGTCCCTGTAAACCCTCGCGAACGAAGCGCCGGGCAAACAAACCCATGTACATTCCCGCGCAGACCCCTTACAGGCGGGCGAAACACATGCCTCGGCCAAACCGCCTGAGGCTGCCGTGCCTCTTGCACGGCCCCCCTCAGAACAGGACGACCCACGTGATCCAGACAATCGCAGATGCGCTTGAAGCGCAAGGCTATGAAACATTAACTGCCGTCCAGCAGGCCGTTACCGACGCAGCCTTGAATGACAAGGATCTGCTGGTATCGGCACAAACCGGATCAGGCAAAACAGTTGCTTTTGGCCTTGCGATCGCGCCAACCCTACTGGGCGAAGAGCCGCGTTTCGGCCCGGCCTCCTCCCCCCTCGCCCTGGTCATTGCGCCGACCCGCGAACTGGCCATGCAGGTCGCCCGCGAACTCAGCTGGCTTTATGCCAAGGCTGGCGCCATCGTGACCACCTGTGTGGGTGGCATGGACCAACGCACCGAACGACGTGCCCTTGATCGCGGGGCCCATGTGGTTGTTGCCACACCGGGCCGCCTGTGTGACCATATCAAACGTGGCAACATCGACCTCGGCGATCTGCGCGCCGTGATCCTCGACGAAGCTGACGAAATGCTCGACATGGGGTTCCGCGAAGAACTCGAGTTCATCCTGTCCGAAGCACCGGAAGACCGCCGCACGCTGATGTTCTCTGCCACCGTACCGGCCCCGATCGCAAAGCTGGCCAAGTCATACCAAAAGGATGCACAGCGGATCGCAACCGTAGGCGAAGCCAAACAGCACGCCGATATCGAATACCGGGCCTTGCAGGTTCACCCGCGCGATACGGAAAACGCGATCATCAACGTCCTGCGCTTTTACGAGGCCAAGAATGCCATCGTCTTCTGCAACACCCGCGCCGCCGTGGCCCGTCTGACAACAAAATTCACCAACCGCGGCTTCTCTGTTGTGGCCCTGTCTGGCGAATTGTCACAATCCGAACGCACCAACGCCCTGCAAGCCCTGCGCGATGGTCGCGCACGCGTTTGTATCGCCACGGATGTCGCCGCACGCGGCATTGACCTGCCCAACCTCGAACTAGTGATCCACGCCGATCTGCCGTCAAACGCCGACACCCTGCTGCACCGCTCTGGCCGCACCGGCCGCGCGGGGCGCAAGGGCGTATCAGCCCTGATCGTGCCTGCCAAAATGAAGACCAAAGCCAGCCGTCTCCTCGGCTGGGCCAAGCTGTCAGCCACATGGGGCCCTGCCCCTTCGGCAGAAGAAGTGAACGCGGCCGACGAAGAGCGCCTGCTGTCCGATCCCGCATGGTCCAACCCTGCACCGGATGACGCCGCCGGTTTCGTGACGTCTCTGACAGAGAAATTCACACCCGAACAGTTGGCGACGGCTTTCGTCAACCTCTACCGCGCCCGCGCTTCCGCCCCCGAAGATCTGACCGATCCGGGCACCAAGGATGATCGCCCGCGCCCCAGCTTCGGGCCGTCGGTCTGGTTCTCGGTCTCGACCGGTCGCACCGACGGGGCAGAACCGCGCACCCTGCTCCCGATGATCTGCAACAAGGGCGATCTGACAAAGGATGACATCGGCGCGATCCGTGTCCAACAAGACCACAGTTTTGTGGAAATCCTCGCGTCTTCCGCTGACAAATTCATGAATTCCCTTGGCCCGGATCGTGTTATCGAAGCCGGTGCCATCGTCACCAAACTCGACAAGGCCCCCGATATCCAGCGCGGCCCGAAACCTGGCGGCGCACGTGGGCCGAAACCTGCGGGTAAACCCTATCGCAAGTCGACCTACGATTCGGATGCGCCTTCTGCACCGCGCGCGCCGCGTCCGGCCCCCAGCGAGGCACCCGTTGCCGAAGTGCGGGCAGAAAAGCCCAAGTTTGACAAACCCAAATTCGACAAACCCAAACACAAGCACGCGGATAAACCCAAGGGCGAACGCCCGCCAAAGTCGCACAAGACCGAACGCAGCCCGATGAAACCGGGGGCCAAGCCCAAACCAAAAACCGACGGTGAAGGTTTCGCCAAACCCAAGGCCAAGGCCGTTTGGAAAAAGGACGGGCCCCGCGCCGACGCGCCCAAGGCCGGCAAACCCAAGAGCGGCAAGCCTTTCAAGGCCCGTGAGGACGCTCCGGCAGGCGCAAAAAGTTACAAGCGTGCATCAGACCCGTCCAAACGCTTCAGCCCCCCTAACAAAATGGGCAAACCCGGTGGCGGCAAGAAAAAAAGCGGCGGCGCAACAACACCGCGTCGCGGCAAGCCCAGCTAAGATACGGAAGCGGAAACCCTAAAAGCTTCCGGTACCCGTAACCACATCAAAAAAAAGCGCCGAGGGTATCCCTCGGCGTTTTTGTTTTTCCGGTTGCGGTGTTTCTAATGGTTCAGCGGCAAACCATCAAAAAGTCTGGGTCGGGATCAACCCTTGCCTTTCCAAGGCACCAGAAACTTCTCAGCCGCCCGCATCAGCATATCAATGCCAAAGCCGATCACACCGATCAGGATAATCCCCATGATCACGATGTCTGTGTTCTGGAACTTGGACGCTGTCATGATCATCATACCGGCCCCCTGCTCAGCCGCGACCAGTTCTGCGGCCACAACCGTGCCCCAACACACACCCATTGCAACCCGTGCGCCGGTGAATATCTCGGGCAGCGAATTGGGGATGATGACATAACGCATGATCTGCCACTTGCTCGCGCCCAATGAATAGGCCGCATGCACCTTGGAAATCTTGACGCCCGACACACCGGAGCGCGCTGCAATTGCCATGATCCATAGCGCCGCCAGGAACAACAGGATAATCTTGCCGCCTTCTCCGATGCCAAACCAGATGATGACCAGCGGGATCAGGGCCAGCGGCGGCACAGGGCGCATGAATTCCACAATCGGATCAAACCAGCCGCGGAACCAGTTGCTCAGACCCATGGCATACCCCAGCGGAATACCCACAATCGCGCCCAGCAGGAACCCGACGATCACCCGAAACAGCGAGAACCCCAAATGCTGCAACAATGTAAAGTTACGGAAACCTTCCGACGCAATCTGCAACGACCGGGTCCAAACCTCTTCCGGTGAGGGCAAATAAAGCGGCTGCATTTGCCAGCCCTTTGACGGTTCGAAGTTCGGTGTGCCCTTATCGGACAATGTCACCGTACCGTCTGCCGTATTGACCGTCTGTCCCGGTGCAATCTTCTGCCCGTCGATGGCGATCACCTGCGCGCCGTCCTTTTTGGTTAGTTCGTCATTCTTGTCGAACGACACCAGACCCGACCGCCATTGCGCAATCGCAAGCGAATCGTTCTTGGCAAACCCTTCACCCGGATCAACCTCGGGGGCATCAACCGGCTCTCCACGCCGGTGCACGACAACCGTCACCGTCGCATCGTCCGGTGCCTGTCCCTCTACTTGTGACGTATAAGTAAAGGTAGTTGTCCCCACAAACGGGGCAGGCGCATGCAGAAAACCGGGCAACAGGCTGGAGCCGGTAAACATCCCCCACATCAGGAAAATCGTCAGGATCGAAATGACACCAGCCGCACGGTTTGGCCGGACCGCGCTTTCATCCCCGAACGTCACCGTCTTGAGCGAGGTGTAATCCTTCACACCGCGCCCCTCTACCACTTTGGTGACGACGAAAAACGCTGCGATAAAAATCAACGCATAAATGATCAGGGGAATCATGCCGCGTCCTCCTTGGTGCCCATAATCTCTTCTTCCATGTCCCAGATCATGTTTAGGATCTCTTCGCGTTTGGGGCCAAAATCAGGATGCTTTTTGACCTCGCGCAGATCCGCGCCCACACCCAGCTCGGCAAACGGCAGGCGGTATTCTTTATGAATGCGCCCCGGTCGCGGTGCCATCACGATCAGCCGCTCGCCCAGCAACAACGCCTCTTCTACCGAATGGGTGATCAGGATAATCGTCTTGCCGGTCTCTTTCCACAGTTTGAGTACCAGCGACTGCATCTTTTCGCGGGTCAAGGCATCCAGCGCGCCCAGCGGTTCGTCCATCAAGATCACATCAGGGTCATTGGCCAGACAACGGGCCAACGCCACACGCTGTTGCATCCCGCCAGACAGTTCATAGACCGCCTTTTCCTTGAAATCCTGCAAACCCACCACATCCAGCAAGTGATCCACGATCTCTTTCTTGTTGTTCTTCGGCATCCCCTTCATCGAGGGCCCGAAACCAACATTCTCACGGACCGACATCCATTCAAACAGCGCGCCTTGCTGAAATACCATGCCGCGTTCTGCGTCCGGTCCGGTGATTGTGTGCCCGTTCAATGTCATTACGCCGCTTGTCGGTGCCAAAAAGCCCGCAACAATGTTCAAAAGCGTGGTCTTGCCACAGCCCGACGGCCCCAACACGCTCAATAACTCGCCCGCCTTCAGGTCGATCGATACATCCTGCAGCGCCTGCACATGCCCGCCCGCCGGCAGGTCGAAACGCATTGATAGTTTATCTATGGAAAGTCCGGTCATATCCACGGTCCCACCCCTGTCAGGGTCAAAGGGCAGGGTTTTCCCCACCTCAGTTTCATTCATTCGATGATTGCATGTGCGGTGGGGGCCC
>JBARCL010000166.1:0-3667 GCA_049794055.1 Sulfitobacter sp.
CGCTGATCGAGCGGATCGAGGCGAACATCATGAGCAGCGATCTTCTACACGCGGATGATACCCCAATCCGGGTGCTGGACCGGTCGAAGAGAGATAAAGGGTTGGGGAAAGGCGTGAAGCAAGGCCGTATCTGGACCTACGTGCGTGATCAACGGCCCTGGGCAGGAGCTGCGCCACCCGGCGCTGTCTATCGGTTCGCACCCAACTGGAAGGAAGAGCACGTTCTTGGCCACCTGGCCGATGCGCGCGGCATCCTGCAAGCGGATGGATACAAAGGGTATGCCAAGCTCTACGCGCCTGAACCCGGTGGCAAACCGCGCTTGCGCGAGGCGGCCTGTTGGGCCCACCTGCGGCGCGACTTCCATGACTTCTGGACCTCGACCAAATCCGAGATCGCCCGCGAGGCGCTCGACCGGATTGGCAAGTTCTACGACATCGAGCGCGATATCAACGGCCAGTCCGCCGACGCCCGCTATGCGGCACGTCAAAAGCTCAGCCTGCCCAAGGTCGAGGCTTTCTTTGCCTGGTCCGAACAGCAGCTTCTGCGCATCCCGGGCAAGAGCGATCTGGCCAAGGCCTTCCGCTATGGTCTCGCGCGGCAGGAGGCCTTCAGCCTGTTTCTGTCTGACGGGCGTGTGGCCATCGACAACAACCCAGCAGAACGCGCCCTGCGCCCGATTGGAATTGGACGTAAGAATTGGTTGTTTGCAGGAGCCGATACCGGGGCGGAAACGCTCGCGCGTGCAATGACCGTCATTGAAACCGCCAAACTGAATGGTCTCGACCCACTGGCCTATCTCGCCGACATCCTCGACCGTATCCACGATCACAAGATCAACCGGCTGGATGAGTTGCTGCCCTGGAATTGGGTGCCGCTGGCAGCTGCACAATCAAAGGTCGCCTGATGGCTGCGGTGACCCATGTCTGCAGCATCGACTACGTCGCCAAAATGTTGGGCGAGGATGCCCAACTTCTCGAAGCGATCATCTCCAACGACGACAACCTGACCTATGGAAACATCGTCAGCGTTTACGTCGGGCCCGACGAAACAAGCACCGCACTGACCGATGACGGGATCCAAGAGCTGACGGAAATGATCCGAGCCGCTCGTATCACCAACAAAACATGGCATGAGTTCCTTGATGACTTCGTGGATGACACCGATCTGGCGGCCCGCATCAAAGCTAAATCGCCGCGGTAACAATGGGGCGGTTACCCTGCTGACCCGTTTTGGTCAGACCGCAGCTTTGAGGGCGTTGGACAAGTTTATCAACCGTGTTGATCAACTCAGACATCTTGACACAAGCAAACAAATTATAGCACGAAGAACTTGATCTGCCAGGACATTTCAGCGACCATAATTTCAAGATCCCTTCAAAAAAATGTTGGGAGAAGACTGTAGGCCTTTTCTAAGCCTATTTTTTGACGCATTGGAAATCGATATGCCCAAAACTCAAGTTCATACGGTTATGAAGGGCGAAAACCTCGATAAAATCGCCAAATCCTATGGCTTGAAATCGTTCAAGGATATCTTCAATGACCCGGTCAATGCCAAATTCCGAAAGCAGCGCCCGAAGTCAGACCTTATCCAACCAGGTGACAAAATCATCATCCCGAACCAAACTATTCCAAAGAACACGCGCAATTCCATCACCAAACTGATCAAATGGGTCGAAGATCGCATAAGAAGCCTTGAGGACGACGTGAAGTTCTTCGAAAAACAAGGTGCAATGACTGATAGTCAGATAGCCAATGCACAAAGCGGTTTCAAAAAGACGTCGAACGCAATTGATGCCGCCGCCTTTATGATCGGGTTCATGCGCTCACTTTCGAAAATCGTTTCGATCGGCGCGAAACAGTCTACGATGACAGCCGCGAAGATTGCCGAGTCCAATAAAGAAGTCGTCGCCATTGTCGTGGACACGCGCAAGGAAATGAGGAATGTTGCGCTTGGCAAAGGTGCCGAAGCTATGACCAAATCTACTCATGGTGCGGTTGCAGCGGTGGGAATTATTGCCGATAGCTATTTCAAAATCAGCAGTCCATCATTTTGGGGCAGCAGTTATATGAAGGCCTACGATGAGGGCCTATTCAAAAAGCTCGCGGCTGGGAAGTTCGGAGAGAGCTGGGACGCTTGGTCAAAAGCAGTGACCTGGGAACCGAATAAAGAGTTCGCCAAGATGCGCGCCGCCCACAAGAAGGATTACGGCGAGATGGTGGCGAAAACCAAAAAAGCTATCGCCACCGATAAAGCCTTGCTCAAAGAATTGCAGGGAATTTCCAAAATGTAATAGGTAAGTGATGTACTGGATGTCTTATGGTATGTCACTTGGTGCGACCTATGTCGTTAATTTCCGTATTTTCGAGATTAAGGTGTCTCAAGTTTGTGAGACCATTGATCGGCTCAGCTGACGTGAGCTGTGTGTGGCTGAGATCAAGTTTGGTTAGGCCTGTTAGGCCTGTGAGTGGAGGTCAAGCTCGGTCAGGTTTGTGAGGCTTCTGACGTGTTCTGCTGATTTGAGTTTTGTGCCACCGAGATTCAGCTCGGTCAGGTTTGTGAGACTTGCGAGGTGCTTTGTTGATGCGAGCTTTGTGTAGTTAAGATTCAGTTCGGTCAATTTTGTGAGGTTAGCGAGATGCTTTGCTGACTTGATCTTTGTGTCGGAGAGATCAAGTTTAGTTACGTTTGTGAGACTTATGATTTCTGGTGGGATGCATTCAAGCCATTCGTTCGACAATTCAAGCGAGAATGCGGAAGGATTTTGAACGATCTTATGTTGAGCTTCGCTATATGCGTCTTGGGCTTTCGTCATGCGTCAGCTTTCCTTAGATGTTGGCCAAATCTTGCGAAACTTCGCGCAGGGTTTTGACTCGCGAGCGGAGCCTCGCCAATTCCGCATCAATTTCGCCGGTTTTTGTATTAATACCTTCTTGAAGAACTAGCCCTCGGGTTGACGTAAAAAACTCTTCCTGACCCCGAGCTGCTGAGATCAATGCTGCAGCTTCCTCGGTATTGCGTGCATCTCGCGTGGCATCGACCTGTGATTGCGCCGCACGCTGGCGACGTTCGGTCACGACCGCATTCATCGCTCGCAGGCTTGCTTCAAGATTTGCGTTCGTTGCACGTAAGTCAGTGATGATCTTGTTTGAAAGCGCTTCTTTGTCAGCATATTGTTTTTGCAGCTGCTTTACATACAGGCCCGCACCGGCACCACCCAATCGCCCAATCTGAGCACCACGCACAGCACCTCCAACGCCGCCTAAGGCCGCTCCAAGTAAAGCACCGCCGCCTGCGCCGACTAAACCGCCTTCGCCTACAGTTCTCTGCAGTTTCTCACGGTTTTCCCGCAATGCGCGTTCAGCATCTGTTTCTGGCTTCCATTCAAACGCGGCCTGTTCACCGCAGCTGGATAAAAGAACTGCTGCTGGTACGCTCAAAAATACGGTACGTCTGTTTAACTTGTTCATTCCGACCCTTTCTTGCGTTTCCCAGCTGACACCCTAAGCTCAGGGACACGATATTTTTCGCAACATTGGACCAAGACTAGTGACCTTCAACCACAATGAGCAAGACTGAATGCATTTTTTTCACAACACCGCTCTTCGCCTATTGGTTCTGACGATTGCTTTTTTTCTCGCGTTTCCTTTCATGGCAAGCGCTGAGGGG
>JBARCL010000167.1:0-1988 GCA_049794055.1 Sulfitobacter sp.
CAATTGGCGACCGGCCTCAAGTCTCATGAAAAAGGATCCGCTGCTCTATTTGCAATGGTTTCACTGGCTTCATACGGTTTTCGCCCAGGCGCGGATGCAGCCGCCCGGCAATCCCCCAAGCTAGCAAGCTTGCCACACCTGCAGCAGCAAAAATGCCTGATATCGGGGCGGACAATAGGATCAGCCATGCCGCGCCTGGTGTCAGGATGCCGGAGACGTCCCGGTAGGACGAGTAAACGGCCGACATTTCGGTGCGTTCCGACGGTTTGACGGCCATCAGGAACGGCAGTCCGGCACAGATATCCAATAGGATCAGAAAGAAACTGCCGATAAAAAGCAAGCCGACTGTTGCAGTCGAGGCTGATGAAACCAAACTGGCGGTACAGAATAGACATGCGCAAGCCATGAACCCGGTTTGAACCGAACTGCGCACAGAATGTTTCTGCATCCATCTCAGCATCAACGGCGACCCAAACAGGGCTGCATTCGTGACCGACAAAAGCGTCCCGCCCAGCGTATCTCCAAGCCCATTTTCGACAGCAAAAATGGGTAGGTAGACAACATAGGCCCACCACCCGCATGATCGGATAACCGCAAAGAGCCAACCAGCTATCAGGCGGGGTTGGCGCAAGAAACGCCCTAGAAATGCCAACGGATTGACAGGTGCACGCTGCGCCCGAGTGATCTGTTTGCCGTTCCCCAGCCGCAGAAAGATAAACGCTCCCAGCATGGCTGCCGCCGCCACGCCCGAAATCACGAACGGGGCGGGCCTCCACCATTCCCACAACAGGACGCCCAGCATCGGACCGACGGTCCATCCCAGGGCCGAGTAGAACATGCGCAGCGTTTCGCATTTCCCCAATTCGATCCGCGCGATGTAATCCAACACATAGGCGTTGAAACAGACAAAGGTCACGACCGTGGCCAGCGAGTTCAGGACAAGCCCCAAAACGATCATCTCTGGTGAGCCCAATGTTGCAAGGCCCGATCCAATGACGAACCCCATCGCCCCGATGCCATACATCCATCGCCTCGCTATCCAGCGATTGAGAAATGGAACGAGAAGCCCGATCAACAATGAGATGATGCCGATCGCGAAATATATCGAACTGATCAGGGCCGCGTCCTGGAGCGCGTCGTACATCGCAACCGGAAAGACGGAAATCAGGATGCCACGTGCAACTGCCTCAAATGCGGCAAGGGTCGCAAAACCCCGCACTGATGGTGCGGGTGCATGACGTAGCCATTCAGGGATTCGACGCTCAAACATCTCAACGGGCCTAAAAGTATGGCTGGAAAAATACGCAGTGCTCTTTGCGCGTCTGTTCGAAAGGCGACACCGATGATGGTTCACGACCCATTTTGAGTTTGACGGTCATCACTTTGCGATCTCAGCTATCGGAAATGAGCCAATGACTGAGTTGGGAAGAAGCAAACGAAGGCTACGAATGGCTTTCAGTGTTTGTTGAACCCCTCGTTTCTCGAAATATGGTCCCAGACCGGAGCGCTGAGGCTATTGTTGCCCTCTACCCCAAGCCGACCGTGAAATCACCGCAACCTTGATCGCTGCGCCGTGGGACAAATTGCTATGCCCCGCTACAGGCCTCGTGCAGCCCTTACGTCACGGTGAATTCGAAGCACTTCAAATCTCGCCAATTCGCACAATCACCTAACACCCGACTGAGCGCGACAAAGAGCGATTTCACGTTGCAGACATAGTGCACATGGCGAAACTCAAGGGCAGCTTCCAGCATTCTTAGACCTTGATGCAGGTCGCAGCATCCGTAGGAACGGGCTCTTTCGGCCCCTTCGCTGCGCGAAACCTGAATGGCCGGTGTCTGTGAACGTCCATCAAAAACCGTAGATTTTGACCTGATAACGCAGCTCCAAATCACACATGAAGTATTCATAGAAATTCTGTGACCCCGGCACCAATGCCGGGATCGCTTTTGACTTCGGACAGCGCAGGGGATCGACGGGCTGACGCC
>JBARCL010000168.1:0-5614 GCA_049794055.1 Sulfitobacter sp.
TCTCCTCATCCGACCAGAACCGCTTCTTCTGCCCCTTCTTACCCGCCATATCTGACCTCAAGATGTCCACTATCATGGTGGACACTATCGTCAGTGATAACGGCACAGAGTTCACCAGTCGTGCGATCCTGAAGTGGGCTGGCGATAACGATGTTGAGTGGCACTACATCGATCCGGGTAAGCCGCAGCAGAATGCCTTCATCGAGTCTTTCAACGGCAGCCTGCGTGATGAATTGCTGAACGAAGAATGGTTCGACAGCCTAGACGACGCTCGCCGCAAGCTGGCCCTGTGGCGGTACGATTACAATCAGGTCAGACCGCACTCGTCACTGGGAAATAAAACACCCGCTGAAGCGCGTCGAGCGCTTGAGCAATTTGAGGGCTCCGCGCACGACGCGCTTGCCCAAACTGAAACCGAGGAATATGAAATCCAAACCCGCAGACTCTCGTTATAAATGAGGGAGCCTTGGGGGGCAGGTCAATGACAACACACGGTCCATGAAGCGGGTTATCAGTCCGTCCAGACCCCGCGTTCGGTGTCTCACCTGCAATGAGGGTGTCGAGTCCGGTTGAGAGCGGAATCGTATCATGAATCTTTTTCGCGGTGCCGTTTCATGATTTTGAGCACTGTATTCTTGTTGATGCCGAGATCACGTGCAATCCAACGGTATGATCGGCCATCTGTCACGGCCTGAATAACCTTCGGCGTGAGCCTATCGGATTTTGGGCGCTGTCCTGGTTGGCGACCCAATTTCTTACCCCTAGCGCGGGCGGCAGCGAGGCCGGATTTTACACGTTCGCTGAGTAGATCACGCTCGAATTGCGCAATGCCAGCCAGCATAGTGGCCATCATCCGGCCGTGGGGCGTGGCAAGTTCGAAGGTCATTCCACTCATAGCTACAACAGAGACTTTCCAGCCTGCCAATCTGTTGAGGGTGTCCAGCAAGTCCTGGGTCGAGCGACCCCAGCGAGACAACTCGGTGACAAGAACCGCATCGATCAGCCTCGCCTGTGCCTTTTCGATAATCTGTTTGCGGGCGACACGGTTGGCGGATGATCCCGAGGCGGTTTCTTTGAAGACACCCACGACGTCGTAGCCACCGCGTTCGGCAAAAGCGGTCAACTCAGAAGTCTGGCGTTCGCAAGACTGATCTGAGGTGGAAACCCGAGCATAGATGGCTGCACGCTGTCCCATTTGAACCCTCTCCGTTTTTGGGCTTTCAAGCCTTTGATTTTATTAGTGCGGACATTGTCCCAAACAGACTAGTGACTAACAAGGACAATCCAAAATGCGAGGACGCCAAGCTTTGATCCAGCGCAGTCGCGCAGCACTTTTCGATTTGCCAACAGACAAATATTTTCTGCAATTTATCTTATTGTGACCATCATTATGCCCAGATTGTACAGCACCTTGCACTACAACAACTGATTTGATAGGCAAAGCTAAGACATGTACAGCACATCTAGAGTCGCAAAAAGTACTATGGGCGTGTTTGACGGAGCATCCAACTGCCTGATCAAGAATGATATTTATTCAAAGCGAAAAGATGGCACCTTGGGGTGCGTTCCCGAATATTCACAGCTTGGCAGACTTTTGCCGACTGCCAGTCTTTTCTGCTTACAAACAACTTCTCGAGTGATAATGGCTAAAAAAGACCGGAACACGTACCGTTCTCGAGACGGTATTGAGCAGTTAACAGGGGCAAGCTTTTGTCAGGATCCACGCGGAAGGGGTGCTCTTCATACCATCCCAAGAGATCAGGTACCTGCAAATATGAGCAAGTTGGTTCAACTTGAAATCCCACAGAACACCGCCGAGCCCATACTGGAGCTCTCAGGCGGCACAACATATTCGGTTTAGGAGGTTCTAAAATGAGCAATAGTAATCCAGAAGGCTTTCTTGTCATTCTCGGCGATGCGTTCGTTGGTGAGACGCTAGTTGCTCGGCCCAACGGTCTTAGCGATAAAGATGGCATCAACTATAGCACGGAATCGTTTCAATGGTTTCGTGATGGCGAGCCAATTTCAGGCGCGCGATCTCAAGCCTATGTTCTTACGAATGCCGATTTGGGTTCTGAAATTAACATTCAATATACGTATCGTGATAATCTCGGTAATATTGAGATAGTTGTAAGCAAGCCTAAGCCAGCGGTGACGGAGTTTGTTTTTGTCACTGAAGCCCCTTACATTGCACCAAACCGGGACACCGATGACAAAGCTGAAAGCCCCAATAATACGGAACCAACGGGTGATTTGGTTATTCTTGGTGATGCCGAAATGGGTGAGACGCTAGTTGCTCGTCCAAATTCGCTCAGAGACGTTGACGGAATCAACTATACTACAGAAAAATTCCAGTGGTTCCGAGAGGATGCAGAGATCTTCGGCGCGACGTCTCAGACTTATGTAGTGACGGCGGCTGATCAAGGAACTCGGATTAGCGTCGAATATTCATATATAGATGGCGGTGGCACTCACGAAATCGAGTACAGTAAACCAAAGCCCACCGTGCCCTATGTCAATGGGGCAGGTCCGATCATCCCTGTAAAGCCTGTTACACCTGACGTGGCTGATCCACCGGTGGCTTCAGAAAATCCGTCCATTCCAGAAGCACCGGCTGGTCATATCAATTCCGGCCCGGTCGGAGGTGTTTTCATCCTCGGGTTTCCGGTGGAAGATGCAAACCTCTTGGCTCGGGTTGATGCTTTGTACGATCGCGACAACATTGTCAAAGGCACAGGAGAATTCCAGTGGCTTCGTGATGGCGAGCCAATTCTAGGTGCAACTGGTAAAACTTATACGGTTTCAGCAGATGATCGTGGAGCCGCTTTGAGTGTTCAGTACAGTTACCTGGATGGCTATGGAACTCTCGAAACAGTTGTAAGCGATGCGGAACCGCCTGTGCCGTTGCCAGAGGGCCAGGAACGTTTGAATGTCAACGAGATACCTGATACAATGGACACTCCACAGAACGAAGGCGGGCAGCCGAAAGATGGTGGCGATATAGTAGTAACGCCCGAAGACGACATCGTGATTCTTACTGCAGGTATGTCTTCTATTGATGGCCTTGAAGGGGTGGACACAGCCGTCCTTGATGGTGATCAAAACGACTACACAGTCACTTTAAGCCCGGGCAGCGTTACGATTACGGACCGTAAGGCTGATGGCATTGGGACGGTAGAGCTTACAAATTTTGAGTTCCTTAATTTCGGGACAGACCTTCCCGTCTTCAACGGGGCGATGGATCTTCAACAATTTGGAGGCCACACTAATCTCAGCGAAACGGATTTCGAAGCCTTTGTCTCAATATACATCGCCTATTTTAATCGTGCGCCTGATGCTGTTGGCCTCTCTTTCTGGGGTACCGCTTTTGCAAACGGCACATCCTTGGAAGAGATTGTATCGATATTCGCGGACCAGCCAGAGACTCTGGCCACATATCCGGCTGACACAAGTAACCTTAAGTTTGTAGCCGATGTATACGAGAATGTACTGGGTCGCACACCTGACATTGAAGGCTTGCGCTTTTGGTCGGGCGCTCTAAGCGACGGATCGGTCAATAGAGGTGATTTCATTTTGAAAGTCCTTGATGGCGCAAAGGCGGAGCCGCCTGCAGGTGCTACACAGGAGTTCATCGATCGCCAGCAAGCAGATCAGGCTTATCTTGAGACTAAAGCTGACCTTGGCACACTTTTTGCAGTGCATCGTGGTATGTCCAATGTGGATGATGCTTCAATGGTTATGGCAATGTTTGATGGCAGTTCTGAGAGCCTCGATACCGCTGTCGAAGCGATAGATACGCTTTATGCGGCTGCACAAGATCCAGTGAATGGAGAATTCCTGATGCCACTTATAGGCGTAATAGAGGATGTCTTTGCGGTCTAGGCTTTCAATAGACTGATCTTGGGTCCCTCCCTACGAAAGTACGCGAAGTCCAACAGGATATTTGGCATTATCTTAATATATCGGGTTTTTGACGCGGCCGATTTAATGGAAGGATTCCGGGCCCGTTTCTGTCAATGGCTTTATGGCGACCGGAGTTAGGCGGCAGCTACAAGCACTGTCGTCATTGCTTTTTGACAAAGTAGGGAGCGGGATTTTTGATTGCCGCTATTTCGCGGCCCTTCGGTATGAGATCTTCCCCAGGGTTCATGCTTCGGTCCGTGGTCAGCGCGATGGCTGCCAACATGAGGCTGATCCAGTGGGTAACCCGAAGTGCCCATCTCATATTCCCCTCAGACCATCGACGTCTTCACCGGGTTCATCGTTTGAACATCTGATAGGAAAACAATCTCGTCGGCCAATCTCGCGCTTCGGTCGGTACCCCAGAGGCACTTGCCCCTTTTTACAAGTCGTTTTCCGCCTTGTAGAGAGCCCAGGCCTCTTCAATGAGCACACCCTGCTGCACACCACGTAGTCGGGCCTCTGCGGAGATCTCGCGGGCGACATCTGGCATGACCTTTGCATGGACTTGACCTATACGGGGACTGGGCTTGCGTCCACGGCGCTTCTTTGGCGCTCTATCAACAAATCCGTGTTTCTCCGCAGCCTCGTCTGAACGCGCAACTGTTTTGGGGCTAGAGTCCTTATGCTTAGCCCGAAGTTTGTCCGGTGTAATCGAGATTCCAAACGGGTTCTTGTCAGACATTTCAGCCCCTCCCCACTAAACGGCGGTATACCTGCATGGCAAAGGCGCGTGCATTATCTCTTGCGCCGTCCATGTTCCCTTGCGCAGGCATAGAGTAAAGATCTCCACCAAAGGCAAAGAGTCCCGAAAACGCTGCGCGTTCCATCAAGGGCGGGTCGATTACATCAATGCTTTGCTCGCGCAGCGAGACTTCGATCCCCTTATGTTGTCTCGACCGAATTGCCTTGGTCATGGTGAAAACCACCGCATGAGGGATTGCCCGGTCTAGAGCCTCTTCTTCCTCGGCAATGAGTTGTAGCGCGCGCGCTCCAATGGTGGCGTCCAATGTGGTGGCACGCATTGGGGTAAGCACGAGATCTGCCTGGCTGATGGCGCGTGAAACCAAACGTGACGCGACCCCTTCAAGATCAACGATAACGACGTGTCCATCCGCGTCATGTGCTTTGATCGTACGCACGATATCTGCTTCTGAGACGCCTGACAGTAAGGTGATATTTTTTGGCAGATCCGACTGCTTAGACCAGAGTGTGAGAGACCTGTTCGGGTCGCAATCGAGCATCGTTACAGGGACACCTTCATGGGCCAGCTCGGTACCTAGAACCACGGCTGTTGTTGATTTTCCGGCCCCCCCTTTTGGAGAGGCGATGACGATTGTAGGCATTGTGGCCCCCTGCTCATTTTCGTTTTATCATGTTATCTATAACCGGATAATTATAATAATCCAGTTAATAAAAATATCTGATTAATAAAATCACCCGATAATAATTAATATCCGGTAATAATTTGTCTGTCAAAAACTGGCATCCATTTTTGCGAACAAGCCGCCTGCAATGTCGCGCAACAGCTCCTTCTAAGGACTCGGCTTGTTGCAAATCAGCCACGCGCCTCGCGATGGAATTTGGAAAGAGCATTTAAAAGCAGAAGCTTAGAAAAAGTTTTTGGCATGGTATATAAATCGCTATACGGGGT
>JBARCL010000169.1:0-2179 GCA_049794055.1 Sulfitobacter sp.
GTGACCAGATCATGACCATGGGTTTCCGTCAGGCGTTTAAGGCAGGCATCTCGTTCGGTAAGGACGACATGTTGATCCCTGATAGCAAATGGCCTCTGGTTGAAGAAACACGCGATCAGGTTAAAGACTTTGAACAGCAGTACATGGACGGCCTGATCACACAGGGCGAAAAGTACAACAAAGTTGTCGATGCTTGGTCAAAGTGTAACGACAAGGTTACCGACGCGATGATGGGATCGATTTCCGATACCACATACGCCGAAAATGGCTCTGAAAACGAACCGAACTCGGTTTACATGATGGCCCACTCCGGTGCGCGTGGTTCTGTGACGCAGATGAAACAGCTCGGCGGTATGCGCGGTCTGATGGCCAAGCCGAACGGCGATATCATCGAAACGCCGATCATCTCGAACTTTAAGGAAGGTTTGACCGTTCTCGAATACTTCAACTCTACCCACGGTGCCCGTAAGGGTCTGTCGGATACGGCTTTGAAGACTGCGAACTCGGGGTATCTGACACGTCGTCTGGTGGACGTGGCACAGGACTGTATCGTGCGTATGCATGATTGCGGAACCGATGCTGGCATCACGGCGGTTGCGGCGGTGAATGACGGTGAAGTTGTGTCGTCACTGGCCGAGCGTCTGCTGGGCCGTGTTGCGGCTGATCCGATCCTCAAGCCCGGCACCGACGAGGTGATCGTGCCCGAAGGTGGTCTGATCGACGAACGTACTGCTGATCTGATCGACGAATATGCCGTGCAGGTTGCACGCATCCGTTCGCCATTGACTTGCGAAGCCGAAGAAGGCGTCTGCGCCACATGTTACGGTCGTGACCTTGCACGTGGTACTTTGGTGAACCAAGGCGAAGCGGTGGGTATCATTGCGGCGCAGTCGATTGGTGAACCGGGCACACAGCTGACCATGCGGACCTTCCACATTGGTGGCGTTGCTCAGGGTGGACAGCAGTCCTTCCTTGAGGCCAGCCAAGAAGGCAAGATCGTCTTTGAAAACGCCATGACCCTCAAGAACGCCGATGGCGCTACGATGGTGATGGGCCGGAACATGAAGATGTTGATTGTCGGCGAAGACGGTGAAGAGCGTGCCAGCCACAAGATCGGTTATGGTACGTCCTTGTTTGTCAAAGACGGCGACACGGTTGCGCGCGGCGACAAGCTGTTTGAATGGGATCCCTACACGCTGCCGATCATCGCGGAAAAATCCGGTATGACCAAGTTCGTCGACCTTGTGTCGGGGATCGCGGTCAAGGACGAGACCGATGATGCGACAGGCATGACCCAGAAGATCGTGATCGACTGGCGTGCAGCGATCAAGGGCAACGAGTTGAAGCCCGAGGTGATGATCCTTGGTGAAGACGGTGAAGTTCTGCGCAACGATGCAGGCAACCCGATCACCTATGCGATGTCTGTTGATGCGGTTCTGTCCGTCGAAGACCAGACTGAGATCAAAGCCGGTGACATCATTGCGCGTATCCCGCGTGAAGGTGCCAAGACCAAGGACATTACCGGTGGTTTGCCACGGGTTGCGGAACTCTTTGAGGCACGTCGCCCCAAGGATCACGCGATCATTGCAGAGATCGACGGGTATGTTCGCTTTGGTAAGGACTATAAAAACAAGCGCCGTATCGCGATTGAGTCCTCGGAAGATCCGGATCACAAGGTCGAGTACATGGTGCCCAAGGGCAAGCACATTCCGGTTGCGGAAGGTGACTTTGTCCAAAAGGGCGACTACATCATGGACGGCAATCCCGCACCCCATGACATCCTTGCCATTATGGGTGTCGAGGCCTTGGCCGACTATATGATCGACGAAGTGCAGGACGTGTATCGTTTGCAAGGTGTGAAGATCAACGACAAGCACATCGAAGTGATCGTGCGCCAGATGCTGCAAAAGTGGGAGATCCAAGAGAGCGGAGACACCACGTTGCTGAAGGGCGAACACGTCGACAAGCAGGAGTTCGATCAAGCCAACGAAAAGGCGCTGTCCAAAGGCGGGCGCGTTGCCAAAGGCGAACCGATCTTGCTGGGCATCACCAAAGCGTCCTTGCAGACACGTTCGTTTATCTCTGCGGCGTCCTTCCAGGAAACAACACGTGTTCTGACTGATGCGGCAACGCGCGGTAAGAAAGACAAGTTGATCGGCCTGAAAGAGAACGTGATTGT
>JBARCL010000170.1:0-114655 GCA_049794055.1 Sulfitobacter sp.
TTGGTTCCCCATTCTTCCTTGGGCATGAAACACCCCTTCTTGGTAAATTGCGTTTGCGTGGTGATGTTGGTCTAGCTGATTCAGGGCAAGTGCCATATGAGGGGGGGATAGTCAAAGGCTTTAGCCCTCAGTTACGATGTGAGACGCCCCGTTGAGCGATATCTTTCTGCCCGGCAGCCCCCCGATCGCGCTGGTTTTGCGTCGATCCGCGCGCGCGCGGCGGATTACTTTGCGTATTTCACAACTTGATGGTCGGGTGACGCTGACCATTCCCAAGCGGCTGGCAGAGCACGAGGCGATGGCCTTTGCTGAGTCCAAAGAGGACTGGATCAGGCAACACCTTGAGGCGCGGGGCGATGATATTGTCGTCAGGCTGGGTTCAGAACTGCCTGTGGGGGGGCAGATCGTGCGGGTCGTCGCGGGCACGGGGCGGTCCGTGCGGATTGGTACAGATGAAATTGCCGTGCCGGGGGCAGCGGATCGTGTGGGCGCGCGGTTGGGGGCCTATCTGAAGCAGGTGGCGCGGGACCGGTTGGCCGGGGCGTGCGACGATTATGCCGCCCTGCTGGGCAGGCCCTATACCCGTCTGACCATGCGGGACACTCGGTCGCGGTGGGGATCCTGCACCAGCGATGGCGGGTTGATGTTTTCATGGCGGCTGATCATGGCCCCACCCGAGGTGCTGGATTACGTGGCCGCCCATGAGGTTGCGCATCTGGCAGAGATGAATCACTCGGCCGCGTTCTGGGCGGGTGTCGAGCGGATTTACGGACCCTATAAAGCGCCGCGCGGGTGGTTGCGCAAAGAAGGCAACCAGTTGCACCGTTACAAGTTTTGAGGGCGGTGCTTGACGGTTTGGGTTTTTGTGATCACAAGAGCGCATGGCTTTAACCGCGCGCCCATCCGATGCTACCACTGTTGCCCATGACCGGGTATACCGTGATCTGCGCAGCCGGATTATGCACGGTGATCTGATGCCCGGTCAGGCGCTGACCCTGCGTGGGATCGGCAAGGAATACAGTGTTTCGATGACACCCGCCCGCGAGGCAGCGCGGCGTCTGGTGGCCGAGGGGGCGCTGACCATGTCGAATTCCGGTCGCATCGCCACCCCCGAGCTGGGTAACGACAGAATCGAGGAATTGGCGGCGCTCAGAGCGTTGCTTGAGGTCGAGCTGGCCAGCCGCGCCTTGCCACGTGCGCATATGGCGTTGATCGAGCGGATGCAGACGATCAACACGGTGATTGCAGATGCGGTGCAGCGCGGTGATGCCGTGGCCTATATCCGCACCAATCTGGAGTTTCACCGGACGTTGTATTTGCGGGCCCAGGCGCCTGCGATGCTGGCGATGGCCGAAACAGTCTGGTTACAGATGGGGCCGACGATGCGGTCGCTTTACGGGCGACTCAGGCGCACCGAGCCACCGCAGTTTCACCGTTTGATCATTGCCGCGTTAAAGGCAGGGGATGAGCCGGGGTTGCGATTGGCCGTGCGTTCGGATGTGACGCAGGGATTGCGGATGCTGGTCGGGTAGGGCCGGCCGAACAAGATTTTTCAAGATGGGCGGGTTGACCTGTCACTGGCGATTTGCATAGTTGCGGGCATGTGTCAGATAACAAATACCCGTTATTACCGCCGCTTTCCCTGAACGCGGCACTTTTCCCTATTGCAGAAAGACCAGCCGCCACTTGCGCGGTTTTTTCGTTTGTGGCGTCCGGTTTGGAGACCTCAAATGACAGACTTAACAATCAGAAACATTCAGGAGGCCGACCTGCCATCCGTTTTGGGCATGGTACAGGGCCTGGCCGCGCACCATGGCGATGTGGCGCAGATCAGCCTGACTGATCTGGAGCGGGATTGCCTTGGGACCGCACCGTGGGTGCGGACATTGGTGGCGGTAGAGGGCGCGCAATTGCTGGGTTATGCCGCACTTTGCCCTTTGGTCCAGATGCAGTTTGGCGTGCGGGGGATGGACCTGCACCACCTGTTTGTCCGCTCCCAAGCGCGGGGTGGTGGCGTGGGCCGCGCGTTGATCGACGCCTCGATCGCGCTGACAAAATCGCTGGGTTGCCGGTATATGACCGTCGGCACACATCCGGATAACAAAGAAGCGGCCATGGTATATCAGGCGGCGGGCTTTGACAGTTTGCCGCCTCCCGGTCCACGATTCCGGATCAGGCTTTAGGCTGCGAGACCCTTGCCGCCGATGTTGAGATATTTGCGGCGTCGGTCGGCGATCAGGGTCTTGGCGTCCTTGCCATCAAGTTCTTTCAACATGCCGGTAATCGCCAGACGAACGGATTCAATTGCGGCCTTGGGATCGCGGTGCGCCCCGCCTTTGGGCTCGCGAATGATCTGGTCAGTGACACCAAGTTTTTGCAGATCATTGGCCGTCAGGCGCATCGCTTCGGCGGCTTCGCGCATTTTCTCGCTGTCTTTCCACAGAATTGATGCACAGCCTTCGGGGGTGATCACAGAATAGACCGAATGCTCCATCATGGCGACACGGTTGGCGGTAGCGAAAGCAACTGCGCCACCGGAACCACCTTCGCCGATGATCACGCTAACTAGCGGAACGCCGATTTGCAGACACTTCTCTGTTGAGCGGGCGATCGCTTCGGACTGACCGCGCTCTTCGGCACCTTTGCCGGGATAGGCGCCGGGGGTGTCGACCAACGTGATGACTGGCAGGTTGAACTTGCCGGCAAGGTCCATCAAACGGACTGCCTTGCGATACCCTTCCGGGCGGGCCATGCCGAAATTGCGTTCGATGCGGGATTTGGTGTCATTGCCCTTTTCATGACCGATCACCACAACGGGTTGATCGTTGAACCGTGCCAATCCACCCATGACGGCCAGATCGTCGGCAAAATTACGATCACCGGCAAGCGGGGTGTATTCGGTGAACAGCGCCTCGATATAATTCTTGCAATGGGGCCGTTCGGGGTGACGTGCGACCTGACATTTGCGCCATGGCGTCAGCGAACCATACAGATCATCAAGGATTTTTGCGGCCTTGGCGTCCAGTGCCTTTACCTCTTCGGTGATGTCCATTTCTTCATTCGCGCGGGCGAGGGCGCGCAGTTCTTCCGCCTTGCCTTCGATTTCGGCTAATGGTTTTTCAAAATCGAGATACTGGGTCATTCTTCACTCCGCCTTTGCGCTGCCCTTATATGGCGGCTGTGCAGGAGGTTTGCAATCTATAGCGCGGCGCCGTTGAACGGCGTCACCCCATTTGCAGCAGCGGATAAAGCGAGGCAATCAGAAGTGTGGCCATTGTCCAGTTAAACAGACGCAGGCGGGCAGGGTTGGTAAGGAATCGCGCCATTTGTTGGCCCATCACTGTCCAAAAGGATACCGACGGCAGGTTCACAGTGACAAAACACAAGGCACCAATCAGCAGCATCCAAGCCCCGTTGTCGGAAATGTAAACGGTGATCGCGGTCAGTGCCATTGCCCAGGCTTTGGGGTTGACCCATTGAAAGGCGGCGGCTTGCAGAAATGTCATGGGTTTGCTGTCTGCGCGGCGCTCTTTGATTGGGGCGGCATTGGCGATTTTCCACGCCAGATATGCCATATAGGCGACGCTTGCGACCTTAAGCAGTGTATAGCTGAGGGGGAAACGGTCAAACACCTGCGCAAGCCCGAGACCGGCAAGCACCATCATCACGGCAAAGCCGACGGAAATCCCCAGCATATGTGGCACAGAGCGGCGAAAGCCGTAGTTCGCGCCGCTGGCCATAAGCATCAGGTTATTCGGCCCCGGTGTGATGGAGCTGACGAAAGCGAAAAGCGCAAGCGCGGGGAGGATATCAAAATTCATCTGCAATGTTTGACATGAATGCGGCGGTGAGGGATTGTGAATATGCAGTTTTTTGTCGAAAGTTTGCAATAAATGCTCGATCTGGATCAGATATCTGAAAAAATATTGCGCGAACTTGTCCGTGACGGACGGATCAGCAATATCGAATTGGCGGACCGCGTCGGATTGTCGCCTTCGGCTTGTTTGCGGCGGGTGCAGGAGCTGGAGCGGCGCGGCGTGATCACCGGCTACCGCGCGGTGCTGGATCGCACGGCAATGGGGGCGGGTTTTGTCGCTTACATTGGGGTGGGGTTGAAAGACCACTCAAAGGCCAGTCAGGAGGCGTTTGAAAAGGCGATTTCAACGGCATCCGAGGTGCGGGAGTGTCATAATATCACCGGCACCATCGAATATCTGCTGCGTGTCGAATGTGCCGACCTCAAAGCGTATAAAAACTTTCACACCGAGATGCTGGGCGCATTGCCGCAGGTAAACGGGATAACCTCTTATGTCGTCATGGGGTCGCCCAAGGACGAGCGGGCCTGAGCCCGCCCGTTGAAGGCTGTCAGCGCGCCAGCATTTCAGACTGGTGCACGATAACTTCGGCCTGTTTGATGCTGGCGATGTCGACCAGGCGGCCCTTGTAGACGGTTGCGCCTTCGCCGTTGGCCTTGGCCGTTTCCATCGCAGCGAGGATTTCACGGGCCTCGGCGACGGCTTCCTCCGACGGGGTGAAGACCTCGTTGGCGATGGCGATCTGTTTGGGGTGGATGGCCCATTTGCCAACCATCCCAAGGGTGGCCGAGCGGCGCGATTGGGCGCGGAAACCTTCGTCATCGGAAAAATCACCGAAGGGGCCATCGACAGGCAGCACACCGTGGGTCCGGCAGGCGGCGACGATGGCGGATTGTGCCCAGTGCCACGGATCGGACCAGTAGTTCGCGCCCTCGTGGTGCATATAGTAATTCGCCTGCGTTCCGCCGATGCCGGTGGTTTGCATCCCCATTGAGGCGGCAAAATCGGCGGCGCCAAGGCTCATCGCCTGAAGGCGGGGTGAAGCGGCGGCGATTTCTTCCACATGGGCGATCCCGGCTGCGGATTCGATGATCACTTCGAAAGCGATCTTTTTGGTGCGCCCCTTTGCGGCTTCGATGGAAGTGACCAAAGCGTCGACGGCATAGACGTCTGCGGCATTGCCGACTTTGGGGATCATGATCTGGTCAAGGCGTTCGCCGGCCAGTTCCATCAGGTCGACCACATCCTTGTACCAATAGGGGCTGTCCAGGCCGTTGATGCGGACCGACAGTGTCTTGGTGCCCCAATCGACGTTGCTGATGGCTTCGATGATATTGGCGCGGGCGCTGTCTTTGTCCGACGGCGCAACAGAATCTTCCAGATCAAGGTTTATCACATCCGCTGCCGAAGCCGCCATTTTTTCAAAAATTGCAGGGCGGGAGCCAGGGCCGAAAAGCTGGCAGCGGTTCGGGCGGGCGGGGGCGGCAGGCTGGATGCGGAATGACATGGGGTGATCCTTGGCGAAACATTGTTGCGGATTATTACTGCCATCGGGGTATTAAATTGCGCGGGCCGCCGCAAGAGTCATTTCGCAGTTGCAGCATTTGCAATCAAGTTCTGACGCAATAAACGTGCAAAGTTTTGGGTGAATACGCAAAAACTTTGCGAAGATTCACTGTACCGGCGCCATGTCACAATCGACTTGCGTTTCAAATTGCTCAATATGAGGCGAATCTTTTTGTCGGAGTATTTGCAATGATCCAAACACCATATCTGCTTTTCTTGGGCGACGCGCCTGACCAACTGTCCGCCAAAGTCGCCCAAGGCATCAAGGACTGGCGCCCCGACAACGCTGTCGGCCAGTATCGTATGGCGGGCTGCAAGGCCGACGTGGGATTGAAAGACCTCACGCTGCAAGAGGCCAAGGAGGCGGGAGCCAAGACGCTGGTGATTGGCGTGGCCAACCGCGGCGGGATCATTTCGCAAGCGTGGAAAGAAGTGCTGATCGAAGCGCTGGGCATGGGGTTTGATCTGGCGTCTGGTCTGCACAATCTATTGGCCGAAGAAGGCGATCTGGTGGCGGCGTCACAGGTCAACGGCCAGACGTTGCATGATGTACGGGTGCCGAATGTGCAGTATCCGATTGCGGATGGCAAGAAACGTACCGGCAAGCGGGTGCTGGCCGTGGGCACGGATTGTTCGGTGGGCAAGATGTATACCGCGCTTGCGCTGGACGAAGCGATGCGGGCGAAAGGCATGAAAAGCACGTTCCGCGCCACCGGCCAGACCGGTATTCTGATCACCGGTTCCGGCGTGCCGCTGGATGCCGTGATTGCGGATTTCATGGCTGGCGCGGTGGAATACCTGACACCCGATAATGACGCGGATCACTGGGATGTCATCGAGGGGCAGGGCAGCCTGTTTCACGTCAGCTATTCCGGTGTCACACTGGCGCTGATTCATGGCGGCCAACCGGATGCGTTGATCATTTGTCACGAGCCGACGCGCGAACACATGCGTGGTTTGCCCGGGTATAAGCTGCCCAGCATGCAGGCGGTCAGCGATATGGCACTGGCCCTGGCGCGTGTCGCGAACCCGGACTGTAAGGTTGTCGGGGTTTCGGTGAACACGCAGCATTTATCCGACACCGAAGCGACGGCCTATCTGAGCAAGGTCGAAGCCGAGATGGGTTTGCCTGCGGTTGATCCGTTCCGCCATGGCGGGGATCGTTTGGCGGAGGCTCTTGCGGCCCTTTGAGACCTGTATAGGGTTGAGATCGCGGGTTTGAGTTTATGAGCAAGATGAAGGGGCGGGTATGCACATCGAAGTGACGCCGGATGTTTTTCAACTGGCGGAGGTGTTTACGATCTCGCGCGGATCGCGGACCGAAGCCAAGGTGTTGACGGTGCGGATCAGCGAAGGCGGTGTGACGGGATGGGGCGAATGTGTGCCCTATGCCCGCTACGGTGAGACGCTGGAGTCGGTGACGGCGCAGATTGAGGGGCTGGGCGGGAATGTGACCCGCGCGGGCCTATATGATTTTCTGCCTGCGGGGGCAGCGCGCAATGCGGTGGATTGTGCGCTGTGGGATCTGGAGGCCAAGCAGGCGGGCAAGCGTGTCTGGGAATTGGCCGGGTTGGCGGCACCACGGCCGGAAATCACGGCCTATACTTTGTCATTGGCGGACCCTGCGGTGATGCAGGCACAGGCGGAGAAAAATGCGTTTCGGCCGCTTTTGAAGATCAAGCTGGGGACACCGGATGACATGCCGCGTCTTGAGGCCGTGCGCGCGGGGGCCCCGAAATCGACGATTATTATCGACGCAAACGAGGGATGGTCGGCTGCGGTTTATGCGGATCTGGCCCCGCATCTGGTGCGCCTTGGCGTGGCCTTGGTTGAGCAGCCTTTGCCCGCCGGTGAGGATGATGCGCTGATTGGGATGGCGCGGCCCGTGCCGGTCTGTGCGGATGAATCTGCCCATGATTGCAGTACCTTGTCCAAGTTGAAGGGCAAGTATGATGTGGTGAATATCAAGCTGGACAAGACCGGCGGACTGACGGAGGCGCTAAGGTTGCGGACGGCTGCGCTGGCCGAGGGATATGATGTGATGGTCGGGTGCATGGTCGGATCGTCGCTGGCGATGGCGCCTGCGACTTTGGTGGCGCAGGGGGTAAAGGTGGTTGATCTGGATGGCCCGCTCTTGCTAGGCGAGGACCGTGAGCATGCGTTGAAATTCGACGACGAGGGGGTACATCCGCCTGTCGCGGCATTGTGGGGATAAATGATGCGGACTGTATATGTGAACGGCGCCTACCTGCCGGAGAATGAAGCGCAGATCTCGATCTTTGATCGCGGGTTCCTGATGGCGGACGGGGTTTATGAGGTAACGTCTGTGCTGGATGGCAAGTTGATCGATTTCGACGGTCATTCTGTACGGCTTGCGCGGTCCTTGTCCGAGCTGGATATGCGTAATCCGATCACCAAGGAAGACCTGCTTGAGGTGCACCGCGAATTGGTGCGGGTGAACGAGATTGACGAAGGGTTGATCTATTTGCAGATCACGCGCGGCTCTGACGGGGACCGTGATTTTGCCTTTCCTGACCCGGAAACAACCGTGCCAACGATTGTATTGTTCACACAGAACAAGCCGGGATTGGCGGACAACCCTGCGGCAAAACGCGGGGCCAAGATTATTTCCATCGAGGACATTCGATGGGGGCGGCGTGACATCAAGACGGTGCAATTGCTGTATCCGTCGATGGGCAAGATGATGGCCAAGAAAGCCGGTTGTGACGATGCCTGGATGGTTGAGGACGGGTTTGTCACTGAGGGCACATCGAACAACGCGTACATTGTCAAAGGCAACAAGATTATTACGCGGGCCTTGAGCCATGACATTTTGCACGGGATTACGCGGGCGGCAGTTTTGCGGTTCGCGAAAGAGGCGCAGATGGAAGTTGAAGAGCGCAATTTCACCATTGATGAGGCGAAAGAGGCGGATGAGGCGTTTACCACATCCGCGAGCGCCTTTGTGATGCCGGTGGTAGAGATTGACGGCGTCGCGCTGGGCGATGGCACGCCGGGGCGTGTGGCCCCGCGTCTGCGCGAAATCTATCTGGATGAGATGCGGAAGGTCGCGATCTGAGGTTCAGGCGGACATCAGTTCGGGCAAGGTCGTCACGAAGGTCTGGATAAACGGAATGTCTGTCGGGGTCAGGCCGGACAAGGTGGCGACTTCTTGATCTTCGACGAAGGCGCGCAACACATTGGTTTGCGCGTCAAACTCGAAACGCACGGTTGGGTCGGCGGGGGCGCCATCAAGGAAGACGAGGCTGAACAGGTCATCGCGGAAATCGAAGTCGGTGATCACTGCCGGGGCGCCGGGGGCGTCTGATGCCGTGGCCACCACAAAATTGTCTTCGCCCGGGCCGCCTGTCATGATGTCACCGTTATCCCCCACCAGCGTGTCATTGCCGTAGCCAGCATGAATCGTGTCGGTGGTGCCGGCCTCTGTGCTGCTGATGCTGCCGTCAGGGTTCAAACCGTCAATGCCTATGATGGTATCGCGGCCCAGATCCCCGTGGATATCGTTGCGTCCTTGTGTGTCGACCAGCAGGTCATCGCCATCGCCGCCCCGGATAAAATCATCGCCGACGTCTTGTGCAGTGCCTGTCGGGTCCAAAGTCGTATCATTGCCATGCCCCAGGAAAACCTTGTCATTGCCAGGACCGCCCAAGCCCACATCATCGCCGGCGCTGGTGAACAGGCGATCATCACCCGTGCCGCCTTGCAGCGTATCATTACCGTCGTGGCCGCCCAAGAGGTCGTTGCCTGCACCGCCAAAGATGAAGTTTTCAAGCGTGTTGCCCTGCACGTGATCCCTGGCCTCTGTCCCTTCAAAATCGGTGATATCCGCGCCGAGGGTGGTTTCGACAGGTGCCTCGTCCTCTTCTGAGGGTTCGCTATCGGGGGAAAGCAATTCGATTGCGAGGCCAAGGCCCAAAAGGGACGGGAGAAGAAAAAGCTCAAGCACGGGTACGCTACCTGCAATAATGGTTAACGCACCTTTATGACCTTTTAATTATGGCGGAAGCTTTGACGGAATGGGGCGATTGTAAGGACAGGGCCCTAAAGTTCACTTCTTTTCTACATTCTGGGCAAAAGAAACCTTGAACGCCTCTTGTTGTTCGGGTTTGGCCTCGGTCTGGTAGTTGGCCTTCCATTCGTCCATTGTCATACCGTAATACAATTCCCGGGCCTCTATCTTGCCCATTTCGATCCCGCGTTCGGCAGCTGCTTCCTGATACCAGCGCGACAGGCAGTTCCGGCAAAAACCGGCGAGGTTCATCAGATCGATGTTTTGCACGTCTGTCCGGTCTTGCATCAGGTGTTGCTGTAACCGGCGAAAGGCGGCAGCTTGCAGTTCGATTTCCTGTTGGGTCGGTGTTTGTGGGCTGGGCATTGCGATCTCCTTTTGGGTATTGCTGGTCTGGTGCGGGCGCGCTGTCAAGTTTGTGTGCCGCAATCGGTTCTGGCAGCGTCGTCACAATTGTGAAATCTTTGACAGGCATGCTGTTGGCGTGTAACCGACGAAATGAAGCGATGTTATCGCTAACAATATGGCCGATGATAGGGCCAGACCAGAAGGACACCGTATATGAGACGCCTGCGCAACGTAAAGATAGTCGCGACGCTTGGTCCCGCATCGGACAGCTACGAGATGATCGAGGCGCTGCACAAAGCGGGCGCGGATGTCTTTCGGTTGAACATGAGCCATGGCAGCCATGACGAAATCCGCGAAAAGCACCGGATTATCCGCGAGGTTGAAACAAACCTGAAGAGTACCATTGGTATTCTCGCTGATTTGCAGGGACCGAAGCTGCGAGTTGGGGTGTTTTCCAGTGATAGTGAGCAACTGGTCATTGGCGCGCATTTCCGGCTGGATCTGGACCCGCGCGAAGGCGATGCATCGCGGGTCTGCCTGCCACACCCCGAGATTTTTGCGGCGTTGAAACCCGGGGCCAGCCTGCTGGTCAATGATGGCAAGATCCGCCTAAAGGTCATTGAGTGCGGTGCGGATTTTGCGAATTGTGAAGTGGTCATCGGCGGTGTGATTTCGAATCGCAAGGGTGTGAATGTGCCGGATGTCGTGCTGCCTTTGGCGGCCTTGTCCGATAAGGACCGCGCTGATCTGGAGTTTGTTTGCGAATTGGGTGTCGACTGGCTGGCGCTGTCCTTTGTGCAGCGTCCCGAAGACGTGACAGAGGCGCGGGTGCTGGCCAAGGGGCGTGCGGCGTTGCTGTCGAAGATCGAAAAGCCGTCGGCGGTTGACCGGTTTGATGATATTCTCGCAGTCAGTGACGGTATTATGGTGGCGCGCGGTGATCTGGGCGTGGAGCTGCCGGTGCAGAACGTGCCGCCGATCCAGAAACGTCTGGTGCGCAAATGTCGTTCGGCGGCCAAGCCGGTGATCGTCGCGACGCAGATGTTGGAATCGATGATCGAAAGCCCGATGCCAACCCGTGCCGAAGTCTCGGACGTGGCCACGGCGATCTATGAAGGTGCGGATGCGGTGATGCTGAGCGCGGAATCCGCCGCCGGTGATTTTCCGGTCGAGGCTGTCACCACGATGGACAATGTCGCCCGCGAGGTGGAAGCCGACCCGACCTATACAGAAATCATCGAATCCTCGCGCAAAGCGGACCGGATGACCGTGGCGGATGGCATTGTTGCCGCTGCCCGCGAGATTGCGGAGACCACTGATATCAAGGCGATCTGCTGTTTCACTCAAAGTGGTACAACTGCGTTGCTGACCGCACGGGAACGTCCGCGAGTGCCGGTTATTGCGCTGACACCTTTGGTGGCGACTGCGCGGCGTCTGGCGCTGAGTTGGGGCACAAACTGTGTCATAACCGGGGACGTGGACCGATTTAAAAAGGCAGTGGTCAGCGCGGTACGCGCCGCCCGTGACGAAGGGTTCGCCGGAGAGGACGATCACGTCGTCGTCACCGCTGGTGTGCCGTTCAATGTGCCGGGCAGTACCAATATTTTACGTGTAGCCCCTTGCGACGAACGTTTGATCTTTGCAGCCGATCCAGAGTAGTATCGCACTGGTTGTATAAGGAGGACGATAGTGGATCCTGATTTGGCATTGTCGCTTGGTATGTTAATCGCTGCGTTTTCGGTTCCGTCTATCTTATCT
Organism: Sulfitobacter sp.; assembly: GCA_049794055.1. Taxonomy (GTDB): domain Bacteria; phylum Pseudomonadota; class Alphaproteobacteria; order Rhodobacterales; family Rhodobacteraceae; genus Sulfitobacter. The sequence continues at coordinate 11,518 of JBARCL010000170.1, forward strand.
GCGCTGACAGACAGACGTGCACCAAGGGCGTCAGCGCTGACGGTGCTGTTGGGCGGGGCGCTGATTCTCTATGCGATGCAGGCCAAGCCTGGCGGCTATACTTTCGAACAGATACCGGATGTGTTTGTCAGTGTAATCGCGCGTTACATGCCCTGACCGGTCGGTCGGTCAAAAGGGGTGTCCTGACTGAAGATATTGATCCAGCCGATGCCGTCCCTTTGCCAGATTGAACTGACGTACATGATTTCTGTGGGAGAGGTGGCGTTGCGTTGAAAATCGGCGCGATAGCTTAGCAAGGCGTGGTCTGGTCCAAGGCGCATCAGACGGAGGTCTTGCAGGTCATAGCTTTGGACAGTTGGACCGTGATCCAGTTGGCCGGAATGGTCCTGCTTTCCGGCGAAACCATCTGGATAAACGCCAAGGAAATGCGTGGAAAGCAGGGCGGCGTCTGCGGCACCGTCACCAGCGATCAGGGCGTCCCAAACTTTGCGCTCGTATGATGAGATGGTGCGTTTTAACGCATTTAAATCTGGTTCCGGCATTGCGTCCTCGCGTTTGCTTTTCAGGCGGTGTCAGATTGGGGCAGCCCCGGAGGCAAAGCAAGGTTTGCGCGGCAGTGCCCGCACCCCCTTGCCAAGATCCGATAAGCCTCCTATACGCCCAACTTCAACCCGCACGTCCGGCCAATGTGGCATGCCGAGTCGCGCGTTAACCGAACTCAAGTATACGGAGACGGAAATGCCTAAGATGAAGACGAAATCGAGCGCGAAGAAGCGCTTTAAGATCTCGGCGACCGGCAAGGTCATCGGCGGTCAGGCTGGTAAACAGCATGGCATGATCAAACGGACCAAGAAATTCATCCGTAACGCACGCGGCACGACAGCACTGTCGGCGCCCGATGCAAAGATCATCAAGGGCTTCATGCCCTACGACCGCTGATAAAGGAGACCTAGCATGGCCCGAGTAAAAGGTGGGACAGTTACCCACGCCCGTCACAAGAAGATCGTCAAAGCCGCGAAAGGTTATTACGGTCGTCGCAAAAACGTCTTTAAGGTCGCCACTCAGGCGGTCGACAAGGCCAACCAGTACGCAACCCGTGACCGCAAGAATCGCAAGCGCAACTTCCGCGCCCTGTGGATCCAGCGGATCAACGCTGCGGTTCGTTCGCATGACGAAGCGCTGACATACAGCCGTTTCATCAATGGTTTGAACCTTGCCGGTATCGAAGTGGACCGTAAGGTTCTGGCCGATCTGGCGGTACATGAACCCGAAGCGTTTGGTGCGATTGTGAAAACAGCGCAGGACGCGCTGGCAGCCTAAGCGCTGACACACAGAGATGTTGGGAAAGCCCTGCGCAGACTGCGCGGGGCTTTTTCGTTTCCAAGCGGGTGGCGTTCGGGTTGTTTCGTCTTTGTCCTAAAGGCCCATTTCAATTGAATTTGCCGAAAAGAGGCGCGCCTTTGGGGTTTCCCTTGGGTAAGAAGCCTGACTGTTAAACGACGCAAAAATTAAACTGATGTTCGTGCCGTTTTTCTCCTTGTGGTCCCAATCCCTTGCTCGTATACGGTCCGAACTTGGCGCGGGATGGAGCAGCCCGGTAGCTCGTCAGGCTCATAACCTGAAGGTCGTAGGTTCAAATCCTACTCCCGCAACCAATAAAACAAACGCCCTTCAGGTTCTCCTGGAGGGCGTTGTTCGTTTGGGGTGTCAAACAGGATTGGCGGCCCGCCTGTCGCGGTGTTAAGCGGCACAGGAACACCAAGTCGATTCGCGCCATCTGCCCCCGTCGGCATTGAACCCACGGCGTGCAGCGGGCGAAATCCGGCCCGCTGCATTGGATCGCTGGATGATCAGAAGTTTGATCAGACCGCGAAAGGGTCGTCTGCCACGCCGACAAGTTGCATTAGCAACTCACCACTGCCATCCGTCATAGCCGCCGCAAACTCGACGTCGATCATATCGACCGCAGACTGGACCGAGCTTTCGGATTCACGCACAAACAATTGCATAGCTGCGGTGGCATCTTGCACATCGGACAGACCTTTGATGACGCTGAAATAGGTCCCGATATCCGTCTTGGTGCTTAGATATCCACGGTCCGCCAGTTGCAGGTCGATGTCAGCTTGTGACGATCCTGCCGAGAGGTCCACCTTGGCTCCTTTCAGCACTTCCAGAATGAAGGCGCCTTTGCCCACTCTGCCGCTGTCCAACTCAGCTTGCCAGAACGCCAAACCTGCTGCGTCTGGCGTGCGGCCAAGCACGTTCTCGTACACCTGCGAAGCGAATTCAAGGTTACTGATGTCCGCGGCATAGGTATCGCGGGTTTCGTTCTGATCAAGGAACAGGTTTGCAATTTCATCCAGTGTGGTGCCATTGGCAAAGGCCGACCCCCAGAAGTTCAGACCAACCGCATCAGGGGCACGGTTGAAATAGGCAACATAGAGTTCGACAAATGTATTGATCTGTGCGGCGTCAAGTCCGGCAATGCCTTGAAACTGTGACAGGTTGATTGTGCCATCGGTAAAGATTGAAGCGCCGCCGCCAAAGGACAGGGTTTCAATGCCTGTCAACAGGTCGGTGCCTTCGCCGTCGGCGGAGCGGTCTTGCACCGTCACGCTGCCGTCGCTGGCAAACTGCAAGGTGAATTGTCCCAAACCATTGAGAAAGTTTGCGACATCACCGTCACCGGCGCCGCCGTTTATTGCGTCATCACCGCTACCGCCGCGCAGCAGGTCGTTGCCTATGCCGCCGAACAGGTTATCGGCGTCCGCGCCGCCCAGCAGCGTGTCATCGCCCTCAAACCCGAACAGAAGGTCCGCGCCGGCGCCGCCGTCAAAAGTATCCGACAGTTTGGACAGATAGAACCAGTCGCCATGCTCGGACCCCGCAACTTCGCCATCGGGGCTGACGACAAATCTGGGGTCGGAGTTGCGCGAGCCGATGATCAAGGTATCAAGCACGCCACCAAGACCCGGCAGGATCGTGGCAAGGGCTGTGAAAAGCCCCTGAAACTGCGCTACGGCTTGCGCCTCAATGGCTGCGGAGTCTGCTGTTCCCTGTGCCGTGACCAGCGTGCCGATCTCTTGCAGGGCCTGCAACGCCTGCGCACTCGCAGCTTCTGCGGCACCGGAGGCTGCAGCGATTGCTGTCGCGTCTGCCCCTTCGTTGATCAAGCGGCCCAAGACACTGTCGCGGCTGCCGATAAAGGACATGATGGCATTGCCGGCCGCTTCGCCCAGCAGGTTAAAGAACTCTGCCAGAGTGGATCCGCTGTAAGCCGTGCCGGCGGTGGTGGCGGCGGACCAACTGCCGGTTGACTGGTCGACCAAAAAGTTGGGCGACACAAAAATGCCGTCCTGGTCGTTCCAAAGCAATTCTGCAAGCCGCGCTTCTGCGGCCGCGAAAGCTGTTTCGATCTCTTCGATGGTACTGCCGTTGGGGTCGATCCCTTCAATCGCGTCGCGCAACAGGGTGTCGTTGGAATAGGGAGCCATCAAGGCGCGGGCCTCGGCAAGTGGTTGTGTTATCAGGGAAAAATCACCCGCCGCCCATGCTTCGAATGTGGCCCGCGTTTCGGCGTCCAGGCCGGCGGAAAAATTGGGGTTGTTCAGCAGCCCAGAAAAAACCGAGCTGTCCAGTGATGTCAGCGCAGTTTCAGCTGCATCGATCAGGGCAAGGTATTCGCCCACCGTCCAGTTCAAGATGTCGTCAGGTGAGGTAGGTACGGTCAAACCGCCGTAAGCGCCAAGCGCAACAAAAGAGCTAAAAGCCTGTGCAAGTGCGTCGGAAAAATCCTGGTCCATATATATTGTCCAATTGGTTTAAGTGTGAATGCTCGAGATTTATACGATTGTGACCTTTGATGTGAAGTGTCCTGTGACATGGCAATGTCAATTCTTTGCCAGATTGGGCCTGCTTGAGTGGAAGGAGCGCTGCCCTTGACTTTTGCGCTGCCAAAAGGTGTATCTGCGCCAACAAATTCAGCCCTCGAAAGGGACCGACATGCACGCCTATCGCAGCCATACTTGCGCCGACCTGAACATCTCAAACAAAGGTGACGCTGTGCGCCTGTCCGGTTGGGTGCACCGCGTGCGCGACCATGGTGGCATTTTGTTCATCGACCTGCGCGACCATTACGGCATAACGCAGGTTTTATGTGACCCTGACAGCCCCGCGTTCAAGGACATGGAAAAGGTGCGGTCCGAATGGTGTATCCGCATTGACGGGGAGGTAAAGGCGCGTGATGCCGATCTGATCAACACCAAAATCCCTACCGGCGAGATCGAGGTATTTGTGCGTGACATCGAGGTTTTGGGCTCTGCTGCCGAGCTGCCGTTGATGGTTTTTGGCGATCAGGAATACCCCGAGGAAACGCGTCTGCGCTATCGCTATCTTGATCTGCGCCGCGAGAAGATGCAGCAGAACATGGTGCTGCGTTCTGATGTGGTTTCCTCGATCCGTAAACGCATGTGGGACAAGAAATTCAAGGAATTCCAGACGCCGATCATCACCGCGTCTTCCCCCGAAGGCGCCCGCGATTTTCTGGTGCCTTCACGTCAGCATCCCGGCAAATTCTATGCCCTGCCGCAGGCACCGCAGCAGTTCAAGCAGTTGTTGATGGTTTCGGGCTTTGACAAGTATTTCCAGATTGCCCCTTGTTTCCGTGACGAAGACCCGCGCGCCGACCGGTCGCCGACGGATTTCTACCAGCTTGACCTTGAGATGTCCTTTGTCACACAGCAGGACGTTTTCGATACGATCCAGCCGGTTATCGGCGGTATTTTTGAAGAGTTCGGTGGCGGTCGCAAAGTCGATGAGACATGGGAGCAGATTTCATACAAGGATGCGGCCCTGTGGTACGGTACCGACAAACCCGACCTGCGCAACCCGATCAAGATGCAGGTGGTCAGTGAACATTTCGCAGGGTCCGGTTTTGCCATTTTTGCCAAGCTGTTGGAGCAGGAGGGCACCGAAGTGCGCGCCATTCCGGCACCCACAGGCGGTGGCCGAAAGTTCTGTGACCGTATGAACGTATTCGCGCAGAAAGAAGGGCTGCCTGGTATGGGCTATATCTTCTGGCGCGAGAAAACGGCGGATGCTGTTGCGCAGGAAATGGGCATCACCGTGAAAGAAGCTCAAGTCAAGCTGAAATCCGGTGAGGTCGAAGGTGGCATGGAAGCGGCTGGCCCGCTGGCCAAGAACATCGGACCAGAGCGTACCGAAGCGATACGCCAGCAGTTGGGCCTTGGCCTTGGTGATGCGGCGTTTTTCCTTGGTGGCAAGCCGAAAGCCTTTGAAACCATTGCCGGACGTGCCCGTACGGTTATTGGTGACGAGTTGGGTCTGACGGATCAGGACCGTTTTGCCTTTGCATGGATCGTTGATTTCCCGATCTATGAAAAAGACGAAGAGACCGGCAAGATTGATTTTGAACATAACCCGTTCTCAATGCCGCAAGGTGGGATGGATGCACTGCAAGGCGATCCGCTTGAGGTGTTGGGATATCAATACGATCTGGCCTGTAACGGATACGAGCTGGTGTCTGGCGCGATCCGGAACCATAAGCCGGAAATCATGTTCAAAGCTTTTGAAATTGCCGGTTATGGCAAGGAAGAAGTCGAAAAGCGTTTTGGTGGCATGGTAAATGCCTTCCAATTCGGTGCACCGCCCCATGGTGGTTGCGCGGCGGGTATCGACCGGATCGTGATGTTGCTGGCCAACGAAAGCAACATCCGTGAAGTGATCCTGTTTCCGATGAACCAGCGCGCCGAAGATTTGATGATGAACGCGCCGAATGATCCTTCTTCGGATCAGCTGATGGAGCTTGGCTTGCGGGTCATTCCACAAGAATAAGGACAGGGGCCGCGTTACCGCGGCCCTTTCCCACCGCACAGACAGCGTATTATAGCCAAATGTAGCAAGACTCCGGATGAAATATCCGGAAATAGCGGTTATATTGGCGGCAATGAAACCTGCATTGCACGAGCCTTTCCGGTGAAATTTGATCCGTTCCTAGCCGAGCACCGCTTTGGCTATGGGCGAAGCCCCAGCATCGCACCGCCCGAAGACGTCGGTGATATGCTGGCGGAACTACAACGCGCCGATCATGCGCAAGCCGCTTTCCCGATCCCGCCGTTTCGCGTGTTGCAAGACGCTCTGGCGCTAAGAATCCGGTTCAATAGCTATGCCCGCAAGAATCCTGACACGGCTGAGGGTAAAGCTGCCGGTAAGAAGGCCCGCCAGATAGTGCGCGACATGGGCCGTGATCACAGCCAGTGGTTTGTTCAAACACAGCTGCGTCGCATCACCACGCGCCACGGGTTTCGCGAGCGATTGGCGGCGTTTTGGGCCGATCATTTTACGGCAAAGGGGGGCCGCGGCCTGCTGCGGTTCGCCAGCCCGCTTTACGTCGAAGAGGCGGTGCGCCCTTATGTTACCGGTGGTTTTGCCGGTTTGCTGACGGCCTGCATCACACATCCTTTGATGCTGCACTACCTTGATCAAAACACCTCGGCCGGTCCCAACAGCCGGGTGGCGAAACGGCGTAACCGGCAGCGGGGCCTGAATGAAAACCTCGCCCGCGAGGTGCTGGAACTGCATACGTTGGGTGTTGACGGACCTTACGATCAGTCGGATGTGCGCGAGTTGGCCAAGCTGCTTACAGGTCTCAGCGCGACGCGGCACCACGGGTTCAAATTTCGCCCCGCGATGGTCGAGCCCGGAGCGAAGATGGTGTTGGGCAGGACCTACAGCGCAGAGGGCGGAGTGGAAACGATTCGACAGGCATTGAACGATCTGGCCAGCCATCCCGCTACGGCTGCACATATTGCGCGAAAGCTGGCAGTGCATTTTGTTTCGGATGCGCCGTCAAATGCTTTGGTGGCCCACATCTCCGCTGCTTATCTGCGGAGTGATGGAAACCTGCCCGAGTGTTACATCGCCTTGCTGGAACATCCGCATGCGTGGCCTTCGCAATCCACCAACATGCGCCCGCCGGACGAGTTTATCAGCGCTGCATTGCGCAGTCTTGAACCATCAGCGCAGAGCTTGCATCAAATGGATTTGCGTATGGTGCGCGAGGTTTTTTTGGGGCCGCTGCAACAGATGGGACAGGCGTGGCTGGCCCCCTCCGGCCCTGACGGATTTGCCGAGAACGACAGTGCCTGGGCCACCCCGCAAGGTATTTCAGCGCGGCTGGATTGGGCGGTCAACGCCCCTGCGCGATTGGTGCCCCAGCTGCCAGACCCGCGTCTTTTTGTTCAGGCGGCTTTGGGTGAACACGTGCCCGATGCCGTCAGCTTTGCTGCAAACGCTGCCGAAACACGCGAGGTGGCCATCGGGCTGATCCTTGCCGCGCCCGCGTTTCAGCGGCGATAGGGGGGAAGATGATCGCAAACCTGTCCAGACGGCAACTGCTGACCCGCGCGGGCGTCATCGGATGCTCGCTGGCAGCAAGTCCGCTGCTGACACCTGTGACTTTTGCACGCGCGCCATGGGACACGCGATTGGTCGTGATCATTCTGCGCGGCGGGATGGATGGGTTGGATGTGGTGCGCCCGATTGGTGACCCGTCCTTTGCGGCCTTGCGACCTAACTTGAATGCCGGCGAGGCCGGGTTGAATCTGGATGGTTTCTTTGCCTTGCATCCGGCCTTGGCCCCGTTGATGTCGCTTTGGCAGGCACAAGAGCTGGGTTTCTTTCATGCAGTATCCACACCCTACCGCGACAAGCGCAGCCATTTTGACGGGCAGGATATGCTGGAAGCGGGCACCGACCGGTTGAAAGGTGGTGGGGTACGGGACGGATGGCTGAATCGGATGTTGCAACAAGTGCCGGGAATCTGCGCCGATACAGCCTATGCCATCGGAAATAATGATGTGCGGGTTTTGGAGGGCGCTGCGCCGGTAGCGGATTGGGCACCCGATGCGCATCTTGGGCTTAGCCCGCAGGCGATGCGACTGGTGGAACTGGTGATGGAGGATGATCCGGTGCTGCATGCCGCATTTGCCGAGGCCCAAATGCTGTCGAAGGTTTCGGAAACATCGCAAAACAAGGGCCGTCCTCATGCAAAAATCGCCGCTTTTGCAGCATCCCGCTTGAAAGAGGACGCGCGGGTCGCGGCGTTTTCATTGGGTGGTTGGGATACGCACCGACGTCAGGACAGCACCTTGCCGCGCAGCTTGGAGCAACTGTCAGAGACTGTTTTGATGCTGCGTTCGGGGTTGGGCGCAGAAATTTGGGGGAAAACAGCGGTTGTTGCCATGACCGAATTTGGTCGCACTGCACGTGAAAACGGCACCGGCGGTACTAATCACGGAACAGCGGGAGTGATGATCATGGCTGGTGGGGCGGTGCGGGGCGGGCAAGTGTACACCCGATGGCCGGGGCTGGAAGCAAATGCATTGTATCAGGACCGTGATCTGATGCCGACCAGAGATGTCCGCGCGCCGGTGGCGTGGATCATGCGAGGACTTTTGGGTCTTGACCGCTCAATGCTTGAAGGAGCCGTCTTTCCCGGGCTTGACCTTGGGGTCGATCCGAAAGTGCTGTGGTAGAGGCCAGACGACTGCTCCATCACGTGCGATTGAGGACTTGGCCTGCGGCGGTCTTGCGCCTAACGTACGGCTATGAATACTGAAACACCACATAGTCGCCCACTTGGTACACCGGTTTCGGACTGGGCTGCACCAGCGGCGCCTGCAGGCGACGTGCTATCCGGGCGATATGTTGAATTGGCCCCGCTTTCCGCAGAGGCGCATGCGGCCTTGCTGTATCGCGAGTTTGCAGGGCATGATGATGTTTGGGATTACATGCCTAACGGACCGTTTTCGTCAGCCGCGCAATATCACCGGTGGGTGCGGGATCACGAAGGGTCGGTTGACCCGTTTTTTTATGCCATACGCAACCTTGAGAGCCATCAATGGGAAGGCGTGGCCAGCTATCTGCGAATCTCACCTCAAGCGGGTTCGATTGAGGTCGGGTATATCAGCTATGCACCGGCGCTGCAGCGGACCCGTGCGTCGACGGAAGCGATGTACCTGATGATGAAATGGGCATTCGAGGCGGGCTATCGCCGCTACGAGTGGAAGTGTAACGCGTTGAATGTACCCTCACGCCGCGCGGCCCAGCGGTTGGGCTTCAGTTTCGAAGGGGTGTTTCGTCAGGCCGATGTCGTCAAAGGGCGCAACCGTGATACCGCGTGGTTTGCGATGATCGACAGCGAATGGCCTGCGTTGAAAGAAGCCTTCGACGTATGGTTGGCCCCGACAAATTTTGATGGGAACGGTCAACAAAGAGAGCGGCTTGGGGATTTGACCCGTTTGGTGCGGGTCTCGAGCGATCCAACGCTCTGATCCTATCGGGTTCAGATCGCAATTTTCTCAGCCAGCCGCGTTTGGATAAGGCCGGCAATCTGCGCGGTCTCTGAGGCTGCCGTTTTGCCAAGGGCACGTTTTTCAGCAAGCGCTTTTGCCGCACTTTCCAACACAGGATCACCGGCAGAACGTGCCAGACCGCTGAGAAACTGGGCGATGTAATCCAGCGTGTGACCGGTCAGCCCCTCGTCAAGCACGTCCGCGATATGAGCCATGCCATCCTGATAGGCAAGCCTGTCGGGTGTGACCGATGTGTTGTCCACCTGACGCGGGCCTTTCGGGCGCCGTTCTAGTGGAAGTACCGAGAGGACCTTTTCTTGAAATCTGCCGATAGATACGACGGGCTTTTCCATGAACCCGTCGGCGCCGGCGGCAAGGGCTGCGGCCTCAAGGTGGGGATCACCGGAGATTGCAATGATTCCATCCACACGTGGCACCGCTTCGTGCAATTCTTCGATCAGGTCGGCGCCATTGCCATCCGGAAGGCCCAGATCAACCAGCACCACCGAAGGCCGATACACCCTGAGATGGCGTCGGGCGGACCGCAGGCAATCCGCGCGTCGTATCCGTGCACCGGATCGCAGGCACAAAAGGCGCAGGGCCTCGCAGGCATATCTGCTATCTTCGACGACCAGAATTGTCAGGCCCAGAAGGGGGCGCGCCGACGTGGGCATCGGAATGTTTGCTGCAAAAGGGTCTGTTGTGTCCATGATAGCCTCCAGCTGATCCAGAATCATGGTTATCTCGGGGTCACTAACAGCGGGTTAACATGACGCATTGCTCTTCACCTTTCTTGCGGCCATAAACGCCGCCACTGTGCCACTCCGGAGGAAGTTATAATGATCGGTCGTTTAAACCATGTTGCCATTGCTGTGCCCGACCTCGAAGCAGCCGCGGAACAATATCGTAGCGCGCTGGGGGCCAATGTAGGCCCGGCCCAGGACGAACCGGATCATGGCGTCACCGTCATTTTCATCGAGTTGCCCAACACAAAAATTGAACTGTTGTACCCCTTGGGCGAGGACAGCCCGATCAACGGTTTTCTGGAAAAGAACCCGTCAGGTGGCATCCACCATATCTGTTACGAGGTGGATGATATAATCGCTGCGCGGGATCATCTGAAATCTACAGGTGCCCGTGTGCTGGGCAGTGGCGAACCCAAGATCGGGGCCCATGGTAAACCTGTTTTGTTTCTACATCCCAAGGACTTTAATGGTGCGCTCGTCGAGCTGGAGCAGGTGTAAACCATGGGGATTGTATCGGGGTTGGTCCTGTTTGCGGTAATCTGGTCGATGGTGTTTCTGATTGCCCTGCCCATCCGCGTGCAAACCCAAGGCGACCTGAACGAAATCGTGCCGGGCACCCATGCGGGTTCACCCGAACACCACCATCTGCGCAAAAAGGCGTTTTGGACCACGTTAGTGGCGTTGGTGATCTGGGCGGGCGTTGCGACAGTTATCCTGTCGGGGCGGATCACCGTGGATGATGTGGAGAACCTGTTTCGGGCAGGCGCCTGGTCAGGCCGTGAAATAGATGAGTAAAGGTTGCCGCGCCCAGAATCGGGATGATTAAGTTCAAAAGCGGGATGGAAAGCGGTAGGGCCATCAATACACCTGCCATCCAGATGGTGCCGATAAACTGACGGCGCAGGCGTTTTGCCTGCGCGCGGCCAACATGGCGGATCGCGACCATGGTGAAATATTCCCGGCCCAGCAAAAACCCGTTTAGCCCCCAAAAGATGAAAAGAGCCGCCGGTGCAAAAAGAATATAAAGCACGATGGCAAGGATGTTTGCCCCGACCAGCACACCCAGAAAGTTCACCGTATCGCGCAAAGCATCCCCGAACGGGACGGGCATTGCCCGCGGTTGATCGGGGTAGTGCTCTGCTTCTACGGCATCTGCGACCTCGTCCAGAAACATCGAGGTGATGGCCGAAGCGACGGGAATCATCAAGAAGGTGGACAGGAACATCAGCAGAAATGCTGAACCCCATGATACCAGATCACTGACCCAGCGGACTTCGCCCAAGATCGGCAACCAGACCTCCTCTGGGGTAAGCCAGTTAATGAAGCCGGTAAAAGCGGCGGTAAAGCCGATTAACAGGGCCAGCGCCAGCGCGATGCCGATGAAAAACGCGCGGCGAAAGCGCGGGTCCGACAGCTGGCGAAGGGCCATGAGAAAAGCGTTGAGAATCACGTGGACAACCATGTGGTGATCTGGCCGACTTCCGGACGCGGGCGGTCTGGCGGGACAGAGGTTTCTGTGCCGATGTGGATCAAACCGGCGATACGTTCGTGATCGGCAAGATTAAAGGCTTTGGTCATGAAACCGCGATCATGCGAGGGCCATCCGCTTAGCCAGTTCGCGCCCCAACCGTCCGCGAGGGCGGCATTGACCAGCGCAAGGCAGACAGCACCTGCTGAATAGGTCTGTTCAATAGCCGGTATTTTCGGTGAGGGCTTTTGCACTTCGACAACAACAACAGCAAGGTTGCCCTGATCAAACTGGCTGCGTCCCTTTGTGACCTGTTCAGGGTCCAGACCAAGGTCAGTGCCGCGTGCCTCGGCAATATCGGCCAGCCACGCCATGGCAGCTTTTTCAATGACGATAAAACGCCAGGGTTCCAGTTTGCCGTGATCCGGTGTGCGTGCCGCAGCGGTCAGCAGGGGCAGCAAGGCGTCACGGTCCGGCACCGGCAGGGTCAACGTCTTGGCAGGCCGCGAACGTCGGGTCTGCAGGAAATTCAGGGCTTCGGGGTTCTTTTCGGGCATGGTTTTATAGGTCCAACTGCTGCGCCATTTCGTCAATCGACTGGCGGAGAAATGTATCAAAAGCTGGCGAAGGCTGCCGGCGTTTCATGGCGATCGCCAAAGGGTCGGGGGCGTCAATGCTGCTGCCCGACAAGGCAGCAATCGTGGCGTGACCGCAGAATGGTACATAAACTTCTGAATAGCCGCCCTCGTGGACAAGTACCAGCTTGCCATCACAAAGGCGCGCGGCCGTGTCTTTGATTTTCTGCGTCATCGCACCAAAGGTTTCGACGGTGGCTTGCTTTCGTGACAGCGGGTCGATGATCGCTGCATCATAGCCGCAGGCGACGATGATCATATCGGGTTTAAACGCCTCGAGCGCGGGGATAACAACGCGGTTCAAGGCATGCAGATAGGCGGTGTGGCCGGATCCTGCATGCATCGGCAGGTTGATATTGTACCCTTTGCCGCCACCTGCGCCACGGTCGTCCAGGGCACCGGTGGTCAGCGGGTAATTCCCCTCCTGATGCAGCGAGATCGTGAGCACGTCGTCGCGGTTATAAAAGAGAGATTCTGTGCCATTGCCATGGTGTACATCCCAGTCTAGAACCGCCACGCGCTGTACCAGCCCCTTGGCTTTGGCGGCTTCGATGGCGATGGCGATGTTGGCCAGCAGGCAGAACCCCATTGGCGTTTCGGCCTCGCAATGGTGGCCCGGCGGACGGCTGAGCGCATAGGCGTTTTCCAGCGTCCCAGAGGCCACCGCATCGACGGCCGAAACTGCAAGGCCTGCGGAAAGTGTAGCAATTTCATAACCGCCACGGGCGAAAGGCACATTTGCGCCCAGCTCCCCTCCGCCCGTGTCAGAGGCGGCCTTGAATGCGTCAAGGTAAGTGGCGGGGTGGACCCGCTCGAGCATTTCGCGGGTGGCGTTGGGTGCGGTTTGTGCCGCCAGTTCAGCGGTGAGGCCAGTCACATCCATCAGGTTCTTCAAACGGCGTTTGGTCTCGGGGTTCTCGGGAATACCACCGGCTGCAAGCGGTTGTACCAACCCGCCGAAGGGGATGGTAAAGGCATAATTCCCCCCCGCGTGCCAGAAACAGCTTTCGTCCCAGAAAAAACCGGTGGCCATGATGGTACTCCCTTTTTACCGGCGCGAACCTGTATCAGACAGGCAGGATTGTCCATGGGGCAGGGCGGGCGGCACTCCCGATTTAGGGCGTTGTCGCTTCTGAAACCAGGGCAGCCACATCAAGCGGCGCGTTGATCATTCTAAGTTTGCCTTCCGCATCTTGCGGCCAGTCTTGCTGGACACGGTCGCGGTAAAGTTCAACACCGTTGCCGTCTGGATCGCGCAGATAGACGGCTTCGCTGACCCCGTGATCTGCCGATCCGTCCAGTGGAATGCCGGCTTCCAGTACGCGTTTGACCACCGCCCCCAATGACGCGCGATCGGGATAGAGAAACGCCGCATGATAAAGGCCGGTGTGTCCTGGAGGGGGGGGAGTGGCCCCGGCGCTGTTCCATGTGTTCAGACCGATATGATGATGATAGCCGCCCGCCCCCAGAAAGGCAGCGTCAGCGCCGTAACGCAGGTTGAGCTCAAAGCCGAGCACATCGCGGTAAAAGGCGATTGCGCGTTCAAGGTCGGCGACGCGCAGATGAACGTGGCCGACGGAAGGGTGAGATTTGGTCATGGGTATCGCTTTCTTTTAGATACCCTGTAACTCTATGGTCGCACGCTGTGTTTCAATATCCCTTGGCGCAGAGGACCTGTGCGTTAGTTTGCATAAAGCGAGCTAAGGGAAGAGGAGGGCCTCCACCTGATCATCTAGCCTACCATGCCGACAATTTCGTAGGTCTTCTTGAGGATCGGCGCGGTAATCTCGCGGGCTTGTTCGGACCCTTTCTTGAGAATGCGGTCTATCTCGTCCGGCTCTGCCATCAGCCGCGCCATTTCCGTGGAAATCGGGGCCAGTTTTGACACTGCAAGCTCTGCCAGTGCAGGTTTGAACGTACCAAATTGCTGTCCTCCCACATCACGCAGAACTTCCTCAACCGTTTGTTCGTTCAACGCGGCATAGATGTTTACCAGATTACGTGCATCCGGCCGCCCTTCAAGCCCCTCGATCTCGGAAGGCAGGGCATCCGGATCGGTTTTGGCCTTGCGGATTTTCTTGGCGATGGCATCGGCATCATCGGTCATGTTGATACGGCTGGCATCCGAGGGATCAGATTTAGACATCTTTTTTGATCCATCGCGCAAAGACATCACGCGGGTCGCCGCCCCCTCGATCACCGGCTCGGTGATTGGAAAGAAATCGACGCCGTAGTCGTGGTTGAATTTAGCAGCGATGTCGCGTGTCAGTTCAAGATGCTGCTTTTGATCGTCGCCTACCGGTACATGGGTGGCGTGATAGATCAGGATGTCTGCCGCCATCAACGCAGGATAGGCAAACAGACCAAGTGATACATTTTCGGTGTTTTTACCGGCCTTGTCCTTGAACTGGGTCATCCGTCCCATCCAGCCCATCCGCGCCACGCAGTTGAAAATCCATGCTAGCTGCGCATGCTCTGGAACTTGGGACTGGTTGATCAGGATTGATTTTTCCGGGGAAATGCCCGAGGCGATAAATCCGGCTGCCAATTCGCGGGTGTTATGGGCCAGGGTCTTGGGATCAAGGAACTTTGCAGTGATCGCATGCAGATCGACCATGCAATAAACCGTCTCGAAATCTTCGTCCTGCATCGACACAAAGCGTTTGATCGCGCCCAGATAATTTCCCAGCGTCAGGCCGCCAGACGGCTGGATACCGGAGAAAACGCGGGGGGTGAATTTGGTGGCTGCGGGCGTATCGGGCATATGCGGACCTCGAAGGGGTGGATTAACGGGTGTCTGCGGCGTAACCCTAGCGCATCATCGCGTCAAGGAGCGGCCATGCAAGACCCTGAATTCCAACCACCGGTAAATCCCCTGCCGCCCATCGTCACGCTGACCTTTCTGGCGATTGCCGGCGTTGAGGCCGGGCTGTCGCTGGGCGAAGCCGGTATCATCGGCGGTCCGGGGGCGGTGGGTTGGCGGCTGGGCCTGATCCGTGATTACGGGTTCTCGGGGCAGATATTTGACTGGATGGCGGCAAACGGTCGGTGGCCTCTGAACGAGGTGATGCGGGGCTTTACCTATCCGTTCATCCATCTGGGTTTTACGCATAGCCTGTTTGCCATGGTGCTGCTTTTGGCGCTGGGCAAGTTGGTCGCAGAAGCGATGGGGCCGTTGACCTTTGCCGTGATCTTTGTGTTGGCAGGCGTCGGAGGTGCCGCGCTTTATGCGCTGTTGCTGGATGATCCGTCCTGGCTGGTGGGGGCCTATCCCAGCGTTTACGGGCTGATTGGCGGCTATTCATTTGTCATGTGGCGGCAGTTGGCCGGCACAGGTGGTCAGCAATACCGCGCCTTTACCTTGATTGCGTTCCTGATGGGCATTCAATTGTTCTGGGGTGTTTTCTTTGAGGTGGGCACGCAATGGGTTGCCGAATTGATCGGGTTCTTTTTGGGGTTTGGTCTGTGTTTTGTCATGGCGCCGGGGGAATGGCGCAGGATTGTCGACACGTTGCGGCGGCGTTAACCGCGCCGCATTGCTGCCCTGAATTCGGCCAGCCGGAAGGCCCCGAACATTTGCCCGACCCCGAAATAGCTGACAGCACCGATGATAATCAACAGGGCCAGTCCCAGGCCGCGCCACCATGGTGTGTTCAACAATGTCTCAAGCAGGGCGTCGCCCAAGATCAAGGCCAGTCCCATCACGAGAGACGCTGCAATAATGCGCCAGATGCGTTTGCGGAACCGGTCGTCGAACCGCGCCGCCGTGCCGTATTTACGGGATCCGGCAAAGAGGGACAGAACCATGGCCCAGGCGGCAAATGTTGTGGCAATTGCAGGGGCAATCCAGCCGATGAAGGGCGCAAGAGCCACCGCGAGAGAAATGTTGACCACCATCGAGACCAGCGCAAAATGGAAGGGGCGGCGTGTGTCCCCGCGGGCGAAATAGATCGGTTGCAGGACCTTCTGCAGGACAAATGCGGGCAGGCCAAACCCGTAGACGGTCACTGCGGTGGCGATGGCGGCGGTATCATCCACGTCAGATGCGCCGCGTTCAAACAGCACCGAAACCAGCGTTTGCGGCACCACCATCAGCGCGACGGCAGAAGGAATGGTCAGCGCCAGCGCAATCTCTCCCGCGCGGCTGAGCGCGTTGCGCGCGCCCGCATCATCCCCGGCCCGCAAGCGGCGCGACAGGTCGGGCAACAATACAATGCCGACAGCAATGCCGACCACGCCCAAGGGCAATTGGTACAGCCTGTCAGCGGCAAACAGCCATGACACGGCTTTGTCATACTGGCTGGCCACAACCTGTCCGACCACCAGATTGATCTGCATCACACCAGAGGCAAGAGCGGCAGGCAGGGCGATTACTAGCATCGCTTTCATATCCGGTGTCCAGCGGGGGCGGGAGGGACGCAGCGCAAAGCCCGCTCGCGAGGCCGCCCGCCACGTCAGCGCCAGCTGTGCCAGCCCGGCGACGGGAATTGCCCAGATCAACCATGTGATGACAGGCCCGCCGGTCAGCGCCCCGACAGTCATCGCGGCGACCAGAAGGATGTTCAGCAAAACAGGCGCGGCAGCAGCGACCGCAAAGCGGCCTGTGGCGTTGAGGATGCCGGAAAAGAGGGCCGCCAGTGACATGCAAAGGATGTAGGGAAAGACGACACGGCCATAGCCCACGGTCATGTCGAACCGTTCATCGCCGGCGAACCCTTCGGCAGTCAGCCAGACGAAAGCGGGCATAAAGACCATACCCAGCCCGACAAGGATCAAAACCGCGAAGGCAAGTCCGTTAAACGCGTCCTGCGCAAAGCTTTGCGCGTCTTCGTCGCCTTCCAGCTTTTTGGAAAACATCGGGACAAAGGCGGCGTTGAACGCCCCTTCTGCAAAGAACCGGCGAAACATGTTCGGCAGTCGGAA
The DNA here is from genome assembly GCA_049794055.1 of Sulfitobacter sp. GTDB lineage: Bacteria > Pseudomonadota > Alphaproteobacteria > Rhodobacterales > Rhodobacteraceae > Sulfitobacter. The sequence continues at coordinate 28,664 of JBARCL010000170.1, forward strand.
GGCCGCAACAAAGGCGTCCATCACCGGACCGGGGCCAATCAGCGCAATCAACAAGGCCTCGCGCACGAATCCCAGCACCCGGCTGAGCAATGTCCAGACGCCGACGGTGAAAAAGCCGGACATAAGTCGGATGGGTTTCATCGGGTTCTTTCAGCCATGGTGTTCACGCAGACTTATCCTGTGGCTGGGGCTGGTGCAATCTGGATCGCGGGTGAACGGAAGGTGCAGCTAATGGCGCTTAGGTTTGTTGCCGGGATCCTTGGGTATCACTGCGCGGTCAAGGTTCCCATTCGAGAGCGCGCTTCGCACTTCAGATTTCGCGTTCCATTGGAGTCCATCCCAAAGGTGCGGGCAATTCAGAGGCCGAGAAATCAATCCTTAATACTCTTCTACCCGACTTTATTTTGGCTGGTTTGGAAGAATGTAACGTCAACATTTTGAGGACCAGCACATCCCCTCGCAGAGCGTCACAATATTCGATTGGATGTTTCAACGCTTCAGCTTCTGCATCTTTCGAAGGAACGATTCCTTTCGCATGGCTCCCAACTGAAATGCGCATAGTGCCGTTCAACTTGTCGGTATTGTCCAGATGTACGCGAACGAACATCATCTGCTCTAGAATATGCTGCGGTGGTTCGCAGTGCCAAGTCCCAGATTTCTTGCTCCAATTGTGGTACCCTGAGATTTCTACCTTTTGGGCAACTGCAATCACACGATCCTGATGCCAAGGGACACCCCAGTTTGCTTTTTCCGATTTGTTGAACACGACAACCCTGACCGGCGTGGCGCAACGATCAAGCTTTTTGATCGCTGTCATTAACGAGCTATTCGCGGAAAAAGCTTTACTCAAAAGTTCAGAGGGGGACAGTCGTTGGCCAGCTTTCGACTGATTTGCGGCGATTTCGTCGAAGTATGACAGGTCTGTTTCGGAAATGGCTTGCCTAAACCAAACGCGGCCGCTTTGTTCAAATTCGCTTCGCAAATATTGCTGCTCGACTTCCATTTTACCCCTGGCTTCAGTTCTTTTTTCAAAGTTAATCTTGGACGTTGAGCTGATAAATCTTGCCTCGGTCTTAATTCAGCCGGTCAACTCCGCAGTAAATGCCCGCGCCAAGGGGCCAGGTTGCGCGTTACTGTCCTTCAGCGCGCTCTACCCCTTCGGTAATCGCCTGACGCAGGCGTTTCTCTAACGTCCGTTGCTTGCTTTCCGTGTAATACTTCAGCCCGAACATATCCTTGACATAGAAGGTATCGACCACCTGTTCACCGTAGGTCGCGATGACCGCATTCGCGATGTAGACGTTGCTGTCCGCCAGACTGCGCGCCAGATCGTAAAGCAGGCCGGGGCGGTCGCGGGTGTCGACCTCGATGATCGTGTAGATTTCGGAACCGTCGTTATCAAAGGTGATATGTGTCGGAACCTTGAATGCCTTCTCGCGTTTCTTGATCTTGTCGCGGGATTTCAGGGCATCGCGGGCGACGACCTCGCCGCGCAGGGTTTTTTCGATCATTTTGCGCAAACGTGGCAAGCGGGACGATTCATAGGCGTTGCCCTCGGCGTCCTGTATCCAGAACGCATCGGTGACGAAACCGTCTTTGGTTGTGTAACTGCGGGCGTCCACGACATTGGCCCCGACCAAGGCCAAGGCACCGGCAAGGCGCGAAAAGATGCCGGGGTGGTCGGGCATTACAAAACACGCGCGGGTGGCATCGCGGTCTTCGTCCGGGTGCAGGTCAATGCGCACATCTTCGTGCCCGATGCCGCGCAACAGGTCGGCAAAGGCAACATGGGCCGTGACATGCAGGCCCTGCCAATAAGGATCGTAATGGCGCGACGTTTCTAACTGTAAGTCCTTGCGCGGCCAATCAGACAAGGCCAGTCGCAGCGTTTTTTTTGCCTCGGCGCCCCGGTTTTCGCGGTTCAGGTCTTCGAGGCCGGTTTCAAGCGCTCGCTCGGTCTGGCGGTAAAGCCCGCGGATCAGGACCGCCTTCCAGTTATTCCAGGTATTCGGGCCAACCCCTCGAATGTCGCAGACTGTCAGCACACACAAAAGGTCGAGCCGCTTGACTGTCTGCACCGCTTTGGCGAAATCACGCACCGTGCGCGGATCGGCGATATCGCGTTTCTGCGCCATGTCCGACATTAGCAGGTGATAGCGGATCAGCCATTCAACGGTATCAACTTCTTCCTGCTTTAACCCAAGACGCGGCGCCACCTGACGGGCAATTTTGGCCCCCAAGATCGAATGGTCTTCTGGTCGGCCTTTGCCGATGTCATGCAGCAACAGAGCCGTGTAAAGCACTTTGCGATTCACGCCGCGCGCCAGGATGGAAGAGGCCACGGGCAGCTCCTCTTCAAGTTCGTTCTTTTCGATTCGCGCAAGGTTCGCAATTGTCTGGATTGTATGCTCGTCCACCGTATAGCTGTGGTACATGTTGAATTGCATCATTGCGACGATGGGTTCGAATTCGGGGATAAAGGCGCCAAGCACACCCAGTTCGTTCATCCGCCGCAGCGCGCGTTCAGGATTGCCGTGTTTCAACAGCAGGTCGAAAAAGATTCTCTGTGCTTCGGGATCACTGCGCAGTCCTGCGTCAATCAGATGCAGGTTTGCTTTGACCAGCCGCATGGCATCGGGGTGGATCAGCATACCAGTGCGCAGGGCTTCTTCGAACAGACGCAACAGGTTCAGTTTGTCGGACAAGAATTCGGTTTCGTCGAGAATGGCAATGCGGTTGTGGACCACAACATAGCCCTTCTTGATCTTGGGGCGGCGGCGGAACAGACGTTCAAGCAGCGGCTCGGCCTTGACGTGGATCGCTTCGAGGTTGGTCAGGAAAATGCGGGTCAGGTCACCCACTGCGGTGGCATGGCGAAAGAACGCCTGCATGAACACTTCGACACCGCGTCTGCCACCAGTATCGTTGTATCCCATGGCTTCGGCAACCTGTACCTGCATGTCAAAGGTCAGTTGTTCCGTGGCGCGGTTGGTCAGCAGGTGTAGATGGCCGCGCACTGCCCAAAGAAAATCCTCGGCGGCGCGAAAAGTGGCATATTCCTCGGCGCGGAAAACGCCTTTCTCTACCAATTCAGAGGAATGGTTGACCTTGTAGATAAATTTGGCAATCCAGAACAGTGAATGCAGGTCGCGCAAGCCGCCCTTTGCCTCTTTGACGTTTGGTTCAACCACATAACGTTGGCCTTGTTTGTCATGCCGGTGGTCGCGCTCTTCCAGTTTGGCTTCGATAAAGTCATGCCCGCTGCCAGAGAAAAGCTGTGTCTCCAGCGCCTCTGCCAACTCTGCCTCAAGGGCAGTGTCGCCGGTAATATACCGGTGTTCCAGCAAGGCTGTCTGGATGGTGAAATCCTCGCCGCCCAAGCGCACGCAATCTTGTACAGTGCGTGTCGCATGACCAACTTTCAGTTTCAGATCCCAAAGCATATACAGCATGCTTTCGATCACGCTTTCAGACCATGCCGTGGCTTTGTACGGGATTAGAAAAAGCAGATCGACATCGGAAAACGGCGCCATTTCTCCACGTCCGTAACCGCCCACACCGATGAGGCAAAGCCTTTCGCCCTCGGTCGGATTTGGTTTGGGATGCAAGACGTGGGTCGAGAATTCCAGCGCGCTGCGCACCAGTTGGTCGGTCAGATAGGTATAGGCGCGGGTCATCGGACGCGCGTCGAACGGGGCGGCAGCAAAGCCTTGCGCGATCACCGCGCGCCCTGCCTTTTGCGCCTCGCTGAGGATTTTCACCGCGGCTGCGCGTTGTTCCGAAGGCGAAAGATCACTGCAGGCGTCGTTCAGCGCTTTGGTCACAGCAAGGCTGTCAAAGATCAGGTCAGGTTCACATATCAGGCGCGGCAGTGGCGCTGCGCCTAATTGTTCTTGCAAGGGTGTCACAGGGGGCAAGCTCAGAAACCAGCCCCGCCAAAGGCGCGCGGTGCGGCTTCCAACTCCACAACCGACCGGTTGCGAATGGTAGCCACCGCCAGCCCGCGTTCGTTGGTGCCGTCACGGCGCAGACGGAAGATGCCTGTGGCGCCACGAAACCCGGCACCTTGGGTGAGCGAGGCGGCTGTCAGTGCATCGGATTTGCCGGATTTCGCCAGGGCGCCGACAGCGGCGATCCCGTCAAAGGCGAGGCCGGCTAGAGGATGCGGCGCGGCGCCGTAGGCTGCGCTGTATTTCTGGCTGAATGCACTTGTCGCTGCGGGGTCGGGTTTGGCAAACCATCCGCCCTGAATTCCGGGCAGGTCCAAGGTTTGTGCTGGAATGTCCCAGCGGGTCAGCCCGATGTATTGTGCAGAAGCAGAGTTGATCCCTGCTTCGGGTAAAAGCTGTGCAAACAAGGGTAAGGCTGACGCGGAAGAGGTTGTGAGGAAAAGGGCATTTGCCCCGCCTGAATCAACCGCTGCTTTTACGCGCGGCACAGCAGCAATTACCGATTCCTGGCTTAGGGCATAATCGACGGTTCCCGCCAGTGTCGCCCCGTTTGCCGAGATGGCCTGCTGGATTGCATTGCGCCCGAGCTGGCCCGCGACATCGCTGGCATGAAGGATGACAATCTTGTCTTTACCACTGCGTTTGGCATAGCCAACCAGCCGGTTGGCCGTATTTGCAAAAGTCTGACCCAGCACAAAGACGTTGCCGCCCGCGATGGTCGGGTTGTTGGAGAAAGACAGGACGTTCACACCTTGCGCGGCCACAGCGACGCCCGCGGCATTCGCAGATTCGCCATAAACCGGACCAAGGATGATTTTGGCCCCATCGCTGACCGCCTGTGCTGCCATGTTCGCGGCCGTGCCGGAATTACCGGCAGTACTATAGACGCGCAGATCTATCTTAACGCCATCCAGATCGCGGATCGCCATACGGGCCGCGTTTTCAAGGTTCTGGGCCAAAAGATTGTCGCTTTGTGAACCGCCACGCGGGATCAGCAAGGCCACCGGAATCGGGGCGGTCGCGTCGATCTTGACGCCACCACCCGTGGCGAGCGACCCGACAGCCGCAGGATCACAGGCGGCTAAAACAAGCGCTACCAAAGGTAAAATCAGCAACCGCAACTTCTTGCGGCTGGCGGCTAAAAAGGCAATCATCGTAACTCACTCCCCAAAGTCTGGTGGGTGCAGGCGCACCGTATCACTCGGGCGTGATCATAGACGGTGCGAAAGGCGGGTCCAGCGTGAATTACCAAATGGTGCCCCTGTCGGCAGGTTTGTACTTTGTCGGCGTGCCCATCGGCACGGCACGTGACATCACGTTGCGTGCGCTTGATGTGCTGGCCTCGGCGGATGTGCTGGCAGCGGAAGATACGCGGTCGCTGCGAAAATTGATGGACATTCACGGGATCCCCCTGAGAGATCGCCGTATCGTCGCGCTGCATGATCACAGCAGCGATGGTGTCGGTGCACGCTTGGTCGCCGCTGTGAAAGAAGGCAAATCGGTTGCTTATGCGTCGGAAGCTGGCATGCCACTGATTGCGGATCCGGGTTTTGAACTATCCCGTCTGGCCGTGCGCGAAGGGATCAATGTTACCTGCGCACCGGGGCCCTCTGCTGTGGTGACAGCCTTGGCGCTGGGCGGATTGCCAACAGATGCCTTCTACTTTGCCGGTTTTCTTCCAAACGCCAAAGCGGCGCGATCAGCGGCGCTGGAGAAACTGAAAGATGTCGCGGCGACGTTGGTATTTTATGAGTCACCCAAACGTCTCGGGGCGATGTTGCGCGATGCCGCAGATGTATTGGGCGAGGGTCGTTCTGCGGCTGTTTGCCGTGAACTGACAAAGAAGTTTGAAGAAATTCGACGCGGATCCTTGGCAGACCTCAGCGAAATTTACGGAAAAGCCGCCCCTAAAGGCGAAATTGTCGTGCTGGTGGACCGTGGGCATTTAGAAACTGTTAAACTCGTTGATATAGAGACGAGTCTACGTGCCGCATTGAAGGAAATGTCGGTGCGCGATGCGGCGGATATGGTGTCACAAGCGCATGGTCTGCCGCGCCGGAAAGTTTACCAGATCGCCTTGGCGCTGGGGGACGAACAATAGTGCGAGAGGCTGGTAATGGCGACATCAGAGGACAGACATCATCGGGGACGCATGGCGTTTCATGCAGGTGCCGCTGCCGAGTTGCGGATCGCCCAGGATTATGAGCGCCGTGGGTTCGCTATCGCGCAGCGCAGATGGCGTGGCGCGGGGGGCGAAATTGATTTGATCGTGCGCGATGGCGCGGGCCTGATCTTTGTCGAGGTCAAGAAAAGCCGAAGCCTGGCGCGCGCCGCCGAAAGCCTTTCGTCACGCCAGATGCAGCGCATCTATGCTTCGGCAGCAGAATTTCTGGGAACCGAGCCGTCGGGCAGTCTGACAGATGTGCGTTTTGATGTGGCTTTGGTCGATGGTGCCGGTGATATGCAAATCATCGAAAACGCCTTTGGTCAGGGCTGACCCATTGCACCTTACCCGCTGCTGCGCCATCTAAAGGGGGTGTAGCAAGGATAGACCCATGAAAACCGCCTTTCAGATGGATCCCATTGGGGATGTTAACATCAACGCCGACAGCAGTTTCCGCCTCGCCGAAGAGGCGCAGGCGCGCGGCCATAGCCTGTTTTTTTATTCTCCAGACAAGTTGGCCTATCAGGAAGGTCGCGTTACCGCACGCGGGCACGAGTTTACCGTGCAGCGCGTGCAAGGCGATCACGCACACCTGGGTCCGGAGATCGAAGTTGACCTTGCCGATTTCGATGTGGTTTGGTTGCGGCAAGATCCGCCATTCGACATGCATTATATCACCTCTACCCATTTGCTGGACCGTCTGAAGGGGCAGGCGCTTGTCGTGAATGATCCGTTTTGGGTTAGAAACTACCCTGAGAAACTGATGGTCCTGGATTTCCCCGAATTGACGCCGCCCACAACCATTGCGCGGGATCTTGATACCATCAAGGCGTTTAAACAAAAGCATGGGGATGTCATTCTCAAGCCGTTGTACGGGAATGGCGGTGCCGGGGTATTCCGTCTGGATGCGCTGGACCGCAATTTGACCTCATTGCACGAGCTTTTCACCGGATTTTCCCGTGAACCTTTGATCGTGCAAAAGTTCCTGCCAGCTGTCGAAAAGGGTGACAAGCGGGTCATTTTGGTGGATGGCGAAGCAGTTGGTGCGATCAACCGCATTCCTGCCAAAGGCGAAACGCGCTCGAATATGCATGTCGGCGGGCGTCCTGAAAAGGTCGGATTAACCGAGCGTGATCTTGAGATTTGTGCAGCCATTGGTCCCTTGCTGAAGGAAAAGGGACAGGTTTTTGTCGGCATTGACGTGATTGGTGATTATCTGACCGAGATCAACGTGACGTCTCCGACCGGAATTCAGGAGTTGGAGCGGTTTGATGGCGTTAATATCGCAGGTAAAATCTGGGAGGCGATTGAAGCGCGGCTGGCGTGAGCAGACGTGCGAAATTGCTGAACGGCTGGCTGCGCCGTATTGAAAAGCCTGCAATGGCGCGGGCAACAGGCCCCCAGCAATTACGCGACCGGATGGAACAGCAGGCCCGGCTGTTTTTCCACGCGCCGCGTGGCACGCAGATGCAATGGCAGGTGTTGGCGCGGGGGCAGGCAAGTGTGGACGCGCTTGAGGTTGTTCCAGATGATCTGACATCCGATCTCGTTGTACTTTATCTGCATGGTGGCGGATTTGTGTTTGGCAGCCCCACCGCCTATTCCGCGTTGGCAGGCCAACTTGCGGGTCGATTGGGGGCAAGGGTGATCCTTCCGCGTTATCGCCGAGCACCAGAATATCCGTTTCCAGCCGCTTTCGATGATGTACGTACAGCATGGGACGGCTTGTTGTATTATGGTGTTTCGCCGGACAGGATCGTCATTGGCGGAGACAGCGCTGGGCGCGCTTTGATGTTGTCCTTGCTGGGGCAACTCGCGGTAGAACAAGCGCCGATGCCAGCCGCCGCCTTCTGTTTTTCTCCCCTGACGGATATGACTTTCGGTGGCAAGAGCTTTCAGCGGAATGCAAAAATAGAAGCGGTTTTGTCACCGGAGAGCGCAGATGCCATGGCGAGGATGTACCTGAAGGGGGCAAATGCGAAAGACCCGAAGATAAGCCCGCTTTTTGGGCGTTTCAACGGTGTACCACCGGTCTGGATCACTGTGGGAGATACGGAAATCCTGTACGATGATGCCCGCCGGATGGCGCAGGTTTTGCAGGAACATGGCGTTGCCGTTACCTATGTTGAGCAAAATGATTTACCGCATGTCTGGCCGCTGTTTCACAATGTCTTGCCGGAGGCGCGGCAGACTTTGGACGAACTGGCGAGATGGATCAGGCAAACACTGGCGCGGCAAGGCGGAAACTGACCGCTTCGGCGATGTGGGGGCGGCGCACCGTATCGGAACCGTCCAAATCTGCGATTGTTCGGGCCACGCGAATGACGCGGTGATAGCCGCGGGCAGACAGTTGAAACCGTTCGGCTACTTTGCTCAATAAGGCCCGTGCCTCGGCGTCCGGTGTGGCGATTTCCTCCAACAGGTCGCCTTGGGCGTCGGCGTTCACAATGAGCCCATGCCTTCCGGCAAACCGGGCCAGTTGAACATCGCGGGCCAATGTTACGCGGGCGGCTACCTCGGCAGATGTCTCGCCGTTTGCCGGTATATCAAGGTCGGTATAGGCCACCGGCGGGACATCCACGCGCAAATCGAAACGGTCCATCAATGGCCCTGATATGCGGCCCAGATAGTCATCGCCGCAGTGGGGGACACGGGCGCAGGCCCGAGAAGGATCAGAGAGATACCCGCATTTGCAGGGGTTTGCGGCTGCGACCAGCATGAATTTGCAGGGGTATTTCACATGGGCATTGGCCCGTGCGATCATCACTTCGCCGGTTTCAATGGGCTGGCGCAGGGTTTCCAACACCGTGCGGGTGAATTCCGGTATTATGGAGCAAACTCACCAAATATGGTTACTTGCCGTTCCAGCTTTCGACCAGTGCTTGCGCCTCGCACCAGAGCTTTTCGGGGTTTTTCAACCCAGCGTTTGCGCGGGTATGCGTGATAAACTCACTACAACTTTCGATGTGGTCGATAAATTGTTGACGGATGTTGCTTTTAACCATTTCCTCGTCCAGCGCGCCCGACCGTATAGCAATAGCTAGCGCTTCGTATTCATTAAGTATGTTCTTTATCGAACTATGCTCTTCGATAATTTTGTGTGAGACGTCCTTAGCCGCATCATCTTTATCGCCATTTGGCAGCTTCCCGTCGTTTTTTAGTCTATGATATTCTTCGGATACGGCACGCAGCTTCTTGGGTCCGTATCTAATCTCAAGGAAGGTATTTTTGGCTTTGATATAGTCTCTGTCCCAGCTGAGCTTGCTAAGATAATCGAAGGTATTTTTTTTGTTCGCGATGTCACGGGCATTCTTGATAGCCTTTGCGGCGAACCACCAAGCGCCTAATGCTGAAATGAGAATCGCTCCGGGGCTTAGTAACTCAATCCATTGCCAAGCGCTCTGGCCCATCTGCACAGCTTCAGTTTCCATTTTGCCCCCCGCCAACGAAAAACGCCCGCTGAACAAACAGCGGGCGTCTCATAACGTCAAGAAATATCTTGTTATCCGCCATAGCCCTCTTTGGGCATTGCGGTCAAAGTTGTCAGAAATTTCAGCATTGTATCCTCCTGATATTCTTAGCTTGACCTGTATTTAGGCCTCATTAGTGCGCCGACAAGATGTCAAGATCAAGACCATACCTACATTTTGGTAAAAAATTGGTGAACAGTATCGGCGAGCTATCGGTCCGATGCCTTTAACTCTACGCCGAGCGCTTCCATGCACTGCAAGAGAAACGCAGAACTGAACCCACCACGGCTTATTTTGTTTGCCACACCGCCGGAACTCATCTCTACACCTATCAGAGCCAAGCGCTCCGTAAGCTGATCAACCGTTACGCCCTGAGCCTTCATGGCATCGCGCACCATCTCTTTTGCTCTGTATTCGAAAGCCAGATTTACCTCGCTGTTTTTCCTCACCTTTGGCTTGGGCGGCGCGGCCCTGTTCATCACATTCATGGCGTTCTCCATAAAATCACCGTATATGGTTAATATATGTGTTGACGTGCCGTCTGTCCACTGGCACAACATACTCACCATATAAGGTTAGTATAATGTCACAGCACTTCCTCCTTTCACCAGCCGCCAAAACGCTTTCCCTTGTGAAGGTCATGCGTATGTCTGAGGACGAAGCCCGCACCGCGTTTCGCAATATCCGCTGGACAGAGACCGAAGGCGAGCCGGTTTGTCCTGAGTGTGGCTGTGTTGATCACTATGACCTGAAAACCCGTCAGGTGTATAAGTGCAAGGGTTGTTCAAAGCAGTACAGCATCACTTCCGGCACAATCTTTCATGGTCGCAAACTGCAGGTCCGCGATATACTGGCGGCAATCGCCATCTTTATAAATGGAGCCAAAGGCTACAGCGCGTTGCAGTTGTCGCGCGATCTGGGCGTTGATTACAAGACTGCCTTTGTCTTGCTGCACAAGGTACGCGAAAGCATAGAGACTGCGCGTCAGCACGGCGCTCTGTCCGGTGTAGTTGAAGTGGATGGCGCTTACTTTGGTGGATATGTGAAGCCCGCCAACGATAAGGCGGACCGCAAGGACCGTCGCAAGAAAATCCACCAGTCAGGCAAGCGCCAGTCTGTTATCGTGATGCGTGAGCGCGGTGGCCGTACCCTGACATATGTGACCGCCACCGAAGCCGAAGGCGTTGCACTGGTCAAAGAAAACGTACAGCATGGCTCAACACTTCACGCCGACGAAGCCTCGCACTGGGATAAGCTGGCGGCAAACTTCCCCATAAAGCGTATCAACCACAAAGAAGCGTATTCAAAGGACGGTGCCTGCACCAACCAAGCGGAATCATTCTTTAGCCGCCTGCGCCGCGCTGAGATTGGAACACACCACCACATCGCGGGCCGTTACCTGTCGGCCTATGCCGCTGAAATGGCATGGCGTGAGGACACCAACCGCACCGCCAACGGCCACCAGTTCGCCATGGTTATGGGCGCGGTTGCCTCTACACCGCAGTCAAGCAAGTGGGCTGGATACTGGCAACGAGCCAAGTCCTAAAATACGAAAGCCTCGCCGAAGCGAGGCTTAAGGACTAGTGACAATATCTAGGCTGATCTGAGCTTGTCATCGCTCCGTGAACAACCTGCCTAGTATTCTAGGTCTTAAAGCCCGAAAACCGGGATACAAAGCGAGAGGTAGCAACTCAATCGGCTACAATCAAGCCCCCTTGGCCCAAACCATGTAGCACGCCAAGCTTAACAGCATGTAAATCCTCTGCGCTGCATTGCGGGTTTTCGTACCGCCTGCGGCCAACCTTAAAGCCGTCCAAACGCCATAATCCCAAGTTCATTATCATATCGCATTTGGCCCAGCAGTCCAAGTCATCTTCCGAACTTGGGTGGTAGTTCTTTGATAATTTGACACAAAATGGAAGATCATGAATCGGTGCCGTTAAACTGATTGGGACCACTGCCACGATATTGCTGCGATGGGGTAAGCGGGGTGAGACAACCATGACTGGCCGAGGCTTCACCATCTCTGGCACTTTAAACCCGCTAAAGTCACACATTAAGATTTGACCGGCTCTAGGGTGAAAATTTAACGGCAAAAAACTCTCTTTTCTCGTTAGCGCCGATTTTTCACCGACGCTCATATATCTAAAACCTGCACTAAATACCCGCAGAATCTTGACTTGGGTCACTGTTTTTGGTAGGCGATAAAGTGCTGGCAGCGAGAAAATTCACGCCACCAGCGTTGCTTTGATCCCCCAACGGGGCTGCACATCAAAGGTCGCTCACGGCGGTCCAATGATCTGGAAGGTTATATGGGCATCTTTGCCCCGTAGTCTCCCAGCAGCTACCAGTGCTGGGTCTGGCCTGCGGCCCGCAGGAAGTTCTGTGAGTTTGCGCTCACACTCGACAAGAGAAGCTGTAACTTCTCCGTTGAACCTTTGAAGCCCCGATCATTTTTGGTCGGGGTTTTCATTTTACAAGCCTGACTTTAGCCGCCAAGCCGTCAAAGCCCTGAGATTTCCAATTGTAGAATGACTGAACAGATTTGATGACAGGTTCTGGTTGGGCTTTGTGCATCTCGGCTACAAATTGCTTGCCTGTGATCCCGCCCGAAACAACAAGGTCAGCCAATTCACGCGCCCGCGCCAAGCGCTTCGGATGATCTTTGACGAAGTGCATTTTGCCCATCTTGTGACCGCGAGCCTTGTGCGCTGCAATGCCTTCCTTGGTCCGCTTGCGGTGCTCCTCTCGGTCGCGAGCATTCGCGCCATCAATATTCGTTGTAAGGTCTTGAAGCTCTTTTTCTGTATACCACTTTTTCCAGACCCATTTGCCGTCGCCAATGTGGGCGATGTCTCCCACCTCTTTAGCTCTGCGGTTTAGGGCCGTCTGCACCTTGATCAGAGACGCCTCGGAGTCATTTTCGACAGCGCCGTGCTGAACAAAAAACTCAAGAATTTCGCGAGCAACGAGAGCACGGCCAGCCGCTTGGATAGCTTTGCTTGTCATTTCGGAAAAGCTCATGCCTTCGGACGCTCTAGGTGCTGGCAACTCGGACAGAGCGGGGGCGTTTGCGTCGGCAGCCGACCGCAAAGCTGAAATCGCAGCCCTGACAGCGTTCAATTCCATCGATAGCTTCTCCTCCTTTGCAAGGAGAGGCTGCAAGATAGCAAAATATGATGATTCGCCGACCATGGACCACAAATACGGCTGTTTTTATGGCCGGTCAATCTACTCCTTTACATTAAAGCGTATGATTAACTGCTATTTTGCGCGCAAATCACTAAATGTGATGCCATAGCGCGTTGATAACACTATATAACGTGTAGCAGATCGTTACATATACGAGTTACTGGAAGAAGCGTGGCCTAATCCTTCAACGCCCACAACTTGTAAGGCCCATTCCCATCGTGGTCCCTCGTCCACCCTCGGTCCTCAATTAAATCTTGATCAACGCAGCCCTTTATGCAAGCACCGATACGCTTACGCAGTGTGGTGTAGGTCGCTTCATCGCAGACCAGCCCGCGTTCCTTGGCCCACATCTCCGTTATTACACGGCTTGTAATAGGCCCCTTGGCTTCGCGCAGGCAATTCAACACGTGTCGTTTTACAGACCCCTTCTGGGCGCGGTGCTTCGTCACATACTGCTTTATGGCGTAGCTGTCGCAGTCAGGGTCAAACAACCGGATTGAGGCGTCGAGGTGATCTATATCCACCGTCAGCTTTTTAATCTCGGCTTTGTATCTGTCGCGCAGCGCGGATAACTCAGCGTGCTTTGCGACCAAGCCCGATACCGTGTTCGGGCGTTCATATTCTGCTATATCTTTCATGGGCGCAGCATAACATCACCATGTTTGGTTATTCAATAACCATATTTGGTGAGTTTGCTCCATAATACCGGTGAATTCGGGGAATTCGTCCATGAATAGCACACCGTTATGGGCAAGGCTGACTTCACCGGGTTTCGCCAACCGCCCGCCCCCGATAATCGCGGCCATCGACGCGGTGTGGTGTGGTTCGCGAAAAGGGCGCGTCCGCGAGATGCCTCCTTCATCCAGCAATCCGGCAAGGGAATGGATCATCGACGTGTCCAACGCTTCTGAGGCACTTAGGGGTGGCAGAATGGTGGGCAGCCGGGCGGCCAGCATGCTTTTGCCCGATCCGGGGGAACCAACCAACATCAGGTGATGCCGCCCCGCTGCCGCGATTTCCAGTGCCCGTTTTGCCCGTTCCTGTCCTTTGACTTCGCGCAGATCACGACCCGGAGGGCCAAACGTGACTTCACCCGGTGTGGCGGGGGGCAGCGGGGTCTGACCGGTGTAATGACGCACCACGTCGCCGAGCGACCGGGCGGCGATGACTTCCGCGTCGCCAACCCATGCGGCTTCGGATCCTGAACCGTGAGGGCACAAAAGGCTGCGACCTTGCGCTGCGGCGGCCATCGCGGCGGGAAGGGCGCCAACAACGGGGATCAATGTGCCGTCCAGCGACAATTCTCCCAAAGCAACGACCGATTGGGTCACGTCATCAGGCAGGATGCCGAGCGCAGCGAGCAAGGCGAAAGCGATCGGCAGATCAAAGTGGCTGCCTTCTTTGGGCAGGTTTGCGGGGCTAAGGTTTACCGTGATACGTTTTGCCGGCAAGGCGATGGCCATCGACGTAAGGGCTGTGCGGACCCGGTCGCGGGCTTCGGAGACGGCTTTGTCCGGCAGTCCAACGATGGAAAACGCGGGCAGGCCGGGGGTGACGGCGCATTGCACCTCGACCATGCGGGCGTCGACTCCTTGAAAAGCGACTGTATAGGCGCGTGATACCATGCAATTGCTCCTGCCTACTTCCGATCAGGTGTTAACCTTGTTCAGAGGTAGGCAGGGATTGTTTAAGAAGGGTTAATTTTCCCTGACCCTAGGTGACTGGCCAGTCCCGGGTGGGCAAACCCATGTCATAGGGGAAAGGATCGTAAGCGACCTTAAGCCCTTCGGCCCGCCATGCTTTGAAAGCCGGATCGCTCAGCGTTGTGGCGCAATAGGCCTTGGCGTTGTCGGAGACGGGCAGATCGTAACCGGTGATACGGGCCACCACAGGGGCATAAAAGGCATCCGCCAAAGAATAATCTCCAAAGAGCCATGGTCCGTCCGTCTTGCGCTGGGCACGCGCGTGGTTCCACAAGACTTCCAACCGGTCCAGATCCGCCTTAACTTCGGGTGTGACGGCAAACCCCTCGATCACGTGCTGCAGTTGCATCGGGCAGGCGCCACGAAGCGCGGAAAATCCCGCACAGATTTCGGCACTGAGCCAACGCGCAGCGGCACGGGCAGCGGGATCGACGGGCCACATGGCGGCATCCGGATGGCGTTCGGCCAGCGTTTCGGCCAACGCGAGACTTTCACCGACCACCGTGCCTTCGGGCGTGCGCATGGCAGGGACCAGTCTGGCAGGGGCCAGTTCTGCGAGATTCGCGGCCATGGTGCCACTGTAGAGCCCGACCAGATGGGCGCGGTAGGCCAGGTTGAATTTTTCCATCATCAGCCAGCCCCGAAAGGACCAGCTGGAGAAGGTGCGATCGCCGATATAAAGGTCATATGTCATGGCCCTAATCGGTAAACGGCAGTCGACGGTGCGGCAAATTCATATTTGTGCGATTGGCAATCACACAAGGTGATTTATGGTTTTGACCTGCCAAATGTTCGCGTCATGGACCAAGGTGGTCACGGACAGATTGTCGATTTTATGCGCCATGGCCGCATGTGCTGTCACGCCCAAGGCCCTCTGTATCTGCGTAAGGATCACGCCGAAATGCGCAACGGCGATGATATGCGCGTCTGGATGTGCTGTGTTCATCTTGTCGACGACCGTGTTCACCCGCGCGGCGGTCTGGTTCCAGCTTTCGCCTTCGGGGGCGGCGACATCGCCAGGCGTTTCCCAGTAAGCGCGCGACAGATCGGGATCGCGTAAGGCGACGTCTTTGAAATGCATGCCGTCCCACAGGCCGAAATGTAATTCGCGTAGGTCGCGGTGGTGGGGCAGGCGGATACGCGATTGTTCCAGCGCGTCAGCCGTCGCCGTGCAGCGCACCAGATCGGAGGAAATGACGAGCGCCTCGTCCGGTAGATGATCCTGTAGCCGAGCAATCTGTGCCGTATCGGATAGGTCGGCAGGCACATCACGCCACCCGACAAAGGTTTTTTCATGGGTCGGCCCGTGACGGACCCAATGCCAGACGGTCATGGCAACACCCCTTTCAAGACCTGCGGTAGTCCTGCGATGACCTGCACGGCCAATTCTGCCTCAGCGGCCAAGGCGACGTTCAGCCGCCCCTGCGCTTCGCGAAACCGCCGGGCCAGGGCGTTGTCGGGCACGATACCGTGGCCCACTTCGTTGGACACGATGACCCAAGGAGCGCGGCATTTGCGTAGCGCCGCGATCAGCGCGGTTTGTTCTTGTTCAATGTCGTTTTTTGCCATCAGATGGTTGGTCAACCACATGGTTGCGCAATCTATTAGTACCACCTGATTATGCCGTGCATCAGCCAGAGGTACGGTCAGATGAAGCGGTTCTTCAATGGTGGTCCAACCGGCATCCCGCCGATTTTTATGAATTGTGACCCTCGCCGCGACTTCGCTGTCGAAAACCTGTCCCGTCGCAAGATAAGTCATTGGAGCGCCGTAAGATTTCACCAACGTCTCAGCCCAAAGCGATTTGCCAGACGCGGCACCACCCAGGACAAATGTGGACTTTGGCTGCATTTTTTTACTCATTTATGGAACCGAATGCGGTGTTCGTTAGTACACAACACAATGGTTGGCAAAAATACAAGCAACGTACTTAGGGGAATTAGAACATGGCAAATGAAACCGCGCGTGATTTTTCGATTACCCGTACTGCAATGAAAGCCGAGATGCTGGATGCGGATACCGAGCTTGAATTGGCGCTCGCATGGCGCGATCACCGCGACGAGGCGGCGTTGCATCGGCTGATCAATGCGTACATGCGGCTGGCAATTTCGATGGCAGGAAAGTTCCGGCGCTACGGTGCCCCCATGAACGATCTCATTCAAGAGGCGGGACTGGGCCTGATGAAAGCTGCAGAGAAGTTTGACCCCGACCGTGGCGTGCGTTTCTCGACTTATGCGATGTGGTGGATCAAAGCAGGCATTCAGGACCATGTAATGCGCAACTGGTCCATGGTCCGTACCGGCACGACCTCCTCGCAGAAATCGCTGTTTTTCAATATGCGCCGTATTCAGGCACGCATGGAACGCGAGGCGAGCACGGCAGGCGAGGTCTTGGACCGGCACCAGCTGCGCCAGATGATTTCAACCGAGATCGGCGTGCCGCTGCATGATGTTGAAATGATGGAAGGGCGGCTTTCCGGCTCCGATTATTCATTGAACGCGACGCAGTCCGCAGAAGACGAAGGTCGCGAATGGATAGATACGCTTGAAGATGAATCAGCTCAGGCCGCCGAACAGGTTGAAACCAACCATGACACGGCGCAGCTTCGCTCGTGGCTGTATTCTTCCATGCAGGAACTTCGCGAGCGCGAGCAGTTCATCCTGCGGGAACGCAAGCTGCGGGATAATCCACGTACACTCGAAAGCCTTGGTGAAGAACTAAAGCTGTCGAAGGAACGTGTGCGTCAGTTGGAAGCGGCGGCCTTGGTGAAAATGCGTAAGTCACTGGAAGGCCGATCCCCCGAAGTGATGCATCTGCTCAGCTAGCCACAGGGCGGTTTGGGGGCTGGCACTGGCCAAGCTTGGCGCTTATGGTTCCGTGAACCAAATTGCGAAGGGGCCCCATCATGCTGGCAGACAAGCATATTTTGCTGATTATTGGCGGTGGAATAGCGGCTTTCAAATCGCTTGACCTGATCCGGCGGATTCGTGAACGCGGGGCCCAGGTGACACCTGTTCTAACCCGTGCTGGCGAAGAATTTGTGACGCCACTTTCCGTGTCCGCATTGGCGGGCAACAAGGTGTTTCGCGATCTGTTCGATTTGGGCGACGAGGCCGAAATGGGTCACATTCAATTAAGCCGGGTTGCCGATCTGGTTGTGGTCGCCCCCGCGACAGCCGATTTGATGGCCAAGATGGCACAGGGACATGCGAATGATCTGGCGTCTACTTTGCTTTTGGCGACCGATACACCGGTGATGGTTGCGCCTGCGATGAACGTGCGAATGTGGGAACACGCAGCGACACAGCGGAATTTGACAACACTGCAAGGCGACGGGATCAAACTGGTTGGTCCAAACAATGGCGACATGGCCTGCGGGGAACACGGACCGGGCCGCATGGCCGAGCCGCTTGAAATTGTCGCGGCGATCGAGGCGCATTTTGCCAAGGGGCCGCTAAGCGGCAAACGCATCCTTGTCACCTCCGGTCCGACCCATGAACCTATTGATCCGGTGCGATATATAGCAAACCGGTCGTCGGGTGCACAGGGCGCTGCCATAGGCCAGGCCTTGGCTGCGCTGGGGGCCGAGGTTATTTTTGTAACCGGACCGGCCGATGTGCCCCCACCCCAACAGGTGACGGTGGTCGCTGTCCAGACTGCGCAGCAAATGCTTGAGGCGGTCACAGCTTCCTTGCCGGTCGATGCTGCCGTTTTTGCGGCGGCGGTGGCAGATTGGCGGGTTGAGGGGGCCAGCACGCAGAAGCTCAAGAAATCCAAGGACGGGTTGCCGGTGCTCAGCTTTGCCGAAAATCCCGACATCCTGAAAACCGTGAGCCGCATGGAAACCGGTCGCCCGCCGCTGGTCATCGGCTTTGCTGCGGAAACCAATAACGTTCTGGATCATGCGCAGGCGAAAAGGGAACGCAAGGGGTGCGACTGGATCCTAGCCAATGATGTATCCCCCGAAACCGGTATCATGGGCGGCACGGAAAACGCCGTGACCCTGATCACGGCAGAGGGGGCCGAGGATTGGCCACGCATGTCTAAAGGCGCGGTGGCACAGACTTTGGCAACACGTATTGCACAGGCGCTGGATGCAGTATGAGCATGATTAAATGCACTTGGGCGATGGGCGCGGATCAGGCGCTGGGTCTGCCGGAATATGCAACCACTGGGGCGGCGGGGGCAGATTTGCGGGCAAACTTGCCCGAGGGGCCCGTGATGATCAAACCGATGGGGCGGGCGCTTGTCTCAACCGGGTTGCACATGGAAATCCCGCCCGGCTTTGAGGCCCAGGTCCGGCCACGTTCGGGCCTTGCGTTGAAGCATGGTATCATGCTGCCTAACAGCCCTGGCACGATCGACAGCGATTATCGTGGGGTCGTCGGTGTGATCCTGATGAATGCGGGCGATGTTCCGTTTGAAGTGACCCATGGCATGCGGATAGCGCAGATGGTTGTCGCGCCAGCCCCGCAGGTTTTGTTCGATACAGCTGATACCCTCGGCACGACGGTGCGCGCCACAGGCGGGTTCGGTTCGACCGGAGAAAACTGATGGTGCTGGTTTTGGCGATTGCTGCGGCACTCTGGTTGGGTGGCCGCTGGATGGGTATCCCCCGTGCGGCACGGCTGTCGATGCTGGGGCTGCTGTTCGTCGCAGTCATGGGGATTCAGGTTGCTTTTCCGCAAAACAGCCCCCTGCGCCAGGCCACGGGAGGCAGTGCGGAACTCTGGCTGCTTTTTGCGGGATTTGCCGCGATCATCTGGGCCTACCGTAGGGTCATTCGCCGTCTGCGCGCCCGCGCCACGTCCGTCACAGCACATCCCCCCCCCAGGCAAGGCAGCTTTACGGATACAGAGCTGGACCGTTACGCCCGACATATCGTGCTGCGCGAGATTGGCGGCGGGGGTCAGAAGGCGCTGAAAAATGCCAAGGTGCTGGTCATCGGCGCCGGTGGTCTGGGTGCACCCGCTTTGCAATATCTGGCAGCGGCAGGTGTCGGGACAATTGGCGTGGTAGATGACGATGTGGTTGAAAACGCCAATCTGCAACGGCAGGTTATCCATCCTGACGCAAATATTGGCATGCCCAAAGTGTTCTCTGCCCAAGCGCAAATGGAAGCCCAGAACCCCTTTATCACCGTGCGCCCCTATCACCGCCGTCTGACGGAGGACATCGCGGAAGCGTTGATCGCAGAGTATGATCTGGTGCTTGATGGTACCGATAATTTCGAGACCCGCTATCTGGTGAATGCGGCCTGCGTGGCGGCGAGGGTGCCGTTGGTGTCGGGTGCCCTGAGCCAGTGGGAAGGGCAGTTGTCGGTATTTGATACGGCACGAAATGCACCCTGTTACCGATGCATCTTTCCGCAGGCGCCAGCCGCCCACCTTGCGCCAAGTTGTGCAGAGGCCGGGGTGATCGGCCCCTTGCCGGGGGTGATCGGTGCGATGATGGCTGTTGAGGCGGTCAAGATTATCACCGGCGCGGGCACACCGATGCGGGGCCAAATGTTGCTCTACGATGCGCTTTATGGCGAAAGCCGCACCATCCAGATCGCCCGCCGCGCGGATTGTGCGACCTGCGGCGGCATTTGATTCTGCCCGATTGTCGCGCCCTGATTGTAACCAGCTCCCCGCGTCCCTAGCTTGAGCACAAAGGAGACCTTTCCATGACAAACCCTCTGTTGGCCGACTGGGCCACCCCCTTTGCCATTGCGCCGTTTGACCGGATTTCGGACGATGATTTTGCCCCCGCACTGGATGAAGCCCTTGCCGCGCATAATGCCGAGATCGACGCCATTGCCAACAACGCCGCGGCCCCGAGTTTTGCCAATACAATCGAGGCACTGGAAGGCGTAGGCGCGGCGTTGAACAAAGTGCTCAGTGTGTTCTTCACCGTTGCCGGTGCGGACAGCAATCCCGTGCGAGAGGCGTTGCAGCGCGCGTTTTCACCGAAGCTTGCCGCGCATTTTGCAAATATCTCTGGCAACAAGGCGCTGTTCACCCGTATTGCCGCCGTTTGGGAGACCAGTGAAACCCTTGATTTGACGGATGAAGAGGCGCGGGTCTTGATGATCGCGCACCGTGATGCCGTGCGTTCCGGTGCGGCCCTGGTCGGGGATCAGGAAAAGAGAATGAAAGAGATCAAGGGGCGTCTGGCGGTCTTGGGCACCCAGTTCACCCAAAACCTGTTGGCGGACGAACGTGCGTGGTTCATGAAGCTGGAGGATGCGGATCTGGTTGGCTTGCCCGATTTTGTGCTTGGTGCGACCCATGCTGCGGGTCAGGAGAAAGACGCAGGCGGCCCTGTTGTCACCTTGTCGCGGTCGTTGATTGTGCCTTTCCTACAATTCTCGCCGCGCCGCGATCTGCGTGAAAAGGCATTTCGCGCATGGGAGGCGCGAGGGGCCAACGGGGGAGAGACCGACAACCGTGCGATTGCCGCCGAAACGCTGGCCCTGCGCAAGGAGCGGGCCCAACTTTTGGGTTATGATACTTTCGCCGATTACAAACTGGAAACCGAAATGGCCAAAACACCGGAGGCAGTTCGCAAGCTGTTGATGGATGTTTGGGAACCGGCCAAGGCACAGGCCAACGCGGATGCTGAAATCCTGACCGATATGATGCACAAGGATGGGATCAACGGGGATCTGGCCCCGTGGGACTGGCGGTATTATGCGGAAAAACGTCGGGCTGCAGAACATGATCTGGATGAGGCGGCGTTAAAGCCTTATTTCCAGCTGGACCGGATGATCGAGGCATCTTTTGCCTGTGCGACCCGTTTGTTCGGGTTGGAGTTCGCACCACTGGACGTGCCGCTGTACCACGAGGACTGCCGTGCTTGGGAGGTCAAGAGGGGCGGCAAACATGTGGCGGTTTTCATCGGGGACTATTTCGCACGCGGCTCGAAACGGTCGGGTGCCTGGTGTTCTGCGATGCGGGCACAGGCCAAGTTCCCCAAGGTGCAGTCACCGGTTGTGATCAACGTGTGCAACTTCGCCAAGTCTGATCCGGCACTGCTATCCTATGATGATGCACGGACTTTATTTCACGAATTCGGTCATGCGTTGCACCAGATGCTATCGGATGTGACCTACGAAAGCGTCAGCGGCACATCCGTTGCGCGTGATTTTGTGGAACTGCCCAGCCAGCTTTATGAACATTGGCTCGAAGTCCCTGAGGTGCTTGGAGAATTCGCCACTCATGCCACGACGGGCGAGGCGATGCCGAAGGAAATGCTGGAAAAGGTTCTGGGCGCTGCGACTTTTGATATGGGGTTCCAGACGGTTGAATATGTTGCGTCGGCCCTTGTCGACCTGGCGTTTCATGAGGGTAAACCGCCCGCTGATCCGATGGCCAAACAGGCACAGGTATTGGAGGCGCTTGGCATGCCGGCCGCCATCCGTATGCGCCATGCGACGCCGCAGTTTGCCCATGTGTTTTCGGGCGACGGATATTCCAGCGCCTATTACAGCTACATGTGGTCTGAAGTGATGGATGCCGACGCATTCCAAGCGTTCGAGGAAGCAGGCAGTGCCTTTGATGCCGAGCGGGCAAAGGCGCTGGAAACGCATATTCTGTCAATGGGTGGGTCGCAGGATGCGGCCGAGCTTTATGTCGCGTTCCGGGGCCGTTTGCCGGGGGTCGAGGCCTTGCTAAAGGGGCGGGGGTTGGCCGCCGCTTAATATCCCAAGGCGCGGTCAACGAGGTTGATAAACGGTTCACCCGCTTCGCCCCGCCGGATATTTTCGACGATAACCTCACTGGCCGTGCTGGCTCGCGTTTCGGCGGCGATATGCGGGGTGACGGTGACTTTGGGATGGGCCCAATAGGGGTTGTCGGCGGGAAGCGGTTCTACCCTGAACACATCCAGCGTTGCATGGGCAATATGGCCGCTGTCCAATGCGGCAAGCAGCGCGTCATCATCAATCAGCGGGCCACGCCCGGGGTTGATGATAAACGCCCCTTCAGGCATCTGCGCCAATGTCTCTGCGTTCAGTGTGTTGTGGGTGGCCGGTGTGTCCGGCAGCAACAGCACCGCGATTTCCGCCCGCGACAGGGCTTCTTTCAACCCAGCCGCGCCATGCAGGCAATCGATACCGTCGACACTCTTGGCGCTGCGGGACCAGCCGGTGACCTGAAAGCCGAGACTGGCAAGTGTTTTGGCCACTGCTGTGCCCAAAGCGCCAAGGCCTAGCACGAGAACCTGCCGTTCCTGTGCAAGGGGCGGCATGCGCTGAACCCATTTCGCATCGGTCCGTAGGATGTCGATGTCGATTCCCAGATGATAGCGCATGACATGCGCTGTGACCCATTCGACCATGCCTTTGGTCAGGCCCGGATCAACCATCCGTGCCAGTGGCAGGCTCAGCGTGTCATTGCCGACAATCCCCTCAACGCCTGCCCAAAGGTTCAGTACCGCCTTTGTGCGCGAATAGGGCGTGAAATCCTTCAACGGGCTGTTGGGTGCATAGACGATGTAATCGACATTTTCCGGTGCAATTTCGAGCGAAAGGTTGGCATCCCCGAACCCAGCCTTGGCCAGCGCATTCCGCAGGGGGCTTTCATAGATTGCCCACCGTTCGGGGCGGGCGGCAAACAGGATGTTTAGGGGCATGGGCTACCTCGGTCTGTGGACATGGGCGGATTGGACAAGCCCGAAGGCGAGAAGCAAGACCAGCATCGCAGAGCCGCCATAGCTGACCAGTGGCAGGGGCACGCCGACCACGGGGGCCATGCCCATCACCATCGACATGTTGACGGCGAAGAACAGGAAAAAGTTAAGCGCAATACCGAGTGTAAGCAGGGATGAAAATCGGTCCTTGTTGCGGATCGCTGTGACCACGCAGAAGAGGATGATCAGCGCGTAAAGCCCAAGCAGGGATATCGCCCCGAGAAAGCCGAACTCCTCGGCCAGTGTGGTAAAGATAAAGTCGGTGTGTTTCTCGGGTAGAAAATTTAGCCGTGACTGCGTGCCTTGCATAAACCCGCGTCCGGTCCAGCCGCCCGACCCCAGTGCGATCTTGGATTGCGTAATGTGATACCCTGCCCCCAAAGGATCGGCTGCAGGATCCAGAAACGTATCGATCCGGCGGTACTGGTAATTATTCAGCAACTGCCACGTTGTGCCGCGCGATTGGAAAACAGCTGTGATCAGCCCGACACCTGAGGCGATAACGGCGGAAAAGTAGGCCCAATGTACACCGGCCAGAAACATCAACCCTGCGCCGGCTGCCAACAACAGGAGGGACGTGCCGAGGTCGGGTTGTTCCAGCACCAGCGCGGTCGGGGCAAGAATGATCAGCACCGGCAATAAGACCCAAAACGGCTTGGATACCTTCTTGGCGGGCAACCAGTCGTAGTAGGCGGCCAGAAACATCACCAGCGTGATCTTCATCAGCTCTGAGGGTTGCAGATCAATAAAGCCAAGGTCCAGCCAGCGTTGCGATCCCTTGCGTTCATCCCCGATCAGCGCGACCAGCACCAACAGGATCAGGGACCCGCCATAGGCAACGCCTGACAGGTTACGCCACAGCCAGATCGGCACCATCGCCACACCCAACATCATGGCCAGCCCAAGGCCGAACCTTTTGATCTGCGGTTCTGCCCATGGGCTGAAGGAGCCACCGGCGACGGAATAGAGCATCAAAAAACCGACACCACAAACCGAGGCCAGTAAGAGTGCCAAAGGCCAGTTTATGTGCAGGATCTTGCGAAAGCCCGTCGGGACCGATTTGACCGTGTATTCAAGATAGCTCATGCTTGATCTTTGCCCTTGATCGCCGCCTGTGGCTGCACATCGCGCAGGCGGTTTTGTTGGGTCTTGATGCGGGCACGATCGCCGGTGGGATAGGCGTTCAGCGGCGGCTCGCCCCCCGCAAGCGCTTGCAATAGTACGTCCCGCGCGATGGGGGCCGCTGCGGTTGATCCGCCGCCGCCATGTTCCACCAGCACCGACACAGCATAGCGTGGCTTGTCATAAGGAGCGAAGGCCACAAACAGGGCATGGTCACGGCGCTCCCAAGGGAGGTCCGCATTGCTGGTCACACCACGCGCGCGTTCTGCGGCGGTGATATTGCGCACCTGTGACGTTCCGGTCTTGCCGGCCATTCGCCATTCGTCTGCAATGATGCGGTTGCGATATGCGGTACCACGCCGGTCGTTCACGACCTCGTACATCGCGCGGCGCATCTTGCGCAGGTTGTTGTCGTTCATATCAAGCGGCGCACCATCGCCCAGTGGCTGTTCCACCCCGTCGCGTGATTTGATCAGCCGTGGCGTTACCGTGCGCCCGGTGGCAATCCGTGCGGTCATCACCGCAAGTTGCAAGGGCGAGGCCAACATAAACCCCTGCCCGATAGAGGCATTTACGGTGTCGCCAATCACCCAATCCGTGCCGCGGGTCGTGCGTTTCCACTCTTTGGTCGGTGTCAGTCCGGAGTTGACTGAAGACAGCGCCAATTCATGCCGGATACCAAGGCCAAAGCGGTTTGCCATGGCGGTGATTTTCTCGATCCCGACCTTTAGTGCGAGATCGTAGTAATAGACGTCACAGGATTGCTTGAGTGAATTGCTCAGGTCGACCCAGCCGTGGCCAGCACGTTTCCAACAATGGAACTTGCGTTCCGCAACCTCCAGATGACCGGGGCAATAGACCGTGTCGTCGGGGCCGATCAGCCCGTCTTCCAGCGCGGCCATTGCTGTCATCATCTTGAAGGTCGACCCAGGAGGATAGGCGCCCTGAACCGTCTTGTTGACCAGCGGTCGGAATTTCGAATTCAGCAATGGATCATAATCCGCCGAAGAAATCCCGCCGATAAACAGGTTCGGATCATAGCTGGGGGCAGATGCGATGGCGGCCAGATCGCCACTTTCGCAGTCTACGATGACCACTGCCGCGCTTTCATCGCCCAAACGCGCCTGCACATAGCCTTGCAACTTGGAATCGATGGTCAATTGCAGGTCTGCACCGGATTGGCCTTCGCGCCGTGCCAGTTCGCGCATCACGCGGCCGGTTGCGTTTACCTCGACCTGTTTGGTGCCCGCGACGCCGCGCAAGGCATCCTCGGCGCGGGCCTCGACGTTGATTTTGCCAATCTGGAACCGCGGGATGCGCAGCACCTGATCAGGGTTTTCCAACGCATCAAGATCCTTTTGGCTGACCCGCCCCACACGCCCGACCACATGAGCAAAATCCGATCCGCGCGGATAGACCCGCGTCAGCCCGACTTCCGGCGTGACACCGGGCAGGGCAGGGGCATTAACGCTCACTTTGCTGACTTCGTCCCAGCTGACGTCCTCGACGATGGTGACCGGCAGGAAGGGAGCGGATCGTTTCAATTCTTCCAGGGCGCGTTCATAGGTTTCCAGATCAATGGCGATGACCTGGCTGAGCCGCGCCATCACTGCGTCCACATCGCCTGCATCCTCGCGTACCATGACAATCCGATAGGAAGGGACATTCTCTGCCAGCCGCACGCCGTTGCGGTCAAATATCTCGCCGCGCGTGGGCGGGATCAGTCGGATGTTGATGCGGTTTTCTTCGGCCAAGAGACGGAACTGATCGGCCTGATCCACTTGCAGATAGCGCATCCGTGCGGCCAGACCACCCATGAACAACAGCTGCGCACCACCCAGCAGTGCGGCCCGCCGAGTTAGTCTGGCGTGGCTTGCGTCGTTTTCTGCGCGGTTGCGTCTCATGCGCTCATTCCCCTAGATCCGCTGTCCGAACCCGTCCAGATCACCTGGATTGGATTTGCGCACACCCATGCCATAATGCGTCACAGCGACGACAGCCGGATAGACCAGCAGTGTCAAAAACAACTCGGACAGACCGAGTGCCAAGCTAGGCTGGTCGACCAATACAATGGCCAAAACAATCCGGTAGGCAAGCGTGATGCCGATGATGATTACGCTGACGCTGATCCATTCAGCGGCGAAATTTGCATCCCGCAAGGACCGTGCCCTGCCTTTGAGGTTTTCACAGGCGACCAAGGCCAGAACCGCGCCCAGCCCGGGCGGGCGTTGTAACAGCAGATCGGCCAGCATAAAGGCACAGGCGAGGGCCGGTGCGGGTACGTAATCGGGGCGGCGCAAGCTCCATGCCAGTGCAAAACAGAGCAGCAGATCAGGCGGGGCCCAGCGGCGTGGTGTGGTGTCGAGCGGCAGCAGATGAAAAAACAGGATCACCAGCGTCAGCAAAAGAAACGCGGCGCGCATGAGCCAGAGGCGGGTGGCGGATAGGTCGTTCATTCGGTTGCGACCTCCTGTGTTTCCTCCAGCGGCCCGTTTTCGGTGATCACCCGCGCGGTGTCGGTGACGCGTTCGGTGCCGTAGTGGCGCAGCACACGCAGGAATTCGAGGCGTTCGTAATCTGCTGCGAGGCGGACGCGCAAACGCCCCCCGGGGTCAGCCGCGACTTGCCCGATAAGTAGGCCGGCAGGAAAGACACCGCCATCGCCAGAACTGATTACACGGTCACCGGGGCGTACCAGATCAGGATTTTCAAGGAAATCGATGGGCGGTGCAATGGTATTGTCCCCCGCTACAATTGCACGCTGCCCTGAGGGCTGGATCGTTGCGGGGATGCGGCTTGTTGCGTCGGTCAACAGGATCACGCGGGCGGTGTTTTTAGCCACGCCAGAGATACGCCCGACCAAGCCGATGCCATCCATCGTGGCCCATCCATCAACCAGACCGTCACGCGCACCGACGTTCAGCAACACCGATTGACGGAAAGGCGAGCCGGAATCCGCCAGCACTACGCCGGTGATGAAAGTCAGGCGCGGATCAAGCCGGACCTTGTTCAAATCCAGCAGCCGGGCATTTTCCTGTTCCAGCTGAAGGGCGGCTTCTTTCCACGCCTGCATCTGGCGCAACTCGCTGCGCAATTCCTGATTTTGTTCGGAAAGTCGTTGATAAGATTGAAAATCACGCAACAGATTGACCGTGCCCGTGACCGGTGCCATGGCCCAATCCAGGTTGGGAACCAGGCGGTCGGTGATCTGGGCGCGAAACCGCTCGACGCGCGGGCTGTCGATACGCCACAAAAGGAAAGTCGCACCGAGCAGCAGGATCAGGACAGCCAGAAGCAACTGCCGCAGCGGGGCACTGTAATCATTGCTATTTGAACGGTCGCTTGCCATGTCTCATGCGCTCCTGCCCGAGTTTCAGGCTTTCAACCGAGCCTAGCAAAAATCAGCTGTCGTAGTCGATGGCATGGCGCAGTTGTTTTTCATACTCCAGCGCCTTGCCGGTGCCGTTCGCCACACAATTCAGCGGCTCGTCCGCGATAGAGACTGCCAGACCTGTCTGCTCGCGCAGGGCCAGATCAAGATCGCCAAGCAGCGCACCGCCTCCGGTCAGCATGACGCCACGATCGACGATATCGGCAGCAAGGTCCGGCGGGGTTGTCTCAAGCGCGGTCATCACGGCTTCGCAGATTTGCTGCACCGGTTCGGCCAGGGCTTCGGCAATCTGCGCTTGCGTGACTTCGATTTCTTTCGGCACCCCGTTCAACAGGTCGCGCCCGCGTATTTGCATAGAGGTGCCGCGCCCGTCGTCTGGCATACGTGCTGTCCCGATTGAGGTCTTGATCCGTTCGGCGGTGGTTTCACCAACCAACAGGTTTTGCTGGCGGCGCAGATAGCTGATGATCGCTTCGTCCATGCGGTCACCACCGACGCGGACCGAACGGGCATAAACAATATCACCCAGCGACAGAACCGCGACTTCGGTGGTGCCGCCGCCGATATCAACAACCATGTTGCCGGTCGGATCGGTGATCGGCATACCCGCACCGATGGCGGCGGCAATCGGTTCGGCAATCAGGCCCGCGCGGCGCGCGCCGGCAGAAAGAACCGACTGGCGGATCGCGCGTTTTTCAACAGGGGTGGCGCCGTGGGGAACACAGACGATGATCTTTGGTTTGGAGAAGGTCGAGCGTTTGTGAACCTTGCGAATGAAATGTTTGATCATCTCTTCGGCAGTGTCGAAATCGGCAATGACCCCTTCGCGCATCGGACGAATCGCTTCGATGGAACCGGGTGTACGGCCCAGCATCAATTTTGCATCCTCACCAACGGCCAATACTTTTTTAACACCGTCCTTGATGTGGTAGGCGACGACGGACGGCTCTGACAGGACGATCCCGCGGCCTTTGACGTAGACCAAGGTATTTGCTGTGCCGAGGTCGATCGCCATATCGGACGAAAACAGTCCACGGAGATTTCCAAAGAGGTTCATTTGCCTGAGTACCTTCATAATATCGCTTTGGCCCGCGACTCTACCGATGCAGGCTTTGCGCCCTTATAGGCTTGGGCCAACCCATGCGAAAGGGGGTGTTTGGCAGCATTGGGCAGGTTGCCGCTGTCGCGCTATATGGCAAAGTAGAAGCTAAGATAAGGAGAGATAAGGTGAAGAAAATCCAGAGCATTGGCGTCCATCACATCACGCTGACCGGCGCTGACCGGCAGAACAGTATTGATTTCTGGGAAGGTGTGCTGGGCATGCCTTTCATCTTCGACCAGCCCAATCTGGACAATGAGGACGAGGGGCACCTGTATTTCGATCCCGGCGACGGACGGCTGATTACTATTTTTTCCAACGAGAACCGTAAGCCTGTACATGACCGCACGCCAACGGATGCGGGCTGTGTCCATCATATCGCGTTTGAAGTGGACCGCGCGATGTTTGATCAGGTGTTGGAACGGCTGGAGGAGCGCGGGATCGACAATTCCGGTATCAAGGACCGTGGATTCATGCATTCGATATATTTCAAGGATCCGCTGGGGATGTTGATCGAACTGGCGTGTTACACGTTTATCCCGCCGCGCGGTTCGAGCCACGCCGAAGTGATGCTGGAAGCGCACAAGCTGCGGGTGAAGCGGGGCGCGAGGGCGATAGAGCGGGAACATCTGGCGGATGCTGTGGTGATGATCGTGGAGCGGTCGCAGATATCGTTGAGCCGCGACAGGACTGCCAAGAACCCCTTTGAACAGTAAGAGAGAAACGCAACTGTTTCATGCGCTGCGCGGTCGGAATGAGTTTAGGGGGGCAAGATGAAAAGATGCCCTTGGACTTCATCTTGCCCTTAAACTCAATCTTGGCGCCTGTTTCACTTACTGCGTGAAGTGTTGGGGAGCCGGTAAGGTGGGCAATTTTCCCACCTATATTTTCAGGTCACGTCCTTATAGTTGATCTCGCGCTTGTCCGTGCCGCCTTTTTCGCGGCGCACCAGAAGGCGGTTCAGTGCATGAATATAGGCGCGGGTCGAGGACACCACAGTGTCGGTGTCGGCCGCTTGACCGGTCACAATGCGACCGTCTTCTTCCATGCGCACCGAAACGGTTGCCTGTGCGTCCGTACCTTCGGTCACCGCGTGAACCTGATAAAGCTGCAAGCGTGCCTCATGCGGGACCAGTGCCTTGACACAGTTGAACGCCGCATCAACAGGCCCGTCACCGGTCTGCTCGGTTGTGCTTTGTGCGCCATCCACATCCAGTGTCATCCGCGCCTGATTTGGGCCTTCGGTGCCACAAACAACATGCATTGACACCAGTTTCACGCGATCTTCTTCGGGATCAGTCGAGGTTCGCATCAACGCGATCAGGTCATCTTCATAGATTTCCTTCTTGCGATCAGCGAGTTCCTTGAACCGCACGAAGACGTCCTTGAGCTGGTTGTCGCCCAATTCGAATCCGAGGTCTTCGAGCTTGGATCGCAGCGCGGCGCGACCGGAATGTTTACCCATGACAATGTTGGTTTCGGTCAGGCCCACATCCTCGGGGCGCATGATCTCAAATGTCTCGGCGTTTTTCAGCATGCCGTCCTGGTGGATGCCAGATTCATGGGCAAAGGCGTTCTTGCCGACGATCGCCTTGTTGAACTGCACGGCGAAGCCCGACACCGTGGCGACGCGGCGCGAGATGTTCATGATTTTGGTAGAGTCGATGCGGGTCTGGTAGGGCATAATGTCGTTGCGCACGCGCAGTGCCATCACGACTTCTTCCAGCGCCGTATTGCCCGCCCGCTCGCCCAGACCGTTGATCGTGCATTCAATCTGCCGCGCACCGGCTTCGACGGCAGCAAGGCTGTTGGCCGTCGCCATGCCCAGATCGTTGTGGCAGTGGGTGGCAAATATGATTTCATCGGCACCGGGCACGTTTTCCAGTAATTTGCGGATCAGTTCAGCGCTTTCGCGTGGGGCGGTATACCCGACGGTGTCGGGGATGTTGATCGTGGTTGCGCCCGCCTTGATCGCGATTTCCACGGTGCGATACAGATAATCCAGTTCGGTCCGGGTGGCGTCCATCGGGGACCATTGCACATTTTCGCACAGGTTGCGGGCGTGGGTGACCGTCTCGTGGATGCGATCCGCCATCTCGTCCTTGGTCAGGTTCGGAATGGCGCGGTGCAATGGTGAGGTGCCGATAAACGTGTGTATGCGCGGCTGGCGGGCGTGTTTTACCGCTTCCCAGCAGCGGTCAATGTCGCCAATCTGGGCGCGGGCCAAGCCGCAGATCACTGAATTCACCGAGGATTTGGCGATTTCTGAAACGGCGGCAAAATCCCCTTCTGAAGCGATCGGGAAACCGGCCTCGATAATGTCGACGCCCATTTCGTCCAGCAGGCCTGCGATCTCAAGCTTTTCAGCATGGGTCATTGTGGCACCGGGGGATTGTTCGCCGTCACGCAATGTTGTGTCAAAGATCATCACGCGATCTTGGGTCTGTGTATCAGTCATTTTGATGTCTTTCGTTCTGCTTGTTCTAATCCTTGGCGCGGTGGCGAACCCTCTGAGCGGACGCGCCGGGATGGCACGCTCAGAGGCGGATTAGCAGCAGGAGGTTGGCACGCAGAAGCACCGCGTCAAGGCGCGATGGGGTCACAGTATGTGAAGCGTGTGTCATGGCGGTATTTATAGGCCCATGATTTCAAATGGGAAGGGGGGAGTTCATTTTTGAAATTTTTCATACAAACCGTTGAAGTGCGCAGCGTTGCCGCTAGGTCTGAAACATGGGAAAAACGCTGATAATAGGCGCTTCTGGCGGGATAGGGGCGGCGTTGGTTGCGACCTGCAAGGCACGCGGTGAGGCGGTCACCAGCCTGTCACGCCGTGCAGACGGGTTTGATATTACCGACCCTGCCTCGGTTGCGGCGCATCTGGATAGGGTTAGGGGGCCGTTTGACCGCATCGTTCTGTCGACGGGTGCCTTGGAGATTTCCGGGGCCACACCGGAGAAGACCATCAAGGCAGTTACCAAACAGGCGATGCTGGACCAATTCGCGTTGAATGCCGTGGGGCCTGCGCTGGTTCTTGCGGGGGCGCATGATCTGTTGCCGCGTAAAGGGCGTGGTGTGCTGGCGGTTCTATCGGCGCGTGTCGGGTCGATTGGTGACAACCGGATGGGGGGCTGGATCAGCTACCGAACGGTCAAGGCGGCAGTGAACCAGATTGTGCATACCGCCGCGATCGAATTGGCACGCAGCCATAAGCACAGTATTTGCGTGGCTTTGCATCCGGGCACGGTCGCAACACCGTTTACGGCTGATTATCTGGCGCGTCACCCTGCCGTCCCGCCCGCAGAAGCGGCAGAGAATTTGCTGCGTGTGATGGACGGGCTTACCCCGGCGCAGACTGGCGGATTCTATGATTGGGGGGGAAAGAAGTGCCATGGTAAACCGGTTGGTCTTGGTGTTGGGTGACCAGCTTTCGCAAGGGGTGTCAGCCCTGCGCGAGGCGGACCGGTCGACGGACATAGTGGTGATGGCCGAGGTTGCCGAGGAAGCCGGATATGTCAAACACCACCCAAAGAAAATCGCGTTGATCTTTGCTGCGATGCGCAAATTTGCCAAGCATTTACAGGCGGATGGCTGGGATGTGAGATACACCGAGCTGGACGATTCGGCGAACGCCGGCAGCATCGTCGGCGAGGTGTTGCGCCGCGCGGAAGAGACCGGCGCACAGGAGGTGATCTGCACCGAGCCGGGGGAGTGGCGGCTGATTGAGAAGCTGAAATATGCGCCGGTCAAAACGCGCCTTCTGCCCGATGACCGATTCATCGCCAGCCACGGGGAGTTCGAGCATTGGGCGGAGGGGCGCAAGGCACTGCGGATGGAGTACTTCTATCGGGAGATGCGACGCAAAACCGGACTTATGATGGAGGGGGACGAACCGGCTGGTGAAAAGTGGAATTTCGACCATGACAACCGCAAGGCTGCGCCCGGGGATGTGTCGGTGGAGGGTCCGTTGTGGTTCGAGCCGGACGAGACTGTTCAAGAGGTGCTGGCTTTGGTCGAGGCACGTTTTGGAGATCACTTTGGCGATCTGCGCCCGTTTGGTTTCGCCACCACGCGGGATCAGGCGTTGCAGGCGTTGGGGCACTTTGTGAAACATGCCCTGCCGCGGTTCGGCGACTATCAGGATGCGATGCTGGAAAGCCACGCGTTTCTTTATCACGCTGTTTTGTCGCCCTACATCAATATCGGGCTTCTTGGCCCTCTGGAAGTATGCCAGGCTGTTGAAAAAGCGTGGAAAAACGGTGATGCGCCGATCAATGCCGCAGAAGGCTTCATCCGGCAGATCATCGGTTGGCGCGAGTATATGCGGGGGATATATTTCCTTGAGGGGCCGGAGTATCCGCAACGCAATATATTGAAGCACGACAGAGACTTGCCCGCGTTCTACTGGGGGGCAGAGACCAAAATGAAATGTGTTTCCAAGGCGGTGGCACAGACCCGCGAACATGCCTATGCCCACCATATCCAGCGGCTGATGGTGACGGGCAATTTCGCCCTGTTGGCGGGGGTTGATCCACATCAGGTGCACGAGTGGTACCTCGCGGTCTATGTGGATGCGTTCGAGTGGGTGGAAAGCCCCAACACTGTGGGCATGTCACAATATGCCGACGGTGGGGTGATTGCGTCGAAACCTTATGTTTCTTCAGGTGCTTACATCAACCGGATGTCGGATTACTGCAAGGGGTGCGCCTATAAAGTCAGTGTCAAAACGGGCGAGGGTGCTTGCCCGTTCAACCTGTTGTACTGGCACTTTCTTGACCGACACCGCGACAGGTTCAAAGACAATGCGCGGATGGGCAACATGTACCGGACATGGGACCGAATGGATGCTGACAAGCGAGAGACCGTCCTGAAGGATGCCAATCGCTGGCTGGCGCGGTTGGATGCGGGCGAGGATGTTTGAAAGGACCGTGCGTGCAACAGGGTAGGTCGGCGCAACAAGGTCCAGCGCGAATCGGTGGTTAATGCCTATTTTGCCGGGGAATACGGAGGGCACCCCCTGTGCACCAGCCGTGCACCTTTGGTACACCCCTCGGTGCATGTTTGGCGTGGTTAACCCAGCGCACGCAGCAGAAAGTTACCGAAAGGTTAGGGGCACGCGGCGGGCAAGGCTGCGCTGCTGTTGATCCTAGTCGAGCCAAGCGTTCAGCGTTTCACGCACCTTGTCGGGCCATGGCATAGAGGTGTGTTTATCCAGATCGGAGGCGGCGAGCACCTGTGTGCTGGTCCAGCGTTTTTCGCCGTCGCAGCTGATCTCGTGTTTCACGGTTAGCGATGACCGCCCGACCTTGACCACTTGCAAATCGAAGGTGAGGGTCTGGCCGAACAGCGACGGCACAGAAAAATCACAGGTAAGATGCACCGTCGGCGTGCCCCAGCGCTCTTTCCAGATCATCTCGTGCCACGGATAGCCGATGTGTGCCCAGAATTCTTCATTCACGCCATTGAGCAGGTTCAGATAGGACGGGAAATAGGCGGTGCCTGAGATGTCGCAATCGCCAAAGCGCAGCTCTCGGGTGGTTGTGAAGGTTTTGGGCATAAGTATGTGTCATTGTTCAGGTAAAGGGCCTCCAGCTTAGCGGAGTTGATAGATTTTGCACACCCCTGTCAGGCGGCTGAATAGGTGGGGCTTGTAGACGATCCCAAACGGCGGCTGTCAGATTTTGGGAGGCGTTTCGGGCCAAAGGATTTGTCGCAGGTTTGATATTGGTGTCGGGGGGTGAACAGACCCTGCTGCTTTACTCCGCATGTTAAGGCAGGAAACCTGGATGCAATAAGATGTTTGAACGCCGAATCCCCGAATGGCTACGCCATGCCCCCGCCCCTTCGGTGCGCGGGTTTGCGACGCTTTCGGCGTTTGAGGCCATTGCACGGGGCATTCTGATCTCTGTTTTTCCGGTTGCGATGTATGATGCGCTCAAGGATGTTGCCTTGATCAGTTCGATATACTTTGCGATCGGCGTTATCTCTTTGCTGACCGGGTTATTGGTACCGTTTCTGAACCGCTTGATCCCGCGCCGCTGGATGTACGGAATCGGTGCGTCGGGGTTTGTCATCGGTTCCGGTCTGGCCGTTTTGGGCAGTCCGCAGATGATTGTTCTTGCGCTTGCCTTGAATTCCTTGGCGACGGTGATAACCTTTGTCTGCTTTAACGCCTACGTCCTTGATTACATTGCGCGGGTTGAACTGGGGAAATGTGAAACATTGCGGATGTTCTATTCTGCATTGGGGTGGACTGTCGGGCCGGTGCTGGGTGTGGTTTTATGGGGCTGGTGGAAACCGGCACCTTTCCTGATTTCGGGGGCTTCGGCGCTGATCATGCTGGGGGCATTCCTGTTTTTGCGAATGGGTAACGGCAAACTGATCACCCGAGCCAGGCGCGCGCCGACCAATCCCATCGCTTATCTGGGCCGTTTTTTCCGCCAGCCACGACTGATTGCGGGCTGGTTGTTCGCGGTCATCCGCTCCTGTGGGTGGTGGGCATATGTTGTCTATCTGCCTATCTTTGCAGTCGAAAACGGTTTGGGCGATGCGCTTGGTGGGGTTCTTTTGTCGGTGACAAATGCGGCTCTGTTTCTGTCACCCCTGATGTTGCGGTGGATGCAAAGCCGATCTGTCCGCTATTCGGTGCAAACCGGATTTATTGCCTGCGCCGCCTTATTTCTGGGCGCCAGTTTTGCCTCTGCCGTTCCGGTTGCCGCGATTGCCTTTCTTTTCGTCGGCAGCTTTTTCCTGATCCTTCTGGATATTTGTGCTGGATTGCCCTTTCTGATGGCGGTCAAACCGTCGGAACGCACCGAGATGTCCGCCGTATATTCATCCTACCGCGACGTTTCAGGCATCGCGACACCGGGTGCTGCCTGGCTGATCCTGTTGGCCGCCCCTATTTCCGGCATCTTTGCCGCGGCGGGAATTGCCAGCCTGTTGGCATGGGGCATTGCGGGGCGCTTGCATCCGCGTTTGGGTGAGGCGCGTTTGAAGCCGGTCCGCTAGCACCTCTTTTGGCCGGTCCCTTGGGGCGAGATGCCCCTTAACCGTGCGATGCGCGGCTGTCGGTCGGCGCCTCTTCGCGATCAAACATTCCGTAGTCGCGGATCACATGGGCGATTCGCAGGTGATAGTCGGTAAAGATACCTTTGCGCCCCTTGGCCTGCGCCTTGCGGTGGGCGGCTAGGCTGCGCCAGCGGGCGACGGCGGCCTCGTCCTCGAAGAACGACAGAGACAGGAGTTTGTTAGGGTTGGTCAGGCTTTGAAAACGTTCGACGGAGATGAAACCCTCGACCTCTTCCACCAGCGGGCGCATTTCGGCGGCGATGTCGAGGTAGTCGGTTTTGTGCTCCGGGTCGGGCATGACTTCGAAAATAACGGCGATCATGTGCTGTCTCCATGCGGGGTTGATGTCAGTTTTAGGAAGGTCCGGTCTTCGCGCAACAGGAAGTTTTCGGATTGCGCAAAATCATAGTTTTCGCGGCCCAACGGGTCAGCGGAGAGCCGTTCGCGATAGGCTTCGTAAGCCGCGAGCGAAGGAATGTTGTAGATGCCATAGGCAAGGGTAGAGGACCCTTCGTGCGGGGCGTAATAGCCGATCAGATCAGCGCCACAGCGTGGGATCGCAGTGCCCCAGTTGCGGGCGTATCGGCTGAACTGGGCTTTCTTGGTCGGGTCGATTTGATAGCGGATGATACAGGTAAGCATGGGGCGTCCTTTGATGTTGATGCCAGTTCATAGCGGGTTGATCGGTGCGAATGCTTCGGCTACGGTCGAAGTATGAAGGAAGGCCCCGACATATCCCGCATTGCAGCGCTGATCGGTGATCCGGCGCGTGCCAACATCCTGACCGCCTTGATGGCGGGCAAGGCGCTGACGGCGACCGAGTTGGCGTCAGAGGCGGGTGTGACGGTGCAAACCACCAGCGCACATCTGGCCAAGCTGGAAGCGGCCGAGATGATCACCTGCCGCAGATCTGGACGGCACAAGTATTTCACATTGGGCGGGGATGACGTCGGTCATGCGCTTGAGGCGTTGATGGGGCTGGCGGCAGGGGCGGGGCATCTGCGCACACGCACCGGCCCCAAGGATGCGGCGCTGCGCGCGGCGCGGGTGTGTTACAACCATTTGGCGGGGGCAAAGGGGATTGCCCTATATCAGGGGTTGCTGGCCAGGGGTGTTGTGCAGGAGCAGGGCGAGGATGTCGTTCTGACACAGGATGGCGCGATGTTTCTGCGCGATTTTGGCGTCGATGTGGACGTGTTGAGAAAGTCCAAAGCGCCGCTGTGCCGGTCCTGTCTGGACTGGT
The DNA here is from genome assembly GCA_049794055.1 of Sulfitobacter sp. GTDB lineage: Bacteria > Pseudomonadota > Alphaproteobacteria > Rhodobacterales > Rhodobacteraceae > Sulfitobacter. Next base: position 65,739 of record JBARCL010000170.1, read on the forward strand.
CGGCCCGGCAGACCCATCTTGCGGGCAGCGTCGGGCGGGCCTTGTTGGGACGGATGCAAGGCTTGCAGTGGGCCGAGCGGGTTGAAGGCACGCGGGTGGTACGGTTTACGTCCAAGGGTGAAAAGGAGTTTGCGCGGATTTTCGGCGGCTAGAGTTGACCCGCATCGCGCAGGGTGTCGATCCCGTAGCCGAGAAATTCAGTGCGAAAGGAATGACCGCCGTCGAACAGACAGTATTCAAGTACTTCGCCGTCGCGGTTGGTGCGGTTGCGGCAGGTCAGCGGGCCGGTTTTGAAATACCGTGACGGGCCGAAATTGCCAAATTTTTCATACATCGCAATAGCTTCCTCAACCTCTCCTTGTTTCGTCTCGCGGATCGCGCGGCCCTTGAGCGGAACGGTTTTATCTTGGGTGCCGTGGATATGGACGATGCTGGAAACGGGGGCCTTGCAGGTCTCGGGCGGCTTGAGCCAATAGGTGCCGGATATAGGTATGAACCCAGCGAATTTTTCGGGATGCGAACAGGCAAGGTTCCAGACCATCATGCCGCCAGCGGAAAACCCTGCAGCGATGATGCGATCGGGGTCGATGGTATGGTTTGCGGTGGCATCTGCGATGACGTCATCGAAATAGGCAAATTCGGCTGAGCCATCGCTGTTCATCGTGCCCGGCCCGTGCGGCAGATTCCAGGATCCGTTGATGCCCTGCATGGCAATCAAGGCGAACCCTGCGTCAGAAAGCATGCGGCGCAGTGAGCCGTTTTTCATCACACCCTGCGCGCTGCCGCGATACCCGTGCGACCAGATCAGCGCGGGCACGGGCGTGGTACCATCATGGCCGTCGGGCATTGCGATGCGGTAGTGACGGTTGCCGACTTTGCAATCTGTGTCGGGGCCGCAGGCAAAGGCGGGCGTGGCGAGGAGCAGAAGAAATGTGAGGAGCATGCGCATGGGGCGATGATGGCGTGGTGGGGGGGGAGGCTCAAGTCACATGATTGTGCGGTTTGTGGCGCTGCGGATAAGGCGTGCGTGTTGCACGTACGGGATTGAGTTTAGGGGCAAGATGAAGCCCGGGCGCCGTGTCTGGAACAGCCGGCCAGTACTGGTTGACGAGGGGGAGGTGCCGCGCAATCAGCTGGGGTCGCGCCAGCGGTTCACGATGGGATAGCGGCGATCCAGCCAGAAAGCACCTTTGGTGAGGCGTGGCCCGGGCGCGGATTGGAAGCGCTTGTATTCCGAGATGTAGATCAGGTGTTCGACTTTTTTCGCGGTGGCGCGGTCAAACCCTGCGGCCACGCAATCCCCGATCGAGCCGTCCTGATCGACAAGGATGTTCAGCATGGCGTCAAGATCGGGGTAATCGGGCAATGAATCGCTGTCTTTCTGGTCATCGCGCAATTCTGCGGTGGGCGGTTTGGTGATGATGGTTTCGGGGATCATGGTGCCGGCAGGCCCCATCATCCAGTCGCGGTGGTTTGCGTTGCGCCAGCGGCAGGTTTCAAACACGCGGGTTTTGTACATATCCTTGATCGGGTTATAGCCCCCCGACATATCGCCGTAGATGGTCGCATAACCGACGGCGACCTCGGATTTATTGCCGGTGGTCAGCAGCATTTCACCGAATTTGTTGGACAGGGCCATCAGCAGAAGACCGCGTAGGCGGGACTGGATGTTTTCTTCGGTCAGGCCCTCTTCGGTGCCCGCGAACAGGGGGGCAAGTGTATTTGTAATGGCCTGGCGGCCTTCGGAAATCGGCACATAGTCATAGCGGCAACCCAGCGCCTTTGCGACCGCTTCGGCGTCATCCAGCGAGGCTTGCGAGGTGTATTCCGAGGGCAGCATCACGCAGCGGACGTTTTCGGGGCCGATGGCATCGGCGGCAATCGTGGCGACAATGGCGGAATCGATGCCGCCGGAAAGGCCCAACAGGACTTTCTTGAAACCGGTTTTGCGCAGGTAGTCGCGCAGACCCAGCACCATCACGCGGTAATCGGCCTCGTAGGCGTCCGGGTATTTGGCAAAAGGCTGTTCGATCACGCGCCAGCCTTCGGGGGTGCGTTCCAGATCAATGTTGGCGGTGATCGCGTCAAAGGCGGGCAGTTGCATGGCCAGTTTGCCGCCGGGATTGAGGGCAAAGGAAGCGCCATCAAAAATCTGGTCGTCCTGACCACCTACCATGTTCAGGTAGATCAGCGGCAGGCCGGTTTCTACAACGCGGGCGACCATGACATTTATCCGCGTGTCCATCTTGTTGCGGTAGTAAGGTGACCCGTTTGGCACCAGCAGGAATTCGGCACCTGTCTCAGCCAGTGTTTCGGAAACATCCGGGTGCCACGCGTCTTCGCAAATGGGAGATCCGATGCGGGAATTGCCAACGGAATAGGGGCCGCCAAGCGGGCCGGAATCAAAGATACGCACCTCGTCAAAGACGGTTTCGTTGGGCAGGTTATACTTTAGTGTGCGCGATGCGATTTTACCGCCCTTGAGGATGAGATAGGCGTTAAACAGGTCGGTCCCCTCTACCAGCGGCGCACCGATGGCCAGCGCCGGACCCTCTGCGCAGTCTGCAGCGAGTTTTTCGATATGGGTCATCACATCCAGCTGGAAGGCGCGTTTCATCACAAGGTCCTGGGCGTTGTAACCGGTGATGAACATTTCGGGCAGGGCGACAAGATCGGCACCGGCATCTTTGCCTGCCTGCCATGCCTCAAACGCTAGCGCAGCATTGCCGGCCAGATCGCCAACGGTCGGGTTCAGCTGGCCCAGAGTGATGCGGAAACGGTCTGCCATAAGAGCCCCCTTCGTTTGTTTGCCTGGACGTGATGTAGCAGATCAGGGGCAAGGGGAAAGGGGATTTGGCATGGGGTGGCGTTTTGACGGGGGGCAGCGGGGTGCCGCAGGCCGGGGTGATTTTGAAAAGACGTTGCCCCGTTCGCAGCCAGACCGTAGGCTGAGGGTTAACGATACTTAACGTTTCTGAATAGGTTTGCCATGTCCCTTCGCGCGATTGCCCTGTGTCTGACACTTCTGCCCCTGCCCGTTCTGGCGCAAGACACTTCTGTTCAGACGAAACAGTATGACGATGGCGGCATCTATGAGGGCACGTTCAAGGACGGGCTACAGGATGGTCAGGGCACGTACAAGCTGCCCAACGGTTATGAATATTCGGGCACTTGGGTCGAGGGCGAGATCAAGGGTGAGGGCGTTGCGCGGTTTCCCAACGGGTCGGTTTACGAGGGCAATTTCGAGCGTGGCAAACCGGACGGTTTCGGCAAGATCACCTTTGCGGATGGTGGCACCTATGAGGGGGAATGGCAGGCGGGTGCGATCATGGGGCAGGGCATAGCGCTTTATGCCAACGGGGTGCGCTATGAGGGTGAGCTGCGCAATGCCAAGCACCATGGCAAAGGGGTGATGCAAAGCACGGGCGGCTACGAGTACAAGGGCGACTGGGTAGACGGTGCCAAACAGGGGTTGGGCACAATCACCTATCCTGATGGCGCGGTCTATGAAGGGGAGATCGTTGCCGGCAAACGCAGCGGCACGGGTACGTTGAAAATGCCGGACGGGCTGATCTATGTCGGGATGTGGCGCGACGGGCAGATCGACGGTACCGGCACGCTGACCCAACCCAATGGTGATGTTTACGAGGGCCAGCTGGTGGCGGGCGAACGTCAGGGCAAGGGGAAGGTCACCTATGAAAACGGCGATGTCTATGAGGGAGATTTCAGTGATGACCGCCGCCACGGGCAGGGTACTTTCACGGGCACTGACGGTTATGTTTATGCGGGATCATGGGTCGCCGGGCAGATCGAGGGCGAGGGCCGCGTGACCTATCCCGACGGGTCGATCTATGCGGGGCAGTTCCGCAGTGATCTGGCCGATGGCACGGGCAAGATCACCTATCCGGATGGATCCACATATGAAGGGGAGTGGCTGGCCGGTGTGATCGAAGGCAAGGGGCGCGCCACCTATCCCAACGGTGTTGTCTATGAGGGGGATTTCAAGAACGCGCGCAATGAGGGGCAGGGTGTCATGACCTATGCCGACGGTTACCGGTACGAGGGCGCGTGGCGCGACGGGCAACGTCACGGGATGGGCACGGCGACCTACCCTGATGGCACGACCTATGCGGGGGCATTTGTAGATGGTCAGCGTCACGGCGAAGGGACGATCACGATGGCGTCGGGGTTCAAATATGAGGGTGCTTGGGTGAACGGCAATATCGAGGGCATGGGAACCGCGACCTATGCCAACGGAGATGTCTATGAAGGCATGTTCAAAGAAGGGAAGCGGCAAGGTGCGGGCACCATGCGCTATGCCACCGGCGAAGAAACCAGCGGCGACTGGGAAGGCGGGGCGCTGAAAGAAGGAGGCTAAGGGATCGGACCAACGGTCGATAAGGGGTGCAAATGTCTGATGTAGAAGGGTTTCTTGATGCCGTTGAGCCGGCCCGCCGTCACGCTGAGGCCGCACAGCTGAACGTATTTTTCCGCAAGGTGACAGGATGGCAGCCGGTTTTATGGTCTGGGTCGATGCTTGGCTATGGCCACTATGATTACACTTATGCTTCTGGCCGGACGGGCCGCTATTTCGCCACGGGTTTTGCACCGCGCAAAGCAAAGTTGAGCATCTACATCATGCCCGGTTATGCCGACTTTTCCGGCATCCTCGGGCGGCTTGGAAAACACTCGATCGGCAAATCCTGTCTGTACCTGAACAAGTTGGAAGACGCCGATATGGACGTTCTTGCGGAACTGGTGCAGGCGGGGCTGGAGAATTTGGCCGGCCTATGGCCCGTGCATGCAAGCTAACTGGACAATTTCGAGCCGTTGTGAGAAGCCTGCCGCTCGCAAGGAGATCATGAATGACCACCCCGACAACCACCCGTTTCGCCCCGTCCCCCACCGGATATATCCACGTGGGCAACCTGCGCACGGCGCTGATGAACTACCTGATTGCCCGCAAGGCTGGCGGCACGTTTATTCTGCGGATTGATGACACGGATCCGGAGCGGTCCAAGGAAGAATATGTTGACGGTATCAAGCAGGATCTAGCGTGGCTGGGCCTGCATTGGGACCGTGTTGAACGCCAGTCGGAACGGTTGGATCAATACCGCGCTGCCGCTGATGAATTGCGTGCCAATGGTCGTTTTTACGAGGCTTTCGAGACGCCGGTCGAGTTGGATCTCAAGCGCAAGAAGCAACTGAACATGAGCCAACCGCCGGTCTATGACCGGTCTGCGTTGAACCTGTCAGATGCGGAAAAAGATGCATTGCGGGCAGAGCGTGGCAACGGGGTTTGGCGGTTCAAGCTGGACCGCGAACGGATCGAATGGAACGACGGTATTCTGGGCGATATATCCATCGATGCGGCGTCTGTGTCTGATCCTGTTCTGATCCGCGGCGATGGGCAGATATTGTATACGCTGGCCAGTGTGGTCGACGACACCGAGATGGGTGTTACGCATGTGGTGCGCGGATCGGACCATGTGACCAATACAGCGACGCAAATCCAGATCATGAAGGCGCTGGGCCACGATCATCCGGCCTTTGCCCACCATTCGTTGCTGACGGGGCCGCAGGGCGAAGCGCTGTCGAAACGTCTGGGTGTGCTGGCGCTGCGTGATCTGCGTGAACAGGGCGTGCAGCCTTTTGCCTTGCTGTCGCTGATGGCGCGCCTGGGGTCGTCCGATCCGGTGGAATTGCGCACCGACATGGCCGAGCTGATCGACGGTTTTGACATCAATCACTTTGGATCTGCACCGACCAAGTTTGATGAACGGGATCTGTTCCCGCTTACTGGGCGGTATCTGCAGACGTTGTCCGTGGCGGAGGTGGCCGATACGTTGGACGGTCTGGGCGTGCCTAGGGCACTGGCCGAACAGTTCTGGGCGGTCACCCGCGAAAATATCGAAACACTGGGCGAGTTGGACGCATGGTGGGCGATGTTCCGCGATGGTGCCGAGCCGGTGATCGAAGAAGAGGACAAGGCGTTTGTGGCCGAGGCGATGTCCATGTTGCCCGAGATGCCGTTTGACACCAGCACCTGGAGCACTTGGACCGCTGCGGTCAAGGAGCAGACGGGCCGCAAGGGGCGCGGATTGTTCCGTCCTTTGCGACTGGCGCTGACGGGACAGGAACACGGGCCGGAAATGGCCGCCGTGATGCCTCTGTTGCAGGTGATCAAGGCACGCGGATGAGACGGGGCCTTTCTGGCACAAAGTCCACGGAAATGAAGGGGTGGCGCTTGGGCGCTGCCCTTTTTGCGTTGAAAACGGGGGGGCGGCATGGCTGAGGCTAAATTTCTGAACGGCAATCTGTTTGGTCATGTTGCAGTGATGTCGCTGACCGCCTCGCTGGGGTTGATGGCGGTCTTTATCGTCGATTTTGTCGATATGATATTTATCTCGATGCTGGGTAAAACCGAATTGGCTGCGGCAATCGGGTATGCTGGGGCCATCCTTTTTTTCACGACCTCTTTCGGCATTGGTCTTGGCATTGCAGCCGGCGCTTTGGTGGCCCGCGCATTGGGCGCCGATGACGCCCAACTGGCCCGTGAACGGACCACCCATGCCTTGAGCTATGGCTGTGTTTTTGCTGTGCTATTTTCGATCGCTGTTTGGCTATCTCTGGACAGCCTTGTTGCGCTGCTGGGGGCAAGCGGAGAAACTGCCGCGCTTGCCGTCCACTTCCTTCAGATCATCGTGCCGTCGATGCCGTTTCTGATTCTCGGAATGATGGGCAGTGCTGTTCTGCGGGCCCACGGCGATGCCCGTCGCGCGATGATGGCGACAATTGCAGGGGGGGTGGTCAATGCGGTGCTCGACCCGATTTTGATTTTTGGTCTGGATCTGGAACTCACGGGTGCCGCGATTGCATCAGTTGCCGCCCGGTTGACCATTTGCGCCATGGCGCTTTGGCCGCTGATCAAGATTTATGGTGGCATAACATGGCCCCGGCCCAAGGGCATGATGCGCGACCTGAGCCCCATTCTGGCCATCGCTTTTCCCACCATCCTTGCGCAGATCGCCACCCCGGTGGGACAGGCTTTTGTGACCCGTTCCATGGCCGGTTATGGCGAAGAAGCGATTGCAGGCATGGCGATTGTGGGGCGTCTCACGCCGGTGGCCTTTGGCGTGGTATTCGCGCTGTCAGGGGCTGTCGGCCCGATCATCGGACAGAACTATGGGGCGGAAAACATGGCGCGGGTACGTGCCGGATTTAACGCAGCAGTGATCTTTGTCGCCATGGTGATTCTGTTGGTTTCGGCGGTTCTGTTTCTAGCGCGAGCTACGATTGCGGACCTGTTTGGCGCAACAGGGTTGACGCGCGATCTGATCTATCTGTTTTGCGGGCCGCTGTCGCTGGCGTTCTTTTTCCCCGGCGTGTTGTTTGTGTCCAATGCGGCATTCAACAATCTGGGTCAGCCGTTCCTGTCGACTTTTACCAACTGGGGGCGCAATGCGGTTGCGCTGATCCCGTTGGTTTTCATCGGATCCTGGGCCTTTGGTGCGCAGGGGGTGTTGATCGGTCAGGCCCTTGCGGGCGTGATTTTCGGTGCGGTGGCATGGGTGCTGGCGCTGCGGGTGATCGACCGCGCCGGCGCACCGGCAAGGGATAAAAAAGAGTTGTTTGGCCGCGAAGGGCGCTTGATGACCCTATTCCACGCGCGCCGATAAACGCGCAAGATGGTGATCGACCAGCGCGGTTTCTGCGGGGCTTAACACCTTGTGGCGCGGGTATTGAGGTGCCGCGCGGTCGTTAAGGATGGGGGTTTCCCAGCCGTCGGTCGTGTCGAAAAACGCCTGCACCCCGTCTTCGCCAAACTCGCGCAGGAAGCCTTGGACGACCACATCAAGGTAGCTGAGAATGATGGTATTGCGGGTCGTTTGCCCCTGTTCGGACGGGGGTACCGCGTAATGCGCGACATCGGTTGCGGGCGTCAGCGGATGTTTCACGGCCCCGCCGGAAGACAGCCGCGCATAGCCGGTTTCGCGTGCATCCAAAGCAGCCCAGTCGGCATTTGGCACGGCCGCGATCAGGCCGGAAATTGTGGTTGCTGGGTCGAGGGTTACGCTGAGAAATACGCGATCGAATGCGGCAGAGCGTACCCATGCCCGCCGCCACCCCACCAGTTCGGCGGGATGGGCATCGGGATAGGAATGGGTGTCGCGGTTCACAAGGCTGCCATAGCCGAAGAAATAAGGTGTCATTATCGTACTCGCATTGGTTTGCGCTACAAGAGCATGTGGCGGGGGTGGCGACAAGCGCTTGACGCATCGTGTTTGCGCGGCGTACATCTGTCGCCAGATCATGGGAGAATCAGCGTCGCTGATGCCGAAGGAGCAACCGCCCCGGAAACTCTCAGGCCCAAGGACCGTGATCTGTTGGACGACACTCTGGAGAGTGGTGCAGGATGCACCCGCCGAAGGGATAACGATCTCAGGCGAAAGGACAGAGGGGGCATCGGACGTCACATGGTGTGACGTTGTGATGCCGGTGTTGCCAAAACATCCGGTCAGGGGAGTGACGGATGGAAGATTTACACGCGACAGCGCTTTATGATTTGCACGTGGGCCTTGGGGCTAAAATGGTGCCCTTTGCAGGCTATTCAATGCCGGTGCAATACCCGCTTGGGGTGATGAAAGAGCATCTGCATTGCCGTGCTGCCGCAGGATTGTTCGATGTCAGCCACATGGGGCAGGTGATCCTGTCCGGTTCCTCGTGGGAGGCTGTGGCACTGGCGTTTGAAGCGCTTGTGCCGGTGGATGTACTGGGGTTGGAAGATGGCCGTCAGCGGTACGGGTTTTTCACCAATGATACGGGCGGGATCGAGGATGATCTGATGTTCGCGCGGCGGGGCGACGATTTGTTTGTCGTGGTTAATGCGGCCTGCAAGGAAGCAGATATTGCGCGGATGCGGGCAGGGCTTGAGCCTGCCGTAACAGTTACGGAATTGGCGGACCGTGCCTTGATCGCATTGCAAGGGCCGCAGGCAGTTGACGTGGTCGCGGGAATGGATGCCAGAGCCGCAGAAATGCGGTTTATGGATATTGCCGATCTTGATCTGGACGGGGCCGCCGTTTGGGCGTCACGCTCTGGGTATACCGGCGAAGACGGGGTCGAGATTTCAGTTCTTGCCACGGAGGCGGAGGCGCTGGGGCAAAAACTGCTGGCACATGAAAGCGTCGAGGCGATCGGATTGGGCGCACGCGATTCGCTTCGTCTTGAGGCGGGTCTGTGCCTTTACGGCAATGACATCGACGCGGGCACGACCCCGGTTGAGGGCGCACTGAACTGGGCCATTCAAAAGGTCCGGCGTTCAGGAGGCGAGCGCGAGGGCGGTTTTCCAGGGGCGTCGGTTATTCTGGACCAACTGGCCAATGGCGCCCAACGCAAACGTATCGGGCTGTTGCCCGAAGGCCGCGCGCCGATGCGCGAAGGCGTCATATTGTTCGATGCTGCAGAGGCGGGACAAGAGGTTGGCGTTGTGACATCAGGCGGGTTTGGCCCCAATGTAGGGGGGCCGGTCGCAATGGGCTATGTTGTGACAGGAGCAAGCGGTGTCGGCACTGCGCTTTGGGGAGAGGTACGGGGTAAAAGATTACCGTTAACCGTTGCCAAGCTGCCCTTTGTTGCGGCAAATTTCAAAAGATAATCAAAATAGGGAAACCACCAATGAAGTTTACTGAAGAGCACGAATGGCTGCGCGAAGAAGATGGCGAAATGGTTGTGGGGATTACGATCCACGCGGCTGAACAGCTGGGCGATGTGGTGTTTGTCGAATTGCCGGATACGGGCACTGTTGTCAGCAAGGACGACGAGGTTGTGGTGATCGAAAGCGTCAAGGCCGCATCAGACATTCTGGCGCCTGTCGACGGCGAGATTACCGAGGTGAACAGCGCCTTGGCCGATAATCCCAGCATGGTGAATGACGATCCGCAGGGGGAGGCATGGATGTTCAAGATGAAGATCAGCGACCCGTCGCAGATGGACGATTTCATGGATGAAGCGGCCTATCAAAAGTTCATCGGCTGAGGCCTGAGGCCAAGGCGGGATTGAGTTTAAAGGCAAGATGAAGCCGGGGCTTGCGTGTTAAAGGCGAAGCCCCGGCCCGGGATTTAATGAGGATGACACGATGACTTTCAAGCCGACAGAATACTTGCCTTATGACTTTGCCAATCGCCGTCATATCGGGCCATCACCTGCGGAAATGTCGGATATGTTGAAGGTGGTAGGCGCCGGATCGCTAGCCGTTTTGATAGACGATACCGTGCCTGCCGCCATTCGCATGAAAGGTCGGTTGGACTTTGGCAAGGCGATGTCGGAGCGCGAGGTGCTGGAGCACATGCGTATAACCGCCTCCAAAAACAAGGTGCTGACCTCGCTGATTGGTCAGGGGTATCACGGGACGGTGACGCCGCCTGCAATCCAGCGCAATATCCTTGAGAATCCGGCATGGTATACAGCCTATACGCCTTATCAGCCCGAGATTGCCCAGGGGCGGCTTGAGGCCTTGTTGAACTTCCAGACGATGATTTCGGATTTGACCGGTCTTGAGGTTGCCAATGCGTCCTTGCTGGACGAAGCCACCGCCTGTGCCGAGGCGATGACCATGGCGCAGCGGGTGTCAAAATCGAAGATGACCGCGTTTTTTGTTGATCAGGATTGCCATCCGCAGAATATCGCGGTGATGAAAACCCGTGCCGCGCCCTTGGGTATTGAGGTGATTGTTGGTGATCCGGTGGATATGGACCCCGCAGCCGTATTTGGCGCAATTTTCCAGTATCCGGGCACCTACGGCCATGTGCGCGATTTTACCGATCCGATAGCGGCGCTGCACGAGCACAAGGGCATCGGTATTATCTCGGCTGATCCTCTGGCGCTGACGCTGTTGAAGGAACCCGGCGAGATGGGGGCGGATATTGCGGTTGGGTCAACCCAGCGCTTTGGCGTTCCCGAGGGGTATGGCGGGCCGCATGCTGCTTATATGTCGTGTAAGGATGCCTATAAGCGGACAATGCCGGGCCGGATTGTCGGTGTGTCGATTGATGCCCATGGCAACCGTGCCTATCGCTTGTCCCTGCAGACCCGCGAACAGCATATCCGGCGCGAAAAGGCGACATCGAACGTCTGTACGGCGCAGGCGCTGTTGGCGGTGATGGCGTCGATGTATGCGGTGTTCCACGGGCCGGAGGGGCTGAAGGCGATTGCCCAGCGGATCCATCGCAAGACGGTGCGTTTGGCCGAAGGGTTGAAGATGGCGGGCTTTGAAATTCGCCCTGCGACCTATTTTGACACGATTACTGTTGAAGTTGGCCCACTGCAACAGGCGGTGATGAAATCAGCGGTGGATGAGGGAATCAACCTGCGGGCTGTGGGCGACACGAAGGTCGGGATTACCTTGGATGAGCGCAGCAAACCTGCGACGATCGAAGCGGTCTGGCGGGCGTTTGGGATCGCCAAGGAAGACAAAGATTATACGCCGCATTACCACATGCCCGAAAAATTGGTGCGTACAACAACTTATCTGACCCATCCGATTTTCCACATGAACCGCGCCGAGACCGAGATGATGCGGTATATGCGCCGTCTTGCGGACCGAGATCTGGCGCTGGATCGGGCGATGATCCCGCTGGGCTCTTGCACGATGAAGCTGAATTCGGCGGCAGAGATGATGCCGGTAAGCTGGCGCGAGTTTTCGCAGATGCACCCGTTTGTGCCGGTTGATCAGGCGGCGGGTTATAAGGAAATGATTGACGACCTGTCGTCCAAACTGTGCGATATCACAGGGTATGATGCGATTTCCATGCAGCCGAATTCGGGTGCGCAGGGCGAATATGCCGGGCTGTTGTCTATTGCGGGGTTTCACCGTGCCAATGGCGATGACCAGCGCAACATCTGCCTGATCCCGATGTCGGCGCATGGCACCAACCCTGCAAGTGCCCAGATGGTGGGCTGGAAGGTTGTGGTGATCAAATCTGCCGCGAATGGTGATATTGATCTGGATGATTTCCGCGCCAAGGCGGAAGCTGCGGGCGACAACCTTGCCGCTTGTATGATCACCTATCCGTCGACCCATGGGGTTTTCGAGGAAACCGTGACCGAGGTGACCAAGATCACTCATGATCATGGCGGGCAGGTCTATATCGACGGGGCCAATATGAACGCCATGGTCGGGTTGTCACGGCCCGGCGATCTGGGCGGCGACGTCAGCCACCTGAATCTGCACAAGACGTTCTGCATCCCGCATGGCGGCGGGGGGCCCGGCATGGGGCCAATTGGCGTCAAGGCGCATCTGATCCCGCATTTGCCCGGTGATCCGAATGCGGGCGGTGCTGCGGTTTCGGCGGCGCCGTTCGGTTCTCCCTCCCTGTTGCCAATTTCGTGGTCTTATTGCCTGATGATGGGCGGTGAGGGGCTGACGCAGGCGACGCGGGTGGCGATCTTGAACGCCAACTATATTGCCAAGCGGTTGGAAGGCGCGTTTGACGTTCTTTATAAAGGGCCGACAGGGCGGGTTGCGCATGAATGTATTCTGGATGTGCGCCCGTTTGAGGAAAGCGCCGGCGTGACGGTGGATGATATTGCCAAGCGCCTGATTGACTGCGGTTTTCATGCGCCGACAATGTCCTGGCCGGTGGCGGGGACGTTGATGGTTGAACCGACCGAGAGCGAGACAAAGGCCGAGCTGGACCGGTTCTGCGATGCGATGCTGGCGATCCGTGCCGAGATTGATGCGATCGAAAAGGGCGAGATGGATGCGGAAAATAACCCGCTCAAGAACGCACCGCATACAGTTGAGGATCTGGTGATGGAATGGGGCGAACGGCCCTATTCACGCGAGCAGGGCTGTTTCCCTCCGGGGGCGTTCCGTGTCGACAAATACTGGCCGCCGGTCAACCGTGTGGACAACGTGCACGGGGACCGTAACCTGATCTGTACCTGCCCACCGCTGAGCGATTACGCCGAGGCAGCGGAGTAGGTTTTCAGGTAAGGCAAATCCTTACGCGATAATCAGAGAGGTGGGCGCCTAGCCCACCTCGTCGAGCAGGAAGGCAAATACCTTCTTCATCCGGTTCCAGGTTGTCCGGTCCGGGGCAACCATCAGATGCCCGCTGTGGCGGTCTGCCGAATAGGGCCCGCCGTCCAGCATTTCCACATGCGCGCCTGCTTGTTCACAGATCAGTGCCCCTGCGGCGTGATCCCATGAATGCAGCGACGCGGTGAGCAGAAAATCTGCGTGTCCTTGCGCGATCATCCGGTATTCCTGTGCCGAGCATCCCAGAGGGTGGGTGCGGGCGAAACTGGTCAGGGAGACGGCCAACTTGGCCTGCTTTTCCTTGGGGAACAAATGCAGCGGCACATAACCGATCAGCGCGTCAAGTGATTTTCCCATACTGGCCTTAAGCCGACGCGGTGGGGTGGTTGCGGTTTCCAGGGTTGCGGGGCTCTCCTCATCGGCAAGAACCCAGTCATCCCCTACCGGATCATAGATCAAGCCAAAGGCCGGGCGGCCAAATCGTGTGACCGCGATGATGACACCGAAGACTGCTATGCCGTGTGCGTAGTTCCATGTGCCGTCGATGGGATCGATGATGAATGCCAGTTGGGCATTGGCGACCTTCTGCAAAAGCTCTGGTGTACCGGCTACTGCCTCTTCACCAATGACCAGCGCGTCGGGAAAGGCAATTTGCAGAGCGCGGGTAATCATCAGTTCGGTCGCTGTATCAGCCGCGGTGACCAGGTCGTTGGCATGTGATTTGGTACGGATGTCGCTGGCTGCAAGGCTGCGAAAACGCGGCATGATTTCAGCTTTGGCAGCACGGCGGACAATATTCACAATATGCTGTTGTTGCGCGAGGCTCACCGCCTTGGGGAGGGGCGCGGGAAGGCTGTTAGACATTTGTGTTCCTTCGCTGGTCACTGATTATTCGCGGGCGCGCAGCACTTGGGCGGGGCGCGCGTTCAATGATTTAAGGGCAAAGCCCAAGCCTGCCAAGACACAGGCCATTACACCACCCGCGATGATTGCCAGCGCAGAAGGCCAGATCAGGGTGTAATCGGTTTCCATCACATAGGTGCTGACGGCCCATCCCCCCAATGCACCGGCGAACAGGGCAACGGTTCCCGCGAAGAGTCCGAGAAGGGCGGCCCGCAGGATGAAACTGATGGCAATCTGGGTGCGGGAGGCCCCGAGGGTTTTCAGAACGGCGGCCTCGAAGGTGCGCGCATCAGCACCGGCAGCTGCGGCCCCGATCAGGACGATAAAACCGGTCAGCAACGTGGCAAGGGCACCATAGGATGTGGCAGCGGCAAGGCTGGCCAGAACAGAGGCGACACGGTCAATCGCATCCCGCACGCGGATGGCAGTGATGTTCGGATAGGCACTGGCAAGGTCGCGCAGAATGGCGGTTTCGGCCTGTTCTTCGGCATAGACAGTTGAAATGAAGGTATGGGGCGCACCGGCCAGCGCGGCGGGGTTCATGGTTAGAATAAACCCGATGCCCGCTGTCGAAAAATCGACTTCCCGGAAAGAGGTGATGGTGCCGGTAATGTCGCGGCCAAGGATGTTGATGGTCAGCGTGTCGCCAAGGACCAGGCCCATTTCCTCAGCTTCTTCGGCGGCGAAGCTGATCAGCGGCGGGCCGCTGTAGTCGTTGGGCCACCATTCGCCGGCGGTGATCTTGGTCTCCGGGTCGGGGGTTTCGGCATAGGTCACGCCCCGGTCCCCGCGCACAACCCAGTGATCGCCAGCGACCTCGGCGGCAGGGATGCCGTTGATCTGTGTGACGACGCCGCGCAGCATCGGAACGCTTTGGATGCGTGACACCGCCGGATCATTCTCCAGCCGCTCGGTATAGCCCTGGATCTGGTCCTTCTGGATATCAACAAAGAAGTAGGAGGGGGCGACATCGGGCAGATTGCCGGTGATGGCGTTGCGCAAGTTGCCGTCGATTTGCCCGACAGCCGCCAGAACCGACAGGCCAAGGCCAAGCGACAGGATCACAGCCCCCGCGCCTTCGCCGGTGCCGGAAATCGCGGCGAGTGCCCATCGCAGACGTGGACGGCCGCGGGCCAGGCGGGCGCCACGACGAGCGAGAAAGCGGATCAACAAGGCGGCAAGAGACAGGATCAGCAAAGCACCGGCGATACCGCCCAGTGTCCAGAGCGTGAGGAACCAAGAGCCGTTGAACCAGCCGGCAAGCGCGATCAGCGTCGCTGCGATCAGGGAGATCACAAACAGATAGCGCGGGGCGGGCAGGCGTGGGGTGCCGGACCAGGCGTCGCGGAACAGGGTTGCGGCGCGCACGTCCTCGCTGCGGGCAAGCGGCCAGAGGGTGAAGGCGAGTGCGGTCAGCAGCCCGTAAAGGCCGGCTTCGATCAAGGGGCGCGGATAAAGGGCAAAGTTTGTGGGCAGGGGCAGCCGGGCCTCGATGAGAGGGGACAGCAACAAGGGAACAACGGCGCCAAGGGTCAGGCCGATCGCAACGCCGAGCAGGGAAAGGGCACCGATCTGGATGAAGTAGGTTTGAAATACTGTGGCACGGTCCGCCCCCAAGGCCCTGAGCGTGGCGATGGTACCTGTCTTGCCGTTCAGATAGGCCCGCACCGCAGCCGATACGCCAACCCCGCCAACTGCAAGCCCGGACAGGCCGACAAGTACCAGAAAAGCGCTGAGCCGTTTGACAAACTGGGCCACGCCGGGGGCCCCGTTACGGGCATCGGTCCAGCGCATGCCGCTATTCGTGAACTGCGCTTTGGCTTCGGTTTCAAGGGCTTGGAGGTCTGTGTCTGGCGGCAGATCAAGGCGGTATTTGCTGTTAAACAAGGTGCCAGATGCCAGCAGTCCTGCCCCGTCAAGTGCGTCGCGGTAGAGCAGGGTGCGCGGGCCAAGGGCAAATCCGCTGGCCGCAGAATCCGGTTCGCGGGTTAGCAGGGCAGAGAAACGGTAGGTCTTGGTCCCCAGTTGGAAGGTGTCGCCGGGCGAGAGACCCAGCCGGTCTGAAAGGGCCCGTTCCATCACGGCACCGGCGATGCCGTCGGTGGTCTCAAGTGCCTTTGTCAGTGGGATATCGGGCGACAGGGCGACTGTGCCGACCAGCGGATAGGCGCTATCGATCGCCTTGATCTGGGTCAGGGCGCGTTCATCCGCGACCACAGCCATTGAGCGGAATTCGGCGATTTCAGACACACGGGTGGCGCGGGCCTGCATCCAGTCTTGTTCCTCGGGGGTGGCAAAGCGGAAGGTAAAGTCCAGCTCTGCCGCACCGCCCAATATCGCGGAGCCTTCGCGTTGAAGCCCTGCTTCGATGGCCGCCCGGACAGAGCCGACGGCGGCGATGGCGGCGACACCAAGGGCAAGGCAGGCAAGAAACAGGCGAAAGCCGCGCAGGCCGCCGCGCATCTCGCGCCGCGCGAAACGGGCAGCAAGCGCCAAGCTCATGCGATTTTGCCGTCAGCGAGATTGACCGCGCGGTCACAACGCTGTGCAAGTGTCGGATCATGGGTAACCAGCACCAGTGTCGCGCCGTATTGGTCGCGCAGATCAAAAAGGAGATCCATGATCGCGGCACCATTCTTGCTGTCGAGATTGCCAGTGGGTTCATCCGCCAGCAGGATCGCAGGACGCGGCGCACAGGCGCGGGCGAGGGCCACGCGCTGTTGCTCTCCGCCTGACATCTGGGCGGGATAGTGATCAATGCGGTGGCCCAGCCCTACGGTTCTTAGCGCCTCTGCCGCGCGGTCAAAGGCGTTTGCATCCCCGGCAATCTCCAGCGGTGTTGCGACATTTTCAAGCGCGGTCATCGTTGGGATCAAATGGAAGGACTGGAAGACAATTCCCATGCGCCCCCGTCGAAACCGCGCCAGACCGTCTTCGGACATGGTGGTCAGGTTCTGGCCCAAAGCGGTAACCGTGCCGCCGGTAGCTTGCTCCAGCCCGCCCATAACCATCAACAGGGAAGATTTGCCAGATCCGGAAGGTCCGGTCAGGGCAATCGTCTCACCGGCTTGCACATCCAGTGAAATCCCGCGCAGAATATCGACAGGTCCGGCATTGCCTTTCAGGGAAAGAACCACATCTGAAAGGTGGAAGACTGGATCGGGCATAGGCGGCCTTTGCGTTGGGGTTCCTTTCGATATGGAGTATTAAGCGAGATGCGCAAGGCGAAGGCGGCGATTGTTTTCATTTCGGCAGGGGCGGTGCAGGTTGGCGCGGCTTGGGCCGAGGAGGTTGTGATTGCCGCGCTGGGTGACAGCCTGACCCAAGGATACGGACTGCCGACGGAGCAAGGTTTTGTACCGCAGTTGCAGGCTTGGCTGGAGGCGCAGGGTTCAGAGGTACGGTTGATTAACGCGGGCGTGTCGGGGGACACCACGGCTGGCGGGCTGTCGCGGGTGGCATGGACGTTGACGCCCGAGGTGGACGGGATGATCGTGGCCTTGGGCGGTAACGACCTGCTGCGCGGATTGGCACCAGAGCAGGCGCGCAGCAACATTGATGGTATCCTTCAGGCGGCCAAGACGGCCCAGGTCGAGGTATTGCTGGTAGGGATGGAAGCGCCGGGGAATTTCGGGCCAGATTATAAAACGCAGTTTGATGCGATCTATCCCGAACTGGCCCAGGAATACGGCAGCGGCTATCTGGAAAACTTCTTTGCGGGGCTTGGCGCGGTTGGTGATACCTCTGTTCCGACCAGCCTGCGGGCCTATTTTCAGGCGGACGGAGTGCATCCGAATGCGAAAGGTGTTGAATTGATTGTCGCGCAGTTTGGACCCCAAGTATTGGCTTTGATTGAAAAAATTACAGACTGACAGAATTATGCCGCAACTGTAGCGCAAGATTCCTTGGGTGAAATAATTTTACCAGTTGATAAAAAAATCATTCCGTGAGAGCGTTTTGGCATATCCAGCAAGCAGTAGGGTGAGCCAGATGGGATCAGACGTTTTTCAAGAGGGCATTGTCGCGGGGCGTTTGGACCCTGACAGCTATGCCGATCATTTCTCGGATCTGCATCCGCGACTGGACCCGCACGAGGCGCTGGTGGCGGCGGACCGCTGTTATTTCTGCCACGATGCGCCCTGCATCACGGCCTGTCCGACAGACATCGACATCCCGTTGTTCATTCGCCAGATCGCGACCGGAACACCGGATGCGGCGGCGAAAACGATCCTGACGCAAAACATTCTGGGCGGCATGTGCGCGCGGGTCTGTCCCACCGAGACCTTGTGTGAGGAAGCCTGCGTGCGCGAAGCGGCTGAGGGCAAGCCGGTGTTGATCGGGCAGTTGCAGCGTTATGCGACCGACCATTTGCAGGAACAGGGTGTGCATCCCTTCACGCGGGCGGCAGCGACTGGAAAAACAGTGGCTGTTGTCGGGGCTGGGCCTGCGGGATTGTCCTGTGCGCATCGCCTGGCGATGCTGGGGCATGATGTGGTGGTGATGGACGCCGCCGCCAAGCCCGGCGGGCTGAATGAATATGGCATTGCGACTTACAAGACCACAGGCGGTTTTGCGCAGGACGAGGTTGAGTGGCTGCTCAAGATTGGCGGGATCACGATGCAATACGGTGTGGCGCTGGGGGACGGTGTGACCTTGCAAGGGCTGCAGGCGGAGTATGATGCCGTGTTTCTAGGCATGGGTCTGGGCGGCGTGAATGCGCTGGGCGCAGAGGGCGAAAGCAAGGCCGGCGTGCTTGACGCGGTGGATTTCATTTCGGAACTGAGGCAGGCCGATGATGTGGCGCGCGTACCGATTGGTCGCGATGTTGTCGTGATCGGCGGCGGGATGACTGCGGTGGATGCAGCGGTGCAAGCCAGGTTATTGGGCGCGCTGAACGTGACACTGGTCTACCGCCGGGGGCGCGACAGGATGAACGCAAGCGTCTTCGAGCAGGATCTGGCGGCCAGCAAAGGCGTGCGGATCGTGACACATGCGGTGCCCACAGCGATCCATGGCAACGGGACGGTGCGCGAGATCGAATTTGAATATGTTGACGAGGCGATGAAGGGCACGGGACAGATGTTGCGCCTTGCTGCGGATCAGGTTTTCAAGGCGATTGGCCAGACCCTGCAGGGCGACGGGCTGCCTACGGTTGAGGGCGGCAAGATCAAAGTCTCTGAAGCCGGGCAGACTTCGGTGGCGGGTATCTGGGCGGGGGGCGATTGTGCCTCTGGTGGCGATGACCTGACCGTAACGGCTGTGGCCGAAGGCCGTGATGCGGCGATGGATATTCACGCGACATTGAGCGCGTAGGGGAGACTGGAAATGGCTGATCTGAGAAGCGAATTTATCGGGATCAAATCCCCCAACCCATTCTGGCTGGCCTCTGCGCCGCCGACGGACAAGGAATACAACGTGCGGCGCGCTTTTGATGCCGGATGGGGTGGCGTGGTCTGGAAAACGCTGGGGCTGGACCCGCATGTGGTGAATGTGAACGGGCCACGCTATGGCGCAATTTACGGGGCGGACCGGCGGCTTTTAGGGTTGAACAACATTGAGTTGATCACTGACCGGCCTTTGCAGACCAATCTGGACGAGATCAAACTGGTCAAGCGGGACTATCCTGACCGGGCGATGGTGGTATCGCTTATGGTGCCTTGCGAGGAAGAGCCGTGGAAGATGATCCTGCCGATGGTTGAAGAGACCGGCGCGGATGGTGTCGAGCTTAACTTTGGCTGTCCGCATGGGATGTCAGAGCGCGGTATGGGCGCTGCCGTGGGGCAGGTGCCCGAATACATCGAGATGGTGACGCGCTGGGTTAAATCGCACACGCGGATGCCGGTGATTGTGAAACTGACGCCGAATATTGCGGACATTCGCAAACCCGCCGCGGCGGCGATGGCGGGTGGCGCGGACGCCGTATCGCTGATCAATACGATCAATTCGATCACCAGTGTCGATCTTGATCTTTTTGCGCCGGAACCGACGATTGACGGCAAGGGGGCGCATGGGGGCTATTGCGGACCGGCGGTGAAACCGATTGCGTTGAACATGGTGGCCGAAATAGCGCGAGACGCGGAATTGCGCGGGCTGCCGATCAGCGGGATTGGCGGGGTGACCAACTGGCGTGATGCGGCCGAGTTTATGGCACTGGGCGCCGGGAATGTGCAGGTCTGTACGGCGGTAATGACCTATGGCTTTAAGATCGTTGAGGAAATGATCAGCGGTTTGTCCGAATACATGGACGGCAAGGGGATGACATCGGTTGATGACATCGTTGGTCGTGCCGTGCCAAATGTCACGGATTGGAACCAGTTGAACCTGAATTACGTAGCCAAGGCGGTGATCAACCAAGACCTGTGTATTTCCTGTGGTCGCTGCTTTGCCGCCTGTGAAGACACCAGCCATCAGGCGATTGCCATGTCCGAGGACCGCACCTTTAGCGTAATCGACGACGAATGTGTCGCCTGCAACCTTTGCGTCAATGTCTGCCCCGTCGAGGACTGCATCACGATGGAGGCGATGGCCCCCGGGTTGACCGATCCGCGTACCGGCAAGGTCGTCGAACCGGATTACGCGAACTGGACCACGCATCCCAACAACCCCTCTGCGTCGGCAGCAGAGTAACTTTTGGGCTGTTCCTAGGCGACGTCCTTGTTCGGTTTGAGGAACGGAGACGTTGGCAAAGGATCTGGCATTTCAACGGCTGGCAGGTCGGGGCCAAGCGGCAATTCGCGAACGGTGCTTCGGCTTGCATTGGCTTGGGTCTGGGCGCCGATCACAGAACCACCGGTGGCTTTTGCCGGTTGTGGCCATTTACCGGTGCCTTTGAATTGAAATAATGCCGTATTTTCGGCCTGACGGCTGGACCCTGCGCCAGAGCCGCTGAACGAGGTCGCGTTGTCGGGCGTGTCTGCCGCTGCGCCATTTTGCACCGCGGCAATTGGATCCGCGGTTGCGGGCACTTCGGCGGTCAGGTGGGATGGTGCCGGTGCTGCCGGGAACGGATTGCTTAGTAAAATCGAACTCATTGGAAGCTCCAATATGAAAGTCTGGAGCCCGCCACCCATGGAAAGCTTCGGGTATAGATGTGAAGGAACATTTAACACCAACCTCAAACTGTTCAGATGGTGAATGACTTGTTAACGGGATAGGCGGGGCGGGGTCAGTCCCGCAAAAGCCTGCGAAACATTGTATCCAGATGAGCCGCGGCACTGGCGTATGGATCGACCGTTCCCCCCAAAAGCAAGCTGACCTGAGATTCAAAATCCGCGTAATGTTGTGTGCTGGCCCAGATTGAGAAAATCAGATGGCGCGGATCAAGAGCGGGCAGGCGGCCCGCGTCGATCCAGTTCTGGATCAGGGCGCATTTCTCATCGAACAAAGGTTTGAGGTTTGCCTCGAGCTCAGGGCGCATACGGGGCGCGCCTTGTAGAATCTCGCCGGCGAACAGACGGCTTTCCCGGGGAAATTCCTGTGCCATATCCAGCTTGCGATGAACATAGCCGAGGATTTCTTCGACGGGATCGCCCGCTGCGTTCATTTCAACCAGGGGATCAAGCCAGTTTTTCATCAACTGACTGAGTAGCGTTACGTGGATTTCCTCTTTACCTGCGAAATAATAGAGGATGTTCGGTTTGCTGAGCCCGGCTTGCGTCGCGATCTGGTCCAGGGTGGCCCCGCGATACCCGTGGCGCGAGAACACCTCGAGCGCGGCATCAAGGATGACGCGGCGGTTGCGCTGCTGGATGCGACTTGGCTTCTTTCCGGCAACTTCTGGCATTGGTGTTCTCCCGTAGTTGCCTGAAATCTATGCATTTGCCTGTAAGCGGCGCAAGCGTCCTTAAAGCAGTTCTTGACAGAGGCAAGCCTAACCGTAATCGTAGCTTTACCAAATGGTAAAAATTTAAAACACCAAACGCCGCCAAAGGAGCCAGCAATGCCCGCACCTGGAGAGAACCTCAAGATCAACCCCGACCGTTTGTGGGACAGCTTGATGGAGATGGCCAAGATCGGGCCCGGTGTTGCGGGTGGTAACAACCGCCAGACACTAACAGACGAGGACGGTGAGGGGCGTGCGTTGTTCCAGTCATGGTGCGAGGCCGCGGGATGCAGCATGGGGCTGGACCAGATGGGCAACATGTTCGCGCGACGCGAAGGGACGGACCCTGACGCGCTGCCAGTCTATGTGGGATCGCATCTGGATACCCAGCCGACGGGCGGCAAGTATGACGGGGTTCTGGGCGTGCTGGCGGGGCTGGAAATTATCCGCACACTGAACGATCTGGGGGTGAAGACCAAACACCCGATCGTGGTGACGAATTTCACCAATGAAGAGGGTACGCGATATGCACCGGCAATGCTGTCGTCGGGTGTTTTTGCAGGGATTCATACGCAGGATTGGGCCTATGATCGGGTAGATGCAGAAGGCAAGTCGTTTGGTGACGAGTTAAAGCGGATCGGCTGGCGTGGTGAGGAAGAAACCGGCGCGCGCAAGATGCATGCTTTCTTTGAGTTGCACATCGAGCAGGGGCCAATTCTGGAGGCGGAAGGCCGTGATATTGGCGTGGTCACCCATGGTCAGGGCCTGTCCTGGACGCAGGTGACGGTTACCGGCAAGGACAGCCACACCGGTTCAACGCCGATGCCGCTGCGCAAGAATGCGGGCCTTGGCATGGCGCGTATCCTAGAAAAGGTAGAGGAGATCGCGTGGAGCCATGCGCCCCATGCGGTGGGGGCGGCGGGGCATATCGATGTCTATCCGAACTCGCGCAATGTGATCCCTGGCAAGGTGGTGTTCACGGTTGATTTCCGCTCGCCGGAGTTGGCGGTGATTGAAGATATGGAAGCGCGTCTGCGTGTCGAGGGGCAAAAGATTGCCGACGACATGGGGATGGAGATCGCGTTTGAAAAGGTGGGCGGGTTTGACCCCGTAGCCTTTGACGCGGGCTGTGTGGCCGCAGTTCGCAATGCGGCGGAGCGGTTGGGGTATTCCCATATGAACCTGATTTCAGGTGCAGGTCATGACGCCTGTTGGATCAATCGCGTGACCCCGACGGCGATGGTGATGTGCCCCTGTGTCGGTGGTTTGTCGCATAACGAGGCGGAAGAGATTTCCAAGGACTGGGCGATGGCGGGCACGGATGTGTTGATGCATGCGGTTGTGGAGACGGCGGAGGTTGTGGCGTGAGCGGTTTCTTTAGAGACGTCTGGCGGGCGTTTTGAAAATGCGAGAATGCGCATGATTGAACCGGGGCTTACCATTGCCGGACGGATTGTTGCCTTGCTGAATACAGAGATCGCCGAGGCTATTGTGTCGACGGATCAGGGTACGCGGCTGACCGCGCAGGCCTTTGAAGAAATGCGATGTGATCCGCATGAGGTGGTGGTGAATTTTTCCGGCGGGATCACGCAGCGGTGCTGGTCGGTGTCGCAGGGAGACGGGACGTATCGGGTGGTCTATCTGCCGACGGCCGGATATTTTTCGCTATGTGTTGAGAGCGATTTCGGCCTTTTGGATATCGGGGTGCACGGGCCGGCCTTGGGGTGTTTTGGATCGGTGTAATGTTTGACCTTTGTTGATTGGGGCTCTGCCCCAAACCCCGGAGGTTAATCTGCAAGATGAAGTTGGGAGAGATGTGATGAGCAAGGTGATCAAAGGCGGGCAGGTCTGTACGGCGGACCGGACCTGGAAGGCGGATGTGCTGATCGAGGGGGAGAAGATCGTCCAGATCGGTGAGGACCTGAAGGGTGATGAGTATATTGATGCGGAAGGGGCTTATGTGATCCCCGGTGGGATTGATCCGCATACGCATCTAGAGATGCCGTTCATGGGCACGACAGCGGCGGAGACATTCGAGACCGGCACGTGGGCGGCGGCCTGTGGCGGGACGACGATGGTGGTGGATTTCTGTCTGCCGGGGGCGGATGGGTCGATCAAGAATGCGATCAACGAGTGGCACCGCAAATCGGCGCCGCAGATCTGTTCGGATGTGGGCTATCACATGGCGATCACCGGCTGGAACGAGAATGTCTTTAACGAGATGAAGGATGCCGTTGATATGGGCGTCAACTCCTTCAAGCATTTCATGGCCTATAAGGGTGCCTTGATGATCGAGGACGACGAGATGTTCGCGTCCTTCAAGCGCTGTGCCGAGCTGGGTGCCCTGCCGATGGTGCATGCGGAAAACGGTGATCTGGTTGCGGAATTGCAGCAGAAATATTTTGATCAGGGGATCACGGGGCCGGAGGGGCATGCCTATTCGCGGCCACCGGAGCTGGAGGGCGAGGCGGCGAACCGCGCGATCACGATTGCGGATACGGCGGGGGTGCCTTTGTACATCGTGCATGTGTCCTGCGAGCAGACACATGAGGCGATCCGGCGGGCGCGGCAAAAGGGGATGCGGGTTTATGGTGAGCCGCTGATCCAGTTCTTGACCTTGGATGAGAGCGAGTATTTCAACAAGGATTGGGACCATGCGGCGCGGCGGGTGATGTCGCCGCCGTTTCGGTCGAAGGATCATCAGGATTCGCTTTGGGCGGGTTTGCAGGCGGGATCGTTGCAGGTGGTGGCAACCGATCATGCGGCGTTCAACACCGAACAGAAGCGGGCGGGGCGTAATGATTTCCGGATCATTCCCAATGGGTCCAACGGGTTGGAAGAGCGGTTGTCGGTTTTGTGGACTGAAGGGGTTGAGACGGGGCGTTTGACGCCGAATGAGTTTGTCGCGGCGACCTCGACCAATGTGGCGAAGATTTTGAACATCTATCCGCGCAAGGGCGCGATCGTGGAGGGGGCGGACGCGGATATCGTGGTTTGGGATCCGAAGATTTCCAAGACGATTTCGCCTGCGAACCATCATTCTATTCTGGATTACAACGTGTTCGAAGGTTTCGAAGTGACGGCGAATGCGCGCTATACGCTCTCGCGCGGCGATGTCATCTGGGCATGGGGCCAGAATTCGCAACCGCAACCCGGGCGGGGCAAGTTTATTCCGCGTCCGGCATTTCCGTCAGCGAATGTGGCGTTAAGCAAGTGGAAGGCGCTGACCAGTCCGAAGATGATCAAGCGCGATCCGTTGAATATTCCGGCGGGGATTTAGTTAGTTTGGCACGCCAGCTTCCAGTTCCGGCGTCAGGACAACGCTTTCCTGTTCATGGGGGTCGGTCCGCGAGATCACGGCGCGGGCCGGAGCGCCGGACAGGTTCATCGGTAAATGGGGGGTATCGGCAGGAATATAGATCATATCGCCGGCCTCTGCGGTCATGTGGTTTTCAAGCGTTTGGCCCCAATACATTTCAACGCGTCCCTCAAGCATGTAAATTGCGGTTTCATGGGTTGCGTGTTTATGTGCCTTGGCCTTTGCCCCTGCGGGAATGGTCAAGAGATGCATGCAAATTGCCTGTGACTGCGTTGTTTCAAGGGTGATCCCTTCGAAGTAATCAAAGCCCTGTTTGCCTGAATAGGTGTTTGACGGACGTAGTTTGCGACATTGTGGGGTCGTAGGCTGAGACAAAGTAGAAACTCCCGAAGAGTAAAAGTTAAATTGGAATGAAATGCTAACCTTAGATAGAAATTCTGCCAGCAACACCCCCAAAGCGTCAGCTGAGGCCGTTATTTCGGCCAAAGGTCTGGATCTTACCTTTGAGACGAACGATGGCCCGATCCATGCGCTCAAGGATGTGAATCTTGATATCAACGCTGGCGATTTTGTCAGCTTTATCGGTCCGTCGGGTTGTGGCAAAACGACATTTCTGCGGGTGATGGCCGATCTGGAGCAGCCGACAGGTGGCACTGTTACGGTCAACGGGGTGTCGCCAGAAGAAGCCCGTATGGCCCGTGCGTACGGCTATGTGTTTCAGGCGGCGGGGCTTTATCCCTGGCGGACGATTGGCGGGAACATCCGGTTGCCACTGGAGATCATGGGGATCTCGAAGGCGGAGCAGGCCAAGCGGGTGGAGCGGGTGCTGGAACTGGTCGACTTAGCGGGGTTCGAGCGGAAGTTTCCGTGGCAACTGTCGGGCGGGATGCAGCAGCGGGCAAGCATTGCGCGGGCGTTGAGCTTTGATGCGGATATCTTGTTGATGGACGAACCCTTCGGTGCGTTGGACGAGATTGTGCGCGACCATTTGAACGAACAGCTGCTCAAGCTTTGGGCGCGGACGGAAAAGACGATTGCCTTTGTGACGCATTCCATCCCCGAAGCGGTGTATCTGTCGACCAAGATCGTGGTGATGAGCCCGCGGCCCGGGCGGATTACGGACGTGATCGAGAGCCCGTTGCCGAAAGAACGGCCATTGGAGATACGCGAGACGCCAGAGTTCCTTGAGATCGCGCATCGGGTAAGGGAAGGTTTGCGGGCGGGGCATCTTGATGAGTGATCGGATGCGTAGATCGAGGGTGCGGAAGAGTTTAATGGGCAAGATGAAGCCGGGGGTGGGTCTGTGAAATCTGTGCTGCCCGTTCTGACCGTTGTCGGTGCGATTATCGTGTTCTGGTTGTTGGCTGTCGTGCCGATGAACATGCATCTGGTTGCGGATCAGGCGCAGCGGGACGGTTTGGTGGTGACGCCGGAGACGCCGGCGGAACGGCAGGATCATAGCGGGATCGGATTGAGCCTGCGTAATCTGCATCTGGTGCCGCTGACCTATGATTTTGTGCGCCCACGTTTGCCTGCACCGCAGCAGGTGGCCGGCGAGATGTATGCGACGATCTTCGAAAAGAAAATCACCTCGAAGCGTTCGCTGGTCTATCATGGGTGGGTGACACTTGCGCCGACCTTGCTGGGGTTTTTCATTGGCACGGGACTGGGCATCTTGCTGGCCGTGGGGATTGTGTACAGCCGGGTGATGGACCGGTCAGTGATGCCGTGGGCGATTGTCAGTCAGACGATCCCGATTCTGGCGCTGGCCCCCATGGTGATCGTGGTGCTGGGATCGATGGGCGTACAGGGGTTGTTTCCAAAATCGCTGATTGCGGCCTATCTGTCGTTCTTTCCGGTGGTCGTGGGGATGGTGAAAGGGCTCCGGGCACCTGATGCGATGCAGTTGGATTTGCTGCGCACCTATCATGCGTCGGGGGCACAGGGATTCTGGGCATTGCGCTTGCCAGCATCGACGCCCTATCTTTTTGCGTCTTTGAAGATCGGGATCTCTGCGTCATTGATCGGTACCATCGTGGCGGAACTGCCGACCGGCGCAAAGGCGGGTTTCGGAGCGCGCATGCTGGTCGGGGATCAGTATGGCCAGCCCCTGGTGTCATGGGCCGCGCTTTTCGCCGCGGCATTAACGGCAGCGGCTCTGGTGGGAGTGTTTAGTGTGATGGAGCGGGTTACCCTGCGTCGAATGGGGATGCGAACAGCATGACTTGGGCAGTTGCAGCGATGTTCATCTGGGCGCTTGGCTGGTGGGTTAACGTGCGTCTTGCAAATGGGGCAGTGTCGGACCACCCAGGGGTGAAGGTATTAATTCCTGCGATTTTCGGGCTGACCGTGGTGGTGGTTTGGCAATTGCTGGTCGTCGCTTTCGAGGTCAACCCGGTGATCCTGCCCGCGCCTTCCACAATTGTGGAGCGGTTGGTGGCCGAAGGGCCGCGGCTATGGGCGGACTTTCACCAGACAATCATCAAAGGGGCGATGACGGGCTATCTGATTGGCGGCCTGGCGGCGTTTGGCATTGCGGTGATGGCGGATCGGTCGGACTTCCTGACCCGGGGCATTTTGCCGGTGGGGAGCTTTATGGCGGCCTTGCCGATTGTCGGGATTGCACCGATTTTCGTGAAATGGTTTGGCAGCGATTGGGAGAGCAAGTCGGCGGTTGTTGCGGTGATGGTGTTTTTTCCCATCCTCGTGAACGCGGTGGCGGGGCTGCGCGATACATCGGTGATGCAGCGCGATTTGATGCGGACCTATGGCGCGGGGTACTGGCCGACGCTGTTCAAGCTGCGCCTGCCAGCGGCGATGCCGTTTATCTTTAACGGGCTCAAGATTGCGACCACTTTGGCGCTGATTGGGGCAATTGTTGCTGAATTTTTTGGCTCTCCGACTGTTGGTATGGGGTTTCGCATCTCGACCAGCTTTGGCCAGCTTGCGCTGGATATGGTTTGGGCGGAGATTGTGATTGCAGCGCTGGCGGGCAGCGCGTTTTATGGTTTGATGACGTTGATCGAAAAGCGGGTGACATTCTGGCACCCATCGCAACGTTAAGGCTTCTGGAATGACCAAGACCTCGAAACGGGGCATAATGTTAACCAATAGGGGAGACGCGAAATGATGAAAAAAATGATGATGGCGGCGGCATTGGCCACCGGTTTGAGCGGTGTGGCGGCGCATGCGGACGGTCATGCGAATACCGTCACGTTGCAGTTGCAATGGGTCACGCAGGCACAGTTTGCGGGATATTACGTGGCCAAGGACAAGGGGTTTTACGAGGCTGAGGGCCTTGATGTGACCATCCTTGCCGGTGGTCCCGATATCGCGCCGCCGCAGGTATTGGCGGGCGGTGGTGCAGATGCCATGCTGAACTGGATGCCTTCGGCACTGGCCGCACGCGAGAAGGGTTTGCCGGTGGTAAACATCGCGCAGCCGTTCAAGACTTCTGGTCTGATGCTGACCTGTTGGAAGGATACTGGAATCACCTCGGTTGCAGATTTCAAGGGCAAGACCATCGGCGTCTGGTTCTTTGGCAATGAATATCCTTTCCTGTCTTGGATGTCTCAGGAAGGTATTTCGACCGATGGCGGTGATGACGGTGTCACCGTGCTAAAGCAGGGTTTCAACGTGGACCCGTTGTTGCAGCGCGAGGCGGATTGTATTTCGACGATGACCTATAACGAATACGGTCAGGTGCTGGATGCGGGCGTGAACCCGGACGAGCTGGTGACGTTCAAGTATGAAGAGCAGGGCGTTGCCACGCTTGAAGATGGCATTTACGTGCTGGAAGAGAACCTGAATGATCCGGTGTTTGAGGATAAGATGGTGCGTTTTGTGCGGGCCTCTATGAAGGGTTGGAAATACGCGGAAGAGAATGCGGAAGAAGCGGCTGGCATCGTTTTGGACAATGACGAAACCGGTGCCCAGACCGAAGCTGCGCAGGTACGGATGATGGGGGAGATTGCCAAGCTGACTGCCGGATCGAACGGCGCGTTGGTCGAGGCGGATTTCCAGCGGACTGTGGACACGTTGCTGGCCGGTGGGTCTGATCCGGTTATCTCCAAACAGCCTGAAGGGGCATGGACGTCGGTGATCACGGACAAGGCGCTGAACTAAGCCGGTTCACGTCACAATAAGAAGAAAGGCCGGCGCATCATGCACCGGCCTTTTTCACATCTGGCGTTCGGATTTAAAGAACTGTCACAACCGTGCCGACGGGGACGCGGTTATACAGGTCAATCACGTGATCGTTGATCATACGGATGCAACCGTTGGAAACCGAGCGCCCGATGGTGTTGGGCGCAGTGGTTCCATGAATACGGAAATAGGTGTCGCGACCCCCTTCGAACAGATAGAGCGCACGGGCGCCAAGCGGGTTGCCGGGGCCGCCGGGCTGCGCTTCGGTGTTGCCAATGAAACGCTTGTAGTTCTGCGGCTCGCGCTCGATCATCTCGTCCGTGGGGCGCCATGTGGGCCATTCTTTTTTGACGGCAATGGTCGCGGTTCCGGTGAACTCGAGACCGGCCTTGCCGACACCGATGCCGTAACGCCGCGCACGGCCGGGAGCCGTCACAAAATACAGGTAATGGCTGCGCGGAAGAACCAGCAATTGACCCGTCTGGTAGGTCGGTTTGATGGATACTTCCTGTGGCGTCGGGTCGTATGCGGCTGTTGCGGCGGACAGAACCTGTGGCAAGGCGGCAGTGGCCAATGTAGAGGCCAGAAAGGTGCGGCGGTGCATGGGGAGTGCTCCATAAATTGGTAATGCAGATGGTCTAGTGTCGCAAAAATACGGCCATTATCAACCCTGCGGAAAGAAAAACCGACCCACTGTTGCCAGAGGATCGGTCAAATTCTTGTGACAGGGACGCCGCAGCGGCCCGTCTATGGCTTATGCCAGTGCGATATTCGTTGCCGACTCGCGGCCGTCACGGCCTGCTTCGATGTCGAAAGTCACTTTCTGGTTGTCGGCCAGACCGGTCAGGCCTGCGCGCTCAACAGCAGAGATATGAACGAAAACGTCCTTGCTGCCGCCATCGGGTGCGATAAAGCCGAAGCCTTTTGTTGTGTTAAACCATTTTACGGTGCCAGTAGCCATTCCGTAGTCTCCTAAAAGTAGTGTTCCATCCGCGTTGTGCGATGGCGTGGCGTGGTCGGTCTGAGTTCGATCTGCGCCGTGTTAGGGAGACAGTGGGTCGAAATAGATAAACGTTAGCAAGGCGGAATATAGGGTGAATTGGCGATTCGGACAAGGGGTGTGCAGGTGTGGGCGGATTTTGGTCGGAGACAGTTTAGGGATGTGTTAACCCTGCCTGGTGCAGGCTTGGCTGATGCCACTTTACATTCGACCCCGTGTTACCGGCGCGACCATATTCTTTATGTCTGCTTGCAGGACCGGAGCAGTGCGTTGCTTACGGACCAAATCGGCCTGTTGCGTGATGCGGTCCGGGCGACCAAGGCGGGATGGCCCTTCGAAATTGTGTCGATGGTTGTTTTGCCCTACCATTTGCATTGCGTCTGGCGTTTGCCAGCTGGCGATCGCGATTTTGGACGTCGATGGGGAGCGATCAAGGGGCGGTTTTCGGCATCTGTCCGTAGGGCGGGACTGGTCCCGCCTGTCGCGTCCTGTTTTTGCAATGGCGGGGTGAACCCCGCCCTACGGAAGGGGCAGGTCGGGATCTGGCAAAAGCGGTTTTGGGAACATCATATTCGGTGTGAGGAGGACTTGGCCAACCATGTTCGCTATTGCCACGTTAATCCTGTGAAGCACGGGTTTGTGGCACGACCGGAGGATTGGCCCTG
Source organism: Sulfitobacter sp. (assembly GCA_049794055.1). Taxonomy (GTDB): domain Bacteria; phylum Pseudomonadota; class Alphaproteobacteria; order Rhodobacterales; family Rhodobacteraceae; genus Sulfitobacter. The sequence continues at coordinate 96,636 of JBARCL010000170.1, forward strand.
GTCTTCGGTGCACCGTGAAAAGCGGTTTGGGCAGCACGACCGGCGAGACGTGGCGTAGGGCGGGGATGACCCCGCCGTACTTCATTATTTAACGAAGCAGCCAAGTCTCTCCATCAGGCCCTCGATAGGCTCCCCAACAGTGGCGTAGCGTATATCTTCTTGCGCTTGCACGTACCTCTCAGCAAGAGAAGAGCATGTTGCGGCAACTGGATTGACAGATCCTTTAGTCGCTTCGCCGTTGTTGTTGGCGTTAACTGCTGCTCCACCAGTCAGGATCTGCACTTGAAGCTACAAGTCTGCAACTCTGCTCTCAACAGTAAAGAAGTACCAAACTGAACCACCAGTAAGTGCACAAATAGAAGCCAAACCGCCAACCTTGTTCAAAAATGACCACACGGCGTTCACCGAACGAACTTCTTATGCTTCAGTCGTTTTGGCTCAAGTGCATCGGCACCCAGGCGACGTTTCTTGTCCTCTTCGTAATCTTCAAAGTTACCCTCGAACCACTCCACATGGGCCTCTCCTTCAAACGCCAGGATATGCGTACAAATCCGGTCGAGGAAGAAGCGGTCGTGCGAGATGACCACGGCGCAGCCGGCGAAATCGACGAGCGCGTCTTCGAGGGCACGCAGGGTTTCGACGTCAAGGTCGTTGGTCGGTTCGTCGAGGAGCAGCACGTTGCCGCCTTCTTTCAACAGACGTGCCATGTGGACGCGGTTGCGTTCACCACCCGACAGATTGCCGACTTTCTTTTGCTGGTCGCCACCTTTGAAGTTGAAGGAGGAGCAATAGGCGCGGGAGTTGACCTCGGCATCGCCCAGTTTGATCAGTTCCGCACCGCCGGTAATGGCCTGCCAGACGGTGTCATCATCCGCCAGATCATCGCGGGACTGGTCGACGTAAGACAGATCAACGGTGTCGCCGTATTCGATGGTGCCGGCATCGGGCTTTTCCTGACCGGTCAGCATTTTGAAAAGGGTCGATTTACCTGCGCCGTTGGGGCCGATCACGCCGACGATGCCGCCGGGCGGCAGATCAAAGCTCAGGTTTTCCACCAGCAGCTTGTCGCCCATTGCCTTGGTCAGTCCGTTCACCTCGATCACTTTGTTCCCCAGGCGTGGGCCGTTGGGAATGACGATCTGGGCGCGGGTGAGTTTTTCGCGTTCGGAGGACTCTGCCATTTCGTTATAGGCATTGATACGCGCCTTGGATTTGGCCTGCCGTGCCTTTGCCCCCTGACGCATCCATTCAAGTTCGCGTTCAAGGGTCTTTTGTTTGGATTTGTCTTCGCGGGCTTCCTGCGCGAGACGTTTGGCCTTCTGCTCCAGCCAGTCGGAATAATTGCCCTCGTAAGGCACGCCCTTGCCGCGGTCGAGCTCAAGAATCCAGCTGGTGATGTCGTCGAGGAAATAACGGTCGTGCGTAACGATCAGGATGGTGCCTTTGTAATCCATCAGGTGCTGTTGCAGCCATGCGATGGTTTCCGCATCGAGGTGGTTGGTCGGTTCGTCAAGCAGCAGCATGTCGGGTGCTTCGAGCAGCAGTTTGCACAGCGCGACACGGCGGGCCTCACCACCGGAGAGGTCTTTGATGTTGGCGTCATCAGGGGGGCAGCGCAGGGCTTCCATCGACACGTCGATTTGTGAATCGAGATCCCAGAGGTCTTGTGCGTCGATCACGTCTTGCAGTTTTGCCATTTCGTCTGCGGTTTCATCCGAATAGTTCATGGCGAGTTCGTTATAGCGGTCAAGGATCGCCTTTTTGTCGGCGACACCGAGCATCACGTTTTCACGCACGGTCAGGGTTTCATCGAGCTTGGGTTCCTGCGGGAGATAGCCGACTTTGGCGCCTTCTGCAGCCCATGCTTCGCCGGTGAAATCCTTGTCGAGGCCGGCCATGATTTTCAAAAGCGTGGATTTACCCGCGCCGTTGACACCGACAACACCGATTTTCACTCCCGGAAGGAAGTTCAGGTGAATGTTCTCAAAGGTTTTCTTGCCGCCGGGATAGGTCTTGGAGACGCCGGACATATGGTAAACGAATTGATAGGCCGCCATGGGAGGATTCCTGTCTGGTCAAATGAGGTTGGCACCGCAATATCGCGGCGGCGTCCCAAGATCAACGCAGACCTGACAGGCGCGTGTGTGCGGCATGCCGACTGGAAATTTACGGGGTGGCCGGATGTGCGTTGAAAGTAAGTGCAGGATCATCAGGCGCCTGTGGATAGAGGTTTTATAGGTTAAATGACCCGTTTGCGTGGGTAAAATAAGCGAAAATCACTGCTGTAAGGCCGAATTTTAGTCGTTACTCGCCGGTTGAAACTGTTATGCTTTCGTTAACCTGGGCGCGTGGCAATATGTCACCTTTTCAGGCTAAAAAGCTCTGTTTGACCGGCTTTTGCTGGCATTGAGGGCGTAATTGGACAACAGGGATAAAAAAACAATGTCAAATACCACTATCGTTGTGGGTCTGGACGGGTCAGAGGCGGGCGCGCGCGCACTTGCCTTTGCCAAGCAACAGGCCAAAGCAATCGGGGATTGCACAATTGCAATCTGTTATGTGATCGAATGGTCTCCGTTCAGCTTTCAAACCCCCGAAGAGAACGAAGAACGCCACAAGCGCCGCGAGGAAGAGCTGCAAATGGCGCATACGCGTGTTCTTGACCCGGCCGTGAATCAGGCCAAAAGCGAGGGTTTCGATGCTGTCGGAATTGTGAAGCACGGCGACGCAGCGGATATCCTGGATGCGACCGCCAAAGCGCAGAATGCAATGCAGATTATCGTGGGACGTGTCGGCGCACGCGGTTTGAAAGAACGTGTGTTTGGTGGAGTGACGGGCCGGTTGGCCGCGTCAGCGAGCGTGCCAATCACGGTTATTCCGTGAAATCGGCATTCCGGCAATTTTGGAGAACAGATATGAAAAGATTTTTAGGAACGGGACTGGCCGCAGCCGCGCTCAGCCTGCCGACACTTGCCGCAGCGCAGGAGGCGGTGAGTTTTGATCAACGAGTGAACGATATTTTTGCGAGTTCGACAGGTTGGTTTGTGAACCTGATCTTTATGAGCCTGCCGGGGACGAACTTTCCCTGGATCGTTTTATGGCTGGTTGTCGCCGCGTCGGTCTTTACGATCTATTTCGGCTTTATTCAGTTCAAGGCATTTGGTCATGCAATTTCACTGGTCAAGGGCGACTATTCCGATCCGAACGATGCGGGTGAAGTGAGCCACTTTCAGGCTTTGACCACAGCGCTTTCGGGCACTGTTGGTTTGGGTAATATCGCAGGTGTTGCGGTCGCCGTTGGTATCGGTGGGCCGGGTGCTACGTTCTGGATGGTCCTTGCGGGTCTTCTGGGCATGGCGTCGAAGTTTACCGAATGTACACTGGGTGTGAAGTATCGCAACGAATATGCGGACGGCACGGTTTCTGGTGGTCCGATGTATTATATGACCAAGGGCTTTAAGGAACGCGGCCTTCCGGGTGGCCGTTTTCTGGCTATCGTTTTCGCAATCTTTACGATCGGTGGTGCATTGGGCGGCGGCAACATGTTCCAAGCCAACCAGGCGCATGCACAGATCACCAATATTGTCGGTGATTTCTCGGGCATCATCACAGGCGTTATCTTTGCCGCGGTGGTTTTTGCGGTGATCGTCGGCGGTATCAAATCCATCGCCAGCGTGACCGAGAAAGTGGTGCCTTTCATGGGCATCATGTATGTGCTGGCGGCGTTCGTCATCCTGGTCATGAATGCGGACCAGATAGGCTGGGCCTTTGGCCAGATATTTGCCGGTGCCTTCACCGGTCTTGGTGTCGCGGGCGGCTTTGTTGGTGCCTTGATCCAGGGCTTCAAACGGGCGGCTTTCTCGAACGAGGCGGGTGTTGGTTCAGCTGCGATTGCGCACTCTGCCGTGCGCACGAAAGAGCCTGTGACGGAGGGCGTTGTTTCCCTGCTGGAACCGTTCATCGACACGGTTGTGATCTGTACGATGACTGCTTTGGTGATTACCATCTCTGGCGTGTTGGTTATGGATCCGGCGACGGGCAACTTTGTGTTGAACGAAGCGGGCACAGCGATCCAGACGGTAGATGGGTCGAGCGGTGTTAGCCTGACATCAGCGGCATTTGCTTCCGGCTTCAGCTGGTTCCCTTATGTCTTGGCGCTGGCTGTGATCCTGTTCGCGTTTTCGACCATGATTTCCTGGTCCTATTATGGCCTGAAAGCGTGGACCTATCTGTTTGGCGAAGGCAAGACGACCGAACTGGTGTTCAAGTTGATCTTCTGCTTTTTCATCATCGTGGGTGCTGCGGCGCAACTCGGTGCGGTCATCGACTTCTCTGACGCAATGATCTTTGCCATGGCCGTTGTGAATATCACGGCGCTCTACTTCCTGATGCCTATCGTCAAGCGCGAGATGAATGGCTATTTTGATCGTCTGAAGACGGGCGAGATCAAGAAGCACGTGCACTGAGATTGATTGACAAACGGGGCATATACCCCTCCTTTCGGCCCCTGAAGTATTTCGGGGGCCGTTTTTGTTGCGCCATCAGTTTCCATATGCGTCCAAAGGTCAGGTGATCGGCCTGTTGGGCGGATCGTTTGACCCCGCGCATGAGGGCCATGTGCATATCACGCTCGAGGCGCTCAAACGCTTTGGGCTGGATCGTGTGTGGTGGATGGTGAGCCCCGGTAACCCGTTGAAGTCACGTGGCCCTGCGCCCTTGGCGGACAGGATGGCGCGGGCGCGTCAGGTGATGCAGCATCCGAGGGTTGAGGTTACGGTTATCGAGGGGCGTCTGGGCACGCGTTATACGGCGCAGACGCTGGCGCGGTTGCAGGCTCTTTATCCCCATGTGCGGTTTGTCTGGCTGATGGGGGCCGATAACATGGCGCAGTTTCACCTTTGGCAGGACTGGCGCGGGATCATGGAAAGCGTTCCGATCGGTGTGCTGGCAAGGCCCGGTCAACGGATTTCTGCGCGGATGAGCAAGGCCGCCGCGATCTATGCGCCCTACAGGATTGCAGGAAGGTTCGGGCATATGCTGGCGCGGTCGGAGGCGCCGGCGTGGTGTTTTGTGAATGTGCCGATGAGTGCGGCGTCTTCCACAGCAATCCGGGCAAGAGGCGGCTGGTCAGCGCAAGCGGGTTGATGCGATTCCGCTGGCCAGAATGACAGCAAGGCCCGCCCAAGTATAGGCGTCTGGCAGGTCGCCGAAAATGCTCCATCCGAAACCGACAGCTGCAATCAGTTGAAAATAGACCAGTGGCGCAAGCCTTGTGGCATTGGCAATGCGGTAGGCATAGAGCAGCAGGAGGTTGCCCATCATCGAGCAGAAAGCGGAGGTGAGCGTTAGCGCGGCAATGGGCAGGGTTGGCGCGGGCAGGTTCGTCAGGCCGAACGGTAAAAGGAATAATGCGCTGAGGAGCAGCTGCGTAAAGCTTAGTGCGACGGGCGTTCCAATGCCGGAAAGCCAGCGCGACATGGTCAGGAATGTCCCGTAACACAGTCCTGCGGTCGCCGCCCAAAGCACGCCGGGGTCGCCGCCCATACCGGGGCGGACCACCAATAACACGCCTGCGAAACCCACGACAATCAACAGGGAGCGCAGGAGAGTGACGGGTTCGCGCAGGAACATGGCGGCCAGAACATAGGAAAACATCGGCCCGATGAAAAAGGCTGCAAAGACTGTTGCGATGTCAGCTGTTTGGAGTGCCATCTGGATCGAGCTAATGCCACAGGCCAGGACCAGCGCGCGCAACCAGATACGCCAGTTGCGCAGCAATCCGAAAGCCGAAGGAGAGATGAAAGGCAAGACCATCAACGTGCCAATAGCAAACCGGGACCAGGCGACAAAAACCGGTGCAACACCAAGCGAGGAAGATAGCAGCTTACCCGCGCTGTCCCCGGCAGGGATCATCGACATGGCAACAAACATGATCAGCGCGGCGCGGTGCATGGGGCCGCATAACACGCAGCTCACCGGTTGAAAATGTGTAACCTGAGCGCTTGTAGCGGGGGCATGAACAGGGTTAGATCGCGCCATGACAAAAAGCTTTTCCAGACGCGGTTTTTTGGGGTCGGTCGCGGCATTTGCGACAGCGGGGCAGGGCCTGCTGGCGGCGCCCCCAGCAACGTCGCTGCGGCCAGTGCTGCGGGGTGACGATTTCTTCAAGAAAACCGTCCCCGGGGTTTCCGAGATCATCAACGGGCAGAAATTGTCAGGCCGGGTGGCGTATGCGCTGGCTGATGTGCAGACCGGTGACTGGCTGGAATGCGAAAACGAAAGCGTAGGTACACCGCCTGCAAGTGTAACCAAAGCGATTACGGCACTTTATGCGTTGGATACTTTGGGTGCGGATCACCGTTTTGAAACGCAATTGGCCGTAACCGGTGGCATTGCGGGCGGGGAGGTGCAGGGCGATCTGTTCCTGATTGGCGGTGGGGATCCGACGCTGAATACGGATACCCTGGCGCAGATGGCCGCGGATTTGAAGGCGGCCGGTGTGATCGGGGTGAAGGGCGGGCTGAAAATCTATCAGGGTGCCTTGCCTATGGTGGCGCGAATTGATCCTGAACAACCGGATCACGTGGGGTATAATCCGGCAGTGACGGGAATCGCGCTGAATTTTAACCGGGTGCATTTTGAATGGCGCCGCAACGGTGGCAAATATACAGTCACGATGGACGGACGATCGGAAAGATACCGACCCGATGTCACCTTTGCCGCGATGCGGATCGAGGATCGAGCAGCCCCTGTCTATACTTACCGTGATCAAGCGGGTCGTGATCAATGGAGCGTTGCGCGCGGGGCGCTGGGCGGGGCCGGATCCCGTTGGCTTCCGGTACGCAAGCCTGCACTTTATGCGGGAGAGGTTTTTGCGACATTGGCAGGGGCCCACGGCATCCGGCTGGGCAAGCCCGAGGCGATTGACGCGCTGCCTGAACACGAGATTGTCTTGCGTCATCAAAGCGACGATATGCGCATGATCCTGCGTGACATGCTGCGGTTCTCGACAAACCTGACTGCTGAGATGGTTGGTCTGGCCGCGACGCAAAAACGGTTGGGCAGGGTGGACGGTTTGCAACAATCGGCAGCGGAAATGAACCGTTGGGCTGTTGGGACGTTGGGCATGACGGCGCCCGCGCTGGTCGATCATTCCGGATTGGGCGATGCATCGACTTTGACGGCGCTTGATATGACCCGCGCCTTGCTGGCCGTGAAAGACGAAGGGTTTCGATCAATCCTGAAGCGTTTCGGGTTTCGCGATGCCACGGGGAAGCCGGTCAAGGATCAGGCGATCGCGGTGGATGCCAAGACCGGTACATTGAATTTTGTATCGGCGCTGGCCGGCTACGTTACGGCGCAAGCCGGCCGCGAGATGGCATTTGCGATTTTTGCTTCGGATATGGCGGCGCGATCAAAGATCAGCCGCGCTGAACGTGAAAGCCCGGCAGGTGCAAAGACGTATAACAAGCGGGCTAAAAGGGTGCAGCAGGGGTTGATTGAGCGTTGGGACGCCCTTTACGGGCAGGCCGAGGCCTAGCTCATGTGCCGGGCCCTTGCGCCACGTTCGATTGCGGCCGCATGCAGGCGGTCAATTTCAAGTTCATAACGGATTTCTTCCAACAACCGCAATTCCGCTTCGTCCAACGTGCCATCTGCAGCGGCCACATCACAGGCCAAAGCATAGGCGGTTTCGTAAAGCCGTTCTGGCAATGCCTCGCGGATCAAACCGAAAAGTGCATCAAGCCCTTCTTCCTGTTCGAACAGGTCGAACACCGTTTTGCTGATCACTGTCAGACGGTCGTTGTCGTAATCTGCGAAGATGGGCAGCATATTCACAGCGGACTGGATCTTGATCAGTTCGGCGGTCCGAATGTTCTCGTCCGAGGCTGAAATCGCAACCATCAAAGCGACGAGGCTGTCTTGTGCGCTAAGCGACAGGGAAGGGCCGTTGGTCATGAGGGTATCCTTTAGACGGAGAGTTGTTGCAGTGCAGAATATTGACGCACCCAAGGGGACGCAATAGGTACACGCGAGTCAGCGTGCATGGGGCACGGAAACGGCGGAAAATGGATGATACAGATGTCTGAGATGCGGGAAGCAGCGATGAGCAGCAAAGCGTGGCCCTTTGAAGAGGCCCGTGCGGTGTTGAAACGTTATGCGAAAGCCCCGCCCGAAAAGGGGTTTGTGCTGTTTGAAACGGGGTATGGCCCGTCAGGCTTGCCGCATATCGGGACGTTTGGCGAGGTATTGCGCACGACGATGATCCAGCGCGCATTTGAAGAGATCAGCGATATTCCGACCAAGCTGATATGTTTTTCGGATGATCTGGACGGGATGCGCAAGGTGCCGGGGAATGTGCCGCAGCAGGAAATGCTGGCCGAGCATATGCACAAGCCGCTAACATCGGTGCCGGACCCCTTTGAAGAGTTCGAGAGCTTTGGCCATCATAACAACGCGATGTTGCGCCGGTTCTTGGACACGTTTGGTTTCCAGTACGAATTTTATTCGGCGCGTGAGTTTTACCGTGCGGGTCATTTTGACAAGATCTTGAAGCTTGCCTGTGAACGCTATGATCAAGTTATGGCTGTGATGCTGAAGTCGTTGCGCGAAGAGCGCCAGCAAACCTATTCGATTTTCCTGCCAATCCACCCCGAGACGGGTCGGGTTCTCTATGTGCCGATGAAAAACGTCGATGCTGTTAATCATACGGTTACGTTTGACGATGAAGACGGCAAGGAATGGACCTTGCCCGTGACCGGCGGCAACGTGAAATTGCAGTGGAAGCCAGATTTTGGTGCACGCTGGGCGGCGCTGGACGTAGATTTCGAGATGTACGGCAAGGAACACGCGACGAATACCGCGATTTATGACCGGATCTGCGAAATTCTGGGCGGCAAGAAGCCGAACCACTTTAGTTATGAGCTGTTCTTGGATGAGAACGGGCAGAAGATTTCAAAGTCTTCGGGCAACGGTATTTCGATTGATCAATGGCTGACCTATGCCAGCACCGAGAGCCTGTCGTATTTTATGTTTCTCAAGCCAAAGACCGCCAAACGGATGCATTTTGATGTGATCCCCAAAGCGGTGGATGAGTATCATCAGCAGTTGCGGGCCTATGCGACGCAGGACGTCAAGGCGCGGGTGAACAATCCGGTATGGCATATTCACGGCGGTGACGTGCCTGCGTCGGATATGGTTGTACCGTTCTCGATGTTGCTGAACCTTGCGTCGGTGTCATCGGCTGAGGATAAATCGCAGCTTTGGGGTTTTATCCAGCGTTATGCGCCCGAGGCCAGCGCCGAAACCCATCCGGGCATGGATGCAGCGGCGGGCCATGCAGTGCGCTATTTCAACGATTTTGTGAAGCCGCATAAGGTGTTCCGTGCGCCAAGCGATCTGGAGCGGGAAGCGTTGGAAGAGCTGCGTGACCACCTCAAGGTTTGGGATGGCGGTCTGGACGCCGAAGGGTTGCAGACCATGGTTTTTGCAGTGGGTAAGGAACGGTTTGATCCGCTGCGCGACTGGTTCACGGCGTTGTACGAAGTGTTGCTTGGCGCAAGCCAAGGGCCGCGGTTCGGCGGTTTCATTGCGCTTTATGGTGTCGACGAGACGGTCCAACTGATTGACGACGCGCTGGCGGGGAAACTTCTGGCGGACTGAAACTCTTGCCCTGCTGGCCGCGTGACTTAACATAAGGGTCAGCAGGGGAGATTGGTCATGTGGAAATTTGCGCACCGGATATTGAGCGGGATGATCCTTGCCGGCGTCCTAGCCTTTGGTGTTGGAGCCCAACAATCCGAGATTGAAGGGACGATCAGCGCACAGATCGAAGCCTTTAGGGTCGATGATTTCGAGCAGGCGTTTACCTATGCCACGCCGAGCTTGCAGCGCTTGTTCCAATCACCGGAAAATTTCCAACGGATGGTGACAACCCAATACCCTATGGTTTGGCGGCCCGCCGAGGTTCGGTATCTGGAGTCGACGGAATACCAAGGATCCATTTTCCAGAAAGTACAGATTGTGGATGGGAAGGGTATGATGTTTCTGCTGCTCTACCAGATGCAGGCCACCGACGCCGGGTGGCGCATTGCCGGAGTGCAGTTTCTGGAAATGCCTGACGCATCGGTCTGAACGTTACTACCTGCCGCTTTGCGGTCCTGCGGTCGCCTAGCCCAGCTGTTGCGCATGGTTGCGCACGATGGCCTCAGGGGCGTTTAACCCCTCATTGATATTTCCCTGTCCTGAGCCGGCGCGCGCCGGGGTCATGACAACAACCGGAGTGCGGTGGGCAGCTCCGTGGAAAGGGATTTCTGATGAACAAGGCAATTACCGATGGTCTGGTGCTGACGCCGACACCTTTTGCGGCTGGTTTGGATGTATGGTCAAGCGGCGATGGCACGGCGGGGTCTGATACATATGAGAACGCGGCGAACGCCTTGTTCGTGGCAGCAGATCAGGATTTTGCAGGATCTCTGGAGTTGCTTAAAACTCAAAACACGCAAAAGCTACGGTATATGGGGCAAACGCCAATTTTGCCGGGATGTTACCTGCAGGTTTCTGCGCGGGTAAAAGCCATAAGCGGCAACCTTCCCTCGGTGCGTATTGGGGGATACCCTGCGTATGGAAACGGAACACGGGTGAACGGACTGCCCGAATTTTCGACGTTTACCACGCTGCAAAATTACGGCGAGGTGGTTGAGATTAAAGCGATTATCGGCACTGGAACGCGTAGCGGGGTTGATTTGGTATGGGGCACAGAGCCAGTTTACGGTCATTTCGGAATTGATCTTGTGGGGCCGAACGGGGGCATTATTCGCGTTGATGATATCCTGATCGAGGATGTTACGTCGGTCTTTATCCGCGACATGATCTCAATTGTGGATGTCACGGATTTCGGGGCGGTTGGTAACGGGAATACGGATAATACAGCAGCATTTGAGGCTGCCAACGCTGCGGCCAACGGGCGCACGGTCTTTGTTCCTGCGGGGAATTTCCGGCTGGCCAGCAATGTCACGATTGATACGCCGGTGAAGTTCGAAGGGCGGGTGAGCATGCCCGACACGGCGGTATTATTGCTGCGCCGCAACTTTGATTTGCCGACCTATATCGAAGCATTTGAAGATGAAGAAGTGGCCTTTAAAAAGGCGTTTCAGGCCCTGCTGAACAATTCGGACCACGAAACACTGGATATGGGCGGGCGCAAGGTAAATGTGACGGCACCGCTGGATATGGCGGCGACCGTGCCGGGAATGAATTCCTATGCGACGCGGCGGGTGATCCGTAACGGCCAACTGGAGGCCGCAGCGACTGCAGCGTGGAATACGGAGGTTTTCAGTTCTGCCGCGACCTATTCGACAGGCGATTCACGAACGCTAACGGCTGTCACAAATGTGGCAAGCATTCCTGTCGGTTCATTGGTCGAGGGGACGGGCGTGGGGCGCGAAGTCTATGTGCGCAGCAAAGACCTTGCCCGTCAGGAAATCACGTTGAACAAACCGCTGTATGACGCAGAAGGGCGGCAGAATTATACCTTCCGCAAGTTCAAGTACCTGATTGATTTCGGGGGGTTTAACGCGCTGAGTAAATTTGTGTTGGCCGATGTTGAGCTGCAATGCAATGATCGCTGTTCGGCAATTATGCTGTCACCCGGAGGTATTACCTTTCATGTCCGCGATTGCTTTATCAGCCGACCAAGTGATCGGGGCATAACGTCAGTAGGTACGGGGTGTCAGGGGCTGATTGTGGACCGGTGCCAGTTCCTGTCCGCTGAAGACGCCCTGGATGTGCCCGCGCGCAAGACCATCGGGTTTAACGTGAACCAGAATGACGCAAAGATCCGCAACAACCGTGCCACGCGGTTCCGCCACTTTGGTTTGCTGGGCGGATCAAATAATATCTTTACCGGCAATCATTTTTTTCAGGGGGACGGGGTGACCAATGGTGTGCGTTCGGGCGGCATTATTCTGGCCAGTACCAGCGTGGGGACCGTTATCTCGAACAACTATATTGATAACTGTTTCATTGAGTGGACAAACGAACATGACCCAAGTCCGACGTTTGCCGGTGGCTTCTCTTTCAGCGCATTGAGCGTGACGGACAACATGTTCCTGTCGGGAGAGGTGGCGCCTTGGTTCAGTTTCATCGTGGTCAAACCGCATGGCGCAGGTCATTTCCTGAACGGGGTGTCGATTTCGGGCAACCGGTTTCGCAGTCTCAACGGGTTTATTGATCGGGCGGAACGCGTCGATACCACGTTTGCAGATTTGGACATGACGCGGTGCAAGAACTTTACGATGGCGGCCAATTCCTACCTTGGAGTAACGGCGCAACCGGTTAACCCCGCCTATGTTGATTTTACCCAAGGGTCGGTGAGTGATGCATGGACAATTGATGTGTCGGAGTATCTGGCATTTGGGGGGGAAGCCCTTTCTGTGGACGCACTTACGGCAATCGGGCCGCTGCGCAATGCCAACAACGTAAAACAATTCGAAACGCCCTATGTAGACACGGTACAGGGGGCGAGCCGCGATCAAATCAGAGTGGTTTGGCCGAGTGATGTGCGCGGTACCATTCAGGCGACGGTGCGGATGGATTTCCGTTAGGATCACAGCCCCGCCTCTGTCAAAGAGGCGGGGTATTACGGTTTAAAAGGTATGCCAGACGCCCAGCTTTAGTGCCGTCTTGTCCTGTTCGTCAAAAGGAATTTGGGCACCCACCTTGACGTTGAAGTTGCTGTCTTTGGGTCTGATCAGGACGGAAGGTTCAAATGCACCGTAGGTGTCGCTGTTCTGGGATGAAACAGTAACTTCCAACAGGCCCGTGGTGATTGCGCCGAATTTCACACCCAATGTCGCGTCCAACTTGGTAACATTTTCGCCTTGGGTCGGTTCATAGATAAAACCGGCATCCACATTTACCCAACCATCACGTTCGTTGAGTTGAAATTCGCGCCCCCAGGAAACCGAAGTTTTAACTGTCGGCAGTTGCATTTCATTACCCCATAACCCGCCGATTCCGACCTCGTAAGCCCATTTGTTGGGCCGATCCGTGGGGCCGATTGCGCGGCGCAAGAAGAGGTTGCCAAAACCGTTGCGGACGTTAAGCGCGTTGGTGAAGGCGCTGACATCCAGACCGATGGTGGTTTTGTCGCTTAGCCCATATTCGATGTAGAACGCGTTTGTGGTTTCAGAAAACTGTGTGGCCCCGAAACCAAGAGAGACGAATCCTGTACCTTCTTCGCGCAGCCAGGCACCGGCATGCGCTGCGCTGGCCAAAAATTGCCAGGCTATATAGCTTATTGCGAATAGAACTCTCATCACGCCTCCTGTCTGGAGACTGGCGGGCAGTTCGTTAACAAAAGGTTAACGCGTGATGTCTACAGCAAGGAGTTGTGGCTGTTTTGTCGCAAGCAAAAGCCCGACGCGCAGGCGCCGGGCTTTGTTTGTCATCATAGTAAGCCGTCAAACGCGGACAGAGCCGTTGCCGCGCGGACCAGCGATCAGCCAGATGATCAGGCCGAGGACCGGCATAAGCAAGATTGCGACGGTCCAGATAATCTTGGCTAGGCCGGATGCACCGGATGTAAGAACTTGATAGATTGCGTAAATGTTGGCGATCAGGATAATCAGTCCGAAAATACCGTATTCCATTTTGGGTCTCCCTTGGATGTGTCTGTTGTAGTGATAACGATCGATACACAAAAAGGTTCCGATAATTCTGGATTGCGGTCCTTGTCAAAACGCATTTGCCTGACGAAGGCCCGATCTGGTTCACCTGAGACTGACCCGCAACGGGGGCAAAAAGGCGGCGTGCACCCGCGCGAACGCTGTGGGCGATCAGCGGTAAGGAGGTGTCATGGCTACGACCGCCCTCTCTTGCGCTTAACACCGCCCCGCATCCCGCCCCGCCCCATTGAGGAGCGGCCAGAGGCCTTTTTCGCGTCCTCCACGGCCTTATCCACCGCGTATTGACGTGCCATTGGATCATCCGCTATCGCCAGATCAACTGATTCGAGCCGTTTGACCTCATCGCGCAAACGCGCTGCTTCTTCGAACTCTAGGTTCTCGGCGGCCTTGCGCATATCAGTGCGCAGCCCCTCCAACACCGTCTGCATGTTTGAGCCGGCCAGTTTGCTATCGATCTTGGTGGTGACGCGGTTCATGTCGACGTCGCCTTTATAGAGGCCCGCCAGAATGTCTTCGACGTTCTTTTTTACGGTTGTCGGGGTGATCCCGTGTTCAAGGTTGTAGGCCTCTTGTTTGGCGCGGCGGCGTTCGGTTTCGCCGATGGCACGCTCCATCGATCCGGTGATGCGGTCGGCATACATGATCACGCGGCCTTCGGCGTTCCGCGCGGCACGGCCAATCGTCTGGATCAGGGATGTTTCAGAGCGCAGGAACCCTTCTTTGTCGGCGTCCAGAATGGCAACCAGACCACATTCGGGGATGTCCAAACCTTCGCGCAAAAGGTTGATCCCTATGAGTACATCGAACGCCCCGAGGCGCAGATCGCGCAGGATTTCGATGCGTTCGATCGTGTCAATGTCAGAGTGCATATAGCGGACGCGAATACCCTGTTCGTGCATATATTCTGTCAGGTCTTCGGCCATACGTTTGGTCAGAGTGGTGCATAAGGTGCGATAGCCATCGGCGGCGACCTTGCGCACCTCGTCCAACAGATCATCAACCTGCATTTCAACAGGACGGATTTCTATTTGCGGATCAATCAGGCCGGTCGGGCGGATGATCTGTTCGGTGAACACGCCGCCGGATTGCTCGATCTCCCAAGCGGCGGGGGTTGCGGAAACGAACACCGACTGCGGGCGCATGGCGTCCCATTCCTCGAATTTGAGCGGGCGGTTGTCCATACAGGAGGGCAGGCGGAACCCGTGTTCGGCCAGGGTGAACTTGCGCCGATAGTCGCCTTTGTACATGCCGCCGATCTGGGGCACCGACACGTGGGATTCATCGGCAAAGACAATGGCGTTGTCGGGAATGAATTCAAACAGGGTGGGGGGCGGCTCGCCGGGGGCACGGCCCGTTAGATAGCGGGAATAGTTTTCGATGCCGTTGCAGACGCCGGTGGCCTCCAGCATCTCAAGATCGAAATTCGTGCGCTGCTCAAGCCGCTGCGCCTCGAGCAGTTTGCCATCACCAACCAATTGGTCGAGCCGCATGCGCAGTTCTTTCCTTATGCCGACCAGCGCCTGCGACATGGCCGGCTTCGGGGTCACATAGTGGCTGTTGGCATAGACCCTGATCTGCTCAAATGTATCAGTTTTTTCACCGGTCAGGGGGTCAAATTCAGTGATGCTCTCTAACTCTTCCCCAAAAAACGACAATCGCCAAGCGCGGTCATCAAGGTGGGCGGGAAAAATCTCGAGCGAATCGCCGCGCACCCGGAAGCATCCGCGAAAGAAGGCCGCATCGTTGCGCTTGTATTGCTGCGCGACCAGATCGGCGATGACTTGCCGCTGGTCATAGTTTCCACCGGCCTTGAGGTCTTGTGTCATCGCGCCGTAGGTTTCCACTGACCCGATGCCATAGATGCATGACACAGAGGCCACGATGATCACGTCGTCGCGTTCCAACAGTGCCCGCGTGGCCGAGTGGCGCATCCGGTCGATCTGTTCGTTGATCTGTGATTCTTTTTCGATAAAGGTGTCGGACCGCGCCACATAGGCTTCGGGTTGGTAATAGTCGTAGAAGCTGACAAAATATTCGACAGCATTGTCTGGAAAGAAGCCCTTGAACTCACCATAGAGTTGCGCGGCCAGCGTCTTGTTTGGCGCAAGGATGATTGCGGGTCGCTGGGTTTCCTCGATCACTTTGGCCATTGTAAAGGTCTTGCCCGTGCCGGTTGCGCCCAACAGCACCTGATCACGATCGCCGTCACGTACGCCTTGGCTCAGCTCCTTTATCGCGGTGGGTTGATCGCCGGCGGGTTCGAATTCGGTGTGGAGGACAAAGGCTTTGCCGCCCTCAAGCTTGGCACGATTGCGCACGTCTGTTGGAGGCGTGGCCATGATCGGCATCGTTTCGGAACTGTCGTTATGGGCATAGGGCATGAGGTGAGGTCCTGCTCGGGTGTTGTGCACAACGTGACCTTTTTCACCGGTGGTTCAAGCCCGTAACCCCGCTTGCTGCCAGAAATTGACAGCAGGTCCCTCTATTTCATCAATCGTTTCCGGTTCGATGTGACCCGTTTGCTGACAGGTGCCAGGGCGGCCGACATGATCTGGTCTGGTCTTGCGCCCTGCATCATCGCCTTGCTGGCTGCGGCAAATGCCTTGGCCATCGCGGGCGCTTTTTCATCGACCATGCGTTCGTTCTCACCATGTTTTGCTGGAATTGCCCCGCTCATCGCCAAGAGGCGCAAGGTCATTACGGTTTGGGATTCAGCCATAAGCGTTGTTATCTTTAGCTGTAGGGAAAACAATTCACTGGGATACATTCGGCAACTCCATACTGCGTATTGCACGCTAATGCTGCGGCGCAGCATTGGCAAGCTTTCGTTTAGCCATGCTGGTTGGATGCCCTTGCTTTGAGGGGGCGGATGGCCGATAAGATGCCGAGCAAAAGCAACGAGGCCCCCATGCGCGCACGTATCTATCAACCTGCCCGAACAGCGATGTCTTCGGGCACCGCCAAGACCAACCATTGGGTGCTGGAATTCGCCCCCAGCGAGGCCCGCGCGGTTGATCCCCTGATGGGCTGGACATCGTCGTCTGACACCCAATCGCAGGTCAAGCTGCAATTCGACAGCAAAACTGCCGCAGTTGAATATGCCCGCGAGCATGGCATCGACGCGCAGGCGCAAGAACCCAACAAGCGCAAACCCAACATTCGCCCTGGCGGCTATGGCGAGAACTTTGCAACCGGACGGCGCGGGGCCTGGACGCACTAAGATCATTAAGGGGGCAGCCCCCCTTGACCCCATCCACGCCAGCACCTAAACGACCCCATCGGCATGGCCCCAGATTCGTCTGGGGCTTGTCTTTTGTCGCATGGCGGGACCACTTCCGTCTTGAGACATACCGGTAAAGCGGGGTTTTCCCCGCCGCACCACATACATCGGGGACCTTCGGGGCCCTATAACCATCGGTAGACACCGCCCCGACAACGGGCACCTCTGCCGCACAGCTAAACGGAAGACAGACAACATGGCACTCAAGTCGTATAAACCGACGACGCCGGGCCAGCGTGGGCTGGTTCTGATCGACCGTTCGGAGCTGTGGAAAGGTCGTCCGGTCAAAGCCCTTACTGAGGGTTTGACCAAGAATGGCGGCCGGAACAACACCGGACGGATCACGATGCGCCGCAAAGGCGGCGGGGCGAAGCGTCTCTATCGTATTGTGGATTTCAAACGCACGAAGTTTGATATGCCCGGTACAGTTGAACGCATCGAATATGACCCTAACCGTACAGCGTTTATCGCGTTGTTGAAATACGAAGATGGCGAGCAGACTTATATCCTTGCACCACAGCGTCTTGCTATTGGTGATACAGTGATTGCTGGCGCCAAAACCGATGTGAAGCCGGGCAATGCGATGCCATTCTCGGGCATGCCCATCGGGACAATCGTTCACAACGTTGAAATGAAGCCAGGCAAGGGCGGGCAGATTGCACGTGCTGCTGGGACTTATGCTCAATTTGTTGGCCGTGATGGTGGCTACGCTCAGATCCGTCTGAGCTCGGGCGAGCTTCGCCTGGTTCGCCAAGAATGCATGGCCACCGTTGGCGCCGTTTCCAACCCCGACAACAGCAACCAAAACTTTGGTAAAGCTGGTCGTAACCGCCACAAGGGCATCCGCCCCTCTGTTCGTGGTGTTGTTATGAACCCGGTTGATCACCCACATGGTGGTGGTGAAGGTCGTACTTCGGGCGGTCGTCATCCTGTTACACCGTGGGGCGTTCCAACTAAAGGTTATAAGACACGTAAGAACAAGCGTACGAACAAATTAATCGTTCGTAAGCGTTCGGCTAAGTAACTAACTTGAGGATACAGCTGTGCCACGT
>JBARCL010000171.1:0-37946 GCA_049794055.1 Sulfitobacter sp.
ATAAGCATGTTCCTTCAGTCATAGACGCTTTACGTCCGTTGTGTCCAACCCGCCTGGGGGCTGAACGAAATGTCATTCTGAACCATGCATGCTTTTGTTCCAAAAAGATGCGCCACCCGACCTCGGATGCACGCTCAGATTTGGGGCAGTTGTATTAACGAATGCTGAATTTGGTTGTGCCAAGTTCCGGGGTTTTTAATCAATTCCTCAGACCCGGTGTTCGACCGAACTGTCGATATCCAGCTGAATTTCACGGCGTTTACCGTCTGCTCCGTAAGTCTCTAGCGCGCCGTTCACCTCACGTAGGCGGGCCATACGGACCGCCACCGCGCGGATACCTTCCAATGCACCGTCCAACAGAACCTGGTTGCGTTTCACTTTGCTGTCCAGCATCTGCACCGTTGTCAAATCAGTTTGCGGTACTTCATTCATCGCTTCTATCAACGCCTCTTTGGGCATCAGCAGCGCATTGAGTTTTTCCAGATCACCTTTCAAAAGGGCTTCTCGCTCTGCGTCCAGCAGATCACTCAGTTCTTCAGTTACGGTTGCGTTATGGTTCGCCATCATTTTTTCGCTCCTTGAGTGCGTCATAAATCGATTCGCTTAATCCGATGCCGCCTGCGCGAACCATGGCCATGGCCTGCTCCGCGACAAGGAAGGAAGCAAACTGATCCTCTCCTGCGCCGCCGCCAAACCCCTCGGGCGACGCGCCAAGCCCCGCTGATTTAAGCATTTCCGCAAGAAAACTTGCCTCAAGCTGCATCGCTGCGTCACGCAGCGCTGTGTCGTTCTTCGGGTTTGGTTGGTGGGTCGCAACAGGGCGGATCGCTTCCATGGCAAAGGTCCTTAAATTGCCGTCTACTTTGCGGACCATGCGCTGATTTCAGTAAACAAGTGGTAAGGATGTTCGCGCATAAGCGGCTCAGTCGGAGAAGAAATCCCGGAGGACAACGTGCATCCCATTTTGACTCAAGGCCTGCCGTCGGCATTGGGCGCCGTTCAACAATCTGCTTCCAGCGGCGAGGCGGACAGCGTGACATCCACGCCGAACCGTTCGTCATTGCCTAGAGATAAAGAAACAAACTTCGACGCTATTTTTAGTGGCCTTTTCGTTCCGTCCGACAAAAAGCCTGTCAAAGTGGCGCAAATCGATCCTGCATTTTCACAAGATGTGGCCGACGCCGAGGTCGGGAAAATGGATGAGGTACAAGCCAGCCCCATTTCTGATGAATTGCCAGATTCAGAGGGGTTCATCATGGAGAAAACAGCCCCCCCCACCGCGTCCGCCAACCTTATCGCAATGTCGCAAGCTCAGCCGGTCCAAAACGGCCGACTTCAGAATAGTGAAGGGGAAGCACCTGATCCCAGAGTACCGAAAGGGACTGAGGATGTACCGCGTCAAGCGCTCGAAACGCAGGCTGGGATATTGGCAAAACCCGAAAAATATCTCCAGTCAGAAAGCAATCTGTCCTCTCAAGGATCGGTCGGTAAAGGCATTGGACTTCAGGAGGCGTCCTTACGCCCAGCAACTTCCCCGTCGGCGCTCCTGACTAGCCAAACACAAGCGGCTTCGCATGCCTTTTCAACGTCAGCTTTGTCCCCAGAGTTATCTACCGCGTCTAGATCAGCAATTCCTCAGATGCTCCGCGCCAACGCACCACTGGCATACATCGCGCCCCCGAACACGTCCCAGAATACTACCCCAGGCTCTACCGATGTGCTGCCCTCCGTTGTCCAGACGACGGTCGCGCAGAAAATCCCTCAAGCGGCCTACGCATCTCCACTACTTCACAGCATTGTAACCGGCCCAACCCGGACAGGCTTTCCCGTCCAACTTGCCGCCACCTCCGTTTCTCTTTTCGATATGATGCCGCGCAAACCTGCGGTGGATCGGACAGCACCATCAGCAGACCCTGTTCTCCAGATACTGACACCAGCCAAACACCCTGTGCCAATGACCGGTTTGCAGGTTGGCGCCGCTCTATCAACCATACAGTCAATGCCACAATCAGCGTTGGACACCAGCAAATTGACGCCAAGTTCGGTGGAGGTCGAGCCGCTTGCCGCTGCACGCGGCGACATTTCTTTTGCGACGTCCATACAGCATCCCCAATCGCTGCAAGCCACAGCCCACCTACCTCATTACATCGCCCGTCAAGTTGCCGAAGCACTGCAAGGCATGCCGAACCGCCCTGTAGAAATTTCGCTCAGCCCCGAAGAGCTGGGCCGCGTACGCCTCGCCTTGTCCACATCTGAAGCAGGGATTGTCGTGAACGTGCTTGCTGAACGACAGGAAACCGCCGACCTCATGCGTCGGCACATTTCAAATCTGGAAGCTGCGTTTCATGACATCGGATACAACGATATCACCTTCTCTTTTTCAAGCGGGGCACAGACCCATGAGGAGACCGAGGGCGATATGGCCCGGTCGGGAAACGCTCGCGATGGGACGGACAACGATAAACAATCCGCCAAGGCGGCGCAGATCAACCTGACCGCCGGCATCCAATCCGGCCTTGATATCCGACTTTGAACAGGACTTTTCATGGACATTAATTCATCCTCCATCGCAAATTCTACAGCTGCAGGCGCTGCGGCTCTTGCTAATGCCGCCCCGCAAACACAGCCGGTCCTGTCTTCGGACTTTGAGACGTTCCTCAAAATGTTAACAGCGCAGGCCCGCTATCAAGATCCCCTTGAACCAATTGACTCATCCCAATACGCAGCGCAGCTTGCGCAGTTCTCGATGGTTGAACAGCAGGTCCTGTCCAACGATCTGCTGACGTCACTCGCGTCGCAAATCGGATCCGGAAATATGGCTGATCTCGCGCGTTGGATTGGAATGGAGGCGCGAACAACGGCGCCTGTACATTTTGACGGCAGCCCAATTGAGATAAATCCGAACCCGGCTGCTGCCTCAGACGAGGTGTATCTGGTGGTTCGTGACGCGACGGGTCAAGAAGTTCAGCGCCTGCAACTGCCAGTCTCGGCTGAACCGATCGAATGGACAGGCGTGTCAAATAACGGATCCCCCTTTCCGACGGGCATTTATGGCTTTGACATCGAGAGCCGCGCCAATGGCGAAGTGATCTTGTTAGAGCCAACGGAAACCTACGGCCGTATTGTCGAAACCCGCTTACAGGATGGGGACACTGTTCTGATTCTTGAAGGCGGCAGCGCCATTCTGGCCAGCGGCGTGGACGGTCTGCGTGAACCGCCTGCGCAGCCCTAACGGTCTTTCAATGCAAAACCGGCGTAAGCGATGGGCATCACTGCCCGGCGCCACCGGCCCAATTCGAATTTGGCAAGTGGCCGCTTGACGGCCCTTGGATAGATCTGATGTGGCGCCTTGTCCTGCACCAGATCGGCCAGCAATCCCCCGCAGTAGCTTCCCATCGCAACCCCATTGCCGTGATAACACAGGCTGGTGAACAATCCCGGGCTTTCGGGCACCTGCCCTACAAAAGGCATTTGTTTGCGGGCAATACAGACCATTCCCGACCAGCTATGTGGCGTTTCGACCTCGCGCCATGCTGGGAACATTGCGTCAAAATCCGCGCGCGCCCGTTTGATCGCCCGCGCTTCCGATCCGGGCGTCGCCATCAACCCACCACGCACCCCGAACAGCATACGGTTGTCGGGCATAAGCCGGAAATAATGCAGCAATTTTCGAGAGTCATAAGATGCCTGGCCACTGGTCCAACCCTGCGCTGCCAGTTCCGCCTGATCCATCGGACGGGTGACGATAATGCTGGATTGCGTCGGCATATACCGGCCTGCAAACCAGTCCGGCAGGTCTTCGGCAGAATACCCGTTTGTGGCTACGATAACCTTTGCAGCCCGTATTTTGCCCCGTGGCGTCGTCAGCTCAAATCCGTCTCTCGGACGGGCGATGCCGGTCACCGGCGTATCGTGGAAAATCCGCGCCCCGGCGGCTTCGGCAGCACCCGCCAAACCGTTGATGTATTTGCGAGGATTCAGACCGAAACCAATCGGGATGGTAATGGCCCCCTCAAAACCTGCATTCATACCCTCGGACGCCAGATCAGCCTTGGTTGTCAGCCGCCCCTCGATCCCATAGCTTTCGGCGTAGTACTCCAGTTCGCTCCGCATTTTTTCAAAGTCACGGGGGCGATGGGCCAATTGCGTCTCGCCCTGGGAATGGCGATCCACCTCGATCCCGAATCGCGAGATCAAGCCTTCCACAAAGTGGATCGATGCCTGCTCGGCTTGATGCCATTCATCGCGACCCGGCCTGCCAAAGGCCTTGTCCAACTGTTGATTGTCCAGCATTCCGCCACCCAAACAGCAGAAGCCACCATTACGACCCGAGGCGCCCCAGCCCACATAGCGACTTTCCAGAACAGCGACCGAAACGCCTGCTTCAGCCAGATGAAGAGCCGCCGAAATACCTGTAAAGCCACCGCCAATAATTGCCACATCGCAACTGTGGCCTTCGCTTAAGCATGGCCTTGTCGGCGTATCGCAAGTTTCATCCCACCAACACTGTGCACGCGGCGCGTCGGAATAGGCAAATTCAGGGTAAATCCGTTGCATCAGCCCTGCGCACGCTCTGCAGCTTGTGTATCATTCTGGGCGCGCAATGCATTGCGTTTCGTCACCAGCGATGCTGTCACAACCCCCACGGTCACAATCAGAATCATGATCGTCGACAGCGCGTTGATCTCTGGGGACACACCAAGGCGCACCGCCGAGAAAATCTTGATCGGAAGGGTAGTGGCCGAGGGCCCAGAGGTGAAGGACGCGATGACGAGATCGTCAAGGCTAAGCGTGAAAGCCAGCAACCATCCCGAGATTACGGCGGGCGCGATGATGGGCAATGTGACCAACCGGAAAGCTTCCCAGGGAGTAGAGCCGAGATCAAGCGCCGCTTCTTCCAGCGAGCGGTCAAACGTGACCAGTCGGGAAGAGACCACAACAGAAACATAACACATGGAAAACGTCGTATGAGCCAGCACGATGGTCAAAACGCCGCGATCCAAGCCGATACCGATGAACAAAAGAAGCAGCGAAAGGCCGGTGATAACTTCGGGCATGACCAAAGGCGCATAGATCATGCCGGAAAACAGAGTGCGCCCCATAAAGCGCCCGCCGCGCACCAATACGTAAGCTGCCATGGTGCCCAATATTGTTGCGAAGCTGGAAGAAAGAACCGCAACTTTCAACGTTACCCAAGCCGCATCCAGAAAGGCTTCGTTCTGGAACAGTGTACCGTACCATTTTGTTGAAAACCCTGCCCAGACCGTGACGAGTTTGGAAGAGTTAAAGCTGTAGAACACCAGCACCAGCATCGGCAGGTAAAGGAAGGCAAACCCAAACGTCAGCGACGTGACGTTGAACCAAGACATACGCTTCATTGTTCGGCCTCCTGCTGCTTTTGCTGGTTCCGCTGGAACAACACAATCGGCAGGATCAAGATCAACAACAAGATGACGGCGACTGCTGAAGCCACTGGCCAGTCGCGGTTGTTAAAGAACTCCTCCCAGAGCACCTTGCCAATCATCAATGTGCCTGAACCACCCAGCAATGAGGGGATTACAAATTCGCCGAGTGCCGGGATGAACACAAGAAACGAGCCCGCCACAATACCGTTTTTTGACAGGGGGATTGTCACCAGCCAAAAGGCCTGCGTGCGGGTACAGCCAAGGTCCTGAGCTGCTTCATCCAGAGAGGTATCAAGCCGGTCAAGGGCTGCATAAATCGGTAGGATCATGAAAGGGAGATACGTGTACACGATACCAATATACACCGCCATCGTCGTATTAAGGATCACCAGAGGTTCCGAGGTCAGGCCCAGCCACAACAGCAATTGGTTCAATAACCCTTCGTTGCTGAGAATACCCATCCACGCATAAACGCGGATCAAAAATGATGTCCAGAATGGCAGAATCACCAGCATCATCAGGGTCGCACGCCACTCATCCGGCGCCTTGGCCATGCCGTAAGCAATCGGGTACCCGACCAGCAATGTCAGCACGGTCGAGATAAACGCGATACGTAAGGAGCTGAGATATGCTTTCCAATAGAGATCGTCTTCGGTCAGAAAAACAAAATTCTCAAAATCGAGTTCGCTGATCAACGCACCGATGCCGTCCTTGAGGTTCGGCGTATAGGGTGGGATCGCCAGCGCAGCGTCAGAAAGCGAGATCTTCAGCACGATTAGAAAAGGCGCGAAGAAAAGCAGGAGAAGCCAGAGATAGGGAACGAGGATCAGGGTGGCGCGGCGCATCATTCAGGTTCCGCCTGTTGTTTCTGTAGAACCGGGGCCAGCCCCGGACCCCGCAGTATTGAGGGCCAAAAAGAGATGGGAGGGGTTAGTGTCATTGTTCCAACATCACGCCTGCTGTGGCGCTCCATGAGATCCAGACGGGATCTTCCCATGTGATGTCACGCCGCGCGAGGCGGCGTGTGTTGGCCGTTTGTGCCTTGATCACCTGACCACCGGGCAATTCCACGTGATAGGTGGACAGGTTGCCCAGATAAGCAATGTCGAGCACCTTGCCCTGCATGGCGTTCACCGCATCCTCGGGTCTTTCCGTCGAAATGCGGATTTTCTCGGGCCGGATCGCAAGGTGGGCGGTTTGCCCCTCGCTGAATGATTTTTGCGAGGTTGCCGTTATGGGGGCCTGAGTACCGTTCCAACTCAACGCGTATTCTTCTTTTCCGCTGGGGCTGGCCTGCCCTTCGATGATGTTCACATCACCAATAAAATCAGCAACATAAACCGAATTCGGATATTCGTAGATTGCTGCCGGGGTTGCCACCTGAATGATCCGCCCCTCGTCCATCACGGCCACGCGGGAGGCCACGGTCATTGCTTCTTCCTGATCGTGGGTCACGATTACAAAGGTCGTACCGGTGGTTTCCTGAATGTCCATCAGTTCAAACTGTGTTTCCTGCCGCAACTTTTTATCCAACGCGCCGAGCGGTTCATCCAGCAATAACAATTTCGGGGCTTTGGCCAATGACCGCGCCAAAGCAACCCTTTGCCTTTGTCCGCCGGAGATCTGATGCGGCTTGCGGTGGGCAAATTTTTCCAAACGCACCAGCCTGAGCATTTCCTCAACCCGCGCTTCAATCTCGGCCTTGCTTTTCTTGTCACGACGCAAGCCAAAAGCGATGTTTTCCCAAACGCTTATGTGCGGAAAAAGCGCGTAAGACTGAAACATCATATTCACGGCACGCTCGTTCGGCGGGACATGACCGATGTCGGCACCTGCCAGTTCGATCCGCCCTTCCGTGACGCTTTCAAATCCGGCCAACATACGCATCATCGTGGTTTTGCCACAGCCCGATGGCCCCAGCAACGCAAAGAATTCCTGTGCGAAAATATCCAGTGTCAGATCATCAATGGCGGTAAATTTGCCAAATCTTTTGGTGACGTTCTGAAACCGGATCAACGGTTTCTCGTCAGGGTTTTCCCAAGGGGCAAAGACGGTTTGACTCACGTTACGGGCTTCCCTGTTTGGTCAAATGGAAAAAGGGGCGCAGTTGATTTCAACCGCGCCCTGCTTTTGCAACTTAAGTGCCGGACTTGATCTTGGTCCACATACGGGTCACAACCCGTTGCACCTTGGGCCCATAAGGCGAGGTGGTGTAGAGCTTCTCAAGTGTCGCGGCGTCAGGATAGATCGCGACATCGCCGATCACGTCCTCAACCAGAAACTCTTGTGATGCCTCGTTGCCGTTGGCGTAATAGACATAGTTCGATGCCGCCGCCATGTTCTGCGCATCCATGATGAAGTTCAGGAATTTATGCGCCGCATCCGGGTTTGGCGCATCCACTGGGATCGCCATGTTGTCAAACCACATCAACGCGCCCTCTTTCGGGGCGTAATATTCAATTTCGACACCATTGTCGGCCTCTGCCGCGCGGTCACGCGCCTGCAGAATGTCACCGGACCAACCGATGGCCACACAGATGTCACCGTTAGCCAATGCGTTGATATATTCAGAGCTATGGAATTTCTGCACAAAAGGCGCGATCGCTGTCAAAACCGGTTCGGTTTTTGCAATCACATCAGGGTCCTGGCTGTCGGGGTCTTCGCCGATATAGGCCAAGGTGGCCGGAATAATCTCGGCAGGCGCATCAAGAAAATGCACGCCGCATGTGGCAAGCTTTTCCATATTCGCCGGGTCCAAGACCAAGGCCAAAGAATCCACTGGTGCGTCGTCACCCAGCACTTCTTTGACTTTGTTGATATTCACACCGATACCTGTGGTGCCCCACATGTAGTTGATCGCATAGGCACCTTCTGGGTCGTATTTCTTCAACCGATCATTAATTGTGCCCCACATGTTTTCCATGTTCGGCAGCTTGGAGGTATCCAGTTTCTGAAAGGCGCCAGCGGTGATTTGGCGTTGCAGGAATGTGCCCGATGGCACAACGACATCATAGCCCGATCCACCGGCGAGCAATTTGGTCTCAAGCACTTCGTTGCTGTCGAAAACGTCATAGATCAAATCGATGCCGGTCTCTGTCTCGAATTTCTCCAGCAAGGATTCGTCAATATAGTCCGACCAGTTGTAAACGCGGACTTCTTCGGCAACGGCAGCACCTGCCATCAATGTTGCGGCAGCAGCGCAGCCCAAAATACGGTTCTTCATCTCTTACTCCCAAAAGTTTGCCGGGTTTTTTCCGACATTGGTTTAATTTGATCAAGTTTTGCCTCTTGCGGCAAGTTACTTTATGCTTTCACGCTGAATAGACTGGTGCAAGCCGAGTCCTGATCGGCAAAAAAACAGGCAAATATACATGAACGTGGACATGATCACCCCGACAAATCCGTTTATTGGCCCGGAAACGGGAAAGATGCCCGCACATCAGGCGGTGTATGAACAACTGCGTGTGATGATTCTGTTCGGTGATCTTGCCCCCGGCCAGGCAGTCACAATCCAGGGGCTGGTTGACCAGTTGAATGTCGGCATGACACCTGTACGCGAGGCCTTGCGACGCCTGATTGCCGAAGGGGCCCTGACCCATCAGGGCAACCGACGTGTCAGTGTGCCGGTGCTGACCCCGGATTGTGCAGACGAGCTGGGCTTTATGCGCGCGACATTGGAACCGGAACTGACACGACGTGCCACAGTGCGACTGACACCCGCGTCACTTGATGCAATTGCGGCCTGCGACAGTGATCTGAACCGTGCCATCGCGCAGGGCGACATCGGGGGCTACCTGACCCATAACTATCGTTTTCACGCCCTGATCTACGAAGCGGCAGATGCACCGATCATGGCCGCGACGGTAGACCGGCTTTGGTTGCGGTTCGGACCGTCGCTGCGCGTGGTCTGTGGCCGGTTCGGCACCAACAACCTGCCCGATAAACATCAGGACTTGCTCGCTGCCCTGCGCGCCCGCGATGTAGATGCCGCGGCAAGCGCCATGGCTGAGGACGTCGCCCAAGGCGTTGAGCAGATTTGTTCTGCCTTGCAAGACGCCTGAACACCCGCGCGACTCGATTGACTTTGCATAATTTGATCATATTCTGCGGTTCAGTTATTTTTCCCTCCACAAAGGTCGCCTCTAATGTCCGCAATCACCAACCATTTGCCCACCGCCGAGCTGCAGGCGCTTGACGCTGCACACCACATGCACCCCTTCACAACCGGTGACGAACTGGCCGCGAAAGGCGCGCGCATCATTACCCGTGCCAAGGGTGTATACCTGACAGATAGTGAGGGTAACGAGATCCTGGATGCTATGGCCGGTCTGTGGTGTGTGAACCTTGGGTATGGCCGCCCTGAAATGGGCCAAGTGGCAATGCGCCAGATGAATGAACTGCCCTTTTACAACACATTTTTCCAAACCAGCCATGTACCGGTGATCGCGCTTTCTGCCGAATTGGCCAAACTTGCACCCGGCAATCTGAACCACATTTTTTATGCCGGGTCGGGCTCTGAGGCAAACGATACCAACCTGCGCATGGTCCGTGTCTATTGGGCCGAAAAGGGTCAGCCGGAAAAATCCCACGTCATCAGCCGCAAGAACGCCTATCATGGATCATCACTCGGTTCCGGTTCTTTGGGCGGCATGACCTATATGCACGAACAAGGTGGCATGCCGATCCCGGGGATTCATCACATCGGGCAGCCTGACTGGTGGTCCGAAGGCGGCGATCAAACACCCGACGAATTCGGCCTTGCCCGTGCCCAGGAGCTTGAGGCGAAAATCCTTGAACTAGGCGCAGAGAAAGTCGCCGCCTTTATTGGCGAACCCGTTCAGGGTGCTGGTGGTGTGATTATTCCACCCGCCACTTACTGGCCTGAAATCCAGCGTATTTGTAAAAAATATGATGTCCTGCTGATCGCGGACGAGGTGATCTGTGGCTTCGGTCGGACAGGAAACTGGTTTGGCTCAAATACAATGGGCATCCAGCCGGACATCATGACCATCGCCAAGGGCCTGTCTTCGGGTTACGCCCCAATCGGCGGGTCGATTGTATCGGACGAGATTGCCGAAGTGATCAATGCCTGCGAGTTCAACCACGGCTATACGTACTCCGGCCACCCGGTATGTGCCGCCGTGGCCATGGAGAACCTGCGGATCATGCAGGAAGAAGACCTGATGTCCCACATCCGTAATGTGGCCATGCCTGCGCTGCATGACGCGTTAACAGGCTTGGGCGAGCACCCGCTTGTGGGTGGTGTGAACGTATCTGGTCTGATGGCCTCGCTGCCACTGACCCCGCACAAGGAAAGCCGCGCCGCCTTTGCCGGTAACAAGGGCGATGTCGGCTATATGTGTCGCGAACATTGCTTTGCCAACAATCTGGTGATGCGCCATGTCGGCGATCGCATGATTATTTCCCCACCTCTGGTGATCACCCCAGAAGAGATCGAGGTATTTGCAAAACGTGCCAAACTGGCGCTGGATGCGACCTATAAAGACCTCAAAGACAAGGACATGCTCAAGGCCGCCTCATAAGGCCCGCAAACGATCCAATAATGAAAGCGACGGAAAGCCATCGGGCACCAGCCCTTTGGCTTTCTGGAAACCACGCACGGCATTGATTGTCAGCGGCCCCATCTTGGCGTCAATCTTGACCGTATCAAACCCGGCCGCCGTGAGCCGTTTCTGCAATTCGATCCGCTCGGGTTTGGTCAACGCACGCAAGTGACGCGGCCAACCGTGTTCAATGGCTTTGCCACCCTGAATACGATCGCTCAAATGACCTACACCAACCACATAGGCATCTGCCGTATTGTACTTCTCAAGCACTGCGAAGTTTGAGAATATCATAATGGCAGCCCCCTCTGCCCCACCGGGCAGCAAAATTGAGGCAGGACCATGGGTGTCATCAGCCGCACCTGTCACCGGGCCAATCCCCATCAGCGCCCATTCGCTGGGCAGCTTGTTGATGTCACGATCTGCAATGGTATAGTCAAACCCTTCCGGCAAACGCACCTCAATTCCCCATGGCTGCCCTTTGGTCCAGCCAAAATGTCTCAGATAAGCACCGGTCGAAGCTAGGGCATCGCGTGGATCATCGCCCCAGATATTGCGGCGCCCGTCACCATCAAAATCTACCGCATGGGCGGCAAAGGATGACGGCATGAACTGCGTATGCCCCATAGCGCCGGCCCAACTGCCTCGCAACTGCGCAAGCGTCGTATCGCCGTCCTGCAAAATTTGCAGAGCGTGGATCAGCTCTGCTTCAAAAAACGCTGCCCGCCGCGCATCATAGGCCAATGTTGCCAAACCGTTGATCACTGGCGCTTTTCCGCGAAACGTTCCAAATGCGCTTTCAAGTCCCCAGATCGCCACGATCACCTCTTTTTCCACGCCGTATTGCGCTTCGATCCGGTTTAGCGTGTCGTCCCATTTACGGAGCGCCTGACGCCCGTTTTCAATTCGCAGGTCGGACACAGCAGTGTCCAAGTAATCCCAAATGGTTTTTGTAAATTCCGCCTGATTACGGTCACGTCTGATGATGTCGGGGTCATAAGTAACCCTGCTTAACGCAGCATCAAAAGTCGCCGCCTTAATCCCTTGCGCCAAAGCACGGGTGCGCAAACCCA
This sequence comes from Sulfitobacter sp., assembly GCA_049794055.1. Classification (GTDB taxonomy): domain Bacteria; phylum Pseudomonadota; class Alphaproteobacteria; order Rhodobacterales; family Rhodobacteraceae; genus Sulfitobacter. Next base: position 12,043 of record JBARCL010000171.1, read on the forward strand.
TCACCCATTCTGTCAACCCTGCATCGTTCTGGGGGCGCTGGGCCGTTAGACGTTCCGCTGGTCGAACCGAGGTTTCCGGGCCTACGGCCCATACCGGTGCCGACCAAAGAAGGCCGACACAGAACATAATCGCACGACCACACATATTTCTACCCATTTGGATTAATTGCTCTTAGCCAACCTAGCCTGCCCGCTTGATCCAAAGAACCCCATTCATTGCAAATTGCGATCTTCCGCTCGGTCCAGTGCTTCGGCTCGCAATATCTCGGTATACTGGCGCAACATCGGTACGCGACGTGGCCTGAAGCTGCGCCCTGTCCGCTCGAGGTCGTCCATTCGGTCCAGCCGGAACACCCTGAAATCACGTCGTAAATGGCACCACGCCATCAGCATGTTTGTATCCTGCATATAGATGAGGCCCAGCGGGTCCACCTCTCGCTTTGTTGGCATACCCTTGCCATCGGTATAGGCAAAACGCACGGTTTCTTCCTCCCATGTGGCGGCCCGCAAGCCAGCAACATCAATCCGTGGCGACGCAGGACGGACAAATCGACGGGCGTCCAGAATGGCGTGTTGCAACCGGTGCGCCTGTCGCGGCGGCACCCGTGCTGTAATCTTGGCCAGTGCCGTCTTCGCCGCTTTTGCCAGCGCCGGATCGCCGATCACGGCTACATCGCGCAAACCCAATACCAGCGCTTCCAGCTCGTCATCCTCAAAACCCAGTGGCGGCAGTGCAGCATCTTCAATCAAGGTGTAACCAAACCCGGCTTCACCATCGATCACCGCGCCCAAACCCCGCAGGGCGTCGATGTCGCGGTAAACTGTGCGCAGCGAGGTTCCCATTTCATCGGCCAATTGCGTCGCGCGAACAGGGGCCGGCAGGTGGCGCAACGTTGTCATCAACTGAAAAAGGCGGTGGGTACGCGTCATTACATATTTGTACCCAATGCTGACAGAAATTGACAGCATTGGATGCTAGAAATACCCTACATCAAAAAGGACGCCAACATGATTTCCCTCATCACCTACCCTCCAACCTTTGGCCAACCTGCCGCCAGCCCCTTCTGTATAAAGGCAATTTGGTTGCTAAACCTGTCGGGTCTGGCGTGGGTGCGCGAAGATACCCCAGATCCACGCCGCATGCCGAAACAGAAACTGCCCGCCATCCGCGTGAACGACCAAATCATCCCGGACAGCGAAAACGTCCGCAGTTATCTTGAACAGCAGGGGGCGGATTTTGACGCGGGTCTATCGGACATGGAGAAATCCACCTCAAGGGCCTTTATACGCATGGCCGAAGAACACATGTATTTTCACGTCGTCATGGACCGTTGGGGAAATGACGCGGTTTGGCCCACCGTCCGCGACACGTATTTTGCAATGATCCCCAAGCTGTTGCGCGGCATGATCACTAATAAATTGCGAAAAACACTGATGCGCGGCATGCATGCGCAGGGGTTGGGGCGTTTCACACAGCAGGAACGGTTGGAGCGCTTGGAATCTGATTTGCAAGCCATCACCACACGCCTGTGGCACGGCCCGTTCCTGTTCGGTGAAAGGCCCACTGCCGCGGACGCCTCAGTCGCTGCAATGCTGGCAAGCATGCGTGCTACGCCAGGCAACAGCCTGCTCAAGATGCGGATCGCCGAAGATGAAATCCTTTGTCGTTACATCGACCGTGCCAGCGATGCGATGAACCAATCTGTCAACGCCGCGTCCGCGAAACTTTGCGCTTGATCTTGTCTTTCTTGCGCTTGGCATTGTTCGACTTCCGGCGGGGATTGCGCCCTGCCGGAGATCTGCTCCCCTGCTTGATCTTCTCATCCTCAAGCTCCAGCAGTTCCAGCAAAATACCGCCTGTAACTGGCGTTGCTTCGGCAAGCCGTACCTTCACATGCTGCCCCAGTGAAATGACCATACCTGTATCAGAGCCGCGCAAAGTCTGGCTTTCTGCGTCGTGATGAAAATACTCGCGCCCCAAGGCTCGCATTGGCAGCAACCCGTCCGCCCCTGTTTCATCCAGTTTCACAAAGACACCGAACCGTGCAATGCCGCTAATGCGTCCGGTAAATTCGTTGCCTACCCGCTCGGATAGATAGGACGCAAGATAGCGGTCGGTCGTATCGCGTTCAGCCACCATCGAACGTCGCTCGGTGTCGGAAATATGTGCGCCGGTTTGCTCAAGGCTTTCGTAGTCCTCAGGCCGCAATCCGTCCTTGCCCCACCCATGTGCGGTGATCAACGCACGGTGCACAATCAGATCCGCGTACCGCCGGATAGGCGAGGTAAAATGCGCATAGGATCTTAGGGCCAGCCCAAAGTGCCCGATATGCGCGGGGCCGTAGTAGGCTTGCGTCATGGACCTCAGCGTTGACAGGTTGATCAACTCGGCTTCATCCGTGCCAGCCGCATCGTTCAGTAGCTTGTTCAGATGCCAGGTCTGTAGCACTTGCCCTTTAGCCAGCGTAAATCCCGAGGCTTGCGCGGTCTCGCGCAGGCTTTCCAGTTTCTCGGGTGACGGTTCCTCGTGAATACGGAAAAGCAGTGGAACCTTCTTGGCCAAAAGTGTTTCGGCAGCGGCAACATTGGCCAGCACCATAAACTCTTCGATCAACCTGTGGGCATCCAGCCGATCCTTGAAGTTGATGGATTTGACAGTGCCATCCTGCGCCAGTTCCACACGCCGCTCTGGCAGGTCGAGGTCTAGCGGCTGACGTTCGGCTCGTGCCAGTTTGAGCGCGCCGTAAGCCGCATAAAGCGGTTCTAATACAGGTTCCAGCAGAGGTTTCGTGCGTTCGTTTGGTCGCCCGTCAACGGCATCCTGCACCTCTTCGTAATGCAAGGACGCAGGCGAGCGCATGAGACCGCGATGGAAGGTATGCGACAGTTTTTTTCCCTTGGCGTCCAACACCATCCGCACAGCAACACAGGCACGCGGCACCCCTTCGTGTAGCGAACACAGATCACCGGACAAACGGTCGGGTAACATTGGCACCACGCGATCAGGGAAGTAGGTGGAGTTGCCGCGTTTGCGGGCCTCACGGTCCAGCGCAGAATCGGGCGTGACATAGGCCGCGACATCCGCAATCGCCACCCAGACAACATGGCCACCCTCGTTCTTGGGATCATCATCCGCGTGGGCATAGCAAGCATCGTCATGATCGCGCGCATCTGACGGATCAATCGTGATCAACGGCAATTCTTGCAGGTCTTCACGGCCTTTCAGGCCCGCAGGCGTGGCGGCATCAGCCTGAGCAATCACATCATCGGGAAAGGCATCGGGGATACCGTGCTGATGGATCGCTATGAGCGACACGGCTTTGGGCGCTGATGGATCACCCAAACGATCAGTAATTCGCGCCTTGGGCAGGCCCATGCGGCCTTTTGGGCCAGCCTGTTCCGCCTCGACCAACTCGCCATCCCTGGCGCCATTAACGTCGTTTGTCGCGACCGTCCATTCACGGTCTGCACCTTTGTCGATAGGCACAATACGTCCGCCCTCGGCACGCTTGCGAAAGATGCCCAGCACCTTTTTGGGGTTTGTCCCGATACGTCGGATCAACCGCCCCTCATAGGCGTGGGTTTCGTCCTTGACCAAGGTCAGCCGCGCCAGAATCCGGTCGCCTTCGCCCAGCGCCGGATCACCGACTTTAGGGATCAACAGCACATTCGGCTCGCGGGCTTCGCCGTGCCACTCCATCGGCTTGGCGAATAGGTCACCCTGACTGTCCGGGCCCGTGACCATTAACACCGACACCGGCGGCAGGCGGTCGGGATCTTGATAACTCTTTTTACGCTTTTCCAGATGTCCTTCGGCCTGCAACTCCTTGAGGAGCTGTTTCAGGTCGATCCTTGCAGACCCTTTGATACCGAATGCCTTTGCGATGTCACGCTTGGCAGTCAGGGTCGGGTTCTGTTCGATCCACTCAAGAATCTCGGCTTTGGATGGTATTTTGTTCATAATGCCGCAAGTATCACGCGGCATTGCTCACGTCATGGGCAAATCGTCCGCCGTATCGACATCGCGCAGGGTCACTATTTGGGCGATACGGTGATCGGGAAGCGTGGCAATGCTGTCCGCCAGCGCATTTTCGCTAGACCAGCGCACGTTCCTGAAGAGTTGCGGCGGCTGGCGGCGGGGATGTTTGAGGCCAATCAACCAGAAACCGCCGTCTGGGGCGGGCCCGAACACCGCATCATGATTGCCCAACGCGATGAAACCCTGTGCAATATGGGCCCGGGTGATGGCGGGGATGTCGGCACCGATCAGGCAGGCAGGACCACGTCGCACCTGCGCCAGCATCCGACCCATCCGTGCCCCCAGATCACCGTCCCCTTGCGGGCATCGTCGTAAACCTTGCGGCCAGACACGGCTTTGCAATCCTTCACGATCAGGGCTGACGGCCAGCAGAATCTCCCAACGCGGGTCACGTAACCGCCGCAGCAACCTGCCCGCCTGATGGCGAAACCACCAAGCAGACGCCGTCATACCAATGTCGCGCCCAAGGCGGGTTTTTACACGACCGGGACGCGGCTCCTTGACCATAATGATCAACGTGCCCCTCACAGATCGCGCAACATATCGCGGTGGGGAATACCCGCATCATCGTAAATCGGGCCGGTCGCCACAAATCCCAGCGTTTCGTAAAACCCGAGCGCGTGAACCTGCGCGCCCAGCTTCGCTTGCGCCGCCTTGCCCCGCGACACATCCAGTGCCTTGCGGATCAATGCGGCCCCCAATCCAGTGCCACGATGGGATTTCAACACGCAAACGCGGCCAATCTTTGCCAGCCCGTTGACGATATGCACCCGCGCTGTTCCAACCGGTGCCTCACCATCAACAGCCAAGAGATGCAAACACACCTCGTCTAGATCATCAATTTCATCCGCTTCGGATACACCTTGTTCGTCGATAAAAACCACACGGCCCAAGGCGCGACAGGCGGCAACATCACCTGTTAAGGATATCGTTACGCTCATGCAAAATAGTCCTTGAGGATGCGGCCGTAGATCGCCTTAAGCTGCTGGATATGTTCGACTTTCACGTGTTCGTCCACTTGGTGCATCGACTGGCCAACCAAACCGAATTCGACCACCGGACAATGCGTTTTGATGAACCGCGCGTCCGATGTGCCGCCGGTTGTGGATAGCTCTGGCGTGACGCCGGTTTCCGCAGCAACCGCGTTTGCGACAAGTGTGGAAAGCGGGCCAGGCGGTGTGATAAAACTCTCGCCCGAGATTTTGATCTGCATGTCGATTTCAACACCGAATTCAGCGCGGGTTTTCGCCACTTCATTCTCCAACCACCCCGTCAAGGATGCCCCCGAATGCGTGTCGTTGAACCGTATGTTCACCGCTGCCGAACACATCGCAGGAATAACATTCGTTGCCGGATTTCCGGTATCTACAGTCACTACTGCCAATGTGGAGGGGTCAAAATGGTCCGTTCCTGTATCCAGCTCATGCGAGGCCAAACGATCCATCAGCCGCACCATCGCAGGCAACGGGTTGTTGGCACGATGCGGATAGGCCGAGTGGCCCTGCGTGCCGATCACCTTGAGCCATGCTGTCATTGATCCGCGACGCCCGATTTTGATCATCTGACCCATCACATCTGGGCAGGTCGGCTCACCGACAAGGCAGACATCCATGCGTTCGTCGTTTTGCTCCATATGCTCAAGCAAGGCGGTGGTGCCGTCGATCGCGTCGCCCTCTTCATCACCGGTAACAGTGATGACAACCGCGCCGTCTGGGGGGGTGTCGCGCACGAAATCCACTGCAGCCGCAGCAAATGCCGCGACACCTGATTTCATATCGGTGGTGCCCCGTCCGTACATGATGCCGTCTTTAACCTCGGCGCCAAAGGGCGGCATCGACCAGTCAGCTTCATTCCCGACGGGAACCACATCAGTGTGCCCGTTGAACCCGAAGGTGCGCGTATTTCCTTTCGCGCCCCAACGGGCGAACAGATTGCGAATGCCACCCCGGTCCGCCCAACTGCATGCAAAGCCGGCGTCACTCAGCAACGCTTCCAGCACCTCCAAAGCGCCTTCGTTTGCAGGCGTCACCGAAGCGCAGCGGACCAATCGGGCAGTTAAGGCAACGGGATCAACGGACGACATGAAAACTCCTTTTCGTGTGAAAACCAGATAACCCCCTACTTTTGTGGCGAAAAGGGCGCGGTGCCAAGGGGGGGCTAGCAGGAAATACTTAACAGCGGCAGCGGCACCTGTTAACATTGTGTCAACAATATGACCCGAGGCAGGGCATCAGCAGTACCGCGGTCACACCGAGCACCTGAAAACAGGGCCGATCCGACCGCAAGACAGACAAGGGCCAAATGTGCCTGAGACACTGTGCTTGCTGACCATTGCCATCCGGGCCCAAGGCGTGAGGCAGGACAATGGTAGCAGCATCAGAGCTTCCGATTAACACGGTGCGCGAAGGCACCACGGCAACGCAGATGGCCCAGACCATCTTTGGCAATGGTGTGACTGTCACAGATGCCACCTATTACGGCGACAGGAACAGCGCCGGCATCTACACCAACGGCGATGCTGTCGCACCGGGCGTTACACCCGGCGACACAGGCGTCATCATGTCGACGGGCAACGCTCAGGATTTTACCAATTCCTCTGGCCAGGCGAACCAAAACACAAACACCTCAACGAATACCTCCGGGACAAACAATCACGGCCAATATAACGCCGCAGCCGGTGCACGAACCTATGACGCGGCGACACTGGACGTGGACTTCATCCCGGACACAGACGTCATGACAATGCAGTTCATCTTTTCCTCGGAAGAGTATCCGGAATTCGAAAACTCGATCTATCAGGATTTCGTAGGCGTCTGGATCAATGGCAGCTTGGTGCCGATGGATGTGGGAAACGGCGATGTTGATCCGGGCAACGTCAACACCACCAACAACATCAACATGTACGTCAACAACCAGAATGACGAATTCAACACCGAGATGGACGGGTTTACCATCACGCTCACCCTGACGATGAACGTGAACGCGGGTGTCACGAACTCCATGCGTATCGCGATCGCGGATGTGGCCGATACCAACTACGATTCAAACCTGCTAATTGCCGGTAACTCCGTGCAGACAGGTCTGGTGGCCCTGTCAGACAACATTGACCTGTTCCCTGACGGGGATAAAGTCATCGATGTTCTGGCCAATGACATCAACAACGGCCCCGGCACCCTGACCATTACGCATATCAATGGCGTTGGCGTGGTTGCAGGTGACATCATCACCCTGCCCACCGGCCAGACCGTAAAGCTAAACGCTGACGGGACGTTTACCGTTACCGGCGATGGCGACGTCGAGAATTTCAACTTCACCTATACGATCGACAATGGCATCGATACCGATGTCGGTTTCGTTAACGCTACCGGTGTGCCCTGTTTCGTTGCCGGTACCATGATTGCCACACCCGATGGCGAACGACCTGCCGAAACCCTTGTCCCCGGTGACCTTGTACTGACCCAGGATGATGGCCCTCAGCCCTTGCGCTGGATGGGTACACGAAAAGTCGCGGCGACCGGTGATTTCGCCCCGATCCACATTCGCGCGAACACATTCGGGTCCCACCGCGACCTGCTGGTGTCACCGCTGCACCGTGTGCTGATCCGCGATAATCTGGCCGAATTACTTTTTGGCGAGGCAGAGGTTCTGGTCGCTGCGCGTGATCTGGTCAATGACCGTTCCGTGCGCAGACGTGCGGGGGGTGAGGTAACCTATGTCCATCTGCTGTTTGACCGCCATCAGGTGGTATTCTCGGAAGGGCTTGAAACCGAAAGCTTTCTGCCCGGGCCGCAAACCACCAAGAGCTTTGAGCAAGATGTTGTGGATGAAATCTGCGCGCTCTTCCCCGAGATCGATCCAGAAACCGGCCAAGGCTATTCCCCCGCGGCCCGCCGCACCCTGAAACGATACGAGGCGGACCTACTGCGCGCCGCCAAGGTGGCTTGATATGACGTGGCTGGCACTGTGTGATCACCAAGACCGCCGCCTCTCTTTGCGCGGACTTGGCACGGACAAAAAAGACACGCCCTTGCTGGAAGACAATCCCGACACGTTGCTGACCCAAGGCAGCATCATGTTCGAAACACGCCTGTCAGCAGATGGGCGTCCACAGGTGCTGTTTGGCTACAAGACCACATTCCCTTCCCTGCGCAGCCTGACCTTCCAGGCCATTCCCGGTGGCGGCATTGCAATGGTTCAGGTGCAGGGCGACGAGATTTCGCATGCGGCCATCCGGCACACCGAGGCTGGGCGCACGGACGTCGTGCGCATCACCTATTCTTGGGACAGTGCGGTAAATTGGGGCCGAATGACACTGGAAATGCCTGAAGAAACGCAAGTTACAAGCGTTTACATTGATAACCCGCACGCGCTGTCGCTGGATGACATCCGCGACCTGATGCTGGGGCGCAACGAACAGACCTTCGCCTCCGATATGATATTTGCTGCCCTGTCAAACCAGATCGAACCGATTGGCCCGATGCCGACCTTGCTGCCCTCAACGCCATTGGCGACGCCTTGGGGCTATAAACCTGTCAACGACATACAGCGCGGCGATACTGTGATGACACGTGATGACGGGGTTGTGCCGGTGTTGCAAAGCCTGCACCGTACGGTGCCAGCACGGGGCAGCTTTCGCCCGATCCGACTGCGTGCACCCTACTTTGGCCTGCAACAGGATGTCATCGTCGCCCCAGACCAGCGGCTGATCATCGACGGACCCGAGGTAGAGTATCTGTTCAGCCAAGAAGCCGTACTGGTTCCCGCACGCCATCTGGTCAACGGCTTTGCTGCCCTGACCGAACCTTGTGGGCCGTTGATCACCTATAGCCAGCTCTTACTGCCCCGCCACGAAACGCTGCTGGCAGCTGGTACCTTCGTCGAAAGTATCTATGTCGGACGTATCCGCCGGCACACGCATCATCTGCAAAGCAGCCTGTTGCATAGTTTTGATCGCTCGCTGTTACCCGAACATCCACGTCCCGCGCATCACGTCTTGCGTTGGTATGACGCCATCCATTTGGCGCGTCAGCGTGCTGCCTAATCAAAGAATGGCGTCATTTGCGCAATAATCACTGAATTCTCGTCCAGCGCCCGCTGCATCAATGCGCGTTCTTCGTCGTCGATCTCGTGACCTTCTTCCTCGCGCTCGGCCAATGTGCCATAGCCCGTGACATCCAGCGGATTGGTCTCTGCCTGCTTGAGGATCGCGACGGTCTCACGCACTGCTTCTGCCTCATCCACACCCGATGCAAAGCACATCAGCGCAGCACCGGTCGCTTTGTCCGGCAGGCCGTCGCCGTCTTTACGGCCGATCTGAACCAGCAAGGTAAAGACCTGTTGGCGTGATTTCTTACCGGCTTTTTTCGGATCAGACATGATAAGGGCCACCTTTTTCGCGTGAAAGGCAGCCCTAGCGTGATCTGTCGTAATTGAAAAGCCTCGGCTCAAGGCCGATGACGAAAGGTATTGATGGCCGCGATCAGTATGCACGCACCAACGACCCCGGCAAACAACTGTCCTATCCAGCCTCCCAGAGACGAGCCAAAGATCAGACCAAGGATTGCATTGAACAACATCGCGCCCACGATCCCCATAAAGATGTTCAGCAGCAATCCATGGCTGCGCTTCATAATCTTTTCAGCAATCCAGCCCGCGAGCGCCCCAACGATCAGCGCGGCAAACCAACCAAGACCTGTCATATCGTTCTCCTACATCAAGTAATAAGTAGAACTCTGGCAGGCCCTGTTTGGTTCCCGCGACGCGTGTCAGTCGCGCAGCAATTCGTTAATCGAGGTTTTGGAACGTGTCCGTTCGTCCACCCGCTTTACAATCACTGCACAATAAAGGTGTACACCGTTTTTCGACGGCATCGAACCGGCCACCACAACCGAACCAGCGGGCACTTCGCCATACAATACTTCACCGGTTTCGCGGTCCAGGATCTTGGTCGACTGGCCAATGAACACACCCATCCCCAACACCGAACCTTCGCGCACAATACAGCCTTCAACAACTTCCGAACGCGCACCTATGAAACAATTGTCCTCGATGATTGTCGGGCCGGCCTGCATCGGTTCCAACACACCACCGATGCCAACGCCGCCGGACAAATGCACGTTTTTGCCGATCTGGGCACATGAGCCGACCGTCGCCCAGGTATCAACCATCGTGCCGGAGTCGACATAAGCGCCAATGTTTACAAAGGAGGGCATCAACACCACGCCCGGCGCGATAAAAGCAGATTTGCGCACGACGCAGTTCGGCACGGCGCGGAAACCCGCGGCTTTCCACTGATTGTCACCCCAGCCTTTGAACTTGGAATCCACCTTGTCCCACCATCCGGCGCCCTGCGGGCCACCCTCCTGATGTTCCATATCCTTGATCCGGAAACCCAACAGAACCGCCTTTTTGGCCCATTGGTTTACGTGCCAGCTGCCATCCTCTTGTTTTTCCGCAACGCGCAAGGAACCGCTATCCAAGGCATTGAGCGTATCCTCGATTGCGTCACGTGCTTCGCCGGTTGTGGCCGAAGTGATCTGGTCACGGGCATCCCATGCGGCTTCGATGGCGGTCTCAAGTTGGGCGTTGGACATGGCGGTCACTCCTGATGCAAAAACTTTCCACCGCTTTATCGTCAGGTCTGGGTCAGTGCAATCTTTCTGCACCATTTGACCGATCGCCCAACAAGAACCGGTCGTGCAAACCCGTCCTCACCTGCCTTTTCATATCCGTCCTGCCATCGCCATTGCGAGAGAGACAACCGCAACAAGCAAATTACTCACGTGCTCTATTTCATGTGTCGTGACATTGAAAACCCTCTGAATAGATCGGGTTGGCGCATCGGAATAGCAAAATAGAAAATCGGCCCAAGTCGGGAAAAATATCCGAATAACTGTCGGAAAAAATTAACCTATTCATCCTCAAGTTTTCTGCCAACGCGCTGCATCTTGCAAGTCGCCACCAACCAAGTCACGGTAGCGCGGACCCATTTTTGGAGACTTTCATGAGAGACGACCAACGCCGCCATCCGTTGCGCGATGCAACCACGGATCGCAACGCAGCCAAAGCGGCACCAAGCACCCCGCAGACCCGCGCGCCGGCCTATCAACTTGCCTTCACCGACAACGAATTCATGTGCCGCGATGAATTGCGGCCCGTGCGGTTGCAGCTGGAATTGCTTAAACCCGAGCTGATGCTGGATGCCGAAGGGATCACCTCGACCATCGTCTTGTTCGGCGGTGCCCGTATCCCGGAACCTGCAAAAAAAGACAGTGCCCGCACCAAAACCCTGGCTGAACTGTCACGATTCTATGACGAGACCCGCGAGTTTGCGCGCCTGATGACATTGAAATCAATGGCCGGCGGCAGTACGCAAGACGTGATTGTCACTGGCGGCGGTCCGGGTGTGATGGAGGCTGGCAACCGCGGTGCAGTTGATGCTGGCGGACGGTCCATCGGGCTAAATATCGTTCTGCCATTTGAACAAGCGCCAAACGCATACGTCACGCCGGAACTCTGTTTCAATTTTCACTACTTCGGGATTCGCAAAATGCATTTCCTGATGCGGGCAAAAGCAATTTGTGTCTTTCCAGGGGGTTTCGGCACCATGGACGAGTTGTTCGAGGCGCTGACCCTGATTCAGACAGGCAGAATGCAACGGGTGCCCTTCTTGCTCTTCGGCAAGGAATTTTGGCAAAAAATTATCAACTGGGACGCGCTAGCCGATGCCGGCACCATTTCAGCTGAAGATCTGACCCTGTTTAAATTTGTCGAAACCGCAAAAGAAGCAGTGGACCTGATCGAAAACTGGGAGCCGGCAACAGCGCGGGACAATATTCCCGGCAGATAGACAGACCCCCGCAAAGGTCTGTTTCAGGCGCTAAGTTCTGCGGGAAGAACACCAACTTCGACATGATGCGGCAGCGTTTCAACAACCTGACCATGGTCGGTGTCTTTGATTGCATAGCCATAGCCGGCAAGGCGGTGCTTCCATTCACGTGCCGACAAGGAGCAATCGCGTTCGCGTAGGACAAGGTCGATGACCTGCGCGGTAATGAAGGGATCTTTTTTGTACATTCTGGACATTGGTTCATTCCTGATTATCTATTCCGATGGAAACAATCTGGAGACCAACCAAGGCAACAGTCGCACCGAAATACGGCGGAACAAGGGTCATTTCAGGGAACTGTCCGTTGGTTTCCCCTGCGTCGAATTTTAATAAAACTTATGTATTTCAGATTGTTAAGCCTTTTCCCTTCTTCGCCCTCTGCGCGAAAGAAGCAATAAATTCGCCTTGTTCAACTGTATCAGGAATTGAAACACCTCTGGCCCTGCTGACGATCCCTACCGCCCCCTCTGCGCTGTGACCCGCTGCAACAAGAACACAAGCAGCCGCCATTCCGGTCCGCCCGATTCCGGCACGGCAATGGATCGCAACCGATTTCCCCAGCTCGATCCGCGCAAGTAGATCCGCAATCAATGCACCAAAACGATCCGGATCAGGCAAGCCGAAGTCAGGGATCGGATGGTTCAGAAAAGTAATACCAAGAGCCGCACAAAGACCGGCCTCTTCCTGCATACCCAGTTCACACGCTTCTGCGATCGGCAGCATCGACAACACAATGTCAACATCCCGCGCCCGCAGTTCGGCCAACTGACCCGCTGTCGGGCAAGCCATTACCCAGAGGCACCCCGCCGCAGGCAAAGGTACGGCACAACACCAATCCGCCACTCAGGAAAGGCCCGCTTCTGCCTCAATCTGCTTGCGCGATTTGCGCGACCGCTCTGTGGCAGATTTCAACTGGCCACAGGCAGCCATGATATCCTCACCGCGCGGCTTGCGTACCGGCGAGGCATAGCCAGCTTGATAGATAATTTCGGAAAAGGCACGAATCCGGTTGTTCGATGATCGCTTGTAGGGCGCACCGGGCCATTCGTTAAACGGGATCAGGTTGATCTTGGCCGGAATGCCTTTGATCAGTTCAACCAGACGGTGTGCATCTTCATCACTGTCATTCACCCCGTGCAACATCACATATTCAAAGGTGATCCGTTCCGAGTTCGACACTTTGGGATAGCTTCGCAGGGCGTCCAGCAGCACCTCGAGGTTCCACTTTTTGTTGATCGGCACCAGTTTGTCACGCACCTCATCCGTGGTTGCATGGAACGAAATCGCCAGTTGGCATCCAATTTCCTCCGCCGTCCGCGCAATTTCCGGCACCACACCCGAAGTCGACAAGGTAATCCGGCGGCGCGACAACTGGATGCCTTCTGGATCCATCGCGATCTTCATCGCATCACGCACATTTTCAAAATTATACAACGGCTCGCCCATGCCCATCAGCACGATGTTCGACAACAACCGCCCCTCGACATTCTTCGCGCCAATTTCCGGCCATTCCCCCAAATCATCGCGGGCCACCAAAACCTGCCCGATGATTTCGCCCGCCGTCAGATTGCGCACCAGCTTTTGCGTCCCTGTATGACAAAACGAACAGGTCAAGGTACAACCAACCTGCGAGGACACGCACAATGTGCCGCGTCCTTCTTCGGGGATATATACAATCTCGACCTCATGTCCGCCTGCGATCCGGACCAGATACTTACGGGTGCCATCCTCCGATACCTGACGCGTCACAACTTCGGGGATTTCGATGACAAATTTCTCAGCCAGTTCGGCGCGAAACCCTTTGGACAGATTGGTCATTTCAGCAAAGTCGCGCACACCCCATCCATAGATCCACTGCCAGATCTGCCCAACCCGCATCTTGGCCTGCTTTTCGGGCGTGCCATGTGCAATCAACGCATTGCGCATCGCATCACGGGTCAAACCTATCAGGTTTTGCGGCCCCGTCGATAATTTGCGCGGAATCGTATGAACGTCTTGGGTGATCGGTGCGGTGGCGGACATGAAGCGACTCATCTAATAAGGATGTGCTTGCTATATAGGACTGCGCAGCATTTGCAAAAGACCCGCGCCACGTGCCTACCCGAAGCTGTTGCACACCACCTCAGGCTTCATCTTGCCTATAAACTCAATCCCGCGGCCACACCAAACACAACACTTGGCAACGGCCCCGTAATCCGGGCATCCTGCTCACCCTGCCCGCACGGTTAACCGCCGCAGCGTTTCGCCGCATCTTCCACAGCAGCCGTAAAACCGAGCAGCGAAAACGTATCTTTGGTTTTCGTCCCGCGCCCGGACTGGCCGGACAGCACCGCATTGGCACCGCGCTTCATCGATGTGATGATCTTGGTATCGTCATCTGTGGTCGCGGGCCACGCCCACTCTCCTTCTGTGAACAATTCAAAGGTATTGCCCGAAATATCCATACTCACCGTGGAGCCCGATGCGAAAGGGTAGCCGCCGGTAAAGGCAACCTGCCCCTTGGCCCCCGCTGACGGACGGTAAAATACCATCAACAAGGTTTGCCCGCGGTTCACCGCCACAACACGCCCGTCGCGCGAGTTTACGGTTTCTTTGGGTGTCGAAACACCCCAGCATTCCGTCGGATTGTCTTCGACAAAGACGCTCCAGTCGGTTTTCGCCGCAACACGGTTTGTGCTTTGCTCTTGTGCAAATGCGGCCGGGGCCAGCAGTGCTGCTATCCCGATAGCGCATCCAAAATTCGTCATCATTCCCATCTGTCCAGCCTCCAAGCTGTCCTTAACCTCAATACCGACCAAGCCCTATTGGCGATGCTTTGCGCATCGCTCTTGCGTCAAGTGCCTGTTATCTTTTCGACAAAGAGCATATTAACGCGAAACAGGCGACAGACGAAACCCTGATTGGCAGGTTTTCGCTTAATTTAAAGGTGAAATATGACGCAGGCGGCCCCCTTTACCGAAGTTTGGCGCGGACCTTTCCTTGAAAGTGTTCATTCCGGCCACGCCGTAATCTGCGATGCAAGCGGTGAAATCGTTGAGGCGTGGGGCGATCCTACCCGCGTGATCCTGCCCCGCTCTTCCTCAAAGATGATACAGGCGCTGCCGCTGATTACCTCGGGCGCCGCTGACAAACACGGGCTGACAACAGAGCAGCTGGCCTTGTCCTGCGCCTCGCACCAAGGCGCGGCGATCCACACTGATCGTGTTGGTAAGTGGTTGAAAACGCTTGGTCTGTCCGATGATGATTTTCGTTGCGGTCCGCAAGACCCTTCCGACAAGGACGCGCATGAAGGTCTGGTTCGCGCCCATGAAACCCCATGCCAGATACATAACAACTGCTCGGGTAAACACGCCGGATTTCTGACCTTGACGAAGCACCTCAAGGCAGGGCCGGAATACGTCGAACCCGATCACCCTTTGCAACGCGCCTGCCTTGAAGCATTCGAGCGTGTAACCCGGGAGACGTCGCCCGGTTACGGGATCGACGGCTGTTCCGCCCCGAACTACGCTTGCACCCTGCATGGTATGGCCCGCGCCATGGCACATTTTGCCGCCGCCCCGGAAGGATCAGCGGAGGCACGGCTGCATCAGGCGATGCGCCTGCATCCCGAACTGGTTGCCGGAGAAACCCGCGCCTGCACTGAACTGATGCGCGCGATGGACGGTAAGGTAGCGCTGAAAACCGGTGCGGAAGGTTTCTTTATTGCGATCCTGCCAGAACAGAAACTCGGCATCGCCCTCAAGGCGGCCTGCGGCACAACCCGGGCCGCTGAATGCGCAATTGCGGCGCTGCTGGTTAAACTGGGTGTACTAAACCCCAATCACCCCGCGACGCTGAAGCGATTGAACGCACCGATCAAGAACTGGCGCGGCATCGAAACGGGGATGTTGAAACCGGCAGCGAGCCTGATCTGACCCCAGTCACTGACGATATCCTTTGTCGCTGCCGGGTGGGGTCGATAATCGACCCCACTGTAACCGCAGAACCGCGGTCTATCACACGGTAAACTCGGCCCGCGCGTAACCTTGCACGAACAACAACGCTGACAGGTCGCCAAAGTTCACCCGCACATCACATTGCGCCGCAACCGACGGCTTGGCGTGCAGCGCAACCCCTAGTCCGGCGCGCGTCAGCATACCCAGATCATTTGCGCCATCCCCGACCGCGATGACATCCCCGTCAGTTATGCCCAACCGTGCAGTGATCTCTTCCAATGCGTCCACCTTGGCCTGCTTGCCAAGGATCGGCATGCCCACCTCACCAGTCAGAACGCCACCTTCGATCAACAAGGTGTTCGCGCGGTTTTCGTCAAACCCCAGCTCCGCGGCAACCTTGGCTGTAAACGCCGTGAAACCACCCGAAACCAATGCAGCATGACCGCCGTTAGCTTTCATCGTGGCCAGCAGCGCCTTGCCGCCGGGCATGAACGTGATCCGCTCTGCCAGCACCTTGTCGATCACCGACGCCTCCAACCCCTTCAGCAACCCGACCCGCTCGCGCAAGGCACCGTCGAAATCCAGCTCGCCATTCATCGCCCGCGCAGTGATGTCCTTTACCCGCGCACCGACGCCTGCCTCGTCGGCCAGTTCGTCAATGCATTCCTGCTGGATCATCGTGCTGTCCATATCCGCCAGCAGCATCTTCTTGCGCCGGGTTGCGGTTGGCAAAACCACCATATCGACCCGCATCGCCTGACAGCTTTCCCAGACCTCCCACAGATTGGCAGGTATTTGCGGGATTGCGAATTCAGCTGCTTCATCCGGTCCCAGCCAAATTGCATCCCCCCCGCCCCAGGCATTGCGCAGGCTTTCGACTAGCGATGGCTCAAGCCCGCAGGTCTCAGGAGAGGTCAGCAATACAACAGTAAACATACCAAGTTTCCGATCCGCGTCAGGGATGTCGTCAAAAAGCGATCACGCGGCGGTTTAGCCCCGTTTTTACGATTGTGCCAGCCGTTGCATGGCCCTAAACGCATCCGTGGGACACCCTTCCCCAACGAAGGGCGCATATCTGAGAGGATAGCATTAATGGCTATTGAACTACCGGTAACGCGGCCGATGAATCCGCGTTTTTCTTCTGGCCCCTGTGCCAAACCCCCCGTTTTTGATCTGACTGCATTGTCTGACGCGCCTTTGGGTCGCAGCCACCGTGCTGCCGAAGGCAAAGCCAAGCTGCTGGAAGCGATCGAAACCACCCGTGAAATTCTGGGCGTGCCCGCCGATTACCGCATCGGCATCGTGCCCGCCTCCGATACCGGCGCGTTTGAAATGGCCATGTGGTCCATGCTGGGCGAGCGACCTGTGCAAATGGTTGCATGGGAATCATTCGGCGCAGGCTGGGTGACGGATGTGGTCAAGCAGCTCAAGATCGAAGCGACAACCCATACCGCAGAATACGGCGAGATCGTCGATATGAGCGCGTTAAACTATGACAATGACGTCTGTTTTACATGGAACGGCACGACTTCCGGCGTTCGAATGGAGAACGGCGACGCGATTCCGGCGGACCGCGACGGGCTGACGCTTTGCGATGCGACCTCGGCTGCTTTTGCGATGGACCTGCCATGGGACAAACTGGATGTAACAACCTTTTCCTGGCAGAAAGTTCTGGGCGGCGAAGCGGCGCACGGGATGCTGATCCTGTCCCCCCGTGCGGTTGCGCGGCTGGAAAGCTATACCCCCGCATGGCCCCTGCCCAAGATTTTCCGCATGACCAAAGGCGGCAAGCTGATCGAGGGTATTTTCAAGGGCGAAACAATCAACACCCCGTCGATGCTCTGTGTCGAAGATTATCTGAACGCATTGAAATGGGCGAAATCTGTGGGCGGGCTGAAAGGTCTAATTGCACGCGCCGATGCCAATGCAGCCGCGGTTGAAGAGTTTGTTACCGCGCATGACTGGATCGATTTCCTTGCCGTGAATCCGGCCACGCGGTCGAATACGTCGGTCTGTGTCAAGTTCACCGATGCCCGTATCAACGATGGCGCCGCCTTTGCCAAAGCTGTTGCAAAACGGTTGGCAGATCACAACGTTGCACTTGATATCGGTGCCTACCGCGATGCCCCTCCGGGTCTGCGTATCTGGTGCGGTGGCACGGTTGAAACCACCGACATTACTGCAATGCTGCCTTGGCTCGCCTGGGCGTTTGAGGCCGAAGTCTCTGCATAACAATGCGGCGGAACCAGTTTCGCCCTACCACAATCCGTAGGGCGGGGTTCGCCCCGCCACTCTCTCCCTGTTATTGAAAAGGACCCGCACCATGGCTCCCAAAGTACTCATCTCCGACAAGCTCAGCGAAGCCGCCGTTCAGATCTTTCGCGACCGCGGTATTGACGTCGACTTCCAACCTGATCTGGGCAAGGACAAGGACAAGCTGGCCGAAATCATCGGCAACTATGACGGCCTTGCCATCCGTTCGGCCACCAAAGTGACCGAGAAAATCCTCGCCAATGCGCCAAACCTCAAGGTTATTGGTCGCGCGGGTATCGGCACCGACAATATCGACAAAGAAGCGGCGTCGAAGAAGGGTGTGATCGTGATGAACACACCTTTCGGCAACATGATCACCACGGCGGAACATGCCATCGCGATGATGTTCGCAGTTGCGCGCCAGATCCCCGAAGCCAGCGCATCGACCCATGCGGGCAAATGGGAAAAATCCAAATTCATGGGTGTCGAGCTGACCGGCAAGACACTGGGTGTCATTGGTGCGGGTAACATCGGCGGGATCGTTTGCGACCGTGCGCGCGGCCTCAAGATGAAAGTCATCGCCTATGACCCCTTCCTTAGCGAAGAGAAAGCTCAGAAAATCGGCGTTGAAAAGGTTGATCTGGACGAACTGTTGAAGCGGGCCGATTTTATTACCCTGCATGTGCCGTTTACCGAGCAGACGGCGAATATCCTCAGCCGTGAAAACCTTGAGAAAACCAAAAAGGGCGTGCGCATCATCAACTGTGCCCGCGGTGGTCTGGTAGACGAAGAAGCGCTGGCCGACCTGTTGAAATCCGGCCATGTCGCCGGTGCCGCCTTTGATGTGTTCAAGGTTGAACCGGCCACTGAAAACCCGCTGTTCAACCTGCCCAACGTTGTCTGCACCCCCCACCTAGGAGCCGCGACAACCGAAGCGCAGGAAAATGTTGCGCTGCAGGTGGCCGAACAGATGTCGGATTATCTGCTTACCGGCGCGGTTTCCAATGCGCTGAACATGCCATCCGTGACTGCAGAAGAAGCCAAGGTCATGACGCCCTGGATCAGCCTTGCCGGACACCTTGGTGCCTTCATCGGCCAAATGACCGACGAGCCGATCAAAGCGATCAATATCCTCTATGATGGTTTGGTCGCAGAAATGAATCTCGAGGCACTGAACTGTGGTGTTGTTGCAGGTATCATGAAACGCGCCAACCTTGATGTGAACATGGTCAGCGCCCCGGTGGTTGCTCGTGAAAAAGGCATCCAGATCAGCACCACCAATCAGGATAAATCCGGCGTCTTTGACGGTTACATCAAGGTTACTGTGGTGACCGAGAAACGCGAGCGGTCTGTCGCGGGCACCGTGTTTTCTGACGGCAAACCACGCTTTATCCAGATCAAGGGCATCCAGATCGATGCCGAAATCGGGGCGCATATGCTGTATACCACCAACGAAGACGTGCCGGGCATCATCGGTACCTTGGGCCAGACTATGGGCGAAAACGGCGTGAACATCGCGAACTTTACCCTTGGCCGTTCCGAAGCGAAGGGCGAAGCAATTGCGCTCTTGTATGTTGACGAAGTCGTACCCGCGCCGGTGATCGACAAGTTGGTTGCAACCGGCTTGTTTACACAAGTCAAACCGCTTCAATTCGACGTGGCCTGAGACCTCCTACAATGTTAGGTACACTGCGCCCGTCCCACCGTGGGGCGGGCGTTTTTAATGGGATGCCCCAGATGACAACACCGATTTACGCCGTGGGCGACATTCACGGGCAGCTGACGGAATTACACCGCGTTCTTGGATTGATCGAAGCCGACGGCGGGCCGGACGCTGAAATCGTCTTTCTGGGCGATTACACAGATCGCGGGCCGGACAGCAAAGGCGTTTTGGACCTGCTGGTCGAAGCACAGGCAGAGGGACGTAACTGGACCTTCCTGCAAGGCAACCATGACCGCATGTTTCATTGGTTTATGCGCCCCTATCCCCGACATGAGGCTTATCTTCCAATTGACCTTTCATGGCTGCATCCCCGCCTGGGCGGGGACACCACACTGGCGTCTTACGGTCTTGAGTTCACAGAGAAATCTCGCATGCTTGAGGTCCATCGAGCGGCGCGGGACACTGTGCCGCAAGCGCATGTGACATTCCTGCAGGACGCGGTTGTATCTTATGAAACCGAAACGTTGTTCTTTGCCCATGCGGGTATTCGGCCCGGCGTTGCATTGCCAGATCAGGATAAAGAGGACCTGTTGTGGATTCGCAAAGATTTTCACATCGACCCGCGCATGCATCCGAAACTGATCGTGCATGGACATACCCCCGTCGAAAAAGCGCAACACTACGGAAACCGGGTCAACCTCGATAGCGGTGCAGGATACGGCAAGCCGTTAACGGCAGCTGTGTTTGAAGGCGCGACGAGTTGGGTGCTGGATGCAGAGGGGCGCAAGCTGCTGATGCCAAAACCGACGTAGGGTTTCATCTGTTACGGATCCGGCTTTGCCTTTAGTCTTTGGCGCAACAAGAGAGGGAAAGCATATTATGAGCACCGAAATCGTTATTCTGGGCGGCGCACGCACCGCCATCGGAACCTTTGGCGGCGCCTTGGCCGGCACTGCGCCGGTTGACCTGGGCACCGTTGTCGCCAAGGCCGCGCTGGAACGCAGCGGCGTTGACGCCGCCCAGATCGGGCATGTGGCCTTTGGTAATGTCATCAATACCGAACCGCGCGATATGTATCTGTCACGGGTTGCAGCCATGCAGGCGGGTATTCCAGACAGCGTGCCGGCGATGAACGTCAACCGACTGTGTGGCTCGGGGGTACAGGCAATCGTCTCGGCCACGCAATCTTTGATGTTGGGCGACGCGGAATTTGCGCTGGCAGGCGGCGCCGAAAACATGTCCCGTTCACCCTATATTCTGTCCGGGGCACGTTGGGGCCAGAAAATGGGCGACGTGGCGACTGTGGACATGATGCTCGGCACGCTGAACTGTCCTTTCGGGACGGGACATATGGGCGTCACGGCAGAGAATGTCGCGGCCGAACATGACATCAGCCGCGCAGATCAGGATGCCTTTGCGCTGGAAAGCCAACGGCGTGCAGCAGCAGCAATTGATGCGGGGTACTTCAAGGATCAAATCGCGCCGGTCGAGGTGCGCGTAAAACGTGACATGGTACCGTTTGAGGTCGATGAGCACCCCAAGGCAACCACAATCGACGCCCTGTCAGGTCTGCGCACCGTGTTCCAAAAAGAGGGCACCGTTACGGCGGGCAATGCCAGCGGCATCAACGACGGGGCGGCCGCGATTGTGCTGGCCACAGCCGACGCAGCTGCGCGTGCTGGCCTAACCCCACGCGCAAGGGTTATCGGATATGCCCATGCAGGGGTCCGGCCAGAGGTGATGGGCATTGGTCCGGTGCCGGCTGTGCAAAACCTGCTGGAACGGACCGGACTGAAAGTAACAGACTTTGACGTCATCGAAAGCAACGAGGCCTTTGCCTCGCAAGCCTTGGCCGTCACAAAGAACCTTGGTCTTGATCCTGCAAAGGTAAACCCGAACGGTGGCGCGATTGCGTTGGGTCATCCGGTGGGCGCGACAGGCGCGATCATCACCGTCAAGGCACTGCATGAATTGGAGCGGATCGGCGGCAATCGCGCATTGATCACCATGTGCATCGGTGGCGGTCAGGGCATCGCACTGGCGATTGAACGAATTTAAAGCGTCAGACCTAAATCAACGCCTCGATCAGCAACAATGCCCCTGCCCCGATGAAGGCCCCGGCAAAGCCCGCCAGAACGAACCAGCGTTTACGCGGGCGGCGGTCCACTTGGGGTGGGTTGGTCTGGCGCATCAAAGCGTCCTCGACCAATCCGGGCAGGCGCGGACCGAAGCGGGCCAGCACCATTGCCGTATTCGCGAGATCGGTCACAATCGCACGCGGGCCGATGGATTTGGTGATGTAATCGGTGACAATCGGGCTGGCGACTTCCCAGATGTTCATATTCGGGTTCAGCGACCGCGCAACTCCTTCGACAACCACCATTGTCCGTTGCAGCAAAATCAGTTCGGTACGCGTCTCCATCCCGAAACGTTCAGTCACCTCAAACAGATAGGCCAGTAGCCGCGCCATAGAGATATGTGTGGCGTTCATCCCGAATATCGGTTCACCGACCGCACGCAGGGCGCGGGCAAATTCATCAACATCTTTGTCGGCAGGCACATATCCCGCCTCGAAATGAACGCGCGCGACCCGTTTATAATCCCGCCGGATAAAGCCAAACAAGATCTCGGCATAAACACGGCGGGTGTATTCGTCGATGTGGCCCATGATCCCAAAATCATAGGCGATGATGTTGCCGTTGGGCGCTACCTTCAGGTTTCCTTGGTGCATATCCGCATGGAAATACCCGTCGCGCAACGCGTGGTTGAGGAACAATTGCAGCACCCGATTGCTCAGTGCCACGCGGTCATGGCCTGCCGCATCAATCGCGTCGTTGTCGCCCATCGACACCCCGTCGGCCCATTCCAGTGTCATCACGCGGCGCGAAGAATGGTTCCACTTGATCGCGGGCAGTTGGAACCCTTCGTCCTTGACCGTATTCGCTGCAAATTCAGAGGCCGCAGCACTCTCCAGTCGCAAATCCAGCTCACCACGCACCACACCGTCAAAATGTTCGATGACGTCCATCGGGCGCAAACGACGTGATCCGGGTGAAAAGAGTTCAACCAGACGAGCAGCCAGATAAAACGCGTCGATGTCCTTGCGAAAGGCCTTTTCGATGCCCGGCCGCAGAACTTTAACGGCAACGTCCTCACCTGTGTCCACCAGCGTAGCGCGGTGGACCTGTGCGATGGACGCGGCAGCAACCGGGGGGCTGAACTCCGAAAAGATCTGCTCCAGCGGCATGCCCAGCTCGTGTTCTACCTCGGCCTTGGCCTGTTCAATGGAAAACGGCGGCAGCTTGTCTTGCAGGACACGCAATTGCACAGCCAGATCATCACCGACCACATCCGGACGGGTCGACAGAACCTGACCAAATTTGATGTATGCCGGGCCAAGGGCGGTCAACGCACGGGTAGCGGGCGGCATGGTCGGATCACCGCGATAGCCCAGAAACTTGAAAGGCAGGCCCAGTGCACGGGCCACGAACCGCAAAGTCGGTGTTGCCTCGAACGCATCCAGCACGACGTTCATCGCGCCTGCCCGTTCCAGCGTCGCGCCGGTGCGGATCAGCCGCCAGATGTTATGCGGACCTCTCAAAGTTTCCAACCGGAATGCAGGGCGGCAATACCCATGGAGAGGTTACGGTACTTCGCTTGGCCGAAGCCTGCGTCGCGGACCATGCCAAGGAATGTCTCTTGGTCAGGAAAGTTACGAATGGATTCAACGAGGTATTGGTAGCTGTCGCGATCATTCGCGATCAACTGGCCCATGCGCGGAATGACGTTAAAGCTATAGGCGTCATAAGCCTTTTGCATCATCGGGTTTGGCAGCTGGCTGAATTCCAGCACCATCAGGCGCCCCCCCGGGCGCAGCACGCGGTAGGCCTCATTAAGCGCCTCCTGAGGACGTGTAACATTCCGAATGCCAAAGCTGATGGTGTAAACGTCAAAGGTATTGTCCTCGAACGGCAACGCCATCGCGTCCCCCACCACCCAATCCAGACTATCGGCCAGCGCATCCGCTTCGGCACGTTTGCGCCCCTCGATCAGCATCCCTTCCGTTAGATCGCAAACCGTCGCATGACCAGATCCCGCACGCTTCAGGAACTTGAACGACACGTCGCCGGTGCCCCCAGCCACATCCAGCAGCTTTTGACCGGCACGCGGGGCCAGCCAATCCATCATCGCTTCCTTCCAGATGCGGTGGATGCCGACGCTCATCACATCGTTCATAATATCGTATTTGTTGGCGACATCCGAAAAGAGGTTGCGGACCATGCCAGCTTTTTCCTCTTCCCGCACGGATTGCGCGCCGAAATGTGTTGTGTTGTCAGTCATGGTCAATGTCCCGATAGTGTTATCTCTGGGATATAGCGCGTAAAGGTCAGATACAAACATCCAATTGCCGCAGGTCAGATGACAGGAGAGTGCATGCCAGAGCTTCCCGAAGTAGAAACCGTAATGCGCGGGCTGACGCCGGCGATGCAGGGCGCGGCCATTGCCCAAGCAGACGTGAACCGTCCCAACCTGCGGTGGCCGTTTCCTGTGGATATGGCAGAGCGGCTTACGGGACAGACAGTGCTGCAATTACGCCGCCGTTCAAAGTATATTCTGGCGGACCTGAGTTCTGGAGAATCACTGCTGATCCATCTGGGGATGTCGGGGCGGATGTTGGTGTCCGGGGATCCTTTGGGACAATTTGTTCGGGATCATCCTGCGGCAGAAAAACACGATCATGTGGTTTTTCATATGGCGAACGGCACACGCATTACGTTCAACGACCCACGCCGGTTCGGGGCAATGGATCTGCTTGATACGGCGACGGCAACCCAACATAAATTGTTGGCAGCACTGGGGCCGGAACCCTTGGGCAACGACTTTCACGAGGCGCATTTGATTGCCGCGTTCAAGGGGCGCAACACACCGGTGAAATCAGCACTGTTGGACCAACGGATCATCGCCGGACTGGGAAATATCTATGTCTGTGAAGCACTTTACCGGGCAGGCATCCATCCTGCCCGTAAAGCAGGCAAGCTGTCGCGCCCCCGTGTAGCAGCCCTTGTACCAATCATCCGCGAGGTACTCGGCCAAGCCATCGATGCGGGGGGATCATCGCTCAAGGATTTTCGACAAGCGGATGGAGAGCTGGGTTACTTTCAGCACAGCTTTGATGTTTACGGCCGCGAGGGAGAACCCTGCCGAACCCCCGAATGCACGCAGCAGATCAAAAGGATCGTGCAGTCGGGACGATCCTCATTCTATTGCAGTCAATGCCAAAGATAGCTTGAAACGGTGCGAACCCGTGGTATGCACAAACGCCAGTGCGGAACAACAAAAGAGCATTCTTGATGGCTTATGAAACGATCACGTTAGATGTCGACAATCATGTGGCTCTGGTCACGCTCAACCGTCCTGACGCGCTGAATGCGCTCAACGATGTGTTGATGACCGAATTGGCCGATGCCTTGAAAGGGTGTCAGGACAACGACAAAGTCCGCTGTATCGTGATCACCGGGTCGGAAAAGGCATTTGCCGCCGGCGCCGATATCGCGATGATGAAAGACAAGTCGTTTGTTGATGTATTTGCCGGCGATCTGTTCACACCAGAGACCGACCAGATCATGCGGGTCCGCAAACCGATCATCGCTGCCGTCTCGGGCTATGCGCTGGGCGGTGGTTGTGAACTGGCTATGATGTGTGACTTTATCATCTGCTCCGAAACCGCGAAATTTGGCCAGCCCGAGATCAACCTTGGCGTTGTGGCCGGTATCGGAGGCACCCAGCGTCTGACCCGACTGGTGGGCAAATCCAAAGCCATGGACATGAACCTGACAGGCCGCTTCATGGACGCCGCCGAGGCAGAGCGTTCCGGCCTTGTGTCGCGTGTAGTGCCGGTGAAAAAGTTGATGGAAGAAGCGCTGGCCGCCGCGGGCAAGATCGCCGAGAAATCCATGATGTCGGTGATGGTTGTCAAAGAAGCGGTGAACCGCGCCTATGAGGTGCCGCTGCGCGAAGGTTTGTTATTTGAGCGCCGGATGTTCCATTCGCTGTTTGCAACCGAAGACCAGAAAGAAGGCATGTCTGCGTTTCTTGAAAAGCGCGAGGCGCAGTTTCGGGATAAGT
>JBARCL010000172.1:0-45818 GCA_049794055.1 Sulfitobacter sp.
TCGGTTCGGACAGCAATGGCACGCAGGTCAGTCGCGTTGATATTGAGCTGGTTGTATCGCAAACAGATGCGGTTTGGCGAAATGCCGATGGCAGCGACCCGGTTGCACCCGTAGATCCGGTTGAGCCAACCGATCCGGTTGAACCAACCGATCCGATTTCACCCGTAGACCCTGTCATTGATGTTGTTCGGATTGCAGGTAATGCAAAAGAGACCCTTCACGGGATTCGCGACGATACCTCCTCGCGTGGTGTGGATCTGGATGGGGCGTTGATCACTGCTACCTATGCGGATGGGTCGGTCGAAAACCTGACATGGGCGGCCTTGGATCCCTACACAACTGGCGGCGCGACCGGTGCCGACATCACTATGTTCTACGGTTGGAGCCACCATGAGCTATCGGTGACCAAACACTTGGCCTCGCTTGAAATCGACCTTACGCTTGCCAGTTCCGTATTCGACACAACCATCACCCTTGATGACGATCCCCTCGGAGGGTCAACGCCGGGCAGCAGCTTTGGCTACACATTTGAGTTTCAGGACTCACTTCCAGATCTGGGTGGCAGTATCACAGCGACCTACTCCGGGATTGTGAATCTGGTTGGACGCCCCGCTGACGGCGACCTCTATACCACCATGCTTCTGGATTTCTCGAACATGACAGGCGGTGGTATTCTTGGTGATGTGAATTGGAACACGGACATCGACACCCTGAGATACGCCGGTGACTTGGTGCAAACCGGTACGGACGCGGCCTTGTCCGGCGACGATAGGGTGACAGGTACCAGCGCTGACGAGTTTTTGAATGGATCAATCGGACAAGATATCCTCGACGGATTAGGTGGCAACGATATCCTGAACGGCGGCGCTGATGCTGATGAATTCGTATTTTCGAACGGCTCGGGTGATGACGCAATCACGGATTTCGACATCTCAAGCGGCGATTTCTTGAACATCGAAGCCTTCGGTTTTACCTCTTTCGAGGCAGTTCTGTCAGCATCTTCAGATATCGGCAGTGATGTCCTGATCCAACTGGATGCAGACGACAGCGTGACACTCGTCGGAGTAAACGTGAGCGAGTTTACGGCAGGTGACTTTGGGTTTCTGAATTAAGCAGTTGACGAAGGGGCGCAATGCCCACGGACTGGCGATTAGACCTGTCAAACGTTGCCCGATAAGCCAAAGGCCTTGGTAAAAAGCCGCGCCGCGGAATTCTGAGTGGCGATCGACGGCGGCTTTGGGCCGTGAGCGTCGAGTTGCGTTTTTGTACGCTGGGGTGTGGGGCGACGCCGCACGGAGCGTTTGCAAGCTCAGAGCCCTGAAAATGCACCGATAAGGCCGCTCATGTTGCGTTAGTTAGCAAGTCGGATGTCCACAATGCGGACTCTGGCATTAGGCATAACAATAGGTTTTACTGACAGGGCGGCAAGCTGAATAAGGGGCGCTGATTGGGATGGCTGGCAGTTTATACACTCAAACTGGCCGGTGTGCCTGCGGTTCTGTAACATTTTCTGTCAAAGCACCAAAGACTTATGGGGCCTGCCATTGTCGTATGTGTCGCCGGTGGTGTGGCGGAATCTGGATGGGAGTCGTCTGCGACAAGGTAAATTCGATTGATGGCGCCGTAACCATTTGGCAATCATCCCAAATCGCGACCAGGGGATCATGTGCTAAGTGTGGCTCATCCATATGGCACAAACCAAAACACACAGAAAAGTTTACTTATGGGCAAGGCCTCTTTGATGACCAAGATGGGTGGACGCTCACCAGAGAAATATTTTGTGACGACAAACCAGATCATTACAACTTGGCGCCTGCACAACAAAAAGCTTTTACTGGATGGGGAACTCTTTGGGCCGTCATCTTTGGGAGGCTTCCAAAGTAGTATTGCGCTCGATGCGGACCTGTGATGTTGCGCGGCATTGATCCACATGATGCCAGACGCAACGCCGGAAACTGCCTTAACCGGACTTTGACATAAGGTCACTCTGCTGCGCTGCGACTTCCTGCATGCGGCGATCCAGACTTTTCGCAGAATTTGAGCGTGGCAGATTCCTGGCCTGCGAATGTTGCCGCGCTCAAGTCTTGTGCAAGACTATGAGCCCCAACCGTAGACGGAAAATCTCTGACTATTTCAATTGATCTGCTTTCATGCGCCAAGCGGGCAATCGGATCACAGCTGACGTATGATTGTCAGCGGCTATCACCTCGAATTCGCCTCCATGGAGCTCTACTAATTTTCGGGTCAGTGGCAGCCCCAGACCTAACCCACCCCGTGTATCCCTGTTTTCAATGTTTCTACCGACAACAAAAGGTTCATAAAGTGCTGCCAGTTCTACTTTCTCGTCCAGCTTCCCATCATCAGTGATCGAAATCTGGATGTTGCCGGAGTCGTCTATATGTCCTTTGAGGGTAATATTAGCGCCGCCGTGGTTTATTGCGTTGAGAATGAGTGCGTTCAGGGCGAGCTTGATTTGATCGGGATCGACGTAGAGGGGGATGTCAACGGAATCGCTTTCAATAGAGGCTGACTTCAACACGCCATCCGCGTCCGGTAGTGTTAACCCGGCTGTATCACTGAGTAACTCGTTCAATTTGCAGGCTTGCTCGTTCAGCCGCAGTTCACCAGTTGAGATAACGCTATAAGTGATAATCGTCTCGACAAGGTCGATCAGATGCTTGGCCGACTTATGCGCTGAGGTTAACATCATCTTGTTCACGCCACGTTCCGCAGTTGCCTCAAGCAATTTGATACTGCCAAAAAGGATTGTAAGCGGGGTCCGCAGTTCATGTCCTACCAAGGTAAAAAAGGTGGTCTTGGCAGCTAAATCTTCTCCCTGATTGACCAAGGTTGGCGGCGCACCCTCCAAAGCGGCTACGACAGCTTTTCCTAAATCTGCAAGAACAGACATTGTCTGATCGGATGGCGTTTCATGAGGAACCAGATCAAGACCACATAGGCTTCCAAAGCGTTGACCCGAAGAAAGGGTCAGCGGCACGCCGGCATAGTAACGCGCCCCCGGTCCCCCCTCAGCAACCATCGGGTGTGTTTCAAATCGAGGGTCTTTACTTAGGTCCGGCACAACCATCGGGTCGCCTGACATAATTGTGTGAGCACAAAAGCTATTGTTTTTCGGCATCCGGCTCAGCTCGATGCCCACCACAGATTTATACCATTGTGTATCCTCCTCAACGACACTGATATGAGCGATCGGACAGTCGAGAAGCTTCCTTGTTGCCTCACAAATTGCGTCAAAAACCGGAGTGTTTTCCTCACGCAGACCGGGAATTGAAAATACGGCTCGAAGTCGAGCCTCCTCGTTGAAGGGGATGGGGTAAGTTCGCAAATCTGGCCTCAATTCGAAATTTTTATTCTTTGAATGTAGTCTCTATTCTTGTGGGGTCAATCCTTGGTTGGATCGTATGTGCAAGCGGATGGTTAAAAGCTCCAAGCGATCAGTAATATTATCGATTTTCATCCCGTCCCATACATGCGAATTCTCTTCCAGGTTCCAATGGCCCGGTCGGGGCTCTTAGATCTCATAATCCATTGCAGTATAATGATTTATTAAGATCGAGGGGTGGTTTGAGGGCATATTCGTATGAGCGTTGAGGGCAGGGGGCACCCCATGAAAAATCATATGTTACAGATCGCGGTAAGGGATGCATTCTGCCTTGGTACAAGACTTCTAATCATCAATTTTTTGTTCTTGCCGCGCTGGATTGAAGACCTCTATTTCATGGGCTCGTTCCGCTTTCATCCCGTTTTTTGGGTACTGCATCGGGTGTCATAGGACACCCGAGATCAAGGCGGGAAAGCCGGCGCCGCTGATCGGCAACCAGCAGCGCAGAATGGGACGTATTGAAAATACTGGAATTTCGGGATTAGATCGCGCAATGAGCAAGAGTTTAAAACGCGTCCGCGCCGCACTTGACGCTGCCGGGCTGATCACAAATATCCGTGAAACTGCCTTGTCACGGACAGCCCAAGACGCAGCGGATGCCCTTGGCTGTCATGTGGACCAGATTGCCAAATCAATCATCTTGCGCGGTGAAACGTCGGGCGAAGCCTTGCTGTTTATCACAGCAGGCGGGCAGCAGGTGGACCTTGTTGCGGCTTCTGCTTTGGCAGGGGAACCGTTGGGCAAGGCGGATGCAGCGCTGATCCGCGCCCAAACGGGTTTTGCCATTGGCGGTGTTTCACCCATTGGCCACATCGGTCAGACACGCAAATGGTTTGACCGTTCGTTGCAGGCCTTCGATATCGTTTGGGCAGCTGCGGGGACACCGCATCATGTGTTCGGCCTGGAGCCGCAGATGATGGCCGCGCTCTCAAATGCGGATGTATCTGATTTCATCCTGTGATCAGGACAGGGGCCGTCTGATCGCAAGGCAGGATCAAGCGGCACCATGTCACTTACCTCTAGCCCTCTCACACAAGATAATAGCGTTACGTATTCGTTATGCTGCGAGCACCTGTTTGCTTTGCGCAACGATGCTAACAAAGGTTTTGGCCTCTAATTCATTCAGGCACATCCGGGCGGTATCGCCATATGCGCCAATATTTGCTCGAAGCTGTGGGAACACCTGGAACAATTCTTCTCGCGAACTGTCGGAAATCGACGATAGGCTTTCTTCGTTAGCGTAAAAGCTTTCTGTTGCAACCGAATTGGAAAAGATGACCTCATGCCGGTCGAACATCAAATGCAGATAGGTAACCTCTCTTTGAGGGGTTATTGATACATCCTTTGCGCCGATAAGCTGATCTGCGGCAGCAAACACTTCAGACTCTCCAAACAACAATTCGGCCTGGTACCCCGAGAGCAATATGCGGTGTTGCGGCGACACCAAAAGCGGTGTGGTCAATCCATTCAAAGCCCCGGCGCCAAACTGAACGGGCGCATAGGCACCACGGCCAAAGACCGTCCGACGGCCAATCCAACGAACGGGTTGAAGTCCGCTGTCCTGGGTCACAACCATGTCGCCAACTTTAAGTGCCTCGATCGGGCGCTCCCCCTAGGCGGTCAGGATCATCGTGCCAAGTGTAAAACAGGGTACCGCATCGCGAGAAAACAGTTTTTTCGAGATACTGTTCGCGTCTTTTGCATCGGTATCAAAACCGGTGTCTGAAGGTACCGGCTCGTCCGAACCCTTCACGTTATCTTTCTCGACATCCCACCCGTCGAAATCATCAACGACATCCGCAAAATCGTCCGCATCTAAGTCGGTCGGAAACATTGGGGGGTTAAAGTGTTTGTTAATACTGTGAGTGCCGCTTGTGTCACTAAGCCATAAGGCATTGTCAAAGGTCGCCATTTGCGCGTTCCCAATCGCTCACCGTTAACCGAGCTTCTGCTCTAGCGGGGATGAACGGCCCCTTACCGGGGTCTTGCCAATCAAAGAAGAACACGCTTTGCGGGCTCGTTTTCATTGCTTGGTCTGACAAGGATTATTGATCAATTTGGGAAGAAATGTGGCAAATTCCTTGCAAGATTGAGATAAATCCCAGCCATTGTTGCTTTTTTCACACCTTCCGCGGTCTGCTGGCTACTGCAACATCGGTTGTTGCGGTTCAGTAACTTCGGTCTGGTCCGAACCCGCTGCGGCAGCGGCCTTGTCAAAAGGGCTGCCTTGAGGGCCGAAGCGCATTGAAGTTCAGCCAGCGTTCCGCCGACGGCAATGAACGATTTAATCTTTCCTGACTTCTTGTCACACCGACCAATTAAATTCGTGCGCTGGTCGACGCTATCGTCTGGTACCATTGCGCATCCGGCGTGGTGCCTGCGCCGCGGTTTTCCCTTATCTCTGCCGGGTTCAACGGCCCGCGGATGCGTTTCTCGCTCTTGCTCATGGGCGCACAGTCGCGCAAAGGTTGGCACATGACAACGAACCTTGCCTCGCAGATCACCCGCACCCCGCGCATCTTTGATCAGGACCGCGCCCGTGACGCTTTGGCGCTTGTGCAAAGCGCGCAGCCAGAGGTGCGCGAGCTTGTGGCGGGGGCCGCTTCCTGTGCGCCCTATGTCCTGACATTGTTGGAAAAAGAGACCGAATGGGTGTTGCAAGCGGTCGAAAACCCCGAGGCCGCTGTGCAATCCGTGATCGAGGACGCAGCAGCGATCCCCTTTGCGGAGATCAACGACGGTTTGCGTATGGGGAAGCGGCGGGTCGCCTTGATGACGGCGCTTTGTGATCTGGGGGGCGCGTGGTCGCTGGAGCAGGTGACGGGGGCCTTGACCCATTACGCCGATGCCGCTTGTGGTGCGGCCCTAAGAGCTGGACTGGCGCCGCAGATTGCCCGCGGCAAACTGCCCGGCATGAACGAGGAAAACCTGTCCGATGCTTGCGGCATGGTGGTGCTGGCCATGGGCAAGATGGGCGCATACGAACTGAATTATTCCTCTGACATCGATCTGATTTGCCTGTTCGATGAAAGCCGTTTCGAGGTGGATGACTTTCATGCCGCGCGCACTGCATTTGTGCGTGCTACCCGCGCCATGAGCGGCACGCTGAACGATCTGACAGGCGAGGGATATGTGTTTCGCACAGACCTGCGCCTGCGCCCTGACCCCGGTGTCACGCCGGTTTGCATGGCGATGGAGGCCGCAGAGCGGTATTACGAAAGTCTGGGCCGGACATGGGAACGCGCCGCCTACATAAAGGCGCGGCCCTGTGCGGGTGATCTGGACGCCGGCGCACAGTTTATCAAGACGTTGCGGCCCTTTATCTGGCGGCGTCATCTGGATTTTGCGGCGATTCAGGATGCGCATGATATGCGTCTCGCGATCCGTGAACACAAGGGATTGGGCGGGCCGATCACCTTGCCGGGGCACAACATGAAGCTGGGGCGCGGTGGCATCCGAGAGATCGAGTTTTTTACCCAGACGCGTCAGTTGATTGCCGGGGGGCGTGATCGCGACCTGCGCGGGCGTGGCACCTGCGATAACCTTGCCATTCTGGCGCAAAAAGGCTGGATTCCGACGGAAGTGGCCGAAAGCCTGACTGACCATTACCGTGCCCACCGTACGGTTGAACACCGCTTGCAGATGGTGCGCGATGCGCAGACCCATGACTTGCCACAGTCTGAAAGCGGCTTTGCCAGACTGGCCGCCATGATGGATATTGACTTGCCGGACCTCAAGGCCGATCTGCACCGCCGTCTGTCCGACGTGCATGAAACCACCGAAGGGTTTTTCGCAGGGACGCAGGTCAAAGGCACAGCGCCAAAAGAACCGCACCGTTTTGATGTTCAGGTACTGGACCGCTGGCACAGCTATCCGGCTTTCCGCTCCGAACGCGGTGCCGAGATCTTCGAGCGTTTGAAACCGGACCTTCTGGCGCGATTGGCCCATGCTGCAAAACCGGACGAAGCACTGCTGGCTTTTGACGGCTTTCTTGAACGCTTGCCGGCCGGGGTGCAACTTTTCTCGCTGCTCAACGCCAACCCGCAACTGGCTGACCTGTTGATTGATGTGGTCAGCACGTCGCCCGCGTTGGCGAAACATCTGTCACGCAATGCCCCTGTCTTTGATGCGGTGATTGGCGGCGATTTCTTTAGTGACTGGCCGGGGGAAAAGGGGCTGCGCGATGCCCTGTCCGACGTACTTACGCAGGAACCAAGTTACGAGGCGCAGTTGGATGGCACACGCCGCTGGGCGCGTGAATGGCATTTTCGCATCGGTGTACATCTGTTGCGCGGGTTGACGGATGCTGAAACGGCAGGGCTGCAATATGCCGATCTGGCGCGGGCGGTGCTGGGTGCGCTCTGGCCTGTGGTAACGGATGAATTTGCGACCCGTTACGGCCCCCCTCCGGGGCGCGGTGCGGTGCTATTGGGCATGGGGTCACTGGGGGCAGGGCGGTTGAACGCCACTTCTGATCTGGACCTTCTGGTGATTTACGATCCCTTGGACCAGGACGCATCGCAGGGCAAACGATCGTTGCCGTCGCGCACCTATTACGCGCGGCTGACCCAAGCGATGATTACCGCGATGACTGCGCCGATGTCGCAGGGCAAGCTTTACGAAATCGACATGCGGCTGCGTCCCTCGGGCAACCAGGGACCGGTGGCGACCAGTCTCGCCAGTTTTGAAAGCTACCAGAAATCCCAAGCCTGGGTATGGGAACATCTGGCATTAACCCGTGCCAGCGTGGTTGCCGGACCGGCGGCCTTGGGCACTGATGTGGACGAGATGTGTGCCGAAATACTGACCCTGCCCACAGCGCCCGAACAGGTAATGGCAGAGGTTGCGCAGATGCGGGACAGAATCGCAGCCAGCAAGACCGTGGCGGGTCCTTGGGACGCCAAGATCGGGCCTGGCCGCTTGCAAGACATTGAACTCTTTGCTCAATCCGGTGCCCTGATTGCGGGACGAGCGGCCCATCGAATCCCTGAAGGTATCGCAGCGGCCAAGGCGATGGGGCTGATTGATGCACAAGGGGCCAAGATATTGCGCGAAGCCTATGATGCCTGTTGGCAGCTACAATGTGCAGGCAAACTCCTGTCACCGGATGCGCTGGATACGGAGGCTTTGGGGCAGGCGGGTGCTGCGTTTTTGGCCCGTGCACTTGGATGCGACACTTTGGCTGAAGCTGAGGCGCATATGGAACAGAAATGTCAGGCCGCCGCGGATGTAATCGGCGCTGCATTGACAGACGCTCAAGGAACGGCGGAATGAAAAAAGGCGACGCACAGGATCCCAAGGGACTTATCTTCGAAAGCTATCGGATCGAGGGGATCACCAAACCAGAATGTCGCACGATTTTTCTCGATTGGGCGCTAAGCTTGCCAGTGGAACAAAACACCACCACGACAATCGGCAAGCTCTTGGCGCAATATCAACCGGATCATCCGCATCACCCGATGACCGAGGTGCTGAACGAAGGGCAACATACCATGGCTGCGCCGCGCCGGCGCGGGGGGTGGCGCAAACGGGTACGCAACTGAGGGTGCGCGCGTCTGGATAGAATAGAGCGGTTACGACACCCGATTTCCGGAGATTTCATCGAATAAGCCCTAAAACAGCCTCATTTTGCCTGCACCTTAAGGCAAATCAATGCGGGATCGTAAGAGCATCCCCAAGTGAGGTAGACATGCAGACTTTGACATTGGATGTAAAACGCGTCGGAAAGATAGCGGTGGCGATGGTGCTTGGCACGTCTCTGGCTGCTTGCAGCAACATCCCGGATATCACCAGCCGCAATGCGCCATTCGAGCCGGTTTCAGGTGCCGCGACACCTGTGGCGGCCTCTGTATCGCAGGCGCGACAGATGCCGCCATCGACGAAACAACTGCCCGTCAGCATCACCGCAATCAACGTCAATGTCCCCCGGACGCTTACAGCATCGGAAGCGAACCGCTATTACC
This sequence comes from Sulfitobacter sp., assembly GCA_049794055.1. Taxonomy (GTDB): domain Bacteria; phylum Pseudomonadota; class Alphaproteobacteria; order Rhodobacterales; family Rhodobacteraceae; genus Sulfitobacter. The sequence continues at coordinate 9,367 of JBARCL010000172.1, forward strand.
CCAAGGCCGACATCGTGTGGCGGGGCGACCCGATTGGCGACCGCCATGTGCAAATCGCGCAGATCATCGACACAGCCTTTCACACCGGTACAGCAGATATGTCAGGCCCGACCGGTGTCGTCTTGGACGTCGAGGTTGTTCGGTTTCACTCTGTCACGGAAAAAGCCCGCTATTCAGTCGGTGGGGTACATAACATTGTGTTCAAGCTTACCGTGCGCCGCGCGACAACAGGGGAAGCATTAGGCCAGACACGTTTGATCAAAGCGGACCTGCCAGCCCTTGGCGGCAGCGCAGCAATCGAAGCGGACCGGAACGGACAGACCCAAAAAGTACGCGTGAGTGATTTTCTGGCGCAAACGATCCGTCAGGAATTGGCGCGGTTTGTCTCTGCTTAAGTGCCTTACGCCTGATTCAACGCTTTCCCAAAGGCGTTTTTCCCACTAAAGGGGCGCTATGACAGCGCCTCACACCCCACCCGCAAACGACGATTCCGCAACCGCCCGGGCATCTTCCGCCCTGCCGACCGTTCGGATGATGCCCAAGGCCAACGCCCGCGCAATCCGGTTTGGCGCACCTTGGGTCTATGCCAACGAGATGGTCGTGGACCGGCGCACCAAGAACCTTGCCCCCGGGACATTGGCCCGGCTGGAAGATGCCGAACGGCAGGTGCTGGGTTTGGTGGCAATGAATCCCAATTCCAAGATCATCGGCCGGATGCTGGACGAGGATCCTGAGACCGTAATTGATCAGGCATGGTTCGAGGGGAAAATCGCCCGCGCCCTTGCTTTGCGTACGCAGCTGTATGATGCGCCTTATTACCGTTTGATCCATGCCGAGGCTGACGGCCTGCCCGGTGTGATCATCGACCGCTTTGGCGATACCTGCGTCGTGCAGCCCAACGCGGCTTGGGCCGATGCACGGATGGAAATGCTGAGCGCGGCCCTTGTTGCTGTGACCGGCGTGAGCAACGTTCTCAAGAACGCAGGCGGGCGCACGCGCACTCTTGAAGGGCTTGATGATGTGTCCGGTGTCACGGCAGGGGTATTGCCCGATGGCCCGCTGCCCGTGCCGATGAATGGTGCGACCTATATGGCGGATCTGACCGGCGGTCAGAAAACCGGGTTGTTCTATGATCAACGCCCCAACCATGCCTTTGCCGCAAACCTGACGCGGGGCCTGCGGGTACTGGATGTATTTTCGCATGTTGGCGGCTTCTCTCTTGCCGCATTGGCGGCGGGTGCTGAAAGTGCTTTGGCCGTCGACGGATCTGCACCCGCGCTTGAACTGGCCACACAGGGGGCAGCTGCCATGTCCATGCAGGACAGATTTGCCGTGCGCCAAGGCGATGCCTTTGACACGCTTGCGGCCCTGCGCAGCGAGGGCGCGGAATTTGACGTAGTGATCTGTGATCCGCCTTCCTTTGCCCCGTCCAAGAAAACCCTCGAAGCGGGCCTGCGCGCCTATGAACGCATTGCACGTCTCGCGGCCCCTCTGGTTGCCGAAAACGGCATTCTGGGTCTTTGCTCCTGTTCGCATGCTGCCGACCTGACAGCGTTTCGCGGCGCATCGGTGCGTGGCATCGGACGGGCAGGGCGGCGCGGCATCCTTCTGCACACGGGCTTTGCCGGTGCGGATCATCCGCAACTGCCCCAACTTGCCGAAAGCGGCTACCTTAAATCGCTGTTCTTCCGCCTCTGATGGGACCACGCATCCTGATCGACGCCTGCGTGCTTTATCCGACGGTGATGCGCGAGGTGGTGATGGGGGCTGCCAAGGCCGGTCTGTTCCAGCCTGTCTGGTCGGAACGGATACTTGAGGAATGGGCCCGCGCCGCGATCAAGCTCGGGCCAACAGGTGAAATACAGGCGCGCAGCGAAATCGCGATGCTGCGCGCCGCTTGGCCTGCTGCCGAGCGTCCCGCTGCACCGCAGGTTGCACAGCGGTTGTGGTTGCCGGATGAAGGCGACATCCATGTGCTGGCAGTTGCCGTGGATGCCAGTGTCGACATGATCATGACCCTGAATGCCAAGGATTTTCCGCGCGGTATTCTGGCAGAGGAGGATTTGGCCCGCGTTGATCCCGACAGCTATCTGCACCAGCTTTGGGTGGACCATCCACACGTGATTTCACAAGCTGCGAATGATGTGCTGGCAACAGCGCGCAAACTGTCTGGCAAAGAGTGGGAGATGCGGGCACTGCTTAAAAAAGCACGGCTACCGCGCCTGGCCAAGGCCTTGTCCCCGCCGCGTCAAAGCGGATCGGCCTGAAGTTAGGTATTCCAACGTTTCTGGAGCATTTGCAGGGCTTTAACCCGCTCATCCGTCTTGGGATGGCTTAACAACCAAGCGGGTGCAGTTCCCGAATTGGATTGGGTCAGCGCCTCCAGTTTCTTGAACAATGAAATCTGCGGGGCCACGCCGATCCCCGCTTTGGTCAACAGGGCGGCGGCATAGGCATCAGCCTCGTATTCATCACTGCGTGACAGTCGGGCGGCCAGCAGCGTTGTCAGCATATTCGCGATCCACACTCCGGCAAAGGGAATGAAGCGGCCCAAGACCATCGCCAAAACGGTTCGAATGGCGTTTTGACCGGAGAAGTCTATCATCCGGCGGCGCGAATGACCCAAGGCAACATGGCCCAGCTCATGTGCAATCACACTCGCCAACTCTTCGGCCGTGACCTCGCCTTTATGGAATTTGTTGTAGAAGCCACGGGTGATAAAGATTCGCCCGTCCGGCGCGGCAAGCCCGTTCACCGGTTCGATCTCATAGATATGGACCTTGATCTTCGGAAGATCGAGCGCGCGGGCCAACTTGTCGCTCATGTCTTTTAATGCAGGGTCGGCCAGCACGGTTGAGCGCGCATCCAGTTCACGCGCCGTGCGCCAGGCGGAAAAGCGATACATGGCAAGGCCATAGGCGATTGCCAGCAGAATGGGGAGGATGCGGATCATATGTGCAATATGGGGCGGAAATGGCGACAAGCAAGCGATAGCGCCATTTGGGATGCTTGATAAAAATGCACCTCGCTCAGCGCGTCAATTCTTTAATCCCGCGCGAAAGACCTTCAAGGGTCATCGGCACCATGGCTTTAGGGCCGAAAATTTCCTGGATCATTGCAATGGATTGGGTGTAGGGCCAGTATTTCTCGGGCACCGGATTGATCCAGAGATTGCTGGTCCACTGATCCCGGGCACGCGCCAGCCAGGTGGACCCTGCTTCGGCGTTCCAATGTTCATTTGCGCCACCCGGATAGGCGACCTCGTAAGGGGACATTGACGCATCACCTACAAAAATGCATTTGTAATCAGGGCCATAGGTCCGCAGAATTTCGTGGGTTTCCAATTGCTGGTCCCAACGGCGGCGGTTGTCTTTCCACACGCCTTCATAGAGGCAGTTGTGAAAATAAAAGTGTTCCATATGTTTGAATTCGGATTTTGCTGCTGAAAACAGCTCTTCCACCACCTTTACATGCGGATCCATCGAACCGCCAATGTCAAGGAACAACAACACCTTAACGGCATTGCGCCGCTCGGGGCGGGTTTTCACGTCAAGATAGCCATGTTCAGCGGTGGCGCGGATGGTGCCGCCAAGGTCCAGCTCTTCTTGCGCCCCATCACGAGCCCAGCGACGCAGACGTTTTAACGCAACCTTGATGTTTCGCGTGCCCAGTTCAACAGTGTCGTCCAAGTTCTTGAATTCGCGCTTGTCCCAGACTTTTACCGCCCGCTGATGACGCGATTCATTCTGGCCGATCCGCACGCCTTCGGGGTTGTAACCATAGGCCCCAAAAGGTGAGGTGCCTGCCGTTCCAACCCATTTGTTGCCACCTTGATGACGGCCCTTTTGTTCCTCAAGACGTTTCTTCAACGTCTCCATCAGCTTGTCGAAACCACCAGCGGCCTCGATCTCGGCTTTTTCCTCGGCTGTCAGATGCTTTTCAGCCATCTTTTCCAGCCAGTCCTTGGGGATCTCAACCGCTTCAAGAACGTCGTCCAAGCTAATGTTTTCCAACCCTTTAAAGGCGGCAGAGAAGGCTTGGTCAAACTTGTCGATGTTGCGTTCGTCTTTGACCATCGACACGCGGGCAAGGTAATAGAACGCCTCTACATCATAGGTGGCAATTCCCGCGGCCATGCCATCCAGAAAGGCCAGAAATTCGCGCATAGATACAGGAACTTTATGGGCGCGTAGCTGGTCGAAGAACGGCAAGAACATCAGGAAGCCAGAAGCAACCGGTCCAACAGAACCGTCAGCACCATTCCGACAATCATGAATGCCATCCCAAAACCGGCAGCATATTGTGCCATATCCTTGCGATTGCCGCCCCGTTTGCGGGCATTAAACCCGCCCAATAATGCTCCTATAACGCCTAGACCAATGACGATCATCCGTGACCCCACTCTACCCTGCGGGTAGCTTATCCTTTGAACGGGTTCAGCGATGCAATCTCGCGCAGCTTGGCCCGCACTGCCCAATCTGGACCAAAGCCGTATCGCGCCCAGCCGATGCTGTCCAGTCTGACGCTACGCGCTTCTGCGTGGCGGTTTTCCAGCTCCAGCGCTTCGGAACGCAGCAACAGCAGTGTAGAAAGCAATGCAGCGTTTTCGCTGGATTTTGCGGTGGCTATATGTGGCGCAATGATACGCAGGGCTTCCGCTCCGTCTCCGCGTGTGATGGCATAGGCAGACAGTTGTGTTGCAACATAGGCGCGGTGCAGCCTGGTACCAGGCGTGTTGGCGTAATACTGTTCCGCTTCGGTATAGTGGCGATGCGCCATTTCGGGGTCGGTGGTTTGCATCACACGGCCCATTGCGTAATGGGCAAAGGCGCGACGGTGGTCTTGCCATCCCATCGCGGTGGCGATCCGAATGGCATCTTTGGCCGAGGCTGTGCGCCCCTCAAAGGATATCGAACGACCAAGGGCAGTTTGTACAGCCTTGCTCCATTCGCGCGGCGTGCGCGTGGCATAGCGTGCCGATTTGTTCACACCGTGTGGATTGGTACGGGCCAGAATACCGGGCAGGGCGGCGGCGACTTGCCCCCGTGTCATTCCGGACCGCAGCGCGGGATCGTAATAGGTACGCAGGATCAGCATATCGAAACCGGTCAGCACTGTATGCACGTTGTCATCGTTAAAAACGCTGTCTGGCAGCCGATAGAGATCGTTCAGCGGTCCAAGTGCCTGCGCCAGTTCTTCGTGCAGGCAATCGCGTACTTCCTGAGGGCTGGAATCATTTGGTAGAAAAATCGCCAGGCGTTCACGTTTCTGCAGCAGGGTCCAGTTCGTTTGGGGTTTGCGGCGCGCTTTGCTGTATTCCGAAAGCGAGGACACATTCGGGGCCACAAAACAGGCCGCCTGCGGCAGGACGGAACGTATTTCGGCACGGCTGACGGCCTGGATGGTAATGTTTGCATCCACAGAACCGGTCTGAGTGATGTCGATCTGCGCCTCGTTGCGCAAGCGCGAGATAAGGCGCGTCAGATCGGGGCCAAGTGTGGGGGTAGGTGCGCCCGTCACACGTACTGTGATCGGTGTTTCAAAACGGGTGAGCACCGGCAACTTGCGGCCACTCTCCATCTGGAAAGAAAGTTCGATAAAGTCGAGCGCCAGATCATTGTTGGAACGCACCGGCGCATGCGGGGCGCTGGCGGAAAAACTCTTCATCGGCGGCAATGAGCTTTCGGCGAAATTTGCCCGTGTGGCCACATCATGTTGTGACCCGGGTACGCAGGCGTTCAGCAGCATGACCAGCGGCATTACCGTGCGCGCTCTCACAGAGGGTACCCGCAGCGAACAAGGGTTTGAGAAAGCGAAAAAAGTGCGGGGCGCGCACCACTGGAGCGCACACAAACTGCTGAACTGATCATCATAACTGCCTGCCTGTCCTTTTTGGACGTTTGGATTTCAGGTCTTATCGCCTTCCATCCGGACCTTAGTAGGGAGCAATTAAGGCAAATTTGGGGCAAATAGGGCGAAATGGGGCAGCCGGTTTTCTGTTAAAAGGGGGAATGGCGCATGGGTCCAACAAATGCCTTAGTTTGAAGGCCTTAAGGCGTCTCTATCTGCGAATCCAAGACAGTGCACCTGTATAAACGTTGCAAAGCGCCCACAGCTCGGCGCGCTTTGACGTCGTTCAGCAGTTTTATGTTGATCTTGGGCCTTCAGCGCCTGCCGCGCGCCATAAAGGCCAGCCGTTCAAACAAATGAACGTCCTGTTCGTTCTTCAGCAGCGCGCCATGCAGCTTGGGAAGGGCAGATGCCCCGTCTTTTTTCAAATCGGCCGCATCCATGTCTTCAGCAAGCAACAGCTTGAGCCAGTCCAGAACTTCCGAGGTCGAAGGTTTCTTCTTCAGCCCTTGTTGGTCTCGGATTTCGTAGAATTGGGTAAGTGCCGTGGTCAACAGGCTTTCTTTGATCTTCGGGTGATGCACTTCCACAATTTTCTTCAGCGTCTCCATTTCGGGAAACTGGATGTAGTGGAAAAAACAGCGGCGCAGAAATGCGTCGGGCAATTCCTTTTCGTTGTTTGATGTGATGATCACGATGGGCCGGTTCGTCGCCCTGATCATTTCGCCTGTTTCGTAGACGAAAAACTCCATTTTATCAAGCTCTTGGAGCAGATCGTTGGGGAATTCGATGTCTGCCTTGTCGATTTCGTCAATCAGAAGGACAACTTTTTCATCAGCCTCGAAGGCCTCCCAGAGTTTGCCTTTGCGGATGTAGTTGGACACGTCGTGCACGCGCTCTTCGCCAAGCTGGCTGTCGCGCAACCGGCTGACGGCGTCATATTCATAAAGGCCCTGTTGCGCGCGTGTGGTGGATTTGATGTTCCACTCGATCATCCGCAAACCCAGCGCCGCTGAAACCTGCTTGGCCAGTTCGGTTTTACCTGTGCCCGGCTCACCCTTCACCAACAACGGCCGTTCCAGTGTTACTGCGGCATTGACGGCGATCGTCAGGTCATCGGTGGCGACATAATCAGCAGTGCCTTGGAATTTCATGTTTCTTTTCAACCTTCTGATTATGGACGTGGACAAAAGCCTTTAACCAAAAATCAAAGGGATTGTGTAGTGACAATTCAAAGTGGCTAGGGTAGACGCAGCGTCATTGGGGGCGAACCCGGGGAGAGGGGTCTCGTATGCCAGAAGCGAAAACAGTTGAGGGATATGATATGAAACAGGAAGTTTTCCTGCCTGATAATTATTCACCGGCCGAAGATGAACCTTTCATGAACGACCGGCAGCTTGAGTATTTCCGACGCAAGCTGATGAACTGGAAGACCGAATTGATGGAAGGCAGCCGCGATACCATCGAAGCGTTGCAAGACGGCACCCGCAATATTCCCGATGTGATTGACCGGTCTTCGGAAGAAACCGACCGTGCGCTTGAGTTGCGTACACGCGACCGTGCCCGCAAGCTGGTCTCGAAGATTGACGCGGCACTACGTCGGATCGACGAAGGTGAATTTGGCTATTGTTCGGTGACGGGGGATCCGATCTCACTCAAGCGGCTGGATGCACGTCCCATCGCGGTTATGAGCCTTGAGGCACAGGAAAAGCACGAGCGGCGAGAAAAAGTTCATCGCGACGATTGATCGATTCCCGTTTCTGTTGAATAAGAAAGCGCCGGAGCATTGTCTCCGGCGTTTCTGTGTGCGGGGCAGCGATGAATATTTCCAATGCAATCGTCGTTGGCGGCGGAATTGGCGGGCTGGCGATTGCCGCTGCCTTGGCGCGGCGCGGAGTCGCGGTGACGGTTTTGGAACAGGCCAAGGCCCTGCGCGAAGTCGGCGCCGGTTTGCAGGTTAGCCCGAATGGCTTGGCGGTTCTGCGTGCCCTTGGACTGGAGGCAGGGTTGCGCACCAAAGAAGCGGTGCAGGGAAAAGCCGTCGTTCTGCGTGATTATGCTATCGGCGCGCAGGTGGCGCGCCTTCCTTTGGACCGCCTGCCGAAAACCCAACGTTATTTCTTTGTCCATCGGGCTGATTTGGTTGACCTTTTGGCAGGTGCTGCGAAACGCGCCAATGTGACATTTGAAATGGGTGCACCGGTTGCCAGCATCCGCCCGGGAAAAACTCCGCAGGTGCAAATGAGTGACGGCAGCACGCGCCGCGCGGAACTTGTGGTGGCAGCGGACGGCATTCATTCAGTTGCGCGACCGGTGCTGAATGGGCCCGACAAAGCGGTGTTTTCCGGTCAGGTCGCCTGGCGCGCCTTGGTCCCCAACACGGTCAACCATCCGGACGAGGCTCATGTCCATATGGGGCCCGGACGACATTTGGTCAGCTATCCCTTGCGGGGCGGACGGATGATCAATCTGGTAGGTATCGAGGAACGCGAGAGCTGGGCTGCCGAAGGCTGGAACCACGCGGATGATCCAGCGGCCTTACGGACGGCTTTTGCCAGTTTCGGCGGGACAGCAGCACAAATGATGCAAGCTGTCACCGATGTCACGCTCTGGGGGCTGCATTTGCATCCTGTCGCTGCGACGTGGCAGCGTGAAGGTGTGGCGCTCTTGGGTGACGCCGCTCATCCAACCCTGCCGTTCCTGGCGCAAGGCGCGAATATGGCGTTGGAAGATGCCTGGGTTCTCGCGGATGCGGCAACAAACGGTCAAGGCGATTGGCTGGCCGGATATCAACAACGCCGCGAAGCGCGGGTCACGCGGGTGATTGGCGCGGCGGAAAAAAATGCGCAACGTTATCACCTGCGCCCCGGTCCCATGCGCAGTATGGCCCATCTTGGACTGCGGCTTGGAAGCCGCCTTGCTCCGTCACAAATGTTGGGGGCGTTTAACTGGCTATATGGCCATGACGTCACGCGCCCCCAAAAGGCCTAGGGTTTTGCCCGCTGCAACATGCCGAACAGATCGCGTGGATCATCAGGATCGGCCAACAGGTCAAGCGGGTGGAATAACCCTGTATCGGCAATCTGGTCGCGTACATAACGCAAGGCTGAAAAATCCTCGATCGCAAAGCCGACGCTATCGAAAAGAGTGATCTGTTTGTCGTCGGTTCGGCCCGTGGCTGCCCCTGTAAGAACTTCCCAGAATTCGGTAACGGGGTGATCTGCGTCAAGCTGCTGAATCTCACCTTCGATCCGTGTCTGCTCGGGATATTCCACAAAGATTTCAGCGCGGTGCAGGATGGCAGGGGCCAGTTCTGTTTTGCCGGGGCAGTCGCCACCGATGGCGTTGATGTGGACACCGGCGCCGACCATGTTGTCGGTCAGGATCGTGGCATATTGTTTGTCGGCGGTGCAGGTCGTGATGATCTGCGCACCTTCCATCGCCTCTTCTGCTGTCTTGCAAGAGGTCACGCGCAAACCTAACCCGGAAAGGTTCTTGGCGCATTTTGCTGTGGCAGCCGGGTCAATATCATAAAGCCGTACCTCCTCGATCCCGACGATGGTTTTCATCGCAAGTGTCTGGAATTCCGATTGCGTACCGTTGCCGATCATTGCCATCACCTTGGCGTTTTTGGGGGCGAGTACCCGCGCCACCAGCGCCGAAGTCGCCGCCGTTCGTAAGGCCGTCAGCAATGTCATCTCGCTAAGCAAGACAGGATATCCCGACGCCACGTCGGCCAATAGGCCAAAGGCGGTGACGGTTTGCAGTCCGTCTGCGGTGTTGGACGGATGCCCGTTTACATATTTGAACCCATAAACGTCCCCGTCAGAGGTCGGCATCAATTCGATCACGCCGCTTTCGGAATGGCTGGCCACGCGCGGGGTTTTGTCAAACAGCGGCCAGCGTTTGAAGTCGGTCTCGATATAATCGGCAATACCGCGCAACATCTGTTCAATACCAACGTGATGCACCAGTTTCATCATGTGATCGACAGAGACAAAAGGCACCAGTGCCTTGGATGAAGGTTTCAGGTTTGTCATCGGGATATCCTTTAATACGCGCGGGTCGGGCGATCGAAAACACGACGGCCAAAGGCCGATGCCGTCAGGTCGACCATCAACGTGGCGGTGCGTCCGCGTTCATCCAGAAACGGGTTCAGCTCAACCAGATCGAGAGAGGTCATCAAGCCTGAATCATGCAGCATTTCCATAACCAGATGGCCCTCGCGCACGGTGGCACCGCCTGGCACCGTTGTACCGACGGCAGGGGCGACGGATGGGTCAAGGAAATCTACATCCAGTGAGACGTGCAACAGGCCATTGGCGGCTGCGACTCTGGCCAGGAAGGCTGAAAGTGGTTTCGCGATGCCGGTCTCGTCGATCTCGCGCATGTCAACATAGGTGACATCCGTACCCTGCAGCGCAGCCCGTTCCGCGGCATCGACCGAGCGCAGCCCGATGATGGCGATATTTTCTTGCGCAACGGGTGTGTCGACCTGCGGAAAGCCGTCAAATCCCGCACGTCCTGTAACATACCCCAGCGGTGTGCCATGCAGATTGCCGCTGTCGGTGGTTTGCGGGGTGTGAAAATCTGTATGGGCATCCAGCCAAAGCACAAACAGTGGACGTTTCACCGTTTCAGCGTGGCGCGTTGCACCCAAAACGGTGCCCAGCGACAAGGCGTGATCGCCGCCCATGAAAATCGGCACCCCGTCAGGCATTGCTGCTTCCGAAGCCTCGGCAAGGGCTGTGGTCCATGCAATGGTCTCTTCCAGCGCAACGATCTTGGGGTGGTCCTTGGGGGTAAAGGGGGATGGTGTCACGTTGCCGCGGTCTTCAACCGGATGACCAAGATCGCGCAGAGCTTGGGCCAGACCTGCGGTGCGATAAGCATCAGGACCCATCAGGCAGCCCTGACGGCGTTTGCCGCTGTCCAGGGGACAACCGATCAGAATGCAAGTGGACTGGGACATGGGAAAGCTCCTTTGAATGGTGTTGCCATGAACTATCCGGCGATAATGGCAATCGACAAGCAGCATATTAGGCCGTATTGATCTTAAGTTGGTCAAAATGGAATAAAAAATGGACGATTTGGATAATCGGATCATTGCGGCGCTGCGTCACGATGCACGCATGCCGCTGTCAGATCTGGCGCATAGCCTTGACACGTCGCGCACGACTTTAAGAGCGCGGATCGCAAGGCTTCAGGAGCGTGGCGAGATCGTGGGGTTTACAGTGCTGACCCGGGCGGATGTGATGCGTGATCCGGTGCGCGGGTTGATGATGATCGGGATCGAGGGGCGCGGCACAGAGCGGATCATACGCCAGCTTGTCGGGTTTGCCGAGGTGCGGGCGGTGCATTCGACCAACGGCCGCTGGGATGTGATTATCGAAATCGGTACAACGACGCTTGAGGCCTTTGATACGGTGCTGACACGGATCAGGCGGCTGGACGGGATCGTGGCCAGCGAAACAAATCTGCTGCTCAAAACCCGCAAGGCAGGGTAACTGTGCCTCTTAGCCGCGCCGCGCCGCCATAAGCCAGAGTGCTGTCAGACCCAGGGCAATGATGGCGTTCCATCCAGCCATGGACAGGCCAAACAGCTGCCATACGATTTCGTCACACATGACAACACCCGTCGGGGTATCCAGCGACAAAAGCGCCCCCCCGTCCATCGCGCCAAGGTCGGCGCCGCCACCGCTGCACGAGGTCGGACCGGGCCACCAGCTCCATTCGACACCCGCATGATAAGCGCCGATTGCGCCTGTCGTTGCAGTGGCCAACGCCCCGAGATAGGGGAGCAGACGCGGGCCGCCCAGCAAGGCAGCCGCACCGATCAGGATCGCCGCCGCATGCGGCCAGCGTTGCCACAGGCACATCTTGCAGGGCAGTAAGCCGCCGATGTGCTGAAACCCGAAGGCCCCCAGCAAAAGCGCAGCAGAACCAATGGTGGCCAATAAAATCAAGGTCTTACGTTTCATAGCAATCTTACCACAGAGAATCCCGCAACCAGCAAGAGGACAAACAGGGTGAACATCAGCCCCAGACGCTTTTCGATGAAATCGCGAACAGGTGTGCCGTATTTCCATAACAACAGGGCGACAACAAAGAACCGCAGCCCACGTGCAATGATTGACGTAACAATAAATGTACCCAGCGGCATAGCGGTCCAGCCGGACATGATGGTGATAACCTTATACGGGAAGGGCGTTACACCTGCCGCCAGTACGGCCCAAAAGCCGACGCCGTTAAATCGGTCGGCAAAGGCCTCCATCGCGTCCGCCTTGCCCAGGGACGAGAGCATCGGCTGGCCGATGGTTTCATAGGCAAAAGCCCCGATCGCATATCCCAGCATCCCGCCAAGGACAGAGGCAAGCAGCGCCACTGCGGCGATCACGAATGCGCGGTTGGGTCGGGCAATAATCATCGGGATCATGATGATGTCCGGCGGGATCGGGAAAAACGAGCTTTCGACAAAGGCAACAAAAGCCAGTGCCCACAGGGCATGGGGATGCTGTGCAAGGCCGAGGGTCCAGTCGTAGAGGCGTTTCAACATCTGTGCTGCTCAATTTGGTTGCCTTGCAACATCATACCGCATGCCCGGGGTCAAGGGTGGCCGGGCTTTGGACAATCTGGGGTGCGGCTGGATCGCACCATAAAACAAAATATCCCCGTCAACGGGGGGCAAACCAAGGCGCCCATTTCGGAGCGCAATCCCGCTTTAAGGTTTGGGTGCTAGGGGTTGATCCCATCAGGGGAGCGTACAAATGCAATACAACTTCCGCATTCTGTTTTTCATGCTTGTCGGCGGTGCCTCAGTGGTGTTCGGGGTGTTTCAGGTGCCACCACTGACATCCGGCGGCAATAACGGATCATCAGGTCAGAACGAGGCGCAGTTCAAAGCGGCAGTCAGTCAGGAGCTGGCGTTTTGCCGCAGACAGCCGGACGCGGAGAATTGCCGATGTTTTGCGAACCGGTCTGCAATTATCCGGAGCCACGATCAACCGCGGGTGCCCAGCGCCATCTACGCCGACAAGCAAGATCTCGCGCGCGGGCAGGCAGCGCAGGGATGTTGAGGGCGGTGCATCTCGAATATGGAAACGACAGGCATTACAGCCTGCGCCCGTCGATAGCCCTTGTCGAATCGCGCAACGCTTTGTAGCAGGTCCAAAGAGTGCCCGTGTGGTGGAATGGTAGACACGTCAGATTCAAAATCTGATGCAGCGATGCGTGCCGGTTCGAGTCCGGCCACGGGTACCAACTGGTTTAACGCCAGCCACTGATCTTCAAATAGCCGGTTCTGTGGGCGGAATGTCCGCTTGTGTCCTGTTTCATGGGTCAGAAAAATCACCAGATTGAACTTACGTTCTGAAGAATGTGCCATGGTGCCAACCGGGTTTAGGGGGCGAAATTTCCCTTTGTATAGAGCCCTGCACAAGACTGCCGCTCTGCGGCGCGAGCTGCCGAGGGCAACTGATTCAATTGGATGCATCTGCCATCGGATGAATGGACGTGGGCGCAAATTGATTCGAGTTGAAGAGCGTGATTGGTCAATAACTATGCATCAATACCAACATTTTTGATTGATTGGTTCCAATGTGGCGACAGTTAATCTGCAATTATGGCGGGAATATGGCGTAATTTTCGGTCAAGATTACCCGCTCTGATTGTTTCTGAATAGCGAACAATTAACGATTTGTTAACCTTTTGGCACTTGCTATAAAATGCACAATACCCCTGATTTTAGCAGATTTGGTAATGTCGGGCGCATTCAAAATGGAAACAATAACCTGTTTTCAGGCCTACACCAATGGGTTGAGCATGGCGCACCGCGAGGCTTTGTTCCTGTTTTACTGACAATTTCCCGACATTTTTCCCTTTGTTGGGCCATTTCGCATGGGTAACTATCGTTTTGCCCAACTGGGGGGGCATGGTCTGTAGGTCGGTCGCGGCCGCGCATTCTCGCATCCATGACAATTTGGATGCGCTGTGTACGCTGCGCTTTTGCGACCGTCGACACGTTTCGGCCGGACATCCCGCGTCCGGATGTGCGCTGCAGGTCTCTCCGTTCGTTTGGCAAGTCTATGTATGTCGTCCTTGCCTGCTTGCAGTCGCCAAGGCGGCAAGAGCTTGAATGGAGTGAAAACATGATCTTTACGCCACGCCCCAGCTTAAAGGATGTTACGGCCCTCCAGTCGGCTTTGTCCCTCGCTGTACACACCCTTTCCAGAATGGCAGCGCTGCGCGGCACGCGCACCCCTCTCCAGGAGACTAACCGATGATACGTAGACTTGATTTCAATGCATTTGCCGCCGGAACGGTCATTGATGACGCGTATAGGGAAACGAACGGCGTGACCGTTTCTGCGGTAGGCGGTTCGGGCCAGGCGATGGTGTTCGATACCAACAATCCGACAGGCGATGATACCGACCTGGCTTCTGATACACTGAACGGTGTGCTGATCATTTCTGAAGACGGCGACAACAGTGATCCCGATGACAACGATGCCGGCGGCAGCATCTTCTTTGACTTCGACGGGCCTTCGCGGATGAAGTCCCTGACGTTCAAAGACATCGAAGAGACCAGCGGCGAAGGCACGTTGATGATCTTTTATGATGCGAACGGCGACATCATCGAAAAGCATTTCGTGCAACCGACTGAGGATGGCGGCGAGCGTACTGTTGGCCTGTCCGTCGATGGGGTTTCCCGAATGGAGGTCCGTTTCGAGGGGTCCGGCGCGGTTGATAATCTGGTGTTTGATGACAATTTGCCAATCGATGAGGGGCCCACTGCGGTTGACGACAGCAGCGTCACCGACGAAGACACCGCGGTAATTATTGACCTGCGTGGCAATGACACAGATCCCGACAATCTGCGTGACGATCTGGTGATCGGCGGTTTCGTAAGTGCCAATGGCACCGTGACTGATCTGGGCGACGGAACGGTGTCATTTTTGCCAGACCCCGATTTCAATGGCGAGACGAGTTTTACCTACACCGTGACCGACCCCGACGGGAACCTCGACACAGGTGAGGTGACGGTTCTGGTGAGCCCGGTCAACGACGCGCCAGTGGCGCTTGATGATACAGATACAACTGATCTGGATACAGCGGTGACCGTTGATCTTCTGGCCAACGACAGCGATCTGGACGGTGACGAGCTGACAGTCACCGCGGCAACCGTACCTGCCTTACAGGGAACTCTTGTCGATAATGGCGATGGGACGGTAGACTTCATACCGGCCGCCGGTTTCATCGGCGACGCGACGATCAGCTATACCATCGCTGATCCGGGTGGCCTGACGGCCAGCGCCCTGCACACCGTCACGGTCAGCCCGAAAGATGTTGACCCCATTGCCAACCCGGACACCGCTGAAACGCCCGAAGATACGGCGATCACCATTGACGTTCTGGACAATGACAGTGATCCGCAAGGTGACCCGCTGACCCTCACAGAAGCCACAGTGCCCGCAGAACAAGGCACTGTCGGGATTGTCGAGAATGAACTTCTGTTCACACCGGCGCCTGATTTTAACGGTCCCTGCACAATCACCTATTTCATCGAGGACCCTGACGGGAATAGTGCCGAAGGCAGTGTTTCCGTCGAAGTGACCCCTGTGAACGATGATCCTGTCGCCGCAGATGACACAGATACAACACCTGCAGGCACCCCGATCACGGTTGATCTGCTGAGCAATGACAGTGACGTGGATGGCGACACGCTGACGGTGAGTACCGCCACAGTGCCCGCCGAACAGGGAGCATTGGTCAATAATGACGATGGTTCGGCAACCTTTTCGCCCGCCGATGGCTTCACCGGTCCGGCGACCATCAGTTATGCCATTTCGGATGGCAATGGAGGGGCAGACAGCGCCACGCATGTGATTGACTTGACACCTGTGATTCTGGCGCCGCCGGTTGCGAATGACGATGTTGAGACAACGATCGAAGATACATCTGTTATCGTTAACCTGCTTGGCAACGACACAGATGCGGATAATGCGTTGGACGAGCTGATCATCAGCGACCTGCAAATAGACCCCGAAGAAGGAACTGTCACCGATAATGGCGACGGCACCGTGCGTTTCACGCCAGCGGCCAACTTTAACGGCGATGCAAGGATTACCTATACGTTGACAGACCCTGCTGGCGCCTTTGACGATGCGCAGGCGGTTGTCACCGTGACGCCGGTGAACGACGCACCACTGGCCGTTGATGATGTCATGGGAACCCCCTATAATACCCCGATTGAGGATATTCCGGTTCTCGCCAATGATATGGACGTTGATCCTGACCTGCTGCGTGTTGTCACCGCGACCAGCCTTGATGGCGCCGTGTTGATCAACCCTGACGGTACTTTGACCTTCACGCCAACGGACGGTTTCACGGGCCCCGCTGAAATCAGTTATATGATTTCCGACCGCCCCGAAGGTGACCCCGAAGCGTTGACCGACGTTGGATCATTGATCGTAAATGTCGCAAAACCGGGGGACCGTGACGGTATCGTCGACGGGACCATCGGTGACGATCTGATCGACGCCGCATACCTGGGCGATCCCGACGGCGACCTTGTCGACAGCGAAGACGCGATCATCCCCGGTCAGGAAGCAAACGATGATATCATTCGCGCAGGCACGGGTAATGACACGGTTGTGGCCGGTCTGGGCGATGACAACCTCACCGGAGGAGAAGGCGATGACAGCATCCTTGGTGAAGATGGCAATGACACGGTTGACGGGGGTGCTGGCGATGATGTGATCGACACCTCTGGTCCCGATCTGGCACCTGATCAAGGTTATCCTGACGCGGCAAGCGACAGTCTGGGCTTCGACGGGGACGACGATGCCGAAAACGACCGCGATTCTGTGGATGGCGGTACTGGAAATGACACCATAGCAACCGGTGACGATCGTGACACGATCACCGGCGGTGCGGGCGCAGATGTGATCAACGCGGGGATCGACGATGATATTGTAGACGGTGACGAAGGCGACGATCGGATTGTCGGCGGTGAAGGCAGCGATACAATTTTCGGCGGTGACGGTGATGACACCATTTATGCCGGGAACGACCCTGACGGCATTGGTGATCTTCTGGATATACCAGACGAACCGACCCCGGGTTCGCCGTTTGCTCCGGATCGCAACCCGGACAACGGCCGCGACGTCGTTCTGGGTGGCGCGGGCGATGACCTGATATTTGGTGCAGATGACGATGACAGCCTTGTCGGCGGGGCCGGTGCCGATACCATCGACGGCCAGATCGACGATGACACCATCAGTGGTGGATCGGGTGATGACTCCTTGCTGGGCGGGCAGGGGGATGACACCATCGACGGCGGCACAGGCGAAGACACCCTTGAAGGTGGCACCGGTGACGACACCCTGCGTGGCAACCGCGATGACGACATCCTAATGGGTGGCGGCGGCGACGATGTTCTGGACGGTGGCGGTGACGATGACCTGCTGGTTGGAGGAGACGGCGACGATAATCTGCAGGGCGGTCAAGGGGATGATACCCTGCGCGGTGGCACGGGCGATGACACCATGACAGGCGGTGCCGGTCAGGACGTCTTTGCCGATGTCGGCGCGGGTGATGACATTGATGGCGGTTCCGGCCCCGTGGACAACGATACGTTGGACCTGCGCGGTTCCGCCCCGGAGGGGGGACGCCTTGAAGTCGTCTATACTTCAGAAGACCTTGAGGACGGGGTGGTAAACTATTTCGACACAGACGGTGCGGATGCAGGCCAGCTGGTGTTCGAGGAAATCGAAAACGTCATCCCCTGTTTCACGCCGGGCACCAGGATCGCCACCCCAAAAGGCGAACGTCTGGTTCAAGAGCTGGAGGTTGGCGACCGGATTATCACGCGCGACAACGGCATTCAGGTTATTCGCTGGGTGGGTGCCCGCGAGATGTCCGGTGCCGACTTGAAAAATGCGGCGCACCTCAGGCCAGTCCTGATCCGTCAGGGCGCGCTTGGCAATGATCTGCCGGAGCGTGATATGATGGTGTCACCCAACCACCGCGTTCTTGTGGCCAACGACAAGACCGCGCTCTATTTTGAAGAGCGGGAAGTGCTTGTTGCGGCCAAACACCTGACCGGTCTGGAAGGGGTGGACATCGTGGATGTGTCCCACACCACATACATCCACGTCATGTTCGATCAACACGAGGTCATCCTTTCCGATGGCGCCTGGACCGAAAGTTTCCAACCCGGCGACATGTCACTTGCGGGTGTCGGAGATGCCCAGCGTCAGGAAATTCTGGAACTCTTTCCGGAACTGGCAACAAGGGCCGGCGTTAACGGCTACGCATCCGCCCGTCGCTCGTTGAAAAAGCACGAGGCCATTCTCATCACTGACTAGGCGGGCTTTGCAGTGTGGCGGCACTCTGCACCAAACAACGGCCCGCGGGGCACCCGCGCGTCAGAAATATGCAGCTGTTTTGTCAGGGACGTATCACCTTTGACAAATGACCGGAGCGGGGCGGGAAACCGGCCCGCTTCATTTTTCTAATCGCCACCCCGACGCGGGTATTCCGATGGATGACCCGGAATCCCGCCTTTTTCCTCACGCCAGTTTTCCCATTCTTCCGGCGTATCCAGGTCACGGCGGGCCCGCATTCCCTGCAGTTTAACCAGTGTGATGCGGCCCTTTGCCTGCGCCACTACTTCGCGTCCGCCACTATCGCCCGTTAGCTGTGAAAATGTGGCAAACAACCTGCGGTGAAACACGATCGGATGGCCCGCGGCACCGTCTTGCGTGGCACCGCGCCAGATCAACTGGTCGCTGTTCAGATCGACCGCGTCTGCCACCCTTGCCAGATCATTTGCCGTTACATCGGGCAAATCGCCAAGCAACACCATGGCACAAGCTGCATCGGGCGGCAGGGCCGCAAAGGCACGGCGCAGGCTGGCATTCATACCCTCATCCGCATCGGGCACCGCAAAAGGCAGCACTTCCAATCCATCAAGGGCGCTATAGCGGGGATGGGGGGGGGAGGGTAACGCGATCAGGACGGGGCCTGTCGTGACAGCGCAGGCCTTCAATGCTTGCTGGCGCAGCAGAGGCTCACCGTCCACGTCCTCCATCAACTTGTCACGCCCGCGCATCCGGCTGGATGCACCGGCAGCAAGAATGATGATTGGAAAACCATGCTGGGCCATATGCTTTATCTTACGGGCAGAGGCGGGCAAACGTAAGATGTTGCCTTTGCATCCCCTCAGCCGCGCATTGCGGTTCCGTCAGGGTCAAACAGCGGCGTGGTCATCAAAGTTGCAGGGCGCATCTGGCCAAGTATCTCGATCTCGACAGCCAAACCGTCAACCGCGCGCGCGCGCGGCACAAATCCCAGCGCCACCGAGGTGCCGGAGAAATGCGAATATCCGCCCGAGGTGCAAAAGCCCACCACCGCTCCGTCCAGCCAGATCGGCTCGTATCCTTGAGCATCCGCGTCCGCAGCGTCGACCTTGAAAGCGACCAGCTGGCGGGCCGGGGGTGTTTCACGTTCTGCCTCTGCTGCGGTACGACCGATGAAGGCGGTGTTTTTCTTGAAGCTGATAAATCGGTCCAGACCAGTTTCCGCCGCTGTATAATCCGGTGAAAACTCGGCCATCCACGAGCCGAAGAATTTATCAAGCCGCAGCGACATCATCGCGCGCATGCCAAAAGGCGTGATCCCGTGTGGTTGGCCAGCCGTCCAAAGATACTGCCACAGGCTGCGCTGGTCCATTGGATCGCAGTAAACCTCGAAACCCAGATCACCGGTGTAACTGACGCGCTGTACGATGCAGCTGCTCTGTCCAACGGTCATTTTCCAGACATCAAGGAACTTCATTTCAGTGATGTTCGTAAGGGTGCAGGCCTGCAGCACGTCGCGGGCACGCGGGCCTGCGATTTGAAAGCCGGTGCGTCGGTCGGAAATATTCTCGACTTCGACGCCGTCTTCCAGATGGGTGAGGAACCAGCGCAAATGATAGGACTGAGAGCCGTAGGATGCGGTCAGTTGAAACAGGTCATCTGCGAGGCAAGACATGGTGAAATCACCGATTAGTTTACCCTTTTCCGACAACGTAGGCGTTAGTGAAAGCCGCCCCTTTGCCGGTACACGTCCTGCCATGATGCGATCAAGCCACGCCCGCGCATTCGGGCCTTTGACCAGAAACTTGCCAAAATTCTGTACTTCGTTGATGCCGACGCCGCTGCGCACCGCTGTGACTTCGCGGGCGGTTGCGGCAAAGGCATCCGAGCGGCGGAAAGAAGGGGTTTCGAAACCAGGTTCATCACCAACGGCAAAGTAATTCGGCACTTCCAGCCCGAATTGCTGACCCCAGACCGCACCAAGGCCCGAGAAAATTTCGTACATCGGTGTCGTGCGATGTGGGCGTGCTGCGGGCAGTTCCTCGTTAGGATAAGAGACGGAAAACCGTTTTTGGTAGTTTTCGATCACTTTGGGGAGGGTGTAACCGGGCGTGATCCAGTCACCAAACCGTGCCACATCCATTGCCATCACATCGCGTTCCGGTTCGCCTTCGATCATCCATTGTGCCAGCGTCAAACCAACGCCGCCGCCTTGGGAAAACCCAGCCATGACGCCGCAAGCCGACCAATAGTTGCGCATGCCCGGCACCGGACCGACCAGAGGATTGCCATCCGGTGCAAAGGTAAACGGGCCGTGGATGACGTTTTTCACGCCGGCCCGTTCCAGATCGGGAAAGCGTTTGTAGGCAAAGTCGATGCTGTCTTCGATCTTGTCAAAATCGTCTTGCAACAGGTCCTGACCAAAGGACCAAGGTGTTCCATTGACGGCCCAAGGGCGGCAGGTTTGCTCGTAAAATCCGATACATAACCCTTTACCTTCTTGGCGCAGATAGCTTTCGCCCGCAGGGTCCATGACGTGCGGATGTTCAATCCCGTCTTTCATCATGTCGACAATCATCGGCACATCTTCGGTGACAAGATATTGATGTTCCATCGGATGCAGCGGGAAATAGACTCCCGCCATCGCACCTACTTCACGCGCCCACAATCCGCCTGCATTCACAACATGTTCGGCGTGGATCGTGCCCTTGTCAGTGACAACATCCCAAGAGCCGTCAGGGCGCTGGTTGGTCTCGTTTACCATGCAATGGGTTTCGATGGTCGCACCGCCCATTTTGGCCGCGCGGGCATAGGCGTGGGTTGTACCGGAAGGGTCAAGGTGCCCGTCAAGTGGATCGTAAAGCCCGCCAATGATACCGTCGATATTGGTTACAGGCGCAATTTTCTTGATCTCTTCAGGGCTGACGATTTCAGTATCCAGCCCCATAAAACGGTGCTTGGCCCGTTCGGCCAATAACATATCAAAGCGGTCTTGGTTGTCGGCCAGGGTCACGCCGCCAACGTGGTGCAACCCGCAGGACATGCCGGTGATCTCTTCCAGTTCCTTATACAAACGAATGGTATAGCCCTGAAGGGCTGCCATATTGGTATCGCCGTTCAACGTGTGAAAACCACCCGCTGCATGCCAGGTGGACCCAGAGGTAAGTTCGGAACGTTCGACCAGCATCACGTCGGACCAACCCAGTTTGGTAAGGTGATATAGAACCGAAGCGCCGACGACGCCGCCGCCGATGACCAGAACACGGGTAGATGTTTGCATGGGGGCCTCCAGTTTTGCTTGATCTGAACCTGAAAGCTGCTGATTTCAGCCGCATGTAATTTTCCGACAGAAGATGTCGTGAACCGGCAATCGGTAGAAATTCGGCGGGGTCAAATGGTCTTGTAGCTATAATGCAATGTCAGGACCAATACCCATGCGCACCCATGCCCAAGCTGTTGTGATCGGAGGTGGCGTGATTGGCTGCTCGATCCTGTATCACCTTACCAAACTGGGGTGGACCGATGTGGTCTTGTTGGAACGCGACGAACTGACCAGCGGGTCGACGTGGCATGCGGCGGCAAACATCCACGGGCTGCACGATAACAACAACATCACCCGTATCCAGAATTATACGATGGATCTGTATAACGCGCTGGAGGCCGAGACCGGTCAGTCCTGTGGCGTGTTTCAGCCCGGATCGCTCTATCTGGCGCAGACGGAAGCACGCGAACATCAACTGCGGCTGCAGGCTTCCAAGGCGAAGTATTACAACATGCCGTTCCGCGAGGTTTCGCGGGAAGAGGCTGAGGCGCTGCATCCTCTGGTCAACTATGACGGCATCCGTTGCATCATGTTTGAAGAAAACGGCGGCAACGTAGATCCGTCAGGCGTGACCAATGCCTATGCTGCCGGTGCGCGCCAGAACGGCGCCGAAATCATCCGGTTTTGTCCCGTCACAGGGACGGAGCAGCAGGCGGATGGCACGTGGATTGTGCGTACAGAAAAGGGTGATATTGCGACCCAGTGGATTGTGAATGCTGCGGGTCTTTGGGGCCGTGAGGTGGCAGCGATGGCGGGGTTCAAGCTGCCGTTGCAACCGACAGAGCACCAGTATTTTGTCACAGAAACCATAGCCGAGATTGACGGGCTGGACCGGCGCCTGCCTTCGGTCGCTGATCGCGATGGCGAATATTACCTGCGTCAAGAGGGCAAGGGGCTCTTGGTCGGGGCCTATGAAAAAGACATGCGGTTCTGGGCCGAGGACGGCACGCCGCAGGGGTTTGGCCACGAATTGTTTGCCGACGATCTTGAGCGGATCGAAGAAAATATGATGCGCGCGATCGACCGTGTGCCGGCGGTTGGGGCGGCAGGGATTAAACGCGTGATCAATGGGCCGATGATCTGGTCACCGGACAGCAATGTGTTGTTTGGGCCCTTGCCGGAACTGTCTAACTATTTCTGTTGTAACGGGATTATTCCGGGGTTTTCACAATCGGGCGGCATGGGTCTGCTGGCGGCTGATTGGATTGTGACTGGCGAAAGCCGGTATGACATGTTCGCATGGGACGTGGCGCGGTTTGGCGATTGGGCGGATGCGGCCTTTACCAAGGCCAAGGTGGGTGATCAATACGCCAACCGTTTCAAAATACATTTCCCGAACGAGGAGCGCAGCGCCGGACGGCCCATGCGCAAGCGTGCGGCCTATGAGGCGCAGCGCGATCTGGGGGCGGTCTTTGGGCTGAACTATGGCTGGGAACATCCGCTTTACTATGGCCAACTGGTAGGGTCACAGGATGTGACCGAAGGCTTCACGCGGCAGGGCTGGTGGGAACAGGTGGGGCGTGAATGCCGGATGCTGCGCGAGAATGCGGGTATCATCGACATTTCGAATTTTGCGAAATACCGCTGCGCAGGGGCCGGTGCCGAAGATTGGCTGAACGCCCTCTTTGCCAACATCATGCCGAAATCTGTAGGGCGGTCCTGCTTAACCCCCTTGATTGGGGTGCGAGGCGGAATCGCGGGTGACTTCACCGTGACGCGCACCGCGAAAGACGAATTCTGGATCATCGGATCTGGAATGGCAGAGCGGTATCATCAGCGCTTCTTTAAGGAAGTGCCCCTGCCGACAGGAACAACTTTTGAAAGCCGGACCGTAGCCATGTGTGGTTTTAACGTCGCGGGGCCGAAATCACGCGAGATGTTGCAGCGGATGACAAATACCTCATTGGCGACTGCCGACTTTGCATTCATGAGGTCCGCATGGATAGAGCTGGCGGGCGTGCGTTGTCTGGCGCTGCGGGTAAGCTTTACGGGTGATCTGGGCTGGGAGCTTCACTGCGATGCACAGGATCAGGCGCGGCTTTTTGCGGCATTAATTGCTGCCGGCACAGAGATGGGTGCAGGACCTGTGGGATCGCGGGCGCTGATGTCGCTGAGGATCGAAAAGGGTTACGGTTCATGGAGTCGTGAGTATTCGCCGGAATATTGGCCGCAAGAGGTCGGATTTGACCGGCTTTGCAAAATGGACAAGGAATTCCTGAACAAGGCTGCGGTGGCCGGCACGTTGGCAAAACCAGCCCGCGAACGCCTCGTTATGCTGGCATTGGACGGTGCCCAGACGCAGGCCTCGAATGCCGATGCGACAGGGGGTGAACCCATCTTTAAAGACGGTGTCGGTATTGGCCGTGTGACGTCAGGGGCCTATGGCTATTCCGTGGGTCAATCGCTGGCTCTGGGGTTTGTCAAAAACGCGGTGGCAGGAGACGTGGTTGACGTGATGGTGCTGGGACGCGCCCATGCCGCGACGATCCTGGCTGAACCGCCATTTGACCCCGGCGGTGCCAAGCTGCGCGGCTGAGCGGGCTCATATCTTTGGCAAGGTCCCGATTCCGAAATAGCGACGGAATATTTTTTGCCAGGTCAAAGCGCTCAGGTCATATCGAACCGGAACCTCGGACGCCACAAGTATTCGCCGGAGGTTCTTGCCGGTTAGCGGTGTGGAAAACAGCACGCGATACATCTCTTTCGACTCGATCACTGTTTTTGCATTCAGGGTTTGGTCCTCTATTGTGATGTTGATATACGTGCCGCGGCTGATCATGGGGGGCAAGCTGTTGTCCGGTGGGGCAATGGGGATAATAAAACATCCCAGCTTTCCGATTATGGTGATCCGCCCTTCGATATGTTCACCGAAAATCTCTAACGTCATCGGGACATCGCAAATAGAACGCCCGCGATAGATGATCTGCAGGATCATCAGGGCGAAATGTACGACCATGGCAAGAAACACCGCAAGCACGAGGCCAAGGATGACAACCCCAAGACGCCGCAGTTCACGGCGGTGTTTTTCAATCTCGCCGCTGATGTCAGCGACCAAGCGATGCAGCTGCTTCCACTGTCCAGTTTGTCCCAGCCCTGCCGATCCTCCCAGATCACCATCGGACGGGGCGGCAGCGCTGTGCGTGGTCAGCGTGTTGCAGGCATTGCGAATGGTTTCGCTCGCTTGTGTCAGATCATCGTTAAACGAAGCGGGCCATGTCAATTCAGCGGTTGGGCGGTCGGCGGTAAACTTCAACACAGTCAGGAAATGGCGCAGTGAACCAAAGGAATGGGCTTGTCCGGACTGACGCAGAACCAATAGCATGGCATCATTGTTGATGTCGCGGATCAGTTTGTTGATCTTTAACAGGCGGCTTTTGTCGGGAGCCGTCCCGTTGCGAAAGGAATCTTGGGCAAGGTCGATCACGGACATCAGCCGGTCGCAATCTGCGTGGACAGCGACAGATGACCAAAGCCATATCAAACAGACCATTCCAAGGGATCGAAGACAGCGCATATTCACCTTTTGCAGGCCATGTCTTTGACCCTGCTTGAAGGTGGTATGTCGGATCGGTGTTAAGGTGGGGTTACGGTGATCCGGTATTGACCCGGCACTCTGCCCCTAAAGAGGTCTGATCTTTAGCTGGGTAATCCGGTTCCCATCCCGCGCGGTAACTTCAAAGCGGAACCCGTGAAAACTGAAAACCTGACCCGCTGTCGGGATCATCTGGGCTTCGTGAATGACCAGACCGGCCAGCGTGTTGGCCTCGTCGTCGGGCAGGGACCAATCGGTGGCGCGATTCAGATCGCGGATCGTCATTGCGCCATCGACATAGTAATGCCCGTCTTCGCCGGGTGACAGCTGTTGGTCGGCGTCGGGATCAAATTCATCCGTAATCTCGCCTACAATTTCTTCAAGGATATCTTCGAGAGTGATCAACCCCTGAAGCGAGCCATATTCATCCACCACAAGTGCGAAATGGGTGCGGCGCCGCAGAAATTGCCGCATTTGCTCGTCAAGAGTTGAGGTATCGGGCACGAAATAGGGTTTCATGGCCACGGAAGATACGTCGAATTTCTTGAGCGCCGATGCATCGCCCTCGGGGCCACCGATAAGTTTATACATGGCGCGCAACAGGTCTTTGGCATGGATGACGCCGATAATGTTTTCAGGATCATCGCGAAAGACCGGCAGGCGGGTGTGGTTGGATTGCAGGCATTGATCCAGAATATCGGAAGGGTCGGCATCGGCATCAATCATTTCAATACCCGAGCGGTGCAGCATGATCTCTTCCACCGCCCGTTCGGCCAGATCAAGGGCGCCCAGAATCCGGTCTCGGTCTTCCTTTTCCACAACACCTTCGGAATGGCCCAGCTGTAACGCGCCGACAATTTCTTCGCGAACTGCCAGAATGTTGCTGTCGGGGTCGACTGTCACGCCCATCACACGCAGGATACCGCGCACCAGCAGACGCACGGCGGTGACCAAAGGTGAAAACAGGCGAACTATGATCGTGATCGGCCCCGAGACCAATGCGGCCGCGCGTTCGGAATTGGTAATGGCATAGGTCTTGGGCAGAACTTCTGCAAAGACCAGAACCAGAATGGTCATTGCAAGTGTCGCATAGGCCACGCCGCTTTCGCCAAACAACCGCAGGAACAATGTGGTCGCCAGCGATGTGGCGAGGATGTTTACAAGGTTGTTGCCCAAAAGCACCGAACCGATCAGCCGTTCGTTATCCTCGGTGATCTTCAGGGCGCGTCTGGCCCCTTTCGATCCTTTATCGGCCTGTGTGCGCAGCTTGCCCCGCGATGCAGCTGTCAGCGCGGTTTCAGAGCCTGAGAAAAAGCCGGAAAGGATGAGCAATAAAAAGATGATACCGGTGCTGAACCAGAATGCCCCATCAATTAGCGTAGCATCGATGAGCGCGGAAGAGGGTTCCATTCGTGAAGATGTCCATGTGATAAGGTCTGAGGTTGTTATGGGGCCGCAGGGCCCTGCATTCAAGGGCGGCATTTGCAAGGACGGCAACATGGCGGACATTAGGCATCGGGATTTGGGGGCGCTTGATGGCCCAATTCTGGCTTTCGGAGGGCCGTATTCTAATGCACAGGCCTTGGCGGCATTGATCAGGGCGGCGCAAGAACGTGGAATAGCTGCCGGGCGAATGATCTGTACCGGTGACGTGGTGGCATATTGCGGCGCACCCGCACGCACCGTGGCACAGATGCGGGCTTTGGGATGTGCTGTGGTCGCGGGCAATTGCGAGATCCAGTTGGGCCGCGGTAAGCCTGATTGTGGGTGCGGGTTCGAAGATGGCAGCGCTTGTGATTTGCTGAGCGTCGGATGGTACGGGTTTGCCTCGGGTGTTTTGGGACAAGTGGCAAAGGCGTGGATGGCCGGGTTGCCGGATGTCTTGAGCTTTGTGCATCACGGGGCGCGATATGCAGTGGTCCATGGCGGGATGACCGATGTCGCGCGATTTATCTGGCACAGCAGTGACCTAAGCGTGTTTGCGCAGGAATGGGCGGCGGTAGAACAGGTGGTCGGGCCAGTCGATCACATTATTGCGGGTCATGCCGGCGTGCCCTTTGTGAAATCAACGCCGCAAGGTCGCTGGATCAATGCCGGCGTGATTGGCATGCCGCCCCATGACGGGCAACAAGACACTCGGTTTGCCGTTCTGGACCAAGGCGAGGTGCGGATTGAGGTGCTGTGCTATGATGTGCAGGGCGCCGTAGACGATATGGCGCAAGCCGGGTTGCCACAGGGCTATCGCGACGGATTGATCAGCGGCTATTGGCCATCCGAAGACGTGCTGCCTGCGGGTTTGCGTGTGCCTTCCTTGGCCAGCGGATGATGTTCCAGCACCAGTTCTGACAGCCGCTCTTCCAGCACATGGGTATAAATCTCGGTGGTGGCAATATCGGCGTGGCCCAGCATCGTCTGGATCGCGCGCAAATCGGCACCATTGGCCAGCAGGTGGGTCGCAAAAGCGTGACGTAACGTATGCGGGGTGACCTTGTCCGGATCGACGCCGGCGGCGACGGCAAATTCCTTGATCAACAAATAGAAACGGTGCCGCGTCAGGTAGCCGGATTTGCCACGTGAGGGGAACAGGAACCGCGAAACGGGTTTGCGTTTCAAACGGGCTTCTTCATCTTGCACATCCCGGTCCTGCAGCCATGCGGTAAGGGCCACGCGGGCAGGGGGCGACAGGGGAACCATGCGTTCCTTGCCGCCTTTGCCCATAATTAGCAACAGGCGCGGATCGCCGCGCGTGGCCGAAATCGGCAGGCCGACCAATTCGGTCACCCGCATACCGGTCGCATATAGCAGCTCCATCAGACAGGTGTTGCGCAACCGGTCTCGCGGGCTGCGCCCTGACGCGCGTGCAGCGTCAAGCAGCCGGTCCACTTCGTCTTCCGACAGGATTTTTGGCAGACGTTTGGCCTGTCCAGGACCGGAAATCTGGATCGCGGGGTTTTCACTGCGCAGCCCTTCTTCAAAGGCAAAACGGTAAAGCTGTTTAATCGCGGAAAGACGTCGTGCGCGGGTGGACCTAGCCAGACCCTGTGCGTCACAATAAACCAGATAGCTTTCAACATCATTGCGGCTGGCCCCGGCAAAATCCAGTGACTTGCGGGCCAGAAACGCATCAAAATCCTTGAGGTCGCGGCCATAGGCCAATTGTGTGTTGGTGGCGGCACCCAGTTCTGCGGATTGGGCTTCGAGAAAGTTTGAAATCCAATGGAACGTATCGCTCTGCATTGCCTAATACTCCAGCAGCAGGGTCTGCAGGGCGGCGCGGCGCGCCGTGTCTTCCAGTCCCAATGCACGCAATGTAGCAAGCGCATCCCGCAGCGCCCTGTCATTGCCCCGCGCGCCTGTGTGCAGCAGGCTCAGCACTTCCAGGATACTTTCGCCCAAACGCCCTTGCTTGACCATGGCCAGTAGATCGGCCCGCGGCGCGGCGCCGGCAAAAGCATCGTGGATCGCGCCTTGGATAATGTCTGCAGGGCGTCCGGGTTTAATGTCGCCCAGGGCTACCTGCGTGGTCAGATCAGAACTGTCCCCTCTTGCAGCGGCGGTTTCGTAGGCGGGGGACAATAACATGACTTCATGCGCGGTTTGCGTCGCTCGGCCCTCGAGCGGAACCTGCGACAGCCGTTCGGCAAAGAGTTCCGAAAACGCCACGGCAAGCCCTGCACCTCGCATACCACGCCAGACGGTTGGCAGGGTTTTGCTGACCGCTTCAACGCTATCGGACTCAAGTGCGGTTTCAAACCGTTGCAGGGCAAGTACACGGTCCCAGACCCCACCCGAGGCTGCCGCCTTGCGCTCAGAGTAGAGCCCCAGCAAACGGTTGTCGGGCAAAGCACCGGCACGGGTAAGGCGTTCAGCGGCCTCCAACTGTGCTTTCCACCCAGCAAGATCGCGCAGGTCGGCCACTGCATAGGCCCGTGGCAACTTGGCGGTATTCACTGGTTCCCCGATGGTTTCAAACAAGCGAAAGCTCAACGGATCCATTACCCGGGGAACGGGCAGGGGTGCCATGCCTTCAAAATCTTCGGGATTCAGAAACCTGTCGAAGAGGGCAAGCTGTTCATCGGGTAGCAGGTTCAGGGCCTTGGCCGTGCCGAGGGTCAATGCGGCGTCTTCCCATCTACTGGCCCGCGCGGCGCAAAATATCCGCGTGCTGTAGTTCTGGGTCAGATGCGGGGCAGCGTCCAGTCGATCGCAGGCGCGGTCTTCAGTACCGGTCAGCAGGCTGATCTGCATCCAAAGGTCGAAATGGCCGGGCGAGGTGGTGATCCCCGCTTGTTCAATCAGTGCTAAGGCTGGATCAAGCGCGCCCCGCTGGATCAGCTTTTCGGTCCGCGCCAGAGCCAGCGCATCACCGGCTGCCGGACTGTTGCCCGGCGCCTGGGCCTCGCTGAGCAGTACAGTATAAAGCAGCGACTGTGCTGCCGGCAGATGCAGGTCAGGCAGTTTTGCGATCTTGGTTTGGAGTTTCGCGATGTCGCTGCCACTCCATAAATCTGATGGCAAACCGGTGATCCGTGTCGGGACCAATCCGATTTCACGCCCCCCCCCCAACTTGAGCGGTTGCACGGCAACGGGGGGGACCAGCGCGGTTTTCGCGACTGCGGGTTCGTCGATTTGGTGGTTCCCTAAAGGAAGCCCCGCCTTTAGTTTTTGGGCTGTTGGGCGCGCGATTTCTGGGGCGTTTTGCGTATCGAGCCAGTCAATCACCGACAGGGGCCCCTGTGATTGGGCCATCAGCGGCGCTGCCGCCAACATGAAAAAAGCGCCAAGCGACATCCGGTTGCGCCACTGGATTGCGCCTGTCTGCCTCACCTAATCAGCCCCCAGAGTCACGGGTTGACGAATTTCCACCTGAGCGGGTGCAAACTCGGCCCCGAAAAACGGCCCCAGATAAGCAAAGCCGACAAGTGCCGCGAACCCCATTACGAATAGGAAAATCAGCAGCTTAAATAGTTTGCCCATATGGTATGCCTGTTTTTTACGCCTGTATTATGCAATCTATATATGGCCTTTTCGGCAAGATCACGTCATTCAGATAAAAATGAGCGGAATTAAGCAAACGATGGCCGATGACGACAGGGCACCCGCCCGCTTCATCCTTAAAAAGACGGTTGTCCTTGTCGGGATGATGGGGGCCGGCAAGACTGCTGTGGGCCGTGCCGTGGCGGCCAAGCTGGCAGCGCCGTTTCTTGACAGCGATGCCGAGATCGAAGCGGCGGCCAATCTGAGCGTGCCCGAGATATTTACCCGCGACGGCGAAGCATTTTTCCGCAAGCGGGAATCCGAGGTCATCGCCCGGTTGCTGGATACCGCCCGATGTATTCTTTCGACAGGGGGCGGTGCGTTTCTGGCACAGGTCAACCGCGAGGTGATCTCACAGCGCGGCGTGTCGGTCTGGTTGAACGCTGAACTGGATCTTTTGTGGAACCGCGTCCGTCACAAGGACACACGCCCCTTGCTGCGCACCCGTGATCCCAAGGCGACTTTGACCGCATTATATGAAGCGCGGGTACCGTTTTACAGCCAGGCTGACATAACCGTGCCCTGTGATCCTGCGCTGACCATCGACGCGATGGCCGTTCGGGTAATTGAAGCGTTGGCCGACCGGCCGGATGTACTGGAGCGTATTGATGGTTGAAACTGTTCACGTAGATTTGCCCGGCCGCGCCTATGACGTGGTGATAGGTCCTGATCTGCTGTCACAGGCGGGGGCCTATATGGCGCCGATCTTGCACCGTTCCAAGGTGACGGTGATCACTGATGACACTGTTGGTGACCTGCACCTTGCCGCATTGGAGGCGGGACTGGCAAAATCGGGCATTTCCCTGCAAGCACTCAGCCTTCCGCCCGGCGAAGCTACCAAAAGCTGGTCCCAGCTCGAACATTGTGTTGATTGGCTGCTGTCCCAAAAAGTTGAACGCAGCGATGTGGTGGTCGCTTTTGGCGGTGGGGTGATTGGCGATCTGGTGGGATTTGCCGCGGCAGTCCTGCGTCGCGGGGTCCGGTTTGTACAAATCCCGACCTCGTTGCTGGCGCAGGTCGACAGCTCGGTCGGGGGTAAGACGGGGATCAACGCAGCGCAGGGCAAGAACCTGATCGGAGCCTTCCACCAACCCAGCCTTGTACTGGCCGATACCGCGGTGCTGGGCACGCTCACAGCGCGGGACTTTCTGGCCGGTTATGGTGAGGTGGTGAAATACGGGATGCTGGGCGATGCGGCATTCTTTGACTGGCTCGAGGAAAACGCCCCCGCCATGGCTGCTGGGGACATGGATGCGCGGATCAAGGCAGTACGGCGGTCGGTAGAGATGAAAGCCGAGATCGTGATGCGGGACGAGACAGAGCAGGGCGATCGTGCGTTGCTGAATCTTGGGCATACCTTCTGTCATGCGCTGGAGACGGCGACGGGATACTCTGATCGGTTGCTGCACGGCGAAGGCGTGGCAATTGGCTGTGCCCTGGCATTTGAGCTGTCCTCGCGGCTGGGGCTGTGTGCACAGGAAACACCGAGCCGCGTGCGCGCGCATCTGCGCAACATGGGGATGAAGACCGACATCGCAGACATTGCTGGCGACTTACCGGACGGCGAGGCATTGCTGGCGTTGATGGGGCAGGACAAAAAGGTCGTGGACGGTCAGTTGCGTTTCATTCTGGCGCGCGGGATCGGGCAGGCCTTTGTGACGTCGGAAGTCCCGCGTGACGTGGTATTGGGCGTTTTGCAGGATGCTTTGCGGGATCGTTGAGCAGGGGCAAAAATTTGGCCGTTCGACGCAATCAGTACCGTCTCATTACCATCGCGGTCTTTTCTTGTGATGAAAATCCCAAGGCTTCGTAAAACCCAACGGCTTGACGGGCCTGACCGGTCATCAGCATGACTTTGTTGGCATTGGCTTCCCACGCGGCATCGAGCGCAGCCTCCATCACCTGCCTGCCAAATCCGCGTCTTTGATGGCTCTGCCGCGTTACCACGTTTTCGATCAGCCCATAGGGCCGTCC
This sequence comes from Sulfitobacter sp., assembly GCA_049794055.1. Taxonomy (GTDB): domain Bacteria; phylum Pseudomonadota; class Alphaproteobacteria; order Rhodobacterales; family Rhodobacteraceae; genus Sulfitobacter. The sequence continues at coordinate 41,443 of JBARCL010000172.1, forward strand.
ATTCCAGACCACATTGGGGAGCAGATGCAATGTGACCATGGCCGCCAAGGTGTGCCCGTCAAACACCCCGAACACCTGGGTTCCGGGATGGGCCAACACAATAGAAAAGGCCGCCGCGTTATCCGCAGGCGGCCCAACCGTAAGTTCATTGTAAAGGATAAGGGCCTCAACCGCATCTGACGGTGTCAGCAGCCGGACAGACCCTTCATTCATCAGAACGGGATTTCGTCATCCAGATCGCGCGATGATCCGCCGCCGCCGCCACCACCCTGGGAGGGACCGCTGTCGTAGCCACCGCCGTAATCACCGCCGCCACCGCCATAATCGCCGCCACTCTGGCCGCCGCCATATCCACCGCCGCCGCCGCCGCCATCGCGGCCGTCCAGCATTGTCAATGTGCCGCCAAAACCCTGAAGCACAACTTCGGTAGAATATCTGTCCGCACCGGACTGGTCCTGCCATTTACGGGTCTGCAACTGGCCTTCGATATATACTTTTGAGCCCTTTTTCAGATACTGCTCTGCAATACGGATCAGCCCTTCCTGAAAAATCGCCACTGAATGCCATTCGGTCTTTTCGCGGCGTTCTCCGGTGTTTTTGTCTTTCCATGTCTCGGAAGTTGCAATCCGCAGGTTGCAGACCTTGCCGCCATTCTGGAATGACCGGACTTCGGGGTCGCGGCCCAGATTTCCAATCAAGATCACTTTGTTTACTGAGCCAGCCATTTTATCCCTCGTCCGTCTTTAAGTAGCGCCCTGCGAATCCGCCAAGGTGCTTGGTTCGCGTCGTTATATCCTTCCAACCGGCGCCGGACCATGGGTTTATGCAGATAAGGGCAGGTTGGAAACCTCTCATGGGGCAATCTTACACTGGCGGCAAACCCCATATCTGGTATAAGCGGCGCGAGGGAACGGGCACGGGTATCTTTGCTATGTGGAATTCGGATGTTTTGGTGATCGTTGCGTCGCTGGGTATCGTGCTGGCAAACGGGCCCGTTCAAGCCGAAGTCTTGTCCTCCAAAAACCGGACATCGATATTCAAGTCGCAGTCCAAACTGCTCGACAATCGTGCGTCCAAACAATATTCAGCGTCGGTCCGGCTGAAGCCGCCCACAGTAACGACACCAACCAAATGGGACGTTGCAACACTGCCAAAGTACCGGGGCCGGTACAAGGGCCAGTTCCTGAGCATGGCCAAAGCCGCCGCGTCACGTCATGGCGTGCCGGTGGATCTGTTCTTGCGGCTGGTACAACAGGAAAGCAACTGGAACGCCTCTGCTGTAAGCCACGCAGGAGCCATCGGACTGGCTCAGCTAATGCCGGCTACCGCACGGCGGTTGCGAGTTGACCCGACGGATCCCAAGCAGAATCTTGAGGGCGGCGCGCGCTATCTGAAACAGCAGTACAAGACATTCGGTACTTGGCGGTTGGCGTTGGCCGCCTATAATGCAGGCCCAGGCGCGGTCAAGAAATATGGCGGCGTTCCCCCTTATAAAGAAACGCGGAATTACGTGCGGATCATCGGCGGAAATTGACGCCCCCCTTCTAAACATCTTTGTCGCACTTCAATCGGGGTCCAGTTTTCTGGAACCTTTGGCCCTCCAATCCGTTAGCCTGTCAGACCGCCGAGCGGAACATCCGCCGGCGCGAAAAAATGAGCAAGGATGATTGAAATGTTTGTTATGATGAAAAAACTGACACTGGCGACCACAGTAAGCGTAATGGCCCTGACCGGTGCCGCTAATGGCAGGTGAAGTGGACGGCGTATCAGAGATCCGAGTCACGACATCATATGACGCCGCGCAGGATTCAAATGCCGCTGAATACTTCCCCGAGATTGCAACGGACGTGCAGGTGGCGATCGCCAAGCTGATCCCAAGCAGCGACAACGCAGCAGATCCGATTATCCGCGTAGATCTGCGCAAGGTCGCATTGGATGGCGATACCATTCTGCCAGATTCTGCTGAATTCAACCAGCTCGAGGGGGTTGTGGCAATCGACACAAATACAGGTGAAGGCGGCCAGAGCTTTAAGGTCAATATCGTCGCCGTGACAGATATGACTGCCGTACCCGAAGGTTTTGTCGGCATTGCGCCCTCACCAGATGACTTTTACAAGGCCATGGTGGACGGCTTCGCGCTGAATGTCGCCGAACAGTACGGCACGGTGAATGCGGCAGGGGCGAAAATCTCTAACTAGCCCTGAAATAGATCGCATATGACGCGAGCATCTGACGCGGCCCCTTACGTACGGGGGCCGCGTCTTTTCATTCTGTGGCGACACCGATTTCGATCACCGGCTCCATCTCGGCCAGTTTTTCCTCGGACAGATGGCATTTCAATTGATGGCCCTCTGCAATCATACGGATTGGCGGCACCTCTTTTTCGCATAAACCACCGGACACTTCGGTTTTCCACCGGCAGCGTGTCTGGAACGGGCAGCCCGGCGGCGGGTTCATGGCCGAAGGAATATCACCTTCCAATACAATGTGTTTTTTCTTCACGCTGGTATCGGCAATCGGCACCGCCGACAGCAAGGCCTCTGTATAGGGGTGATAGGGCGGCGAGAACACCTGATCGGTACTGCCCAGCTCGACCACATGGCCCAGATACATCACCATAACCCGATCGCTGAGATAGCGCACGATGGACAAATCGTGGCTGATGAACAGCAAGGTGGTTTTCTGCTCGCGCTGAATCTCCATCAACAGATCGGTCACCGCCGCCTGAACCGACACGTCCAGGGCGGACACAGGTTCATCCGCCACAACAATCCGCGCGTCACCGGCGAAGGCACGGGCGATGCCCACACGCTGCTTCTGACCGCCAGACAGTTGCCGCGGCATGCGGGTTGCAAATTCACGCGGCAGTTTCACCAGATCCAGCAGTTCCAGCATCCGTTGCCAACGTTCCTTTTCATTCTTGCCAATCTTGAAAATCTCAAGCGCCCGAACGATCTGGCGGCCCACGGTCATAGAGGGGTTCAATGTATCAAACGGATTCTGGAAAACCATCTGTACATCCGCAACATTCTGCGTGCTGCGCTCTTCTATTGGGACATTCCCGATGTTTTGACCATCCAGCAGGATTTGACCGTCGGTTGCGGTCTCCAACCCCATCAAGACCTTAGCAAAAGTGGATTTCCCACAACCGGATTCTCCAACAATCGCCAATGTCTCGCTTTCGCGTGCTTCAAAGCTCAACTCTTCATTGGCCTTGACCACTTTGGTGCTGCCCCCGCCAAACATCGCATTGGCGGCGACCTCGTAATATTTCTTCAATTTGTCGATCTTGAGGACAACCTTGCCGATCGCACCTTTGGTCTTAACATCTGCCAGTTCAAGCGGTGCGTTCCAGTCGATTTCCTCAAACTTTAAGCAGCGGGTGTGGTGGCGATCGTTGCCCTTGATGGGGGACATCGAGATCGCTGCCTGATCACAACGCCCTGCCTCAAAGTAATCGCAGCGCGGGCCAAAGTTGCATCCGCTGGGACGCTCGTGGGGCAGGGGAAAGTTGCCGGGTATGGCGACCAGCGGGCGGGCGTTTTTATCCGCACCGGGCAAGGGGATCGAACGGAACAGCGCCTGCGTATAGGGATGCTGCATCTCGTCGAACACATCTTCGATAGAACCGCGTTCCACAGCCTCGCCGGAATACATCACGCAGATCCGGTCGCAGGTCTCAAGAACAAGACCAAGGTTGTGACTGATGAACAGCATCGAGGTGCCGTATTTCTTGCCAAGGTCTTTTACCAGTTCCACCACCGCCGCTTCCACAGTCACATCCAGCGCGGTTGTCGGTTCATCCAGAATGAGCAAAGACGGTTCCGACATCAAGGCCATCGCAATGACGATACGTTGCTGCTGCCCCCCCGAAAGCTGGTGCGGGTAGGAATTGAGGATACGTTTCGGATCCGGTAGTTTCACATCGGTGACCACCATCAACGCGCGGTCATAGGCGTCCTTTTCGTTCATCCCGGCGTGGATCATCGGCACTTCCATCAACTGGCGCCCGATTTTCATCGCGGGGTTCAGCGATGCCATCGGTTCTTGATAGATCATTGCAATCTCGGATCCGCGGATATCCCGCAACTCGTCATCCGACATCTCGCCAAGGTCGCGCCCCTTGAACTTGATCGAGCCACCGACGATCCGCCCGTTCTTGCCCAGATCCTGCATCACGCCCAGCGCAACTGTTGATTTGCCACAACCGGATTCCCCGACGAGCCCGAGTGCCTCACCCGGCATCACGCTTGCCGAAAAATCCATCACGGCCGGAATTTCCCGCAACCGCGTGAAAAACGAAATCGACAGCTTGTCAATTTCAAGGATCGGCCCGTCATATGCTTCTTTAACCATCTCATCTCTCCTCATTGGAG
>JBARCL010000173.1:0-1708 GCA_049794055.1 Sulfitobacter sp.
ACGAAATGCAGCCTTCGTGGCGATTACGCGGGCACGTCGATGGCTGTATATTACCTATCCGAAGGTCCGCATGATGCCCTGGAAATCGACCCGTCGTCATCTTCCATCGAGATTTATCAAGGCGATGGGGCTCACCATTCAAAGCTGATGAGTTCTGGCTAAATGCTTTGTGAACAGATGCTCTTCTTGTCCAAGATCATCTACCAGCACGTTACAACGGATATGCGGGCTAGGCGTGCCGACGTTCCATCCAATGGCATTTGGGCAGTAAGCATCGTTCTATTTCCTGCGGCCCGGACGTTGAGTTAGTGCTGATCCCGCAGCAGACTTTGCAGCCTTGGGCGCATTTGAACTCCGTAGCGTTTTTGACGCAGCGCTTGCAGCTCTTTTGCTTGTGACTTCATTTGCACCGCTCTTGCTCGCAACCTGCGTCAAGGCGGAACCTGCGGCACTTTTGGCCGCTTTGCTCGCAGTAGGGCTGCGAAGTGTTTTGGAAGCCGCAGACGCTGCCCTTTTTCCTGTCGTTTCTGTGTTACGTTTCCTAGTCATTGTCATGATCCTTTAGATTGATTGAGTTGCTGTAAGTCAGTAGTTGATTGGTGTCTGTAGGCCGATTGAGCGTGTAGCCACGCGCTAGCTTCTGTTTGACTAGTTTGGACATTGCGTTTTGAGCCTCCAATTTGGTTTCATACCAATCCCTGCGGTGGCTACCCCAAGAGCCTCTACGTCCCCATTGGCGATGAATGCGGTGATCGTCGAACAGGTCTTTTTCAAGCTCTACGCAATAGAACCGATCCATGTTTAGCTCCGGATCAACCCGCTTCATGTCAATTTGCATCGATATTCTCCTCGGTCACGGGAACTCGTTCGATCGAAATACACTCAAGTCGCGGAAACTCCTGATCGAGCCCCCAGCGTCGCGTAGTGTAAAATTCCAATGCCTGACGAACGCGAATTTCCAAGATGTCTTTAGTGAACCCAAACTCGGTTCGAACAACCTTCTTTTGGGAGTTGGTCAATCGATCATGTGGTCGAAGTTTCATGGTCGAGAATGTGTGCCATGCATCGTCACGGGGTACAGCTACAGCACCTGAAATTTTGAGGAACGACAATTCAAGATCAATGCGAGAGGGGATGAAGTCGCGGAATTGTTTGCGCGTGAAGCAATAGGCGCGAACGTGCAATCGGACACCATCAGAGACAAAGCGCACGGGTGCAATCATGCGGGTTTCCGGTTCAGGATCGCGCATAGATTGATAGACTATCTCTACCGATTGACCTGCTCGAATGGCTCGATAAAGCGGCAAGAACGCATGTACGTTTTGGGAACGCTGAAGGTCAGGGAGCTCGTCATAGATTGATGGTGTTTCGCTTTCAAAGAACTCCAAGAGTTCGGACGTTGCAGCAGGTCCAGTCAGTCGCTGAAAGCCCTTCCGGGCAAGATATTGGCGTGAGGTTGCGTCGTAGATCAGAGCGTCATCACTGAGTTCTTTTAGATAGGCGCGAAAATCCAAGGCGGCCTGCGCATTAGAAATTCCGAACTGATGAATGAGCGACGCACGGGTTGCTGCCCCATTCCAAAAGAACAGTCGGTCCAGATACTCAAGACGTTTTCTTTGTGCGTATTTCAGATCTTCAAATGCCATTCGTAAGCACTAGCTTGACTCTCTCTATTTGTCCATCTAAAAATTACACGTGCAAAAAGTAA
>JBARCL010000174.1:0-2155 GCA_049794055.1 Sulfitobacter sp.
GATGCAGCGCAGGTCCGGCGCAAGCAGGATTGGCCGTTAAAGGAAGAAGGGAATGCTGCCCTGCGGGCGCATCCAGATGAGCCTGCGCGCGCGGCATCGGGGCTGCGCTTGGTGGCAGGGGATTGCGGCCGCGAAGGAGTGCGGGCGTCGGTGGGTTTGGTTTCGAATGGAGACGTTGCGCCGGAAGCGGGCGCGGCTGTGATCGATCGGAACATCTCTAATGGCTGATCCGCTTGCCCTCTACAGCTCTGTCATGGGGAAGCTCTGGGAGGATGAGCGGATCCGGGGCAAAGCGGCGGCGCGGATTGATGCGCGCATCGCGGGCCGGCGGCAGGGGCGCAGTTTTACCCGCGTGGGATCCATGTCGGCGCGCAACGTGGCCAAGGCGGCCAGTGGTCAGAGCCGGGCGGCCGTGTTCAAGCGGATCAGGGCAGGGGGATGCAAGACGCAGGCCTCTCTTGGCAATCAACTTGCCTATATCAATGATAAGGCGGTCTACACTTATTCGACCATGACCAACGCGCTGACCGATGACGCGGTGCTGTCTGAAGATCAGAAGTCAGATATCATCGGGGCCTGGTCCGAGACATGGCGCGGCTCGACCAAGCTCGGGTTCACCTCGCACATGCTCTTGTCGTTCCCGACAGACGTCACCGTCGATCAGGTGCGCGACATCGCGATGGACTGGACCGAGCATTTTTTTGAGAGCGGTGAATATGGCGATCAGTGGGATTATGTTCTCGCCGTGCACGACGACCGGGCGCACAAACATGCGCACATCATTCTGAACAATCGCGGCCTCGATCAGGGCACATGGTTTTCTTGTTGGGCCGAAGGCGTGATGTCGCCGCAGCTGATGCGCGAAAAGCAGGCCGAGATCGCAGAAGGCTACGGCGTCATGCTGGATGCCACTACGCGGCTTGAACGGGGCATTTTTGAGAAACCCGCAGGCCTCGCTGAAATCTACCGCGCCAAAGAAGAAGCGCGCCTGCCCAGAGAGATCATCATGACGACTGAGGAGTCCGCCGTTGCACAAGCCCAGGTCGTGGGCTTTGCCAAAGACTACACAGCGTTCGCCGACCTGTTGGACCGCATGGATCAGCGCCATCTGGCGCGCGCCGTGCGCGGCATGGCTGCCAACCTTGGCACAGGCACCCCGTGGAAATTCACCGAAGGAGAGATCGATATGAAAGACATCAAAACCGTCGGTGATGCCATCGACTATTCCGAGCGCACGATTGAGGCGTTGCGGTTGAAAGCCGAAGAGCTTGATGTACGCGAACGTGCCGCGTTTGAAGCAAAGGCGGCTCCCGTCATCGCCGACCTGTCGCAGATGGTGCCAGACCCAGAATTGCGGGCGCGGTTTGGCAAGCAACTTGAAGAACCCTATCCGCCCGGTGCCGGAAGCGAGGTGCTGATCGCAGCGCTGCAATCGGGCAATGACGACGCACTGAAAGAGGTCCTCGCGCAGGCTGATGAAGCGGGCATGGACAGTAATGAGCTGGTGGCGCGCATCACCGCAGGAGGCACCAAGAACTACGGCATGGCGCAAGACTGGGTTGAGCGGGACATGAATGCTGTCCTGAGCAAAGACGGGCTGACGGTCGAGAGTGCCAGCGATGAGCAGCTTGATGGGGCGTTGGAGCGCGTCGACGGCGTTATGGAGGCGCTGACCGAGCGGGCCAAAGAACTTGGCGTCGTAATTGGGTTGAGCCTTGCGGAAGAGGAAGCGGCAGACCTGCCGTTGATCGATGAGGATGATCGCAGCCCAAATACCTATTTGCAGGATTTGGCGGATATGCTGCGGGATGGTCAGCTGTCGGAAGCCCAAGAAGAAACCGTTGAGCGGACACTGCAGGCTGAGCTGTTCAAGGAACTGGGCGAAGAAGGCCTCGGCGAGCTGCGACGCGGCAATTATGAAGTCCTTAATGACGTGCTGCCGGGCAAGATCGACCAGATCACCGTCACGCAAGAGTTCCTGGAAATGACCTTTGAAGAAACCGGCGACCAAGTGTTCACCGATCGTGCATCCAGTCTGCAGCAGGACAAAGCCACGGAGGTGGCGCAGCTCAAAGGGCAGCAAGAGGCGAAGGCCTTGGGCAAGGATCTCGGGCGTGATCGAGGTCTCGACGACGAGATGGAATTCTAGAGAGGG
>JBARCL010000175.1:0-1530 GCA_049794055.1 Sulfitobacter sp.
TGCCCAGCAAGATCGATCAGATCACCGTCACGCAAGAATTCTTGGAAATGACCTTCGAAGAAACCGGCGACCAAGTGTTCACCGATCGCGCATCCAGTCTGCAGCAGGACAAGGCAACCGAAGTGGCGCAGCTCAAAGGGCAGCAAGAGGCTCAGGCCTTGGGCAAAGATCTCGGGCGCGATCGTGGTCTCGACGACGATATGGAATTCTAGAGCGAGGATGAACAGATGAACAAAGCATTTCCTCTTTGGGCTGCCCTGCCCTTTGGCGCAATCTGCGGCGCGATCCTCGGGACAATCGTTGCCAGCTTCTATCTAACCTTGGCGCTGCGCACGGGGTTTGGGAATTTCGACATGTTGGCGGTTTGGAATGCCAGCACGGGATTGCGCGCGGCACACCCCGAAGCGTTCAAGGTGGCTTACGGTGCCGTTGGCTTTGGATCCCTCGGGCTCGGTGGTCTTGCGCTTGCATGGACCTGGAAGAAAGAACGCGATGACTATGGTTCAGCCCATTGGCAAACCAAAGCCGAGCTTATGAAAAACGACATGCTCCACGAACCAGGGGAGGGGTTTGTCTGCGGCAAGCTCGGACTGCCAAGGTCAAAGGGCGGGTTCATTTCCTCCGCGGCCATTCCGCATGTGATGATGGTGGCCCCAACGCGGGCCGGTAAGGGTGTTGGCTTCGTGATACCGAACTTGATGGCCTTCGCAGGCTCGGTTGTGGTGCTCGATGTCAAAGGCGAGAACTTTGAGAAAACCTCCCGCCTGCGTGCGCTCAATGGCGACGAGGTTTATCGGTTCAGCCCCTTTGATTGGTCCAATGCCACGCATCGCTACAATCCGCTGTCGCGCATCGCCAAAGCACCAACCTTTGCGCAGCGGTTCACCGAAGTCAGCATCTTGGCCGATCTGTTCCTCGATAAGGATAACAAGACGCTGGATACGTTCTCTGAAGCGGGCAAGTCGATCTTTGTGGCCGCCTGTCTGCTGGCGATCCAGCGGGGGACGGCAAACCTTGGCGAAGTGAACAAGATCGTTGCGGGCGGTGAGTACAAGAATGCGCAATACAAAACCTATGCCGATGAGGCCGAGGAAGCCATTCTACGGGAGCTTTGGACCAACGCGGCGAGTGCGTCATCGCGATTGCTGACGTCGAATATTCAGGCGCTGATGACTGCGGGTCTAAAGCAATGGGACAATCCGGCGGTACGCTCAGCCACGCAGGACAGCGATTTTGACTTTGCGACGTTCCGCAAGACGCCGCAGTCGCTCTATATTGCGGTGTCTGAGGATCATATCGCGACGCTGGCACCACTGTTGCGGCTAATGTTCGCGGACTTGATCGCGTCAATCCGGTTGAAAGAGCCGGGACCAGACGAGCCATGGCCCGTTATGATGATGATTGATGAATTCCAGCAGATGGGCGCGATGCCATATCTGGAGCGCGCGATCCATTCGTTGGCGAGCTACGGTGGCAGGGTGGCGATGATCGCGCAGTCCCTGGCGTCGCTGGATCGGATTTATGGATCTG